>JAXMGO010000015.1:0-108693 GCA_046347255.1 Steroidobacteraceae bacterium
GGTGATCATCCGCCAGATGCTGCGCAAGACCGAGGTGGTGTCCACGGGCGAGACCGCGCTGCTGCGCGGCGAGCAGCTCGACCGCTCGCGCGCGCTCGACATCAACGACCGCACCAAGGGCGAAGGCAAGCAGGCGGCGGTGCTGCAGCCGCTGCTGCTCGGCATCACCAAGGCCTCGCTCGCGACCGAGTCGTTCATCTCCGCGGCCTCCTTCCAGGAGACCACCCGCGTGCTGACCGAAGCCGCGGTTCGCGGCCTGAAGGACGACCTGCGCGGCCTGAAGGAAAACGTCATCGTCGGCCGCCTGATCCCCGCGGGCACGGGTTTCGCGGCCCACGCCCATCGCCGCAAGCGCGGCGACAGCCTGGAGCGGCGCAGCTTCATGGACGTGGGCGGCGGCGTGGGGGACGTGGAGGAAGGCGGGAGCGTCGGGGAAGAAGAGAGCGCGGCGAGCTAGTCGCGGCGCGCACCGCCCGGGCGGCCCTGCGCGGCCCGGGCGGATTTTTCCGCGCACTCGAATGATGTAATGGGCTCGACGCGGGGCCGCCGCCGGTGCCATTGAAATGGGCCGGAGTGGCGGACGTGGCATCGCGGTCTGGCGAAGCTGCGAGCGGCGGCTTGGTGCCATGTGCGCGGAAAAACCTTCCGGGCCGCGCAGGACCACCCGGGTGGTGCGCGTGGCGGCGCGTGGCGGGGGAGGAGGGGTGCTGCGGGCGGCACCCGATGCTCGGAGATTCCGTCGCGGACTCCTCTTGCGGGCTCTGGCCCGGCGGTAGCCAGTCCTTGGCTATTGAAACTCTGGGCCCGAAAGGTGAATGATCGCGGCACGGGCAGCTTCGTCAGGATGACCAGGCGATGGCCTTCGAATTGTTCTTCGCGTTCGTCGTGGCGGCGTTGCTGCTGTCTATCGTCGTGCAGGTACAGGACTCCCTGGGCCGGCGGCGGCAGGCGAGGGTGACGCATGAGCCCCAGCGTTGGCCATGGGTACGCTACGTATTCCTCGGGCTGATACCGGCGGCAATTCTCGCAGGTTGGTCGTATGACACCGTATTCGGGCGCCGCTACAGGGTGGCCGACTGGCTGAATCTGTCCGGACCACCCAGATCGATGTGGGTCGTGGACTGTGAACACGCCCTGCTCCTCACAGACGTATCATCGAATTGCGTGATCACGCTCAATTCGCGCGACTTTGGCAAGCTGCTGGGCGGATATCGCTTCCAGCATTACAAATGGGATGGAAACGACGGCTACGTCAACCTCGCGACGGGCCAGCGCCACTTTGATGTCTCGGATTATTACGTCACGACACCGCCGGAGTTCGAGCACGGAGGCGAAGTGACGGTGTACACGAATGCTGCTCGCACCATGGCAATCGTGGACCTGTACGTCGAATAGACGTCTGGAAGCCAGCGGGGCTGGGCGCCTCTGCCGGTCGGCGAGCAAAAAAGTTGCGGAGCAGAAAATGGAAATCGCAGGCGATTGCTTGCTGAATGCCCGCGCGCGCCGGATCCTGCGGTCGGTGGACCCCAGGAGCCAATGACGCGCCACCTGATCACCTGCCCGGTCCTCGCATTGTCCACTGCGGTCGGTTTGCCTTCAGGAGGTGTCCCCGTGGCTTCGACGTTGGGTGCGCCGTTGAGACGTTGGCGGCCGCGGATCCCATGAATCGCCTTGGGTGTTGCCGGTGCCTCAGTTCAACGCAACTTGCACACTCAGGTCGGAGTGCATCGTCCAAATCTGTGACCGCACACGAAAGCCGCCGGAATTCCAAGGCCGATAATTGTAGTGCTTGTGGCATCGATGGAGGATAAAGCCATGGCAGCAGCCCGACGATCACGCATGCTGATGGGGATATTGGTCCTCGTCGTCGTAGGCGCCGTTGCCCTGAAATTCCACGGGCCCGGCGGTGAGCCAACGTCTCCTGCAAACCTCCCGGTCCTTGCCCCGCTTCCGGGTCGCAATGCAATCAACCGCCTGACTGTAACCCAGAACCCTGCCGGGTCATGGGTTGCCGAAATTGACTATTTCTACACGGGCGAACCTGCCGAATTGGAATTGAGGCTGGAGCTCACTCCGCAGGCGGGCGCTTCATCAGCGGGATTCTCAGCCGACGGCTACCTGACTGACCTGGGTGAGGCGACACGCGGCCGACACCACCAGACTGTGGACATACGCCACCCAGGTTACGACGTACCGACCATCAACGTGAAGGCGGTACTTTTCAGGCGCGGAGCGACCCAGGAGCACGTGATCGCCACTCAGGAGGTTGATCAGCGCATCGACTGGCCGAACACGGCGACCTATGCCTTGGCGCAGCAGATTGCGTACCAGAGCAAGGAGGAGAACCTCAAGTATGCCATTGGCCTGATTGATAACGGAACTGAAAATGAATTGACCACCGCCAAGTACGCCCTGGAAAGGCTCATCAACTTGAACCCGCGATTCGACGCGGCCTATGTTGAACTCGCCAGGGCGGCAATGAAACTTAACTGGAGCCGGCAGGGCCTGCACGAAGCCGAAGGGTTGTTGGCTTCTGCACTGCAAATCAACCCGCAAAGCATGAACGCAAAGATTCTGCTTGGCTACGTCCAGGCCAATCAACGGAATTTCGGCAAGGCCGAATCACTATTTCGCGAAGCAGAGACAGCAAGCAGCGAAAACCTCTGGTTGTGGAGCAACTGGGGAGACATGCGCGCCATGCAAGGTAGGCCGGACGAGGCGATCGCGATGTACCGCAAAGCCATCGCCCATCCGATGACGCACGACACCTATGACCGCGCTCGTGCCTATGCTTTTGAGCGCGCCCTGGATCTGCTCAAACGGAAGAACGACACCGATCAGCTTGAGTCCCTGTACAAGCAGCGCTTGGCCGAATTTGGCGCGCGGAGCTGTTACAGCGCGGAATATGCGCAGTTCCTGCTTCAGGTGCGGGGGAATCCGCAGGCGGCCATTGACATTTCGAGTCGTGCAATAAATGAGACGTGCGATGCTCTGTCGACCCGCGATATCCTGGGGCTGGCGTACTACGTAAAGTGGGCGGAGGATCGCGGCCCGACGGCTCCCGAGAGTCTTAATCGGGCCCGCGTCTACATGCCGGCAAGTGCCCGAACGTTGTATGTCCTCGCGACCGGCGACAGGACGCTGGGCGCCGCCCGGCGACTGGTCGAGCAGGGCGAATCCATCGATCAGCCGGACAATGGCAATTTGACGGCGTTGGCGATCGCCCTGCAGGCGGGCGATTTGCAGGCCGCGAGGCGCCTGCTCGCTCTCGGTGCTCGAGCCGATGTGTCGGTCGGACCCATGGGTGTTCCGGTGGCGTTGCTTCCTGTCATGAGCCAGGACGTGGCCGGCATTCGCCTTATGAAGAGGTCGGGCGTCAACTATTCGAAGCTGCGTTTTCGAGGTGCAACGGCTTTGGAAATCGCCAAGGGCATGGGTGACGCTAGAACGATCGAGGTCCTTGGCGAAACGGGAACTGAACTGTAGCTGCATGCGGGGCTTCGCACTTGCATCGTTCGATGCCTTGTGCGTCGCCCAGACGCTGCACTGGTTTGACTTCGAGCGCTTCTTCCGCGAAGTGCGCCGTGTCCTGAAGCCCGGCGGTGTCTTCGTTGCCTGGGGCTACGACTGGATGCTCGTGGACCCGGAGTTTGATGCGGCGTTCCGATCGGTGGTGCTCCACCCGCTCGAGCCCTACTGGGCGCGGGAGAATCGCTGGCTCTGGGACGGTTACCGCAACGTGCCGTTCCCGTTCGTACGCCTGGACGCGCCGGCGATCGCCATGGAGTTGGCCTGGACCTTCGATGAATGGCTGGCCTATGTGGGGACCTGGTCCGCTACGCAGCGCTGGGTGGCGGAGCGGGGGCCTCGGGTCCCGCAGGACGCCGCGCAAGGCCTGATGCGGCAGTGGGGGCCGCGCGATGAGCGGCGTCGCATTCGCATGGACCTTCACATCCTGGCGGGCGTGGCAGGGCCATAGCAGGGCCGAGCGGGCGCGCGCTACACTCGATCCGGGCAGACGCGGGGGAGGGATCCGGTGCGGAAGCCAACGATAAGCACGGTGGCGGGGCGTCGCACTCCGCGGGACGTGTCGTGAACTGGGAGGGCTTTGCCATCATCGGCGGCGGCAGCCTTGTCTTGCTGCTCCTGATCGTCGTCCCGCTGCTCTACATCCTGCGGCGACGTGACCGGGTCCGATCGGACCTGGCGCGGGCTCGGCGTTCGTGCAGGACTCGCCCTGATGGCCGTGTTCGTCCTGCTGCTCATCGCCGGCAAGATCACCGCAGTCGGTGCTCGCCGGCCAGTTCAGCAGGGCAGGAGGGGCGCTCGTCTTCGTGCTCTACTTCGCCGCGCTGGTGCTCGCCTTTACGGCGCTGGCCAAGTCGCTCGAACGTCGCGGCGTGCGGTTCTATCGGCGGCCAGGCGATGATCGGCGCCGCCCCGATCGGGGCGGAGTATGAAGGCTGCCCGGCATCTGGCGTAGCACCAGGGCGCGATCGCGGTGAAATCCTGGGTCATCGGTGCATTGTGTGCTGGAGCCTGTGGGCCCATCTGCCGATGTTCGTCATGACGACCAATGGCAAACTGTGGGCGATCGAGGGCGGGAGCATTCGTGCCGTCGACCTCGACAGGAAGGACTGAGGCCCCGGCCCGCCGGGCCAGCGCCGCCAGGACCCGATGAATCCAGCCATGCACGCCATACTCTTCGACATCGATGGCACCCTGCTCGAGTCCGACGTCATCGACGGCCACCTGTTCGAGGAGGCGATTCGCGCGGTGCTGGGCGACGTGCGGCTGCGGGCCGACTGGAACGACTACGTCCATGTCACCGACGCCGGGCTGCTGCGCGAGATTTCCGCGGACAACGGCATCGTCCACACCGCGGAACTGGAGGAGCGGGTGCGAACCACGTTCGTGTCGCTCATCGATACCCATATCCGGCTTCACGGCCCCTTCCGGGAGATTCCCGGCGCGCGGCGGTTCGTCGAGGCGCTCGCGGCCAGTCCCGTACACGCCGTGGCGTTCGCCACCGGCGGATGGGGCGCAACCGCCGCGCACAAGCTGCGCAGCGCAGGGTTCGACCTGGCGCGGATTCCGCTCCGATCCTCGGACGATGCGATCCGCCGCGTCGACATCATGGACGCCGCGCTGCAGGCCCTGGGTCCCCCCTTCGAATCCGTGACCTACTTTGGCGATGCCGGCTGGGACGAACGCGCCTGCCGCGAGCTGGGCTGGCGCTTCCAGCCGGTCGGGCACCGCCTGCAGGGCATCCGCGAGTATTCCGCCGACACCGTGCCAGAGGTCTGGTCGAAGTTCGACGTCGCGTCGATCTCGTCCTGACACGCCCTCCAGGGGCGGTCGTGCGCGGGGCGTGCGGCCGCCCCCGCGCCGCCGCCTCAGAACGCGCTCCTCACGACGCCACCCTCCACCCGCAACGCCGCCCCCGTCGTCCCCGACGACAGGGGACTTGCGACGTAAACGACCAGCGAAGCGATCTCATCCGGCTCCTCGAACCGCTTGATCACCGACGTCGGCCGGAAGCGCTCGAAGAACTCCCTGGTGACCTCCGCCTCGCTGTGGCCCTCCGCCGCGGCGCGCTCCAGGTAGCCCTCCATGCCGCGCGACCTGGTCGGCCCGGGGAGGATGCTGTTGACGGTGACGCGCGTGCCGGCCATCGACTCCGCGAGGCCGCGCGCGACGGCGATCTGGGCGGCCTTGGTCATGCCGTAGTGGATGCTCTCGACGGGGATCTGCAGGCCGCTCTCGCTGGAGATGAAGATCACGCGGCCCCAGTCGCGCGCCTTCATGCCGGGCAGGTACAGGCGCGAGAGGCGCACGCCGCTCATGACGTTGACCTGGAAGAGCTCGTTCCAGTCGGCGTCGGTCGTGTCGGCGAAGGCCTTCATGGCGTAGATGCCGACGTTGTTCACGAGGATGTCGACCTGCGGATAGGTCTTGTACAGGCGCTCGGCGTCGGTGGCGCTCGCCATGTCGCCGGCGAAGCCGAGCGCGGTGCGGCCGGTCTCCTTCCGCAGCTTCGCGATCGCCGCATCGACGGCGGCCTGGGTGCGGCCATTGACGATCACGCGCGCGCCCTCGCGCAGCAGCGCGCGGGCGGAGGCGTAGCCGATGCCGGCGGTGCTGCCGGTCACCAGCGCGGTCCTGCCCTCGAGCTTGAGGTCGAGCGCCTGCGCGCCGGCGGCGCTGAACGCGGCGAGGCACAGCAGCACGAAGCTGCGGATCCGTGGATGCATCCTCATCGGGGAACCCTCCTTATCAGTGCGGCGGATAGCGGGGCGCCGGCGCCGCGGAATCAGCGGCGGCCGCGCGCGGCGCGGATGAACTGCCAGGCCTCGGCGGCGCCCTGGCGACGCTCGAGCGCGGCGATGCTTCTGCTCGTCGGTGGCGTTGCGGTCGAAGGCGAGGCGGTCGAATTCGGCGATGATGGCGTAATAGGCGGCGTCGATCTCGGCGTCGCTGGCGTGCTGCGGGACGCCGAGCAGCTCGTGCCACTTGAGGCTGAGGAAGGTGACGGAGAGGTTCGTGTCGCCGCCCGCGGTTCCCGACGGCGGTGCCGGGCGGGACGGCGGTACCGGGCGGGACGGCGGCGGCGCGGTGCGGACGGTCGATGGGCGCGGCGCCGCGCTGGCGGGGCGCGGCGGCGGAATGCTGGCCGGCAGCAGGTCTGCTGCGAATCGATCCGGCTTCTTGCGGAACAGGAACGAGACCAGCAGCCAGCCGATCACGGCGCAGCCGACCAGCACCATCCAGTTGCTCATGGGCGCTCCTCGCCGAGGCGGGCGAGTTCGGCATCGAGCGTGCGCGCGGCCCCGGATCCGTCTTCGGTCCGCCGCCGCAGTCGCGCGAAGGCGGTGCGCAGCGCGGTGCGACGCGTCGCCTCGTCCATGTCGGCGAGCGGCAGCTGCAGCAGGGCAGCGGCGTCGAGCGCCAGACGCCGCCGTGCGAGCAGCGCCCGGGTGAAGTTGCCGGCGCAGGGCAGGCAGATTAGGCGCGATCACGGCCGTGCCGAGGACTTCGCCCGTGCCGAGGCCGAGCGCGGCGCGGGCGCGCAGCGCCAGGGCGCCGGCCACCAGCATCAGCAGCCAGGCGCAGGCCGCGACGAGGAGGAACGCGATGTCGCTTCCGGCGAGCAGCGCGGCGGGCGCCGCGACGACCGAGAGGAGCGCGCAGGCCGCCGACAGGCCGCGGCCGCGGCGACCGCGGCGAGCGCTGCGCGCAGCGACGCATCGACGTCGGCCGCCGGCGTCGCGGCAGCGGACGCCGTGGCGAGTTCGAGCTGCAGCCGGAACTCCGGCCGGTGCGGCGTGAGCGGGTTCGGCAGGAACGGCCGGCGCCCGCCGAGCTCCGAGCCCGAGCCGAACGACAGCGTGGCGAGGCGGCCGCCGCGCGTGCAGCACGGCCTCGTCGAGGCACAGGAAGTGCATCGAATCGAGCAGGTAGACGAGCACCAGACCGGCGGCGAGCAACTGCGCCGTGGTCGGTCCGGTCCGCCTCGCGGTCCTTGCGCCCGAACAGGCGACGGAAGAAGCCCGCGACGGCCACGGCGGCCACGACGATCAGCTTCCAGCCGGCGGCGAGGCCGCGACGATGAACCCACAGGCCCTTGAGCAGGCCGGCCTTGGCGGCCGCGGCCGCGCCGCCGCCGATGATCAGGCCCGCGAGGCCGTACTCGGCGACCTTGTCGCCCGGGACCCACTCGGCATAGGTATGGCCAGGGTTGAAGGTATAGCCCTCGAGCGTCGCGTTCAGCGAGGCGGAGGCGTCGGCGAGGTCGCCAGGCGCCGCGGCCAGCACGACGGTGGTGACGCCGCGGCGGCCGAGGATCTTGGTGAAGTAGTTGATGCCCTCGCCGTTGTCGGACCGCAGCAGCGTCGCCCACTCGAGCCGCTTCGTCGTCGCGTTGTACTTCGGCTCCTGGCTCCAGCCGACGATGTGCAGCGCGCCCCAGCCGCGCCGCTTGCGCTCCTCGTTCGCCGCCTCGGTGTTCTCCTGCAGCGCCTTGAGCAGGGCCGGCGCGTCGATCTTCTCGTCGTCCTTGACGTAGCCCTCGTCGTCGAAGGTGAGGAACGCGCTCCAGTGCAGGTCCTCGGGGGCGAACATCACTTCCTTGTCAGTGCCGAGGTTCTCGTTCAGCTCGTTGAACTTCTTCGTGTCGGCGGCGTTGAGGAACACGTAGCCCCCGGGCAGCTCGAGTTTCGAGTTCGCCGTGGCGTCGACGGTGGCGGAGTCCCTGCACCCAGTGCAGCGCACGCAGCTTCGCGCGCAGGGCTTCCATCCCGGGGTCGGCCGCCTCCGTCGCGGGGCCGTCCCCGGCGGGCGCGGTTTCCTCAGCGCGCAGCGCGACGAGGGGCAGGAACAGCGTGACGAGCAGGGCCGCAATCCATCGCCGCAACATGGAAACCTCCACGACCAGTTGGTCGCCGAGTATGGGCGGGCCGAACGCACCGGTAAAGCGGCGGCCGCCGCGCCCGCGGCATCCGCGGCCGGCGGCACCGCCAGCGCGCCAGTGGCGCGCACTCCGCGCAGCGCCGGCACGCGCGCGAGGAACCGGCTCTGCGGGAAATCCCGCTCGAAGTTCGCCAGCAGCGCGACGACCAGCGCGCGGCGGCCGTCGGCGCGCGCCGCGGGCACCAGCGCCATCTGGTCCGCGTCGCTGGCCATGCGCAACTGCGGTGCGCCCGGCGATGCGGTCGCCACGATGTCGAGCGCGACCGCGTTGTTCCCGGCGCGCAGCAGGCGCACCGCTACGCGCGAGGCGAGCAGGGCGAGGCCGCGTTCGTCGTTCCAGGCGAGCGCGCCGCACCAGCTCGCGCCCGTCGCGCGCCGCGGTGGCGTCGTCGACGCGCGCGGCCCAGCCCTCCAGCAGCTCGCCGGCGCGCGTAGTTGTGCAGGCGGACGCCGCCATAGACCTCCTCGAGGAAGCGGTCGAGGTTGCGTCCGTGTTCGAGCGTGACGCGCGCGGCGCTGCGCTCGGGGCTGTGGATGGGCTCGAAGCCGAGCTCGAGGCGCCTGGCGTGGAACGCGCTGCCGATCAGCGTGAAGAGCGAGTACAGGCAGGCGATGCCGATGGCCCACCTCGCGATGCCCCACAGCGGCGCGGTCCAGGCCCAGCCCACGATGAACGTGGCAAGCGCCGTGGCGGCGAGGATCAGCAGGTACAGGGGCCCGAGCCCGACCATCGTGCGCAGCAGCACGACGGGGTTCGCGGCATCGCTGGCCGTGCCCGAGGCGCCGAGCACGCCGATGGATGCGGGCAGCAGCAGCGCGGCGGCCACGCCGACGATCGCGCCCGCCGGGCGGGGCAGCCAGGCGAGCAGCACGGCGACGGCGATGCCGAGGGCGAGCTGGATCAGCGGCCGCTGCTCGAACGGGCTCGCCATGTCGACCGAGAGGGGCGGAGGCTCCGCCAGGCCGTTCGCGGCGCTCTCGAGCAGCACGTAGGCGTACTTGGAGACGAGGGAGGCGAGGATCACCATGCCCGGCAGGCCGAAGAGCGAGCCCTCGAGCAGCGCCAGTGGCAGCGCAGCGAGGACGGTCAGCATCAGCACCGTTGGTGCAAAGGGCCAGGCCAGCGCGCGCAGCATGCGGTCCTCGGTCGGGCGGCGTTTTCGCGCATAATAGCGCCACGGCTCGCAGGAGGTGCGCATGCAGCAGATCCGACGCAGCGGCGAGCGCGGCCACGCGCAGCACGGCTGGCTCGAGTCCTGGCACAGCTTCTCGTTCGCCGACTACCACGACCCGGCGCACGTCCAGTTCGGCGTGCTGCGCGTGATCAACGAGGACCGTGTGCAGCCAGGCCAGGGCTTCGGCACGCTGGGCATCGCGACATGGAGATCATCGGCTACGTGCTCGAGGGCGGGCTGTCCCACAAGGATTCCCTGGGCAACGGCTCGACGATCCGCCCCGGCGACGTGCAGCGCATGAGCGCGGGCACCGGCGTGCGGCACAGCGAGTTCAGCGCCTCCGCCAGCGAGCTCGTGCACTTCCTGCAGATCTGGATCCACCCGGCCGTCGACGGCATCGCGCCCGGGTACGAGGAGAAGCGTTTCCTGGCGGAGGAGAAGCGCGGACGGCTGCGGCTCATCGCTTCGCCCGACCGCGCGGAGGGCTCGGTGCTCATCCACCAGGATGCGCGCGTGTACGCGGGCCTGCTCGAGGGCGCGGAGCGCGCACGGCTGGCGATCGCGCCGGGCCGGCGCGCCTATGTGCACGTGGCGCGCGGCGCGCTCGTCGCCAACGGCACGGCGCTCGCGGCCGGCGATGCGCTCATGCTCACGCAGACCGCGGCGCTGGAGCTCGGCGACGGGCGCGGCGCCGAGGTGCTGGTGTTCGACCTGCCGTAACCGGCGTCGCCCGCCTTCACGTTGCCACGAGGAGTCCTGCCCATGGGGAAGAGAATCGACGTTGCCGCCCTCACGCCGGTCGTCGGCACGATGTATCCCGCGCCTTTCGACCTGCCGTGCCGCGCGCGCGAACGCCGCCGGCTCGGCGATGCGGCCGGCCTCACGCAGTTCGGCGTCAACCTGCTGCGGCTGCCGCCGGGCGCCTGGTCGAGCCAGCGCCACTGGCACCTCGCCGCCGACGAGCTGATCTACGTCGTCGAGGGCGAGGTGGTGATGGTCACCAACGCCGGCGAGGAGGTGCTTCGCGCCGGCGATGCCGCCGGCTTCAAGGCGGGCGATGCCGACGGCCACCACCTGCAGAACCGCTCGGCGCGCGACGCGCTGGTGATCGAGATCGGCACGCGCAGCCGCGAGGACGGTGCGCACTATCCCGACATCGACCTGGTGGCGCCGGCGGGCGCGCAGCCCGCGATGTACACGCACCGCGACGGCAAGCCGTATCCGGACAGCCCGCGCGGCCGGTAGCATGGACCGCCGGCTGCGGGCGGCAAGCCCTGGCCTGGCCGGTCTTTGGATGGGTGACAGGAGAGTCCGCATGAAACGTTCACGACTTCCGCTGGCGGGTGCCTGCGCACTCGCCTGGATCACGCTGGCGGGCGCGGCCGAAGCGCCGCCCCCGGGCCCGCCTCCCGGTGCACCGGCCGGCGTGCCGCCCGGGCCGCCGCCACCGGCGCGCGGCCCGACGCTCGAGGTCGCGATGGCCGGCGTGCAGGCGGCGATCGCGGCCTGCGCCGCGCAGGGCCTGAAGGTGACCGCGGTCGTCACGGATTCCTCCGGCGCGCTGAAGGCCGGCATGGTGAGCGATGGCGTGCCGGGCATCACCGCGCGCTTCGCGCTCGGCAAGAGCGCCGTCGCGGTGGATTTCCGCAAGCCCTCGGGCGAGGTCGGCGCGCAGGCGAAGGACGACGCCGCGCTCGCCGAGCGCCTCAAGGCCAACCCGAACTACACGCCCTGGCCCGGCGCGGTGCCGCTGTTCGTCGGTGATGAGCTCATCGGTGCGCTGGCCGTGAGCGGCGCCTCCGGCGAGCAGGACGAGGCCTGTGCGAAGGCGGCGGTGGAGAAGATCCGCGCGCAGCTGAAGTAGTCCGCCGCATTACTGCGTGCATTGCCCCGATTTGCGCGGGGCGCCGCCGCGGCCGCCGCTGCTAGCGTAGTGGCCGGCCGATGCACGGCCTCGAGGGGCAGGACGCCCGAAGGGTAGCGGCGATGCGCGCGTCGATGATCGGCCCACGGCGGTAGCGGGATGGAACGGATTCCGTCCCGGCTGCCGCCCCTCGATGGCGAAACCGGCGCCTGGCTCGCCTCGGCCTTCTGCGCGCTGCTCCACGTGCCCTTCGATGCCGCGCTGTACGCGCAGCGCTGCCCGCCGCCCGGCTCGGCGGAGGGCTTCGCCGCGGCCTGCGGGGAGCTGGGCCTGCAGTGCGAAGCGCGCCGCGCCTCGCTCGATCGTGCGCTGGCCTGGCGCCTGCCGCTGGCGCTCGAGGTCGAGGCGGGGCGCTGGCTGCTGGTGCTCAATGCCGATGCCGGGCACGCCATCGTGCTCGAACCGGGCGCCGCGGCGCCGGTCGCGCTCGGTATCGAGGCGCTGCGTGCGCGCTATCGCGGGCGCGCCCTGGCCCTGTGGCCGCTGGCCGAGGCGGCGGCCGATCCGGACGCCATCGAGCCGCGGGCGGCGCGCTTCGGCCTGCACTGGTTCGTCCCGGAGCTGCGGCGGCATCGCGCCGTCTGGCGCGAGGTGCTCATCGGCTCGCTGGTGCTGCAGCTCATGGGCCTCGCGCTGCCGCTCTTCACGCAGGCGATCATCGACAAGGTGGTCGTGCACCGCACGCGCAGCACGCTGGTGGCGCTCGGCATCGCCATGGCGCTCTTCATGCTGTTCACGAGCCTGCTCGGCTGGATCCGCCAGTACCTCATCCTGCACACCGGCCAGCGGATCGACGCGGTGCTCGGCGCGCAGGTGTTCGACCGGCTGCTGCGCCTGCCGCTGCCGTACTTCCAGCAGCGTCCGACCGGCGTGATCGCCGCGCGCCTGCAGGGCATCGAGACGATCCGCGAGTTCATCGCCTCGGCGGCCGTGACGGTGGCGCTCGACGTCCCGTTCCTGCTGGTCTTCGTCGCGGTCATGGCCTGCTACAGCGTGGCGCTGACGCTCCTGGTGCTCGCGATCCTGGCGCTGGTGGTCGGCGCGAGCCTGCTGGTCGCGCCGCTCTTCCAGGAGAAGCTGAACGAGCAGTTCCGGCGCGGTGCCGCGAACCAGGCGTTCCTGACGGAATACGTCGCCGGCATCGAGACGGTGAAATCGCTGCAGTTCGAGCCGCAGCTCGGCCAGCGCTACCGCGGTCTCCTGGCCGCGTACCTGCAGGCCGGGTTCGCCACGCGCCAGCTCGCCAACAGCTACCACAGCTGGGCGAACGGCCTCGAACAGCTCATGACGCTGCTGGTGCTGGTGCTCGGCGCATGGATCGTCATGCAAGGGACCAGCCTGACGATCGGCATGCTGGTGGCCTTCCAGATGTTCGCCGGGCGCGTCAGCCAGCCGTTGCTGCGGATGGTGGGCCTGTGGCAGCAGTGGCAGCAGACGCGCATGGCCGTGGCGCGCCTCGGCGACATCATGAACGTGCCCGCCGAGGCGTTCGCGCTCAGGCCCCGCCGCGCGCCGGGGAACGGTGCGGGCGCGGTCCAGGTCGAGGGGCTCGCGTTCCGCTACACCGAGCGGGCGCCGCTGCTCTACGAGCACCTCGATCTCGAGCTCCGGCCCGGGCAGCTGGTGGCGTTGATGGGTCCCTCGGGCTCGGGGAAGTCCACGCTCGCGAAGCTCCTGCAGGGCTTCCATGCGCCGACGCGCGGTCGGATCCGGATCGACGGCATCGACATCGCGCATCTCGCCGTCAACGAGCTGCGCGGTTGCTTCGGCGTCGTGCCGCAGGAGACGGTGCTGTTCTCCGGCACGATCCTCGAGAACCTCAGGCTCGCGAACCCGTACGCCACGTTCGAGCAGGTCGTGGCCGCCTGCCGCATGGCGGAGATCCACGCGACCAGCGAGGCCCTGGAGGATGGCTACCAGACGTCGATCGGCGAGCGCGGCGCCGGCCTCTCGGGCGGCCAGCGGCAGCGGCTCGCCATCGCCCGCGCGCTCCTCAAGGGACCGAGGATCCTCATCTTCGACGAGGCGACCAGCAGCCTCGATCCGCTCACCGCCGAGCAGCTCGGCCGCACCATCAGCGCGCTCAAGGGGCGCGTCAGCATCCTGTTCATCGCCCACCAGCTGCCGCGCAGCGTCGCGGTCGATCACGTGGTGCGCATTGGCGAGAAGCTGAGCGTCGTGTCGCCGGGGCCTCGGACGGCATCCGAGGGCGCGCCAGTCGGCCCGCTGGAACAGGGGGCCGTGGGGTGAGCGGTCCGATGGACGGGACGACGAGCGGTCCCGCGCGCGAGGACGCCACGGCGGCGCCCGCGCTGCTGCGCGTGCGCTCCGCGCTGTTCGACGTCGCCACGCGCGAGCCGGAGTCCGCGCCGCGCTGGACGCTGTGGGCGATCGCCGTGCTGCTCGGCGTGCTGCTGGCCTGGAGCCTGTTCGCCCGGCTCGACGTCGTCGCGGTGGCCGAGGGCCGGCTGGTGCCGCTGAGCTACGTCAAGATCGTCCAGCCGGCGGACGCCGGCATCGTGCGCGAGATCCTGGTGCGCGAGGGCGCGCACGTGGCGGCGGGGCAGGTGCTCGTGCGCCTCGATCCCACCGAGAACGCCGCCGACAGCACCGCCGTCGGGCGCGAGCTCGGCGCGCAGCGGCTGCAGCTGCGGCGGATCGACGCCGAGCTCGGCGGCGTGCCGCTGGCGCCCGAATCGGGAGACGACCCGGCCCATTACGAGGAGGCGCGCGCCCAGTACCGCGCGCACAGCCAGGCGCTGCTCGACGCCCTCGCCCAGGAGAGCCAGGCCGGCGAGCGCGCCGCGAAGGAACTGGCGGCCGCGCGCGCCACGGAACGCAAGCTCGAGCGCACGCTCCCAAGCTTCGAGCGCACCGCGGCGGCCTACGAGAAGCTCGCCGGCCAGCAGCTCGTCGGGACCTGCAGGCCGAGGAGCAACGCCGGCTCGCGACCGGACAGGCGCAGGATCTCGCCGCCCAGCAGGCGACGGTCGCGAGCCTCGAGGCCGCGGTGGGCCAGTCCGCGCGGCGCGCCGCGCAGCTGCGCAGCAGCTACGCGAGCGACCTGCACGCGCTGCGGGCCGAGACGGTCATGAAGGTCACGCAACTGGAGCAGCAGCGCGCCAAGCTCGCCTACCGCCAGCAGAACCTCGCGCTGCGCGCCCCCCAGGCCGGGACGGTGAAGGAACTCGCCACCACCACGGTGGGTGCCGTCGTCCAGCCGGGCACGGTTCTGCTGAGCCTCGTGCCGGCCAACGAGCCGCTGCGCGCCGAGGTGGCCGTGCAGAACCCCGACATCGGCTTCGTGCGCGCCGGCCAGCGCGTGCGGCTGAAGCTCGCCGCATACCCGTTCCAGAAATACGGGATGATCGACGGGACCGTGGAGACGGTGATGGCGGATACCGGCGGGGCCGGCGGTCGCGGTGCCCCGGGCAGCGGCGCCGCCGCGGGTGGCGCCGCAACCGGTGGCGCGGTGGCGGGCGATCCGGCGGCGGCGCGGGACGTCTCGGCGTATCGCGCCATCGTGGCGCTCGCGACGCAGGAGATGCGCACTGGCGGCGCGTCCCTGCCGCTCGCGGCGGGAATGCAGCTGACGGCAGAAATTGTCGAGGATCAGAGAACGGTCATGGAGTATCTGCTCTCGCCGGTGCAGCGCATCGCGAGCGAGGCGGGGAGGGAGAGATGACGCGTCGCGTCGCGTCGGAAGCCGGGTCGCCCCGGCGCCAACGCGCCGCTCAGCCTTCGGTGTTGCCGGACTCGGCGAGATTCAGTGCGCGCGGCACGGTGCGCACGCGATCGCCGATCAGCTCGGCGCTGACGCGGAACAGGTCGACGTTCATGCGGTCGGAGAGCTTGAGCAGCTCGAGCAGCAGTTCGCCGCACTGGCGCTCGCGCTCGGCGTGGGGGCGGTTGGAGGCGTGATGGCCGAAACGCGCCAGCGCTTCCTTGACGCCAATCCACGCGCTCTGCTGCGTGCCATCCATCGAGTGTTGCTCCTGCAATTCATCCCGCTGCGCGTCCTGCGCGGCATGGCTGGCGCGTCGGCCACATCCCTATGCCGTAGCTTGACCTGGAGGCGTGAGCTGCACGCCTGCGCAGTCAATATGTCACCTACGTAGCGTGCAACTTTTCCCGACACGATTCCAGCGTATACACCGGCGAAATTCGCCAGAAATTCCCGCAGATCATCGCCCTTCGGTCGGCCCTGCGCGCAATGCGCACAGGCACTCGGGATTATGTCGCCCATTGCCGACAGATCCGGATGCGGGGCGCGCTCTCGCGCCGACCGCGAGTGGCGCTGGAAGGCGTCGAACCCGGGCGCGCAGTGGACGGCGACCGGCGCTCGCATGCCGCACGCACTTCCGGGCCGCGCGCATTTTTTGGGACTTGCACACCAAACAGCATTTGAGCGCCGGGCCGCCGACCTGCTAGTTTTCACGTTCATCGGGACTGCGCCGCGCATGTCGGTGGCGGGTCCAGCGGAGGTGTGAACGTCATGAGGCGCAGCGCGCATGCATTCGGAGCGAGGGCCTGGGCGTTGGTGGCGGTGGCCATGGTCGGTGCACTCCTGGGCGTCGCCTGCGGGAAACAGGAGCGCTGCCGCCGCGACATCGTTGATCGTGCCTGGACGGAGGACGTGCGGCTCGACGACGGCTCGACGGTGCGCGTGCGCCGCACCGCGACGCTCCGGATCACGAACTCATGGGTGGGCGACAACTACAACGCCGTGGAGCTCGACGCGACGCTCGTCTTCGCCGACGGCCAGAAGAGCCTGCCGGTGTGGAGCGCACAGCGCATCGCAATGGTGCTGTACCGCGACGCTGCGACCCGCGAATGGGTGCTGGTCACGACCACCACGTCCTGTCAGATATGGGAGCGCAACGGCAAGCCGAAGCCGCCGTACTGGGAGTACCGGCTGAGGGAGAACGGTTGGCAACAGGTGCCGCTGTCCGCCGCGTCGATCGGTCGCCCGGCAAACCTGCTGCACGTCTACGACAAGGAGCTGCCCGATCGCATCATCCGGGATGCCGAACGCGAGCAGCTGCAGGGGGACAAGCGGATCGCGCGCGAATACAGGGAGATATGGGGCGATCCAGATCAATTCGTCTGTGGTGAAGGCAATCCGAGCAAGTAAGGGAGTACAGATTCATGGCAACTCAGGAAGAGTTGGCGGTGCTGTCCTATATGGCCTATGGCCCGTCGAAGCGAAACGAGCTATCTACCGGCAGCTGGGCGGAAGTCCCGGACCTGACCGTTGTCCAGGCCGACACAGGCCTCGCCGCGACCACCTACATCAACCCGTCCGGCGAGGTGGTGATCGCCTTCCGCGGCACCGACGATCCGATCGGCTTCTTCGAGACCGATTGGGAGCAGGGCAGCGTGCCGGCGGCGCTCGGTTGGCAGTCGCCGCAGGTCGCCGCGGCGATGCGCCTCGTCGCGGACGTCGTGGCGCGGTATCCCGCCGCATCGATCACGCTGACGGGCCACTCGCTCGGCGGCGGGCTGGCCTCGCTCCTCGCGACCTGCTTCGACCTGCCCGCGGTGGTGTTCGATCCGGCGCCCTTCGGCGCGGCACCGGCGAACCTGTACTACAACTTCGCCACGGGCTGGATGGTCTCCTCGGCCGTCATGCACGAATACTTCGACGGGCTGCGCCAATACGTCGCCACCGCCTATCCGTCCGGGACCACGACCTCGGCTGCTGCCGTGGCGCTCAACAACCTGCAGCGCGGCTTCTTCGACCTCGTGGGCGGGGTCGCGAGCTATGCGCAGCGCAAGCTCAACGCGACCGGCTTCTACCTGCGCGGCGAGGGACTCGCGTCCTACCGCGGGCTCTACCCTTTGGCCTCCGCGCCGCTGGTCGAGCTCGACCCGGGCGTCACGCAGCTCACCGACCCGATCGCGCTGCACGGCATGCCGCTGCTGCTCGCCCTGCTCGCCGCGCCATCGCTCCGGGACGCCTCGGCGCGGCTGCCGACGCTCCTGCCGCAGCTGCTCGACGACTCGCTGTATGCCCATGACGACCACTCGCAGCAGGTGAACTTCCTCAACCGCCTGCTCGCGGCGCAGCTCGATCCGGTGGCTACGCCCGCCAGCTCGGCGCTCGAGCGCTTCTCCCAGGAACTGCTGCGGCTCGGCACGAGCGGAAGCACCCGGTTGCCCGGCGTCGAACGCGCGCTCATCGCGACGACCATGGAGTACTACTACTACGCCGACCTCACGAGCGCGACGCCGTTCCTCGAGCCGGTCGCGGGCGGCCTGCGCTTCGACCTGCAGCGCATTCCTGCTGCCTCCGACCACCATGGCCAGAACGTGCTGCTCGATGCGACGCGCGACCTGGCCGCGGCCGGCCTCGGCGACCTCGCGCGCGCGCGCGCCGCGGGCGCCACGCTCTGGACGGTGGACACGGGCGACGTCGGGCTCGTGACCGACGGCAGCGCCGCGAACGAAGTGCAGATCGGCTCGGCCACGCACGCCAGCACGCTGCACGGCGCCGCGGGGAACGACGTGCTGATGTCCGGCGGCGGCGACGACCTGCTCTACGGTGGCGCCGGCCCCGACCTGCTGCTCGGCGCGGGCGGCGATGACCTGCTCGTCGGAGGTACCGGGAACGATCGCATGGCCGGCGCCGCCGGCTTCGACATCTACAGCTTCGAGCGCGGTGACGGGTTCGACGTGCTCCTGGACACCGATCACGAGGGTCGTGTCGTGATCGACGACTCGGCGGCGGCGGGCGGCTTCGACGCCCCCCGCCTGCGCTCGATCGTCAATCCCTCGTGGAGCTGGGTCTCGGGCGGCAAGCGCTTCGAGGCCATCCTGGTGGGTGGCACCGCCGCGCCGGACGGCGGCCTGGTGCGCTACTCGGACGCGACGCTGCTGCTGCGCCACGCCGGCACCAACGACTGGGTTGGCATCAGCCACTTCAGCTCCGGCGATCTCGGCCTGGACCTCTACGGGCTGCCGGGTACGCGCGAGGTGCCGGCGCTGCCGGAGGCGGCGCGGCTCGCCGCAAGCCTCCGCCGGCAGATGGGCAGCGCCAAGCAGACCGTGAGTCCGCTGATCCTCGACCTGGACGGCGACGGCGTGGAGACCACGTCGGTCGCCGCCGGCACGCACTTCGACCACGATGCCAATGGCTTCGCCGAGGCGACCGGCTGGGTGGGCGCGGACGATGGCCTGCTGGTCCTCGACCGCAACGCCAACGGCGTGATCGACAACGGCCGCGAGCTCTTCGGCAACAACACGCCGCTGCCCGGTGGTGGCTATGCGGCCGACGGCTTCGCGGCGCTCGCGGCCCTGGACGCAAACGGCGACGGCCGCATCAACGCCTCCGACCCGGCCTACGCCCAGCTGCGCGTCTGGCGCGACACCAACGGCAACGCCATCACGGAAGCCGGCGAGCTGCGCACGCTGTCCGCGGCCGGCGTCTCCAGCATCGCCACCGCCGCCCAGCCCTTCCACGCGATCGAGACCAACGGCAACGAGCACCTGCAGGCCAGTACCTTCACCACCGCCACCGGGCTCGTTCGCGCGGTCGAGGATGTGTGGTTCGCGGCGAACACCACGTTGGCGACTCCGCCGGCGGAGGTGCCGGTGAGCGCCGACATCGAGGCGCTGCCCGACGTCGCGGGCCTCGGCAGTGTCCCGAGCCTGCACCAGGCGATGCAGCTCGACTCCAGCGGCCACCTGCGCGAGCTGGTGACGCGCTACGCCGCCGAGGGCGATCCGGCGGCGCGCGCCGCGCTGCTGCAGTCCATCGTGTTCGCCTGGGCGGGCGTCGAGTCGATCGACCCGGCGAGCCGTGGCGCCTATCTCGACGACGCGCGCAGGCTCGCCGCGCTGGAGAAGTTCACCGGCGAGGCCTTCATCCAGGGCTACGGCATCAACGCCGGCACGCCCAACCCGGCCTTCGAGGCGGTGTGGAAGCTCGATGCCGCCTACGCCGACCTGGCCGCCTACGTCGATGCGCAACTGATGGCGCAGACGCACCTGAAGTCGCTCTACGAGGGCATCGCCGTGGGCCTGGCGGCCGACGGCGAGTCGATCACCTGGGAGATCGCCGCACCGCTGGCGCAGCTGCGCGCGGCCTACGCGGCAGACCCCGTGGCCGGCGAGGCGCTGCTGAAGGCCTTCGCCACCAGCCTGCGCCAGGACGAGGCGATCGGCGCTCCGGTCCTCGCGGCGCTGCGCACGGCGGCGACCAGCGAGGGCGGCGGCTTCGGCCGCGCGCTGGACGCGGCGGCCGTGGAGGGCGTCATCGAGGGCACCGCGGGCGGCGACGCGCTGAGCGGCACGCGCAGGAGCGAACTGCTGCTCGGCGGTGACGGCGACGACTACCTCGCCGGTGGCGCCGGCGATGACGTGCTCGACGGCGGCGCCGGCAACGACCTGCTCTTCGGCCTCTCCGGCTCCGACACCTATCTCTTCGGGCGCGGCAGTGGCGCGGACACGATCACGAACGCCGACACGGACCCGGGGCGCGACGACGTGGTCGCGCTCACCGGCGACCTGCGCGAGACCGACATCGCCCTGGGCCGCGACGGGAACGACCTCATCGTCACGATCGCGGGTGCGGCCGACCGGCTCACGGTGCGCGGCTATTTCGAGAGCGGCACCGCCGGCGGCAACGCCATCGACGCCATCGACTTCGCGAACGGCGCGCGCTGGGACCGTGCCGAGATCACCGAACGGGTGCTGCAGGCGCAGGCCACCGAGGGGGCCGACACGCTGCGGGCGCTGGCGACGGCTGCGCGGCTGCGCGGGCTCGGCGGCGACGACACGCTCATCGGCAGCGCCGCCGACGATCGGCTGCGGGGCGATGCGGGCAATGACACGATCCGCGCCGGCGCGGGCGACGACGTGCTCGAGGGCGGCACCGGCAACGACGTGCTCGCGGGCGAGGCCGGCAACAACACCTACCGCTTCGCGCGCGGCGACGGCGTCGACTCGATCGAGTCCTGGCACGACCTCACCGCCGGCAAGCGCAATACGCTCGAGCTGGGCGCCGGGATTGCGCCGGCCGACCTGGTGCTCCGCCGCGACGGCTACGACGACCTGGTGATCGGCATCGCCGGCACCGGCGACAGCATCACGATCCGCAACGCGCACTACGCGCCCGACACGCCGGTCCAGCAACTGCGCTTCGCCGACGGCACGACGCTCGATCTCACCCGCACGCTCGCGGCGGGCGAGACCACGCTGTCGCTCGCGGAGGCCGGGGCCCTCATGGCGATCGGCAACGATGCCGCCAACACCCTCACCGGCAGCACGCTCAGCAACGTCCTCGATGGCGGCGCCGGCGCCGACGCGCTCGCCGGCGGGGCGGGCGATGACACCTACATCGTCGACACCGCGCGCTCGCATTTCTACTGGGAGGACAGCAATGAGCTGTGGAACTTCCTCGATGCGGTCAGCGAGCAACCGGGCGCCGGCACGGACACCGTCCTCGCGCGCGACGTCTACTCGGCCGCGTTGCCGGCCAACGTCGAGCGGCTCATCGTGCAGGGCCGGCTCGCGTTCACGACTTCGTTCAACCTGACGCAGGACGTGCGCCGGCGCTTCACCGGCAACGCGCTCGACAACCTGATCGACGCGAGCGCCGCCACCGGCGGCTCGGTCGGCCAGGGCTACACCAGCAGCGCCGGCATCGACCTCGGCGAGACCGTCATCGACGGCGGCGCCGGCGCGGACCGCATGATCGGCCCGTCCACGACCACGCGCTTCGTGGTCGACGATCCGGGCGACGTCGTCCTCAGTCATTCCGCCATCACGCGCATCGACGCTTCGGTCAGCTACACGCTGGCCGAGGGCATCAGCGACCTCACGCTCACCGGCGCGGCGGCCATCAGCGGCACCGGCAATGCGCGCGACAACCGCCTGGACGGCTCGCTCAATGCCGCGGCCAATGTGCTGGCCGGCGGCGCCGGCGACGACACCTACCTCGCCGGGGCCGGCGACACCGTGGTCGAGGCGGCCGGCGCCGGCATCGACACCGTGCGCTCCGCCGCGAGCTTCGCGCTTGCCGACAACGTCGAGAACCTGGTGCTCACCGGCAACGCCTCCACGACCGGGCGTGGCAACGCGCTCGACAACCTGATCGTCGGGACCGACGCGAGCCTCGCCGGCGCCAACGGCGCCAACTACCTGGTGGGCGGCGGCGGGAACGATCGCCTGCAGGGCGGCACCGGCAACGACGTGTACGCGGACTTCGACGTCACGACCGGGCTGGACGTCGTCTACGACACCGGCGGGACCGACCAGCTCCAGTCGGTGCTCGACTCGGGCTACGACATCGACCACCTGCTGTTCGCACGCTCGGGGAACGATCTCACGATCGGCGTCGACGCGGCCAACGGCCTGCGCATCGAGTCTTGGTACGCGAGCCCCGCCAACGTGATCGAGTCGCTGGCGATCAACGAGGCCGGGCTGTGGTACACGTACAGCGCCGCGCAGGTGCAGGGACGTGCCGACGGCATCAACACGGCGCCCGTGGTCCAGGCGGCGCTCGCGGCGCGCAGCGCGACAGCGGGCCAGGCCTTCGCCTATGCCTTCGACGCCAACGCCTTCGTCGACATCGAGTCGCAGCATGCGCTGGCCTACACCGCGACGCTGGCGGACGGCACGGCGCTCCCGGCCTGGCTCGCCTTCGACGCGGCGACGCGCAGCTTCGCAGGCACGCCGCCCGCGGGCAGCGCCGGGACGCTCGCGATCCGCGTGGTCGCCACCGACGCCGGCGGCCTCTCCGCGGGCAGCACGTTCTCGCTGGCGATCGCGGCGGGCGCCGGCTCGCTCACCGGCACCGCCGGCAACGACGTTCTCACCGGCGGCACCGGCAATGACTTCCTCGATGGCCTCGGCGGCAACGATACGCTCGACGGCCGCGCCGGCAATGACGTGCTGCGCGGGGGTGCCGGGACGGATTCGCTGCTCGGTGGCGAGGGGAGCGATGTGCTCGATGGCGGCGCCGGTTCGGACACGATGGGCGGCGGCGCCGGCGACGACACGTATTACGTGGACGCCACCGGCGACGTGACGACCGAGTCTGCGGGCGCCGGACTCGACGGCGTCTACTCCGCCGTGACGCGCACGCTCGCGGCCAACATCGAGCTGCTGTTCCTCACCGGCACGGGCGCGCCCAACGGCACCGGCAACGGCCTCGCCAACCTGCTGCGCGGCAACGGCGCGGCCAACACGCTCGCCGGCGGCGGCGGGCGCGATATCCTCGAGGGCGGCGCCGGCAACGACACGCTGTCGAACGCCTCGGGCAATACGCTGCTCTCCGGCGGCAGCGGGGCCGACCGGCTCACCGGCGCCGCCGGCAACGACCTGCTGGTCGGCGGTACCGGGAACGATGCGCTCGCCACCGGCTCGGGCGCGGACGTCATCCTCTTCAACAAGGGCGATGGCGCGGACACGGTCGCGGCCAGCACGATGCGCGACAACACGCTCTCGCTCGGCGGCGGCGCGCGCTATGCCGACCTGTTGTTCCAGAGGAGCGGCAACGACCTCATCCTCAAGCTCGGCGCCGGCGACCAGGTCACCTTCACCGGTTACTACACGGGCACGTCCAACCGCAGCGTGAAGACGCTGCAGGTCGTGATCGAGGGCAACGCGGATTACGCGCCTGGCTCCTCGAGCGCGCTCTACAACCGCAAGGTGGAGAGCTTCAACTTCGAAGGCCTGGTGGCGGCCTTCGACGCCGCGCGCGCGGCGAACCCGGCGCTCACGAGCTGGGCGCTGGGCAATGCGCTGGCCACGCAATACCTGTCCGGGAGTGATGCCGCGGCGATCGGCGGCGAGCTCGCCTACCAGTACGGCCGCTGGGGAACGCTCTCGGCACTCTCCTTCACGCCCGCCCAGGGCGTGCTGGGTGCGGCGGGGTTCGGGTCCACCGCCCAGGGTCTCCTGGCGCCCGGAAGCCTGCAGGACGCATCCCCACGCCTCAATTAAGCCATTAAAAAGCGCCTAATGTCGTCTAAAATCACTAAAACTGCCGCCATCGTGCGAAAAGCACGATGCGAATTGCGACACTAGGCGCCGCCCGTGGCGGCCGGGCACTCCCGCAGGCAGGGGGTGCCCGCCGGCGGCCCGGCGGGATGGGGCGGACGAAGCCGCCGGCCGGGCGCGCGAGCGCGCCGAATACAGCAGAATGCAGCCCTGTGACCCAGTTTATTGCGGCGCGGCAAAGCGTTGACTTAGGCCACACCCCTACCTAGAATCGCCGGCCTTCATCGCTCCGGCCGGAAATCGCCGGGGCTGAAAACAGGAAATCCTGCCGGGCCGCCCCCGACGACCAAAGGGGCGGCCCGGCGCTTCTTGAGAGTGCCAAAGACCAAGGTCCTTCTGGAGATTGCATGGCCACGACAGGTCAGCTGATCCGCGCCCCGCGGCGCACGCCGAGCGAAAAAACCAAGGTGCCGGCTCTCGGTGCCTCGCCGCAGAAGCGCGGCGTGTGCACGCGCGTCTACACCACGACGCCGAAGAAGCCGAACTCCGCGCTGCGCAAGGTCGCGCGCGTGCGCCTGACCAATGGCTACGAGGTCAGCAGCTACATCGGCGGCGAGGGCCACAACCTGCAGGAGCACTCGGTGGTGCTGATCCGCGGCGGCCGCGTCAAGGATCTCCCCGGCGTGCGCTACCACACGGTGCGCGGCACGCTCGATTGTGCCGGCGTCGGCAACCGCAAGCAGAGCCGCTCCAAGTACGGCGCCAAGCGCCCGAAGAAGTAACGAGGTCAACGAGTCATGTCACGTCGCGCCCAGGCGCCGCAGCGCACGATCCTGCCGGATCCGAAATTCCACAGCGAAATGCTGGCCAAGTTCATGAACGTCGTGATGAAGAGCGGCAAGAAGTCGGCCGCCGAGCGCATCCTCTACGGCGCGCTCGACCGCATCACCGAGAAGACCGGCAAGACCGGCGACGACGCCATCGGCCTGCTGTCGCAGGCGCTCGACAACGTCAAGCCGGCGGTCGAGGTGAAGTCGCGGCGCGTCGGCGGCGCCACCTACCAGGTGCCGGTCGAAGTGCGCGCCACGCGCCGCCAGACGCTGGCGATGCGCTGGGTCATCGAGGCCGCGCGCGACCGCAGCGAGAAGTCGATGGCGCACCGCCTGGCGCACGAGCTGCTCGACGCCGCCGAGAACCGCGGCGCCGCCGTGCGCAAGCGCGAGGACACGCACCGCATGGCCGAGGCCAACAAGGCCTTCGCCCACTACCGCTGGTAAGCGGCACCTTCAGAAGCTAGAGAGTCGAGGAATCTATCGTGGCACGTGCGACGCCCATCGAGCGCTACCGGAACATCGGCATCTCGGCGCACATCGACGCCGGCAAGACGACGACGACCGAGCGCATCCTTTTCTATACCGGCGTGTCGCACAAGATCGGCGAGGTGCACGACGGCGCCGCCGTGATGGACTACATGGAGCAGGAGCAGGAGCGTGGCATCACGATCACCTCCGCGGCGACCACCTGCTTCTGGAAGGGCATGGACAACAACCTGCCCCAGCACCGCATCAACATCATCGACACGCCGGGACACGTCGACTTCACCATCGAGGTGGAGCGGAGCCTGCGCGTGCTCGACTCGGCGGTCGCGCTGTTCTGCGCGGTCTCGGGCGTGCAGCCGCAGTCGGAGACGGTGTGGCGGCAGATGAACCGCTACGGCGTGCCGCGCATCGCCTTCGTCAACAAGATGGACCGCGCCGGCGCCAACTTCCTGCGCTGCGTCGAGCAGATCAAGTCGCGCCTGCGCGGCAACCCGGTGCCGATCCAGCTGCCGATCGGGGCCGAGGAGACCTTCGAGGGCGTCATCGACCTCGTCAAGATGAAGGCCATCTACTGGGACATGGAAACCCAGGGGATGAAGTTCGAGTACAAGGACATCCCGGCCGCCTACCAGGCGCAGGCCGAGGAATACCGCGCCAAGATGATCGAGGCGGCGGCCGAGGGCGACGAGGAACTGCTGACCAAGTACCTCGACGCGGGCACGCTCGACGACGACGAGATCCGCCGCGGCCTGAAGGCGCGCTCGATGAAGAACGAGATCGTGCTGTGCATGTGCGGCACCGCGTTCAAGAACAAGGGCGTGCAGGCGCTGCTCGACGCGGTCGTCGACTTCATGCCCTCGCCGATCGAGATGCCGCCGACCAAGGGCACCAGCCAGGACGGCGAGCCGATCACGCGCACCGCCGGCGATGATGAGCCGTTCTCGGCGCTGGCGTTCAAGATCCTCAACGACCCGTTCGTCGGCAACCTGACGTTCTTCCGCGTCTATTCCGGCACGCTCAACTCCGGCGACACCGTCTACGTCCCGACCAAGGACCGCAAGGAGCGCATCGGGCGCCTGCTGCAGATGCACGCCAACGAGCGCAGCGAGATCAAGGAAGTGCGCGCCGGCGACATCGCCGCGGCGGTCGGCCTGAAGGACGTCTTCACCGGCGACACGCTCTGCGACCTCGAGAAGGTCATCACCCTCGAGAAGATGGTCATCCCGGTGCCCGTGATCTCGGTCGCGGTCGAGCCGAAGACCAAGGCCGACCAGGAGAAGATGGGCGTGGCGCTGCAGCGCCTCGCCAAGGAAGACCCGTCGTTCCGCGTCTCGACCGACGAGGAGAGCGGCCAGACGATCATCTCCGGCATGGGCGAGCTGCACCTCGAGATCATCGTCGACCGCATGAAGCGCGAGTTCAAGGTCGAGGCGAACGTCGGCAAGCCGCAGGTCGCCTACCGCGAGACGATCCGCGGCAAGGTCGAGAGCGAAGGCAAGCACGTCAAGCAGTCCGGCGGCCGCGGCCAGTACGGCCACGTGTGGCTGAAGGTCGAGCCGAACGAGTCGGGCAAGGGCAACGAGTTCGTCAACGGCATCGTCGGCGGCAGCGTGCCGCGCGAGTTCATCCCGGCGGTCGAGAAGGGCGTCAAGGAAGCCTGCGAGACCGGCGTCATGGCCGGCTACCCGGTCGTCGACGTCAAGGTCACGCTGTTCGACGGTTCGTACCACGACGTCGACTCGGACGAGATCTCGTTCCGCATGGCGGCGATCTTCGGCTTCAAGGACGGTTTCCGCCGCGCCAAGCCGGTGATCCTCGAGCCGATCATGAAGGTCGAGGTCGTGACTCCCGAGGACTACATGGGCGACGTGATCGGCGACCTCAACCGCCGCCGCGGCCAGATCCAGGGCATGGACGACAACCCGGGCGGCAAGGCCGTCACGGCCGAAGTGCCGCTGTCGGAGATGTTCGGTTACGCGACCAACGTGCGCTCGATGAGCCAGGGCCGCGCGACCTTCACGATGGAATTCTCGCGGTACATGGAAGTCCCGCCGAACATCGCCGAAGGCATCATCAAGAAGTAGTTTTATCTTGTTTTTCGCGGCACGCAGTGCCGCGTTGAAAGTTGGCCGCAGGCCATGAGGAAGCCATGTCGAAGGAAAAGTTCGAGCGCACCAAGCCGCACGTGAACGTGGGGACGATTGGCCATGTCGACCATGGCAAGACGACGCTGACGGCGGCGCTGACGAAGGTGATGGCCGAGACGCACGGCGGCCAGTTCATGGCGTACGACCAGATCGACAAGGCGCCGGAAGAGAAGGCGCGCGGCATCACGATCTCGACGGCGCACGTGGAGTACCAGAGCGCGGCGCGGCACTACGCGCACGTGGACTGCCCGGGGCACGCCGACTACGTGAAGAACATGATCACGGGCGCGGCGCAGATGGACGGCGCGATCCTGGTGGTGTCGGCGGCGGACGGCCCGATGCCGCAGACGCGCGAGCACATTCTGCTGGCGCGCCAGGTGGGCGTGCCCTACATCGTCGTGTACATGAACAAGGCGGACATGGTCGACGACAAGGAGCTCCTGGAGCTCGTCGAGATGGAAGTGCGCGAGCTGCTCTCGACCTACAAGTTCCCCGGGGACAAGACCCCGATCGTGATTGGCTCGGCGCTCAAGGCGCTCGAGGGCGATGCGAGCGACATCGGCGTGAAGTCGGTGGTGAAGCTCGTGGAGGAGATGGACAAGTACATTCCGGTGCCGAAGCGGGACGTGGACAAGCCGTTCCTGATGCCGGTGGAGGACGTGTTCTCCATTTCGGGCCGTGGCACGGTGGTGACGGGCCGCATCGAGCGCGGGATCGTGAAGGTGAACGACGAGGTCGAGATCATCGGCCTGAAGCCGACGTTGAAGACGACGTGCACGGGCGTGGAGATGTTCCGCAAGCTCCTGGATGAGGGGCAGGCGGGCGACAACGTCGGCGTGCTGCTGCGCGGCACGAAGCGCGAGGAAGTGGAGCGTGGTCAGGTGCTGGCGAAGCCGGGCTCGATCACGCCGCACACGAACTTCGAGTGCGAGGTGTACGTGCTGACGAAGGAGGAGGGCGGACGACATACGCCGTTCTTCAAGGGGTACCGGCCGCAGTTCTACTTCCGCACGACGGACGTGACGGGGCTGATCGAGCTGCCGGCGGGCGTCGAGATGGTGATGCCGGGCGACAACATCAAGATGACGGTGGAGCTGATCGCGCCGATCGCGATGGAAGAGGGGCTGCGCTTCGCGATCCGCGAAGGCGGCCGCACCGTCGGCGCCGGCGTCGTTTCCAAGATCGTGAAGTGAGGGGGCCATGGCCAACCAGAACATCCGCATCCGCCTGAAGGCCTTCGACCATCGCCTGATCGACAACTCGGCCAGGGAGATCGTCGAGACGGCCCGCCGCACGGGTGCGACGGTGCGCGGCCCGGTGCCGCTGCCGGTCAAGATGGAGCGCTTCACGCTGCTGGTCTCGCCGCACTCCGACAAGGACGCGCGCGACCAGTACGAGCTGCGCACCCACAAGCGCCTGATGGACATCCTCAACCCGACGGACAAGACCGTGGACGCGCTGATGCGCCTGGAACTGCCCGCCGGCGTGGACGTGCAGATCAAGCTGAATTGACCGCTGGTTTGATGGGTTGATCCGGGCCGCGCGAGCCTCTATACTGCGCGGCCTTTTTCCCCGCCTGTACAACAGGCGGCCCGTGCCGGTGGCACGGAATCGGGCGCGGTTGGCCGGCAACGGCCAAGACCACTCGAAGGCCCCCTTGGGGCCCTCCTGTCGTCTCCGTTCCCGACGTTTGCGGGCTTTTTGCGGTGCGCGCCAATCGCAGTGCGCACCCGTTGAGAGGACTTTAAAGATGGCAATCGGTCTGGTCGGCCGCAAGTGCGGCATGACGCGCGTGTTCACGGAGGCGGGTGAATCCGTTCCCGTGACCGTGGTCGAGGTGCTCCCGAACCGCGTCACCCAGGTGCGCGAGCCGGGCAAGGACGGCTACCGCGCCGTCCAGGTGACCTACGGCGCCAAGCGCCCGCAGCTGATCACCAAGGCCGAGGCCGGCCATTTCGCCAAGGCGAATTCGGCCCCCGGCAAGGCGCTGATCGAGTTCCGCCTGGCCGACGGCGAGGGCGCGGACCTCAAGACCGGCAGCGAGCTCAGCGTCGAGCTGTTCAGCGAGGGCCAGGTGGTCGACGTCACGGGCGTCACCAAGGGCAAGGGCTTCGCCGGCACGATGAAGCGCCACAACTTCGGTGGCCACAACCAGACGCACGGCGTGTCCGTCTCGCACCGCACCCCGGGCTCCATCGGCCAGCGCCAGACGCCGGGCCGCGTGTTCCCGGGCAAGCGCATGTCGGGCCACATGGGCGTGGTGCGCCGCACCACCGAGAACCTCAAGGTCGTCGGCGTCGACAAGGCCCGCAACCTCCTGCTGATCCGCGGTGCCGTGCCCGGCTCCGAGGGCGGCCAGGTCGTGGTGCGGCCGTCGGTGAAGGCCGCGCGCCTCGCCCGCCGCAGGACGCTCGCCCCGGCCAAGGCCCCCGCCAAGGCCCCGGTCAAGAAGTAAGTCGCCATGAAACTCAAAGTCGCCAATGGTGCGCCCGAGCTCAACGTCTCCGACGAGAACTTCGGCCGCGAGTACAACGAGGCGCTGGTCTTCCAGATCCTGAACGCCTACCGCGCCGCCGGCCGTGCCGGCACCAAGGCGCAGAAGACCCGCGCCGAGGTGCGGGGTGGCGGGCGCAAGCCGCACGCGCAGAAGGGCACGGGCCAGGCCCGCGCCGGCTCGATCCGCAGCCCGATCTGGGTCGGCGGTGGCCGCGCCTTCGCCGCGCGCCCGCGCGACTTCTCGCAGAAGGTCAACCGCAAGATGTACCGCGGCGCGCTGCGCTCGATGCTCTCCGAGCTCGTGCGCCAGGACCGCCTGGTCGTCGTGCCGGCGTTCTCGGTCGAGGCGCCGAAGACCAAGATGCTGGCCGGGCAGTTGAAGACGCTGAGCCTCGACAACGTGCTGGTGGTGGTCGAGGCGCTGGACGAGAAGCTGTTCCTGGCCGCGCGCAACCTGCCGCACGTCGAGGTGGTCACGGTGGCCGGCGTCAACCCGCTGAGCCTGGCGCGCCACGACAAGGTGCTGGCGACCGTCGGCGCCGTGAAGCTGCTGGAGGAGCGCCTGCAATGAGCAAGCCGGCCGGTAAAGAGCGCCTGATGAACCTGCTGCTCGCGCCGCACGTCACCGAGAAGACCTCGATGAACGTGCAGGAGCGCAACCAGTACACGTTCAAGGTGCGCCGCGACGCCACCCGTACCGAGGTCAAGGCCGCGGTCGAGCTGATGTTCGGCGTCAAGGTCCAGGGCGTGCAGGTGGTCAACGAGCCCGGCAAGGAGCGCCGCTTCGGCGCGCGCAAGGGCCGCACCCAGGACTGGAAGAAGGCGTACGTGCGGCTGGCCGAAGGCCAGGCGATCGATTACGAGGCCCAGGCGAAGGCCTGAGCCCCGCTGACAAGGTAGCTGCAGCATGTCCCTGATCAAGCTGAAACCGACCTCGCCGGGCACGCGCTTCGTCGTGCGCGTCAAGCGTTCGCACCTGCACAAGGGCGGCCCGTACGAGCCGCTGACCGTGTCGCAGAGCAAGACCGGCGCGCGCAACCACTTCGGCCGCATCACCACCCGCCACGTCGGCGGCGGTTCGCGCCAGAAGTACCGCATCATCGACTTCCGTCGCGACAAGGACGGCGTCAACGCCGTGGTCGAGCGGCTCGAGTACGACCCGAACCGCACCGCCCACATCGCGTTGCTGAAGTACGCCGACGGCGAGCGCCGCTACATCCTCGCCCCCAAGGGCCTGAACCCGGGCGACCAGCTGCGCTCGGGCGCCGAGGCGCCGATCCGCTCCGGCAACGCCATGGCGCTGCGCCACATCCCGGTCGGCTCGCAGGTGCACAACATCGAACTGAAGCCCGGCCGCGGCGGCCAGCTGGCGCGCAGCGCCGGCAACTCGGCGCAGTACACCGCGCGCGAGGGCATCTACGCCTACATCCGGCTCAAGTCCGGCGAGACCCGCAAGGTGCACGTCGACTGCCGCGCCACCCTCGGCGAGGTCGGCCACGACGAGCACAGCCTCCGGGTCTACGGCAAGGCCGGCGCCAAGCGCTGGCGCGGCATCCGCCCGACGGTGCGCGGCCTGGCGATGAACCCGGTCGACCACCCGCACGGCGGCGGCGAGGGCAAGTCCGGCCAGGGCAACCCGCACCCGGTGTCGCCGTGGGGCTGGAACACCAAGGGCAAGAAGACCCGCCGCAACAAGCGCACGGGCAGCATGATCGTGCAGCGGAGGAAGTAAGCGTGCCGCGTTCGTTGAAGAAAGGTCCGTTCGTCGACCTGCACCTCGCCAAGAAGGTGCAGGTTGCGCAGGAAAAGAATGATCGCCGGCCGATCAAGACCTGGTCGCGCCGCTCGATGGTGACCCCGGACATGGTCGGGCTCACGATCGCGATCCACAACGGCAAGCAGCACGTGCCGGTGCTCGTGACCGAGAACATGGTCGGCCACAAGCTGGGTGAGTTCGCGCCGACGCGCCTGTTCAAGACGCACTCGGGCGACAAGAAGGTTTCCTCGGCGGAGTAAGCGATGCAGGTATCAGCAACATTGCGCTACGCGCGCATCTCGCCGCAGAAGTGCCGGCTGGTCGCCGACACGGTGCGCGGCAAGGCCGTCGGCAACGCGATCGCGACGCTGAAGTTCATGCCGAAGAAGGGCGCCGAACTGGTGCGCAAGGTGCTCGAGTCGGCGGTCGCCAACGCCGAACACAACCTCGGCGCCGACATCGACACGCTCAAGGTCACGGCGATCATGGTCGACGAGGCGCCGCTGCTGAAGCGCTTCCACGCGCGCGCCAAGGGCCGCGGCAACCGCATCGTCAAGCGCAACAGCCACATCACCGTCCAGGTCGGCGACGGCAAGAAGGACTGAGCAGATGGGTCAGAAAGTCAATCCGCTGGGCATTCGACTCGGGATCACCCGTGATTGGGTGTCGAAGTGGTACGCCGGCAAGAAGCAGTTCCCGGTGCTGGTGCACACGGATTTCCGCGTGCGCGAGTTCCTGAAGAAGAAGCTGGCCGACGCCTCGGTGAGCCGCGTGCTGATCGAGCGCGCCGCCAAGAAGGTCAACATCACGATCCAGACCGCGCGTCCGGGCATCGTGATCGGCAAGAAGGGCGAGGACATCGAGAAGCTGCGCGCCGAGACCGCGAAGATGCTCGGCCTGCCGGTGCTGGACGTGCGCCTCAACATCGCCGAGATCCGCAAGCCCGAGCTCGACTCGCAGCTGGTCGCCGAGGGCATCGCGCAGCAGATCGAGAAGCGCGTGATGTTCCGCCGCGCGATGAAGCGCGCCGTGATGAGCACGATGCGCAGCGGCGCGCTCGGCATCAAGGTGCGCCTGTCGGGCCGCCTCAACGGCTCGGAGATCGCCCGCACCGAGTGGGTGCGCGAGGGCCGCATCCCGCTGCACACCTTCCGCGCCGACATCGACTACGGCCTGGCGGAGGCGCGCACCACCTACGGCGTCATCGGCGTCAAGGTGTGGATCTTCAAGGGCGAGGTGTTCGACCAGAACGCCGAGCAGGTCGCCGAAGAGGCGCAGCCGGCCGCGCCGGCGGCCGCCCCGGCCCCGGTTGCGGCACCGGCCGCCACGCCGGCGCCGGAAGCGGCTTCCTGAGGCGGGACCTTCAGCCATGCAGCAACCCAAACGCACCAAGTACCGCAAGCAGTTCAAGGGCCGCAACTACGGCCTGGCGACCCGCGGCAGCTCCGTGGCCTTCGGCGACTTCGGCCTGAAGGCGACCGAGCGCGCGCGCATGACGGCGCGCGAGATCGAGGCGGCGCGCCGCGCGATGGCGCGCTACGTCAAGCGCGGCGGCCAGATCTGGATCCGCGTGTTCCCGGACGTGCCGGTGTCGAAGAAGCCCCTCGAGGTCCGCATGGGCAGCGGCAAGGGCAACGTCGAGTACTGGGTGGCCAAGGTGCAGCCCGGCAAGGTGCTGTTCGAGATGGAAGGCGTGGCCGAGGCCGAGGCACGCGAGGCGTTCCGCCTCGCCGGCGCCAAGCTCTCGGTGGCGACGATGTTCGTCAAGCGGCAGGTGCGCTAAATGAAAGCCAGTGATCTGCGCAGCAAGTCGGCGGCCGAGCTGCAGGCGGAAATGATCAAGCTGCGGCGCGAGCAGTTCGCGCTGCGCCTGCAGCGTGCCACCGGCCAGGCGGTCAAGCCGGACCAGTTCGGCAAGGTGCGCAAGAACATTGCGCGGGTGAAGACGGTGCAGCGCGCCGCGCGCGCTGGCGGAGGCAAGTGATGAGCAGCGCGGAAGCCGCGGCGGCCCCGAAGGTGGCGCGCACGCTCACGGGTCGCGTCGTGAGCAACAAGATGGACAAGACGATCGCGGTGTCGATCGAGCGCCTGGTCAAGCATCCGACCTACGGCAAGTACGTCCGTCGCACCACCAAGCTGCTGGCGCACGACGAGCAGAACGAGGCGCGCGCCGGTGACACGGTGACCATCGCGCAGTGCCGGCCGCTGTCGCGCCGCAAGAGCTGGCGGCTGGTGTCGGTCGTCGAACGCGCACCGCAGGAGTGAGCCGATGATCCAGCTGCAGACCATGCTGAATGCCGCCGACAACAGCGGCGCCCGCACGCTGATGTGCATCAAGGTGCTCGGCGGCACGCGTCGCCGCTATGCCACCGTCGGCGATGTCATCAAGGTGAGCGTCAAGGACGCCATCCCGCGCGGCAAGGTCAAGAAGGGCGAGGTGTACGACGCGGTCGTCGTGCGCACGCGCCGCGGCGTGCGCCGGCCGGACGGCTCGCTGATCAAGTTCGACGGCAATGCCGCCGTGCTGCTGACCAACAAGCTCGAGCCGATCGGCACGCGCATCTTCGGGCCCGTGACCCGCGAGCTGCGCACCGCGCAGTTCATGAAGATCATCTCGCTGGCCCCGGAAGTGCTGTGATGGAAAAGATCAGGAAGGGCGACCAGGTGGTGGTGCTGTCCGGGCGCGACAAGGGCCGGCGCGGCGCCGTGCTGCAGGTGCTGAGCGGCCACGTCGTGGTCGAGAGCATCAACCGCGTCAAGCGCCACACCAAGGCCAACCCGCAGGCCAGCCAGCAGGGCGGCATCATCGAGAAGGAGATGCCGCTGCCGTCCGGCAAGGTCGCGATCTGGAACCCGGGGACCAAGAAGGCCGACCGCATCGGCTTCCGCACGCTCGCCGACGGCAAGAAGGTGCGCGTGTTCAAGTCCAGCGGCGAAGTCATCGACGCCTGAGAAACCACACATGGCAAGGCTGCAACAGTTCTACCGCGAGAAAGTCGTGCCCCAGCTCAAGAGCGAGCTCGGGCTGAAGAACGTCATGGAAGTACCGAAGATCGTCAAGGTCACGGTCAACATGGGCGTCGGCGAGGCCGTGGCCGACCGCAAGGTGGTCGACGCCGCGATCGGCGATTTGACCAAGATCACCGGCCAGAAGCCGGTGCTGTGCAAGGCCAAGAAGGCCATCGCCTCCTTCAAGGTGCGCGAGGGGCTGCCGATCGGCTGCAAGGTGACGCTGCGCGGCGCCCGCATGTACGAGTTCCTCGACCGCCTGATCAACGTGGCGATGCCGCGCATCCGCGACTTCCGCGGCGTGTCGCCGCGCGCCTTCGACGGCCGCGGCAACTACACGCTCGGCGTCAAGGAACAGATCATCTTCCCCGAGATCCAGTACGACCAGATCGACCAGCTGCGCGGCATGGACATCACGATCACGACCACCGCGCGGGACAACAAGGCGGGACGGGCCTTGCTGCAGGCTTTCAACTTCCCGTTCCGCAAGTAGGCGAGGACACGGCATGGCCAAGACCAACATGGTTGAGCGCGAGAAGCGCCGCGTGCGGACCGCGAAGAAGTACTCCGCCAAGCGCGCCGAGCTCAAGGAAACGATCCGCAGCCCGAAGTCGAGCCCGGAGCAGAAGGCCGCCGCGCAGGCGCAGCTGCAGTCGCTGCCGCGCGACGCCAGCCCGACGCGCCAGCGCAAGCGCTGCCAGATCACCGGCCGCTCGCGCGGCGTGTACCGCAAATTCGGCCTGGCGCGTTGCAAGATCCGCGAGGTGGCGATGCGTGGCGAGATCCCTGGGCTCGGCAAGGCGAGCTGGTGAGGAGAGCTGAACGATGAGCATGACTGATCCGGTCGCCGACCTGCTGACCCGCATCCGCAACGGGCAGACGGCCCGCAAGGCGAGCGTCACGCTGGGGTCCTCCAAGCTCAAGACCTCGATCCTCAAGGTATTGAAGGACGAGGGCTACATCGCCGATTTCCAGGTCGGGACCGAGGCCGGCAAGCCGGTGCTGACGGTCGACCTGAAGTACTTCGAGGGCCGGCCGGTGATCGACCGCCTCGAGCGCGTCAGCCGCCCGGGGCTGCGCATCTATCGCGGCAAGGACGAATTGCCGAAGGTGCTGGGCGGCATGGGCACGGTGATCGTGTCGACGCCGCGCGGCGTGATGACCGACAAGGCGGCGCGCGCCATCGGGCAGGGCGGCGAGGTGATCTGCATCGTGGCCTGAGGGCCGCGCTGCAGCAGGTTAACGGGAACAAGCCATGTCCAGAGTTGCAAATCGCGTGATCGACGTGCCGGCCGGTGTCACGGTGACCGTGAGCGCCGCGGCGGTGACGATCAAGGGTGCCAAGGGCGAGCTCAAGCTCCCGCTCGGCGAGGGCATCACGGTCTCGCAGGAGAACAAGCAGATCGCGGTGAAGTTCACCGGCGACGACGCGGTGCGCATGCGCGCCGGCGCGACGCGCGCGCACCTGGCCAACATGGTGCTGGGCGTGACCAAGGGCTACGAGCGCAAGCTCGAGCTGGTCGGCGTCGGCTACCGCGCGCAGGTGCAGGGCAAGGCGCTGAACCTGACGCTCGGCTTCTCGCACCCGGTCAACTACGCGGTGCCCGAGGGCATCACGATCGAGACCCCGAGCCAGACCGAGATCCTGATCAAGGGCATGGACCGGCAGCGCGTCGGCCAGACGGCCGCCGAGATCCGCGACATCCGCCCGCCGGAGCCCTACAAGGGCAAGGGCGTGCGCTACTCCGACGAGAAGATCTCCCTCAAGGAAGGGAAGAAGAAGTGAAGATCACCAAGAAGCAGCGGCGCCAGCGCCGCGCGATCAAGAGCCGCGCGAAGATCCGCGAGCTGGGCGTCGCGCGCCTCACCATCCACCGCACGCCGCGCCACATCTACGCGCAGCTGTTCGACGCGGCCGGTTCGAAGGTGCTGGCCTCGGCCGGCACGGTCGAGGACGCGGTCAAGACCGGCCTCAAGTACACCGGCAATGTCGAGGCGGCGCGCGCCGTCGGCAAGGCGATCGCCGAGCGCGCGCGCGCGGCCGGGGTCACCAAGGTGGCCTTCGACCGCGCCGGCTTCCAGTACCACGGCCGCGTGAAGGCGCTGGCCGAGGCCGCCCGCGAGGCGGGTCTCGAGTTCTAACAATTCCTGCGAGCGCAACCGTATGGCACGAGTCGAGAAATCCCAGGCCGCCGACGACTTCATCGAGAAGCTGGTCGCCGTGAACCGCACCGCCAAGGTCGTCAAGGGTGGCCGCCAGTTCGGCTTCACCGCGCTGACCGTGGTCGGCGACGGCGCCGGCCGCGTCGGCTTCGGCTTCGGCAAGGCGCGCGAGGTGCCGGTCGCGATCTCCAAGGCGATGGCCCAGGCGCGCAAGAACATGGTCAACGTCGCGCTCAACGCCGACACGCTGCACTACGCCATCCGCGGCGCGCACGGCGCGACGCGCGTCTACATGCAGCCGGCCTCGGGCGGTACCGGCGTCATCGCCGGCGGCGGCATGCGCGCGGTGCTCGAGTGCGCCGGCGTGCGCAACGTGCTGGCGAAGAGCTACGGGTCGCGCAACCCGATCAACGTGGTGCGCGCGACGGTCAATGCGCTGGCGGGCGTGCGCTCGCCCGAGGAAATCGCCGCCAAGCGCGGCAAGAGCCTCGAAGACATCGTCGGGTAAGCAAGCCATGGCAACGGTCAAGCAAGTGAAGGTCACGCTGCTGCGCAGCACCGCGGGGCAGCTGAAGAACATCACCGCCTCGGTGCGCGGGCTCGGCCTGCGCCGCCGCCACCAGTGCGTGACGGTGGCGGACACGGCGGAGAACCGCGGCATGATCAACACCGCGACGCACCTGCTGAAAGTGGAGCAGATCTGATGCGACTCAACACCATCAAGCCGGGCGCCGGCTCGCGCCGCGCGCACCTGCGGGTCGGCCGCGGCGCCTCGGCCGGCCAGGGCAAGACCTGCGGCCGCGGCGTCAAGGGCCAGCGCGCGCGCAAGGGCGGCTACCACAAGGTCGGCTTCGAGGGCGGCCAGATGCCGCTGCAGCGCCGCCTGCCGAAGGTCGGCTTCCGCTCGCACATCAAGCCGACGCGCGCCGAGGTGCGCCTGCACGAGCTGGCGCTGGTCGAGGCGGCGGTCATCGACCTGGCGGCGCTGAAGGCCGCGCAGCTGGTGCCGGTCGACATCGAGCGCGTCAAGGTCGTGCTGTCGGGCAAGCTCGAGAAGGCGGTGGCGCTCAAGGGCATCGCCGTGACCAAGGGCGCGCGCGCGGCGATCGAGGCCGCCGGCGGGAAGATCGAGGACTGAAGTGGCCAACAGCGCGCTGAACAATCCGGCGGCGGCGCTCGCCGAGGCAGGCCGCCTCGGCGACATCCGCAGCCGTTTCTTCTTCCTGATCGGCGCGCTCGTGGTCTATCGCATCGGCACCTTCATCCCGGTCCCGGGCATCGACCCGGCGGCCGTGGCCCGCTTCTTCAACGACCAGTCGAACACCATCCTCGGCGTGGTCAACATGTTCTCCGGCGGCGCGCTGCAGCGCCTGTCGATCTTCGCGATGGGCGTGATGCCGTACATCTCGGCCTCGATCATCGTGCAGATGCTCTCGATGGTGCTGCCCTCGCTGATGGAGGCGCGCAAGGAAGGCGAGTCCGGCCGGCGCCGCATCACCCAGCTGACGCGCTACGCGACGGTGGGCCTGGCGGTGTTCCAGTCGTTCGCCGCGGCGGTGGCGCTGCAGAACGGCGGGCTGGTGGTCGCCGGCGGCCTGCAGTGGCTGATGGTCGGCACCGTGACGATGACCACCGGCACGCTGTTCCTGATGTGGCTCGGCGAGCAGATCACCGAGCGCGGCATCGGCAACGGCATCTCGATGATCATCCTCTCGGGCATCGTCGCCGGCATCCCCGGCGCGCTCGGCCGCACGCTGACCGCGGTCAGCACCGGCGAGATGAACCCGATGTTCTTCATCCTGCTGATCGCGATCATCGTCTTCGTCACCGGCTTCTGCGTCTACGTCGAGCGCGGCCAGCGCCGCATCGCCGTGCACTACGCCAAGCGCCAGGTCGGCCGCCGCATGTACGCCGGCCAGAGCAGCCACCTGCCGTTCAAGCTCAACATGTCGGGCGTGATCCCGCCGATCTTCGCCTCGAGCCTGCTGCTGTTCCCGGCGACGCTGGCCAGCTTCTTCGGCACCGGCGCCGGCACGGACACCGGCCTGGGCGCGTTCCTGCAGGACGTCGCGGCCTCGCTCGGCTACGGCCAGCCGCTGCACCTGGTGCTGTACGCCGCCCTGATCGTCGGCTTCGCCTTCTTCTACACGGCGCTGGTGTTCAACGCGCGCGAGACCGCCGACAACCTCAAGAAGGGCGGCGCCTTCATTCCCGGCATCCGTCCCGGCCAGCAGACCGGCGAGTACATCGACAAGGTGCTCTCGCGCCTGACGCTGTGGGGCGCGCTGTACGTCATGGCGGTGTGCCTGGTGCCCGAGTTCCTGGTGTCCTCGCAGGGCGTGCCCTTCCAGTTCGGCGGCACCTCGCTGCTGATCGTCGTGGTGGTGGTGATGGACTTCTTCGCGCAGCTGCAGGCGCACATGATGTCGCACCACTACCCGGGGCTGATGAAGAAGGCCAACCTGCTCGGCTCCGGCCGCGCCGGCCCGGGCGGCTGAGCGCCGCAACAATGTGTCTTAAGGTGTAGCGATGAAAGTACGTCCATCGGTCAAGAAGATCTGCAAGAACTGCAAGATCGTGCGGCGGCGCGGCGTGGTCTACGTGATCTGCTCCGAGCCGCGTCACAAGCAGCGCCAGGGCTGAGGCTCGTCCGCGGGTCGCTAAGGCTTTGAAGGGCTGGGGTTTTTAGGCTAAACTTCCGCGTTTTCGCGCGGCGCTTTGTAAGGTTGCAACATGGCACGCATTGCCGGCATCAACATCCCGATGAACAAGCACGTGGCGATCGGGCTGACGCACATCTTCGGCGTCGGCCGCGTGCGCGCGCTCGAGGCCTGCGTGGCCGCGGGCGTCGACCCGACCACGCGCGTCAAGGACCTCACCGACCCGGAGGTCACCGCGATCCGCGCGGTGATCGCCAAGTGGCTGGTCGAGGGCGACCTGCGCCGCGAGGTGTCGATGAACATCAAGCGGCTGATGGACATGGGCTCGTGGCGCGGCATGCGCCACCGCAAGGGCCTGCCGGTGCGCGGCCAGCGCACGCGCACCAACGCGCGCACGCGCAAGGGCCCGCGCAAGCAGGCCGTCAAGCTGAACGCACCGCCGGGCAAGGCTTAAAGGAAACGGACGCACATGGCTGAAGCAAAACCCCAGGCCAGCGCGGTCGCCGCGGCGGCCGCCAAGAAGCCGAAGAAGGCGCGCAAGAACGTGCTCGACGCGATCGCGCACGTGCACGCCTCGTTCAACAACACGATCATCACGATCACCGACCGCCAGGGCAACACGCTGTCGTGGGCGACCTCGGGCGGCTGCGGCTTCCGTGGCTCGCGCAAGAGCACGCCGTTCGCGGCGCAGGTCGCGGCCGAGAAGGCCGGCGTCGCGGCGCAGGAGCACGGCGTCAAGAACGTCGAGGTGCGCGTCGGTGGCCCGGGCCCCGGGCGCGAGTCCGCGGTGCGCGCGCTCAACGCCTGCGGCCTGAAAGTCACCAGCATCTCGGACATCACGCCGATTCCGCACAACGGCTGCCGTCCGCCCAAGAAGCGTCGCGTCTGAAGCGCGAAGGACATCGAACACCATGGCGCGTTACATCGGACCGAAGTGCAAGCTCTCGCGGCGCGAGGGCACCGACCTGTTCCTGAAGAGCGGCAGCAAGCCGCTCGAGAGCAAGTGCAAGCTGCAGGTGCCGCCGGGCGGCATCAAGGGCGAGCGCCGCCAGCGCCTGTCCGACTACGGCCTGCAGCTGCGCGAGAAGCAGAAGCTGCGCCGCATGTACGGCGTGCTCGAGCGGCAGTTCCGCAACTACTACACCGCCGCGGCGCGCCGCACCGGCGCGACCGGCGAGAACCTGCTGAAGCTCCTCGAGTGCCGCCTCGACAACGTGGTCTACCGCATGGGCTTCGCCGCGACCCGCTCGGAGGCGCGCCAGCTGGTCGCGCACAAGGCGATCGAGGTCAACGGCGAGTGCGTCACGATCCCGTCGTACCAGTGCAAGGCCGGCGACGTGGTGCAGGTGCGCGAGAAGTCGCGCAAGCAGCTGCGCGTGCAGGGCGCGCTGGCGGTCGCGGCCCAGGTCGGCTTCCCCGACTGGGTCGAGGTCAGCGACAAGGAATTCCGCGGCGTGTTCAAGTCGGTGCCGGCGCGCGATGAAGTGCTGCCGGACATCAACGAGAACCTGGTCGTCGAGCTGTATTCGAAGTAAGGGTGGATCGCCTATGCAATCCTCGGTAACCGAGTTCCTCAAGCCCCGCGTCGTCAAGGTGCACCCGGTGGCGCCGCGCCAGGCGCGCGTGGTCATCGAGCCGTTCGAGCGCGGCTTCGGCCACACGCTCGGCAACGCGCTGCGGCGCGTGCTGCTGTCCTCGATGCCGGGCGCCGCGATCACCGAGGTCGAGATCGACGGCGTGCTGCACGAGTACACCAGCATCGAGGGCGTGCAGGAGGACGTGGTCGACATCCTGCTGAACCTCAAGTCGGTCGCGATCCGCATGCACACGCGCAACAGCGCCGAGCTGCGCCTGCACAAGAAGGGCCCGGGCCCGGTGACGGCCGGCGACATCCAGACCGACCACGACATCGAGGTCGTGAACCCCGAGCTGGTGATCGCCAACCTCACCAAGGCCGGCGAGCTCAACATGCAGATGAAGATCGAGCGCGGCCGCGGCTACCGCCCGGCGGTGCAGCGCGCCGCCTTCGAGGAGCAGAGCCGCCCGATCGGCCGGCTGCTGCTGGACGCCTCGTTCAGCCCGCTGCGCCGCGTGACCTATTCCGTGGAAGCGGCGCGCGTCGAGCAGCGCACCGACCTCGACAAGCTGATCATCGACATCGAGACCAACGGCACCATCGAGCCGGAGGAAGCCATCCGCCGCGCCGGCGGCATCCTCAAGGACCAGCTGTCGGTGTTCGTCGACCTGCAGGGCGAGGAAGAGGCGCACGCCAAGACCACCGAGATGCAGTTCGACCCGATCCTGCTGCGGCCGGTGGACGAGCTCGAGCTCACGGTGCGCAGCGCCAACTGCCTCAAGGCCGAGAACATCCACTACATCGGCGACCTGGTGCAGCGGACCGAGGTCGAGCTGCTGCGCACGCCGAACCTCGGCAAGAAGTCGCTCACCGAGATCAAGGAAGTGCTGCAGAGCCACGGCCTGATGCTCGGCATGCGCCTCGAGGGCTGGCCGCCGGTCGGCCTGCACCACGAGGAGCCGAGCGGGCTCATCTGACCATCGACTGAAGAAGCACCACCATGCGTCACAAGCTTTCCGGGCGGCAACTCTCGCGCAACGCACCGCACCGCCATGCGCTGATGCGCAACATGGCGACCGCGCTGCTGCGCCATGAGACCATCCGTACCACCCTGCCGAAGGCCAAGGAATTGCGCCGCGTGGTCGAGCCGTTGATCACGCTCGGCAAGCGCGACAGCGAGGCGAACCGCCGGCTGGCGTTCGCGCGCCTGCGCGATGCCGCCGTGGTCACCAAGCTGTTCGGCGACCTGGGCCCGCGCTTCAAGGCGCGCGCCGGCGGCTACACGCGCATCCTGCGCATGCTGCCGCGCCCGGGCGACGCGGCCCCGATGGCGCTGATGCAGCTGGTGGACGGCCCGGTGGCCGCCGCCACCGCGGGCGAGACCGCGGCGCCGGCCGCCAAGGCCAAGCGCGGCCGCGGCAAGGCGGCTCCGGCTGCCGAAGCCGGCGCCCCGGCCGAGGCCCCGAAGCGCGCGCGCAAGAAGAAGGCCGCGGCGGCCTGACGCGGCCCCGGGCCGGCCTCTCCCGGCCGCTCGATTCCTGCCTGCCGATGCGGCCCGCCCCTCCCACGGGGCGGGCCGCGGTGTTTTCCGGGGCTGGGTTAATCCCGCAATAGGGCCCTTGGCGACGGCCCCCGCGCGGCACCTTCTGTTACATTCGCGCCAAGTCCCGATCAACAACGACCCGTCAGGGAGGAGTGCGCATGAGCATCGGTTCGGAGTTCAAGGAATTTGCCATGAAGGGCAATGTCGTCGACATGGCAGTCGGCGTCATCGTCGGTGCGGCCTTCGGCAAGATCGTCTCGTCCCTGGTGGGCGATGTCATCACGCCGGCCCTGGGCAAGTGGATTGGCGGCGTGAACTTCACGGACCTGGCCGTGAGCCTGGGGGCCGATCCGGCCGGCAAGGACGTGCTGGTCAAGTACGGCTCGTTCATCCAGACGATCTTCGACTTCATCATCATCGCCTTCGTGCTGTTCCTGGCCCTCAAGGGCATCAACCGCCTGAAGAAGCCGGCTCCGGCCGCCGCGCCGGCCGCGCCGCCGCCGCCGCCGCGCCAGGAAGTGCTGCTGGAGGAGATCCGCGACCTGCTGAAAAAGGGCTGAAAACGCCCGCCGCCGCCGCCCCGCGCATACTGTTTGAATTGGGGCGGCGGTTCTATATAAAATCGCGGGCCGCGATGCGTAATCGCGGGTTTACTAGCTAGTCCAAGTCAGCTGACTGATCGTCCATTCTTAATCTTTAAAATCTGGGGATTCATCGATGAACACGAAGATTGCTCTCAGCGCGCTTGCCGCTGCCCTCGTCCTCGCGGCCTGCAGCAGCCAGGAACAGGCTGCTCCGGCCCCGGCTCCGGAAGCTGCCGCCCCGGCCGCGGCTCCTGCTGAGGCTGCTCCTGCTGCCGACGCCGCTGCTCCGGCCGCCGCCCCGGCGGAAGGCGCTGCCGCTCCGGCTGCCCCGGCGGAAGCCCCGAAGTAACTGATTCCTCAACGGGAATCCGTTCAGGAAGCCCGTGCAGGCCGCCGTCGGTCTGCCCGGGCTTTCTTATTTCCGAGCGCAGCAGGGGCCCGTGAACGCCACGGTCAGTGTCCGTGATACCCGTGCGAACCGCGGCGACCGCCGCTGGATCGAGGGTGTCTATCGCGACTACCTCAACGACCTGGCGCCGCTGAACACCGGCATCTTCCCCATCCTCGGCGAGATCGGGCATCGCGAGCCCGACCAGCTGGCGAGCTGGTTCGCCGACTCGAGCGCCCAGATCCTCACCATCCTGCGCGGCGCCGAGCCGGTCGGTTTCGCGATGGTGCGCCTCGGCGGCCAGTACCCCGGGCGGGTCGCCGTCGATTACTCGATGGCCGAGTTCTTCATCGACCGGCACTGGCGCCGCCACGGCATCGGCCAGGCGGCGGTGCGCCTGATCCTGGACCGCTTCTCCGGCCGCTGGGAGATCTTCGAATACCTGCGCAATCCGGGCGCCGTGCAGTTCTGGCGGCGCGTGATCGCCGCCTATACCGGCGGGCGCTACCAGGAGCGCATCGCGAACGGCGAGGTGCTGCAGTACTTCGATTCAGGCGCCACGCGCCGCCGCTGAGCCGCCGGCCGCGCGCGCCGGCGCCGTGCCCGTCGCGCCTGCCACCGCCCGCAGCAGTGGCGCGAGGTAGCGGCCGGTCACCGAATCGGGGTGACGCGCTATGGCCTCCGGCGTGCCGGTGGCCACCACCCGCCCGCCGTACTCGCCGCCCCCCGGCCCCAGGTCGATGATCCAGTCCGCGGTGCGGATCACGTCGAGGTTGTGCTCGATGACGATCACCGTGTTGCCGGCCTGCGCCAGCCGCTGCAGCACCTCGAGCAGCTGCGCGATGTCGTGGAAGTGCAGGCCGGTGGTCGGCTCGTCGAGGATGTAGAGCGTGCGGCCGGTGTCGCGCTTGGCGAGCTCGCGCGCCAGCTTGACGCGCTGCGCCTCGCCGCCCGAGAGCGTGGTGGCGCTCTGCCCGAGGCGCACGTAGGCGAGCCCGACGTCGAGGAGCGTGCGGAGCTTGCCGGCCACGGCCGGCACGTTCTCGAACAGCGCGAGCGCATCCTCGACCGTGGTCTCGAGCACCTCGTGGATGTTGCGGCCGCGGTAGCGGATCTCGAGCGTCTCGCGGTTGTAGCGCCGCCCCTGGCAGACGTCGCAGGGCACGTACACGTCCGGCAGGAAGTGCATCTCGACGCGCAGCACGCCGTCGCCCTGGCAGGCCTCGCAGCGCCCGCCGCGCACGTTGAAGCTGAAGCGCCCGGCGTCGTAGCCGCGGGCGCGCGCCTCCGGCACCTGCGCGAACAGCTCGCGCACCGCGCCGAACAGGCCGGTGTAGGTCGCCGGGTTGGAGCGCGGCGTGCGGCCGATGGGGTTCTGGTCGATGTCGATGACGCGGTCGAAGCGCTCCAGCCCCTCGATCGAGCCCACCGGCGCCAGCGGCCGAGTCGCCGGCGCGTCGGCGAGGCGCGCCGCGGCGTGCGCGTACAGCGTGTCGTTCACCAGCGTCGACTTGCCCGAGCCGGACACGCCGGTCACACAGGTGAACAGCCCGACGGGAATGTCGACGTCCAGGTCGCGCAGGTTGTGGCAGCTCGCGCCGCGGATGCGCACCAGGCGCTCGGCGCGCGGCTTGCGCCGCTCGCGCGGCGCCGGGATGCGGCGCCGGCCGGAGAGGTACTGGCCGGTGAGCGAATCGGGGTGCGCCTCGATCTCGGCCGGCGTCCCCTGGGCGACCACCGCGCCGCCGTGCGCGCCGGCGCCGGGGCCGAGGTCGACGACGTGGTCGGCGCTGCGGATGGCGTCCTCGTCGTGCTCGACCACGATCACCGTGTTGCCGAGGTCGCGCAGGCGCCGGAGCGTGCCGAGCAGGCGCTCGTTGTCGCGCTGGTGCAGGCCGATCGAGGGCTCGTCGAGGATGTACATGACGCCGGTGAGCCCCGAGCCGATCTGGCTCGCGAGCCGGATGCGCTGCGCCTCGCCGCCGGAGAGGCTGTCGGCCGCGCGATCGAGGCTCAGGTAGTCGAGCCCGACGTCGGCGAGGAAGCGCAGCCGCTCGCCGACCTCGTGCACGATGCGCTGCGCCACCGCGGCGCGCCAGCCCGGCAGCTGCAGGCGCCCGAACCACTCGAGCGCGCGGCCGACCGTCTGGCGCGTCAGCGCCGCGAGTCCCTGGCCGTCGACCAGCACCGCGCGCGCCGCGGCATTGAGGCGCGCGCCGCCGCAGTCGGCGCAGGGGCGCAGGCCGCGGAAACGCCCGAGCTCCTCGCGCACCGCCTCGGATTCGGTCTCGCGGTAGCGGCGCTCGAGGTTCGGCAGGATCCCCTCGAAGGGATGCTTCTCGCGCGTCAGGCGGCCGCGCGCATCCTGGTAGCGGAACTCGACCGGCTCCGCGCCGCTGCCGTGGAGCAGCCGCTCGCGCACGCGGGCGTCGAGCTCCTCCCACGGCGCCTCGATGTCGAAGTCGTAGTGGCGTGCCAGCGCCTGCAGCATCTGGAAGTAGTGCGCGTTGCGCCGGTCCCAGCCGCGCACCGCGCCGCCGGCCAGGGCGAGGTGCGGGTGCGCGACCACGCGGTCGGGATCGAAGAACTCCTGCACGCCGAGGCCATCGCAGGTCGGGCAGGCGCCGGCCGGGTTGTTGAAGGAGAACATGCGCGGCTCGAGCGCCGGCACCGCGAAGCCGCACTGCGGGCAGGCGTGGCGGCTCGAGTAGAGCAGCGGCGCGCGCCCGGGCGCGTCGCTGAAGGCGATCGCGGCGGCGCCGTTGCCGAGCCGCAGCGCCGTCTCGAAGGACTCGGCCAGGCGCTGCGCGGCGTCGGCCTTGAGGCGCAGGCGGTCGACCACCGCCTCGATCGTGTGGCGGCGGCGCGGGTCGAGCTTCGGCGGCGGCTCGAGCTCGACGAGCGCGCCATCGATGCGGGCGCGCACGAAGCCCTGGCCGGCGAGGCCGGCGAGCAGCTCGGCGTGCTCGCCCTTGCGGTCGGCGAGGAGCGGTGCGAGCAGCAGCACCGCCGTGCCCTCGGGGGCGGCGGCCAGCGTCTGGTCGACCATCTGGCTGATGGTCTGGGCGGCGAGGTCGATGCCGTGGTTGGGGCAGCGCGGCAGGCCGGCGCGCGCGTACAGGAGCCGCAGGTAGTCGTAGATCTCGGTGACGGTGCCGACGGTGGAGCGCGGGTTGTGCGAGCCGGCCTTCTGTTCGATGGCGATCGCGGGCGAGAGCCCGTCGATGTGGTCGACGTCCGGCTTGTCCATCACGGAGAGGAACTGGCGGGCGTAGGAGGAGAGCGATTCGACGTAGCGGCGCTGCCCCTCGGCGTAGAGCGTGTCGAAGGCGAGCGAGGATTTGCCCGATCCGGAAAGGCCCGTGAACACGATCAGCCGCTCGCGCGGCAGGTCCAGGTCGATTCCCCGGAGGTTGTGCGTGCGGGCGCCGCGGATGCGGATGCTGGACATGTGGGCCTGGATTGCCGCGAGGGCGATCAGCCACTATAAACCGGGGTGTGAATTTCTAGAAATATCCATAAGAATCAGGTCTCTGCCGAGGCCCCGGCGCCCCGTCTACAATACGCCCCTCGAACAAAACCGATTCTTCCGCAGGGGACAGCACATGGCGCGCGGCATCAACAAGGTCATTCTCATTGGCAATCTCGGCGCCGACCCGGAATCGCGCTCCATGCCCTCCGGCATGAACGTGACGAACCTGCGCATCGCCACCAGCGAGAGCTGGAAGGACAAGCAGACCGGCGAGATGCAGGAGCGCACCGAGTGGCACAGCGTCGCCATGTTCGGCCGCCTGGCGGAGATCTCGGCGCAGTACCTGCGCAAGGGTTCGCAGGTGTACATCGAGGGCCGGCTGCGCACGCGCAAGTGGCAGGACAAGGAAGGCCGCGATCGCTACACCACCGAGATCGTCGCCGACGAGATGCAGATGCTGGGCGGCCGCGGCGGCGGTGGCGGCATGGGCGGTGGCGCGCCGGCCGAGCGCGGCGGCGGCCGGGCCGAGCCCGCCGAGGCGGCCTCCGGTCCCTCCGGCGGGGGCGAGCCCTTCGACGACGACATCCCGTTCTGAGATCTGATGGCGGGCCGCTACTACATCAGGACCTTCGGCTGCCAGATGAACGAGTACGACTCCGCCCGCATGGCGGACGTGCTGCGTTCGCGCGTCGATCTCGTGCCGACCGATGACCCGGAGGCCGCCGACGTCCTGCTGATGAACACCTGCTCGGTGCGCGAGAAGGCACAGGAGAAGGTGTTCTCGCTGCTGGGCGAGTGGCGTGAGCTCAAGAGCCGTCGCCCGGGCGTGATCATCGGCGTCGGCGGCTGCGTCGCCAGCCAGGAAGGCGAGGCGATCACCGAGCGCGCGCCGTTCGTCGACCTGGTGTTCGGTCCGCAGACCCTGCACCGCCTGCCGGAGATGATCGCCGCGCTGAAACGCCGCGGCCGCGCGGTCGTCGATGTCAGCTTCCCCGAGATCGAGAAGTTCGACCGGCTGCCCGAGCCGCGCGCCGAGGGGGCGTCCGCCTTCGTCTCGGTGATGGAGGGCTGCAGCAAGTACTGCAGCTACTGCGTGGTGCCGTACACGCGCGGCGACGAGATGAGCCGCCCGTTCGAATCGGTCATCGACGAGGTGCGCGCGCTCGCGCGCCAGGGCGTCGCCGAGGTGACGCTGCTCGGCCAGAACGTCAACGCCTACGCGGGCGCGATGGCCGATGGCGGCGTCGTCGACCTGGCGACGCTGATCCACCACGTCGCCGCCGTCGCGGGCGTGGAGCGCATCCGCTTCACCACCTCGCATCCGCTCGAATTCACCGACAGCCTCGTTGAGGCCTACGCCAGCGTGCCCCGGCTCGCCGGCCACCTGCACCTGCCGGTGCAGTCGGGTTCGGACCGGGTGCTCGCGCTGATGAAGCGCGGCTACACGGCGCTCGAGTTCAAGGAGCGCGTGCGGCGCGTGCGCGCGGCGCGGCCGGGCCTCGCGATCTCCACCGATTTCATCGTCGGCTTCCCGGGCGAGACCGAGCGCGACTTCGAGGCGACGCTGGCGCTGGCGGCCGACTGCAACCTCGACCAGTCCTTCGTGTTCATCTACAGCCCGCGCCCGGGCACGCCGGCCGCGGCGCTGCCGGACGAGGTGCCGTACGCGGCCAAGCAGCAGCGGCTGGCGCGGCTCACCGCGCAGCTGGATGCCCAGGCGCTGGCGATCAGCCGAGCGATGGTCGGCAGCGTCCAGCGCGTGCTGGTCGCGCGCCACGCGAAGAAGGACGCGCGCGAGCTCGCCGGCCGCACCGAGAACAACCGCTGGGTCAACTTCGCCGGCCCGGCCACGCTGCTGCAGCGCTTCGCCGACGTGCAGGTCACCGAGGCGCGGCCGCATTCGCTGCGCGGGCGCCTGCTCGACGCGGGTGCGGGTGCGGGCGCATGCCCGGGTGCCGGCGCCGGCGCGCGCCAGGCCGTGGAGGCCTGATGGCGAACGCCCCGGTGCCGCTGGCACGCGAATTCGAGATCCCCGCCGCCGACAACGCGCGGCTCGCGAGCCTGTGCGGCCCGCTGGACGAGAACCTGCGGCTGCTCGAGACGCGGCTCGGCGTGCAGCTGCAGCGCCGCGGCGCCAGCTTCCGCGCGCGCGGCGCCAATGCCGCGGTGGCCGAGGACGTGCTGCGAAGCCTGTATGCGCTCAGCGCGCGCAGAGAGGTCACGCCGGAGCAGGTGCACCTGGCGCTGGTCGAGCACGGCCTCGGGAACGGCCGCGATGCGCAGGCCGCCGCCTCCGACGACCCGCTGGCGGTGCGCGTGCCGCGCGGCCTGATCCGCGCGCGCGGCGCCCACCAGCGCGACTACCTCGCCGCCCTGCGCGCCCGCGACCTCACCTTCGGCGTCGGCCCGGCCGGCACCGGCAAGACCTACCTCGCGGTCGCCTGCGCCATCGAGGCGCTGGCCGCCGAGCGCGTGCAGCGCCTGGTGCTGGTGCGGCCCGCGGTCGAGGCCGGCGAGCGGCTCGGCTTCCTGCCAGGCGACCTGTCGCAGAAGGTCGACCCGTACCTGCGGCCGATGTACGACGCCCTCTACGAGATGATGGGCTTCGAACGGGTGGAGCGCGCCATCGAGCGCAACGTCATCGAGGTCGCGCCGCTCGCCTTCATGCGCGGGCGCTCGCTCAACGACGCCTTCATCATCCTCGACGAGGCGCAGAACAGCACGGTCGAGCAGATGAAGATGTTCCTGACGCGCATCGGCTTCGGCTCGCGCGCCGTGGTCACGGGCGATGTCACGCAGACCGACCTGCCGGCCGGCCGGCTCTCGGGCCTGCGGCACGTGCTCGACGTGCTGCGCGGCGTCGAGGGCGTGGCTTTCGCGCATTTCGATTCGGCCGACGTGGTGCGCCACCCGCTGGTGCAGCGCATCGTGCAGGCCTATGAGGCGCAGCCGGATGGCGGTCGCTGAGCCCGCCGCGGCCGCGGCACGGCGGCGCGGCGCCGCCCGGCGCGGGCCGCTGCCGTCGGGCCGAGCATCAGCCTGCAGCGCGGCGTGCGCCGCGGCTGGGTGCCGGGCGCGCGCGAACTGCGCCGCTGGGCGCGGGCGGCGCTCGGGCCGCGCGGCGCCGGCTGCGAGATCGCCGTGTACGTCGTCGGCGCCGCCCGCAGCCGCGCGCTCAACGGGCGCTACCGCAGCCGCGACCATGCCACCAACGTGCTGTCGTTCCCGGCGGCGCCGCTGCCGGCCGCGCCGCGCCCGCTCGGCGACCTGGTGATCTGCCCGCAGGTGCTGGAGCGCGAGGCGCGCGAGCAGTGCAAGAGCCTGCGCGCGCACTGGACGCACCTGTTCGTGCACGGCGTGCTGCACCTGGTCGGCTTCGACCACGAGCGCGCCGCCGACGCGCGGCGCATGGAGCAGCGCGAGATCCGCGTGCTGCGCGCGCTGGGCGTCGCCAACCCCTACCGGAGCCACTGATGGCCGACAACAAGAAGAAGACCCGGACGCCGTGGCGTGCGCGCATCACGCGCGCGCTGGCGGGCGGCCTGCAGAGCCGCGAGCAGCTGCTCGAGCTGCTCGCCGAGGCGCAGCGCCGCGGCATGCTGGACGTCGACGCGCTCGGCATGCTCGAGGGTGCGCTGGCCGTGGCCGACATGCAGGTGCGCGACATCATGGTGCCGCGCTCGGAGATGGTGTGCATCCGCCGCGAGGATCCGCTGGCGCGCATCCTGCCGCAGGTGGTGAGCTCCGGCCACTCGCGCTTCCCGGTCGTCGACGGCGACCGGGACGACGTGGTCGGCATCCTGCTGGCGAAGGACCTGCTGCGGGTCGGCGCCGGCGGCGCGGCCGCGAAATTCGACATGCGCGAGTGCCTCCGGCCCGCGGTGTTCGTGCCCGAGGCCAAGCGCCTCAACGTGCTGCTGCGCGAGTTCCGCGGCAAGCGCAACCACATGGCGATCGTGGTCGACGAGTACGGTGGCGTCGCCGGCCTGGTCACCATCGAGGACGTCATCGAGCAGATCGTCGGCGACATCGACGACGAGTTCGACGTCGAGGAAGACCAGGGCATCCGCCGCGAGGGCGAGCGGCAGTTCAGCGTGCGCGGCACGACCCGCATCGAGGAGTTCAACGACTACTTCGGCACCGAGCTGGTCGACGGCGAATTCGACACCATCGCCGGCGTGGTGATGCGGGAGTTCGGCCGCATGCCGCGCCGGGGCGAGACCACGCAGGTCGCCGGCATGGAGTTCCGCGTGCTGCGCACCGATCGCCGCCGCATCGACAGCCTGCGCGTGACGCTGGCGCCGGCCGCGCCCGAACCGCGGTCCGCCGCGGAAGGCTGAAGGTGCTGGAGCCTGCGCGGCTGGCTGACGCGGCCGCGGTGGCGGCCGGTGCGGCGCTGAGCTTCGCCTTCGCGCCCTTCGACCTCTGGCCGCTGGCGATCCTCTCTCCCGCGGTGCTGTTCGCGCTGTGGCAGGGGGCGGCGCCGCGCCGCGCCGCCGCGCTCGGCTTCCTGTTCGGCGCCGGCACCTTCGGCGCCGGGACCTGGTGGCTGTACATCAGCATCCACGGCTTCGGCCAGGCGCCGGTCTGGCTCACGCTGCTGCTGATCGTCCTGCTGGTGGCGATCATGGCGGCCTGGCAGGCGTTGCTCGGCTACCTTGCTGCTCGCCTGCTGCCGGCCGCGGGCGCGCTGCGCTGGCTCGCCGGGCTCCCGGCGCTGTGGCTGCTGATCGAATGGTGGCGCGGCTGGTTCCTCTCGGGGTTCCCCTGGCTCTCGCTCGGCTACAGCCAGACCGACACCTGGCTCGCCGCGCTCGCGCCCGTCGGTGGCGTCTACCTGCTGGGCGCGGTGCTGGCGCTGCAGGCCGGCGCGCTGGTGGCGCTGGTACTCGGCGGGGGCCGGGTGCGCGCGCTGGCGCTGGTCGCGCTGCTCGGGCCCTGGGCCGCGGCGCTGGCGCTGCGCGCGGTGGCCTGGACCGAGCCCGAAGGGGCGCCGGTATCGGTGGCGGTGGCGCAGGGCGCGGTGCCGCAGGACGAGAAGTGGCAGCTCGAGAACCGCGAGCCGACGCGCGAGCTGTACCGCGGCCTGACCCAGCGCGTGCTCGGCACGCGGCTGATCGTCTGGCCCGAAGCGGCGGTGCCCGAGCTCGCCAACGACGTCCAGGATTACCTCAAGCAGGTCTACGCCGCCGGGCACGAGCACGGCTCGGACCTCCTGATGGGCGCGCTGCGCGCCGACGGTGACGACTACTACAACTCGATCCTCGCGCTCGGCGACACCGTGGCCTTCTACGACAAGCGCCACCTCGTGCCCTTCGCCGAGTACTTCCCGGTCCCGGGCATCGTGCGCCGCTGGCTGCGGCTGCTGAGCCTGCCGTACTCGGATTTCCAGCGCGGCCGGCGCGCCCAGCCGGCGCTCGAAGTCGGCGACCTGAAGGTCGCGGCCACGATCTGCTACGAGGACGCCTTCGGGGCCGAGCAGCTCGCGGTGCTGCGCACGGCCAACGTGCTGGTCAACGTCACCAACGACGCCTGGTTCGGCCGCTCGCCGGCCCGCTTCCAGCACTTCCAGATCGGACGGATGCGGGCGCTGGAGAGCGGCCGCTACCTGGTGCGCGCCGCCAACGACGGGGTCTCGGCCGTGGTGGGGCCGCGGGGCGAGGTGCTGGCCAGGGCGGCCGAATACCGGCCGACCGTGCTGCAGGGAACCGTGCGGCCCATGGGCGGTCTCACGCCATACGCCCGCGCCGGCAACGCACCGGTGGTCGCGCTGGGCCTGGCCGGCGCGGCCGCGGCGATCCTCGCGCAGTGGCGCCGCCGGCGCCGCGACGGCGCGGCGGGTGCCCGGGTACGGGTTAAGTTGTCGTCATAGTCGTTCGCAAAGATTCGGAGCAGTTCAGCCATGTCGCATCGCTTCGTGGGGTCCCGGGTTCTCGGTGTCCTGGCCGGTTTGGGCCTGCTGGCGGCGTGCTCGCCGCAATCCTCGACCGCCGCCAACGCGGCGCCGATGGTCGCCGCGGCATCTGCCGCCGCCGCCGCGCCCGCCGCACCGCTGGTGCGCGGCATGCCGGATTTCGCCGCGCTGGTCGAGCAGGTCGGGCCGGCGGTGGTCAACGTCGCGGTCGTCGAGCGGGCGCGCGCGCAGCGCGACGATGACGGCAACCCGCTCGGCGCCGACGATCCGTTCGGCGACTTCTTCCGCCGCTTCGGCATCCCTAACCACCCGCGTGACAACACGCCGGCGCGCGGCGAGGGCTCGGGCTTCATCGTCAGCCCGGACGGCTACATCCTCACCAACGCGCACGTGGTGGCGAACGCCTCCAAGGTCACCGTCAAGCTGACCGACCGGCGCGAGTTCGAGGCCAAGGTGATCGGGAGCGACGAGCGCACCGACGTGGCCGTCATCAAGATCGCCGCCGGCAACCTGCCGACCGTGCGCATCGGCGATCCCTCGAAGCTGCGCGCCGGCGAGTGGGTGGCCGCGATCGGCTCGCCCTTCGGCTTCGAGAACAGCGTCACCGTCGGCGTGGTGAGCGGCATCGCCCGCAACCTGCCGGGCGATGCCGGCAACTACGTGCCCTTCATCCAGACCGACGTCGCGGTGAACCCGGGCAACTCCGGCGGGCCGCTCTTCAACCTGAACGGCGAGGTGGTGGGCATCAACTCGCAGATCTACAGCAACACCGGCGCCTACCAGGGCCTGTCGTTCGCGATCCCGATCGACGTCGCCACCGGCGTGCGCGAGCAGCTCATCAAGAGCGGGCGCGTGAGCCGCGGGCGCATCGGCGTCACGATCCAGGAAGTGAGCGCGCTGCTCGCCGAGAACTTCGGGCTCGACCGGCCGCGCGGCGCGGCGGTGAGCTCGGTGGAATCCGGCGGCCCGGCGGACAAGGCGGGCGTGAGGCCGCAGGACGTGATCCTGAGCGTCAACGGCCGCGCGATCGAGCACTCCAACCAGGTGCCGGCGATCATCGCGGCGATCAGGCCGGGCGCCAGGGCCGAGCTCGAGGTCTGGCGCGACCGCGCCGTCAAGCACCTCTCGGTCACCGTCGACGAGCTCAAGGAGAGCGCCACGGTGGCGCGCGCCGGCGGCGGCGGGCAGGGCGCCGATGCGATCGACCGCCTCGGTCTGTCGGTGCGCGTGCTCACCGGCGAGGAGAAGCAGCAGCTGCACACCAGCGGCAGCCTGATCGTCGTCGACAGCGACGGCTCCGCGGCCGAGGCCGGCATCCGCAGCGGCGACGTCGTCCTGGCGGCGAACCGCGTGCGCGTCGCCTCGATCGAGGAACTGCGCAACGCGGTGAAGGGCTCCGGGCGCACCGCCTCGCTCCTCGTGCAGCGCGGCGAGCAGCAGCAGATCGTCGCGAGCCGCATCGACTGACGGCCGGCGGCGGGGCGGCCGTGCGCCGCCCCGCCGCGCGGCTCAGTGCAGCGTCCGCGCCAGCAGCGCCGCGAGTTCCGTCTCCCAGAGCCGGGCCACGGTGTGCGAGCCGTGGCCACGGGTCCCGGGCCCGAAGGGCAGCAGCACCGCGCGGCCCTGCGGCACGCGGCGGATCTCGCGCTCCAGCACGCCCAGCTCCGGCGGATTGATCAGGTCGTCGGCCGTGTTCACCGCGAGGAGCGGCGCGCGGATGCCCTCGAGCGAGGGCCCCGGGTCGTAGTCCTGCGAGGCCTCGAGCTGGTAGAGCACGTCGTTGGCGTCATCGCGCCGCAGGCCCTCGGCCACCGCCGCGTCGAGCACCGCGTCGCTGCGCGCCAGGTCCGGCATGGCCGCGAGGCGCAGCGCCGGGTTCGAGCCCATGAAGAACAGCATCTCCTCGGCCACCCGCAGGCCCGGCGGCTGCTGCCGGTATTCGCCGCCCTGCCAGGCCGGGTCGCCGCGGATCGCGTCGATGATGAGGCGGCGCCACACGCGGTTGCGCCCCGAGATCTGCATCGGGAGCGAGGCGAGCGGCATCAACGCGTCCATGAAGTCCGGGTGCAGCTCGCCCCACAGCCAGGTGTGCATGCCGCCCATCGACGTGCCCATGACCAGCCGCAGGTGGTCGATGCCGAGGCCCTCGCGCACCAGCCGGTACTGCGCCTCGACCATGTCGCGGTAACCATAATGCGGGAAGCGTGCATGCAGGCCGTCGCTCGGCTTGCCTGAATCCCCGTGGCCGATGCCGTCGGGCAGGATGATGAAATACTGCGCCGCATCCAGCACGCCGCCGGCGCGGAACAGTTCTCCGGCGAATTCGGGGCGCAGGAACTGCGCGCCGCTCCCGCCGGTGCCGTGCAGGACCAGCACCGCATTGGCGACGTGCCCGGCGGCATCGCGCCGCGGCTGTCCGAGCGTGCGGTAGTGCAGCCGCAGCTCGCCCAGCGTCGCGCCGGAGGCGAAGCGGAAGTCGCGCGCGACGAACTCGCCCGGCACCGGCGGCGGGTAGCCGGTGGCGGGCGCGGCGGGTGCCGGAGATGCGGCCGGCGCGGCGCCTGCCGGCGCGGCGACGGCCGGGTTCGCGACGACGCACAGCGTGGCGGCCATGAGCGGGCGAACGAGAAGGGTGATGCGCATGGTCACTCCCGTGAGGATCCGGATCGGCGCTCCGTCACACAATCATGCGGCGGCGGGATCGGGCCCGCCATGCCCGGCGTAAGATTCCCGGCCAACGGCATCCGGCGGCGGTGGGCGCGCGGGGCCGGCGGGAGGGTGTCATGGCGGACAGGAAGTCGCGGAACGACGGCAGGCGGGGCGGTGCGATGCGTGCGCTCGCGCGCTGGGTCGGCAGCCACGTGGGCGGGCGGCCGGCGCAGCCGGGCGTGGTGCGTGCGCCCGATGGCGTCGAGGACACGGGCATCTGGGGCGTCGGCGGGCCGGCGATGCGCGAGCCGGGCTCGACCGGCATCCTGCGCTCGCTCAAGGCGCCGGGCGAGGATTCCGGCGACTAGACCCCGCGCCCTACGGCGCGGCCACGTCCAGCACGATCTTGCCGATGTGGGTGCCGGATTCGAGCAGCCGGTGCGCACCGGCGACGTCGGCCAGCGGGAACACCGCGTGGATCACCGGAGCGCAGCGTCCGGCATCCAGCAGCGGCCAGACCTTCGAACGCAGCTCGGCGGCGATCGCCGCCTTCTCGGCCGTGCTGCGCGGCCGCAAGGTCGAGCCGGTGACCACCAGGCGCTTCATCATGATCGGGGCGAGGTCCAGCTCCTCGACCCGTGAACCCTGCAGGAAGGCGATGATCACCAGCCGGCCGTCGCGCGCCAGGCTCGCGACGTTGCGCTTGAAGTAACCCGCTCCGACCATGTCGAGGATCACGTCGACGCCGCGTCCGCCGGTGAGGCGCTGGATCTCGGCGGCGAAATCCTGCGCGCGATGGTCGATGGCCGCGTCCGCCCCGAGCTCGAGGCAGGCGGCGCACTTGGCCGGCGTGCCGGCGGTGGCGTAGATCGTGGCGCCGAAGGCCTTGGCGAGCCGGATCGCCGTGACGCCGATGCCGCTCGTGCCGCCGTGCACCAGCGCCGTGCGCCCGGCGGCCAGGCCGCCCGCCTGGAACAGGTTCGCCCAGACCGTGAAGTGGGTTTCGGGCAGCGCCGCGGCGCGGATCGCGTCGTAGCCGCGCGGCCACGGCAGGCACTGGCCCTCCGGCACCGCGCAGTAGCCCGCGTAGCCGCCGCCGTTGGCGAGCGCGCAGACACGCTCGCCGACGCGCCGCGCGTCCACCCCGGTGCCGCAGGCGACGATCTCGCCGGCCACTTCCAGGCCGAGGACCGGACTCGCGCCCGGCGGCGGGGGATAACGACCGGCGCGCTGCGCGAGGTCCGGGCGGTTGTCGCCGGCTGCGAGCACCCGGACCAGAACTTCGCCGGCCGCGGGCTGCGGGCAGGGGCCGCGGACCAGCCGCAGCACCTCGGGGCCGCCGGCGCCCGCCAGGTCGACGTAGGGCATCGTGGCGGGCAGGGGATTCAAGGCTCCTCCAGTGCGGGCGCGCCGCGCGCCTGGCTCAGCGCCGCCGCCGCGCGCGCGCCTGGGCCGGCGCCGGGTCGGCGGGCGACCAGGCGCGGCCGGTGCGCTCCTCGATGTAGCGGCGGATCAGCCGCCGCACGATCTGCGAGCTGGTCGCGTCCTCGTCGCTGCACAGGCGCTCGAACACCGCCTTCTTGCGCGGGTCGATGAGGATGGTGAGGCGCGCGGTGCGCTGTTCCTGCGACATGCAGATGCTATGATAATGCAAGATGCATCGAAGTCACATCGGGCCGCGGGGCCGCCGCCCGCGGCCGCGCCGCCCGGAGCCTGGCCACGTCGATCCTGCCGCATAGCGCGCCGCTGTCCGCCTGCCTGGCGCTGATCGCCGCCTGGGGCGTGATCGGCCTCGCCGGGCTGGCGCGGCCCGCGAGCCTCGGGTTCGTGGCGCGCACGCTGTTCCCGCTGGGCGCGCTGGTCTCCCTGGCGCTGGCGCTGGTCGCGGCGCTGTCCATCGGCGCGCCGCCCGAGCGGCAGCTGCTCGTGATCGGGCTGCCCGACCTGCCGATGCACCTGCGGCTCGACGCGCTCTCGAGCCTGTTCCTCGCGCTGCTGGGCGTGGCCGCCACCGGCATCTCGGTGTTCGCCGCCGGCTATTTCCGCCGCGGCCAGGGCACGCTCCCCGGGCTGCTGTGCCTGCAGTACCACCTGTTCCTCGCCAGCATGGGCCTGGTGCTGCTGGCCGACGACGCCTACGCCTTCATGGTCGCGTGGGAGAGCATGGCGCTCACCTCCTACTTCCTGGTCACGACCCAGCACCGCATCCCGGAGATCCGCAGCGCCGGCTTCCTCTACCTGCTGATCGCGCACGTCGGCGCGATCGCCATCCTGCTGGGCTTCGGCGTCATGCAGGGCGGCAGCTGGCAGTTCACCTTCGACGCGATGCGCGGCGCGACGCTCGCGCCCGGCTGGGCGGCGCTGGCCTTCGTGCTGGCGCTGTTCGGCTTTGGCGCCAAGGCGGGCCTGGTGCCGCTGCACGTGTGGCTGCCGGAGGCGCACCCCGCGGCGCCCTCGCCGGTGTCCGCGCTGCTCTCCGGCGTGATGCTGAAGACAGCGATTTACGGCCTGCTGCGCGTCGGCTTCGACCTGCTGCACGCCGGCACCTGGTGGTGGGGGCTGCTACCGCTGGGCCTGGGGCTGTTCACCGCGCTGTACGGCGTGGTGTTCGCCGCGGCGCAGACCGACATGAAGCGGCTGCTGGCCTGCTCCTCGATCGAGAACATCGGCATCCTGTTCACCGGCATCGGCCTGGCGCTGGTGTTCCGCGGTTCCGGCATGCCGCTGGTCGCCGCGCTGGCCTGCGTCGCGGTGCTGTACCACGCGCTCAACCACGCCTTCATGAAGAGCCTGCTGTTCCTCGGCACCGGCGCGGTGCTGCACGCCACCGGCGAACGCAACCTCGGGCGGCTCGGCGGGCTGATCCACCGCATGCCGTGGGTGGCCTGGCTGACGCTGGTCGGCGTGCTGGCGATCGCCGGGCTCCCGCCGCTGAACGGCTTCGTCTCCGAGTGGCTGCTGCTGCAGGCCTTCCTGTTCGCGCACCAGGTGCCGCACACCTTCGTCAACATGCTGCTGCCGATGGGCGCGGCGCTGCTGGTGCTGGCCGCGGCGCTGGCCGGCTACGTGATGGTGAAGTTCTACGGCGTGATCTTCCTCGGCCAGCCGCGCGAGGCGGCGCTGCAGCAGGCGCACGACGCCGGCTGGCTCGAGCGGCTCGGGCTCGGCTGGCTGGCCGCCGGCTGCGTGCTGCTCGGCCTGCTGCCGGTGCAGGTGCTGCCGGCGCTGGCGCGGGTCGCGGCCAGCCTCGGCTTCGCCGCGCTGCCGGCCCCGGCCAACCGCTGGCTGCTGCTGCCGCTGCCGGAGCGCGCGGCCTCGTACGCGCCGCTCCTGTTCCTGGTGGCGATCGCCGCGGTGGTGGTGGTGGCGTACTTCGGCGTGCGCATCCTCTACCACGAGCGCGTGCGGCGCGGCCCGCCGTGGGACTGCGGCTTCGTGCGCCTCGACGCGCGCATGCAGGACACCGCCGAGGGCTTCGGCCAGCCGATCCGCCACATCTTCGGCGCCTTCTTCGCGCTGCAGCGCGAGCTGCCCTCGCCCTTCGACCGCGAGCCACGCTACCGCGTGGTGATCGCCGACCGCATCTGGCGCGGCTGCTACGAGCCGCTCGGCGCGCTGGTGCAGCGCCTGGCGGACGTGGTCGCGCGGCTGCAGCAGGGGCGCATCGCGGTGTACCTGCTGTACAGCTTCGTCACGCTGATCGTGCTCTTGGCGCTGGTGCTATGAGCGCGGCGCACTGGGTCACGCAGTTCCTGGCCGTGGTGCTGGCGCTGGTGGCCGCGCCGCTGTTCCTCGGCTGGGTCAACCAGTGCCGCGCCTGGCTGCAGAACCGCAGCGCGCCGCCGCTGCTGCAGCCCTACCGCGGCATCCGCAAGCTGTTCCACAAGGAGGCGGTGATCGCGCACGGCGCCTCGCCGCTGTTCCGCCTGGCGCCCTACGTGGTGTTCGGCGCGATGGTGCTGGCCGCCGCGATCATCCCGACGCTCGGCACGCGCCTGCCGGTGACGCAGGCCGCGGACGCGATCGCGCTGGTCGGCGTGCTGGCCATGGCGCGGGTGTTCGTCGCGCTCGCGGCGATGGACGTCGGCACCGCCTTCGGCACGCTCGGGGCGCGCCGCGAGATGATGGTCGGGTTCCTGGCCGAGCCGGCGCTGCTGATGGTGGTGTTCGTCGCCTCGCTGATCTGCTCGAGCAGCGCGCTGCCGGCGATCACCGAGCACCTGGCGACGCAGGCGCCGGCGCTGCTGCCGAGCCTGGCGTTCATCGGCGTGGCATTCACGCTGGTGCTGCTGGCGGAGAACGCCCGCATCCCGGTCGACAACCCGGCGACGCACCTCGAGCTGACGATGATCCACGAGGCGCTGCTGCTCGAGTATTCGGCGCGCCACCTGGCGCTGATGGAATGGGCGGCGGCGCTCAAGCTGTTCAACTACGCCTGCATCGGCTTCGCGCTGTTCGTGCCCTGGGGCGTGGCGGTCGGCACCGCGCCGCGCGCGCTGGCCGCGGCGCTGCCGCTGCTGGCGCTGAAGCTGCTGGTCGCCGGCGCCGGCCTGGCGCTGGTCGAGACGCTGTCGGCGAAGCTGCGCGTGCTGCGCGCGCCGGAGTTCCTCGCCACCGCGTTCCTGTTCGCGGTGCTGGGCCTGCTGGTGCACCTGCTGCTGGGAGCCTGAAGCGATGGTCAATCCATTCTCGCTGCAACTGCTGAACGCGCTGGCAGCGCTGCTGCTGCTGCTGTCCTTCGCGATGCTGTCGCAGCGGCGCATCGTCACGCTGGTCAACCTGCTGGCGGTGCAGGGCGCGGTGCTGTGCGCCGCGACGCTGCTGCTCGCCTGGCGCACCGGCGAGCGCCACCTGTACCTGTCGGCGGCGCTGACGCTGGCGCTCAAGGTGGTGTTCCTGCCATGGCTGCTGCACCGGCTGATCCGGCGCCTGGCGGTCTACTGGGATACCGAGCCGATGCTGCACATCACCGGCACCATGCTGCTGGGCCTGCTGATCGTGGTGTTCGCCTTCGGCCTGGCGCAGCCGATCGCGGCGCTCGCCAATACCGCGACGCGCAACGCGGTCGGCATCGCGGTCGCGGTGATCCTGCTCGCCTTCCTGTCGATGATCACGCGCCGCAAGGCGATGAGCCAGGTGGTCGGCTTCCTGTCGATGGAGAACGGGCTGTTCTTCGGCGCGATGAGCGCCACCTACGGCATGCCGATGGTGGTCGAGCTCGGCGTGGCGCTCGACGTGCTGGTGGCGATGCTGGTGCTGGGCGTGTTCTTCTTCCAGATCCGCGAGCAGTTCGACAGCCTCGACCTGCACCATCTCGAATCGCTGAAGGAGGAGCGCTGATGCCGGCGTTCCTGGCGCTGCTCGCGATGCCGCTGGCCGGCGCGCTGGTGCTGGCGCTGTTCGGCGCGCGGCGCCGCGCGCCGGAGCTCAACGTGGCCTTCAGCCTCGGCACGCTGGTCGCGGCCGGCGTGCTGACGGCCCAGGTGATCGGCGCCGGGCGCCTGGTGCTGTGGCGCGAGCAGTTCCTGATCGATCCGTTCAACGTCTTCCTGGTGACGCTGACCGCCTTCGTCAGCTTCACGACCGCGCTGTTCTCGCGGCCGTACATGCGCATCGAGCTCGAGCACGGCCGCGTCAACGGCCCGCGGCTGCGGCTGTTCCACAGCATGTACCAGCTGTTCATCGCGACCATGCTGGTGGCGCTGACCACCAACAACATGGGCCTGCTGTGGGTCGCGATGGAGGCGGCGACGCTCTCGACCGTGCTGCTGGTGACGCTGTACCGCACGCCGGCGAGCCTCGAGGCCGGCTGGAAGTACTTCATCCTCTGCGGCGTCGGCATCGCGCAGGCACTGTTCGGCACGATCCTGCTGTACTTCGCCGCCGAGAAGGTCATCGGCGCCACCGGCGTCAGCGCGCTGCTGTGGACGCACCTCGACGCCGTCAAGGGCGAGCTCGAGCCGAACGTGCTGGCGCTGGCCTTCGTGTTCCTGCTGGTCGGCTACGGCACCAAGGTCGGCCTCGCGCCGCTGCACAACTGGCTCCCCGACGCGCACGCCGAGGGCCCGACGCCGATCTCCGCGGTGCTCTCGGGGCTGCTGCTGAACGTCGCCATCTACGCGGTCGTGCGCTGCAAGGTGCTGGTCGAGGGCGCGCTGCACTCGCAGCTCCCGGGGCGCATGCTGATGAGCTTCGGCCTGCTCTCGGTGGTGCTCGCCGCGTTCTTCCTGTGGCGGCAGCGGGACGCGAAGCGGCTGTTCGCCTATTCCTCGATCGAGCACATGGGCATCATCGCCTTCGCCTTCGGCATGGGCGGCCCGGTGGCCAACTTCGCCGCGCTGCTGCACATGACGGTGCACTCGCTCACCAAGTCGGCGATCTTCTTCGCCGTCGGCCACGCGGCCCAGAAGGCCGGCACGCAGGTGATGGAGCAGATCCGCGGATTGATCGGCGTCAATCCCACCGTTGGCTGGGGCCTGATGCTCGGCACGCTGGCGATCCTCGGGCTCCCGCCCTTCGGCGTGTTCGCGAGCGAGTTCCTGATCCTCACGACCGCGATGCGCCAGCAGCCCTGGGCGACGCCGATCCTGCTGGGCGCGCTCGGCGTGGCCTTCGCCGCCATCTTCGGCCGCGTGCAGCCGATGGTGTTCGGCGAGTCGAGCGCGCGGCGCCTGCCGCACCCGCCGGCGCTGCTGCCGGTGTTCGCGCACCTGGGACTGGTGCTGATGCTGGGCCTGTTCATTCCGCCGTGGCTGGCCGCCTGGTACCGGGCCGCCGCGGCGTTCATCGGCGGGATGTAGCCGCATGGCGCAGCGCTGGTACGACCAGGCACAGCGGATCGGAGCGAACCCGCCGGCGTTCCGCCACGAGCTCGGCGCGCGCGCCTGGCGCGAGGCGGCGCGCGGACTGCACGAGGCCGGCGCGCGCCTGGTCGCGCGGTGGGCGGGGCCGGGCGCGCCCGCGGACGGCGGCGCAGGCGCGGCCGGCGGCCACGGCACGGGAGCCGGCCACGCGCTGCACGCCGCCTTCCTCGCCCCGCCGGGCCTGCTGCGGCTGACGCTGCCGCTCGGCGAGGGCGCGCGCTACCCGGGGCTGCAGGACCTGTACCCGTTCGCGGGCCGCATGCAGCGCGCCATCGCCGACCTGCACGCGCTGCACGCGATCGACGAGGACACGCGTCCGTGGCTGCGCCACGAAGATGCGCCCTACGCGTTCGTGCGCGTCGCCGGCGACGGCGTGCACGAGATCGCGGTCGGGCCGGTGCACGCCGGCATCATCGAGCCGGGACACTTCCGCTTCTCGGTGGTCGGCGAGAAGGTGCTCAGGCTCGAGGAGCGCCTCGGCTACGTGCACAAGGGCATCGAACGGCGCTTCACCGAGCTGCCGCTGCTCGGCGCGCAGAAGCTCGCGGCGCGCGTCTCGGGCGATTCGGCGGTGGCGTATTCCTGGGCGTACTGCCAGGCGGTCGAGGCGCTGGCCGGCGGTGCGCCGCCGCCGGCGCGCGCGGCCGCGCTGCGCGCGCTCGCGCTCGAGCTCGAGCGCATCGCCAACCACCTCGGCGACCTCGGCGCGCTCGGCAACGACGCCGGCTTCGCCTTCGGCCTGGCGCAGTTCTCGCGCCTGAAGGAGCTGCTGCTGCGGGCCACCGCGACGGCGCTCGGCGCGCGCTACCTCATGGACTACGTCGTGCCCGGCGGCGTGGCGCGCGACCTCGATGCGGCCGGCGCCGCTGAACTCGACGCCTGCCTGGCGGCATTCGCGCCGGAGGTGCAGCGGCTGCGCGAGATCTACGACGATCACGCCGGCGTGCGCGACCGCTTCGCCGGCACCGGCTGCGTGCCGCCGGCGCTGGCGCGGCAGCTCGGGCTCACCGGACTCGCCGGCCGTGCCAGCGGCCAGGCCTTCGACCTGCGCGTCGACCTGCCGGCCGCGCCCTACGATGCGCTCGGCGTGCGCCGCGCCGGGAGCGAGGAGGGCGACGTCGCGGCGCGCGTCACGGTGCGGTTCGACGAGGTCGCCGAATCCTGCCGGCTGGCGCGTGCGCTGCTCGCCGGACTGCCGCCGGGGGCCTGCGCCGAGCCACCCGGGCCGGCGCCGGACGGCGCCTGCGGCGTCGGGCTCGTCGAGGGCTGGCGCGGCCCGGTGCTGGTCGCGGTCGAGGCCGGAACCGGCGGCACGATCCGCCGCTGCCATCCGCACGATCCCTCGTGGCAGAACTGGCCGGTGCTCGAGCACGCGATCATCGGCAACATCGTCCCGGACTTCCCGTTGATCAACAAGTCCTTCAACCTCTCCTACAGCGGGCACGACCTCTAGATGCTGAAGACGCTCCGCCAGATCGCGCGCATCGGCATCGTCACCGAGCCCTGGCCGGCGGCGGACGCCGAGCTGCGCGTGCGCGAGGCGCTGCAGGCGGAGATCCGCGCGATCCTCGGCCGCGCGCTGTGCATCCGCCAGGTCGACGCCGGCTCCTGCAACGGCTGCGAGCTCGAGATCCACGCGCTCAACAACCCGGTCTACAACCTCGAGGGGCTCGGCATCCGCTTCGTCGCGAGCCCGCGGCATGCCGACCTGCTGCTGGTCACCGGGCCGGTGGCGCGCAACATGGAAGTGGCCCTCCGCCGCACCTGGGAAGCAACTCCGGATCCGAAGCTGGTGGTGGCGCTGGGTGACTGCGGCTGCGACGGCGGCGTGTTCGGCGAGAGCGGCGCCAGCCGCGGGCGCGTGGCGAACGTGATACCGGTCGACGTGGCCGTCCCGGGCTGCCCGCCATCGCCGCTGCGGATCCTGCAGGGCATTCTCGCGGCCATTGCCGACCGGTAGCGCCAGGCGTGCCGGCCGCGCCGCCGGCGCCCGCATATCGACGTCTGGGTGGTTCTCGCTATAGTCTCGCGTTGATGCCGCCCCTACCGTCATGCGGCGGGGCGGCCGCGCGAGGTTCGGCGAGGGGGGTTCCATGATTTCAAGATTCCTTGGTGCAGTGGCTGCGTTGGTATTGTGCGCGGCGATGTGCTGCGGACCGACGGCGCGGGCGGCGGACACGCTGGTCATCGACATGAACATGGATGACGATCTCGTGTCGCTGGCTCACGCCATCGACGGCTTCCTGTTCGCGCCGACAATGAATTTCTCGCCGGACCTGCCGGGAAACCTCGTACGGCGTTTCGATGCGCCCGTGCTCAAGAATCACCTGTCGGTGACCGGCTTGGTAACGATCGATGGCAAGGTGGCCGGGTTCGCGACCGAGCAGGAACACGTCATGACCGATCCGGCAAACGGACAACCTGTGGCGGAGTCGTCCTGGCTGATCACGCTGACACTGCCAGGTCGCAGCGGCGTGATCGCGGTGGCGCAGCGCGAGAACGCCGCGGGCGTGTTCGGGCTGGTCCAGCAGGTCGTGAAGAATTCAGCGGGGCCGTGGGAGGACCGGTTTCAGTCCTTCCTCTCGACCGCGGGCACGTACCGCGTGGCCCTGGCGACCCAGGATCTCGCTCCCTATCTGGGGGGGCGCTTCGAAGAATACAACTTGGTGAACCCGGCAGATCTCGCGCGCTACAAGCGCATTCGCGGCGGTATCCAGTTTCTGATCCGCCCGAAGGAGTGAGGAAGCGCGCCGCCCCCATCGCCGCCGCACCGATGGCGGCGCCGGCTGCAGCCATGACAGCCAGCACGCATACCAGCTTCGTCTGCGGCGCCACCGACCAGACGCTGCTGCACCTGACGCTGGATGGCGCGCTGCGCGCGGCGGTGGCCGCCGGACCGGAGCGCACCGCGCTCATCGCGCGCCACCAGGGCGTGCGCCTGAGCTACGCCGAACTCGACGCGGCCGTGGAGGCGGTGGCCGCTGGCCTCATCCGCCACGGCCTGCAGCCTGGCGACCGGCTCGGCATCTGGTCGCCGAACAATGCCGAGTGGGTGGTGACGATGTTCGCCGCGGCGCGCGCCGGGCTGGTCCTCGTCAACCTCAATCCGGCCTACCGCATCACCGAGATCGAGGGCGCGCTGCGCCAGTCGGGCTGCCGCGCGCTGCTGATCGTGCCGGCGTTCCGCGGCAGCGACTACACGGCGATCCTGCGCACGCTGATGCCGGAGCTCGACGGCGCGGCGCCGGGGGCGCTGCATAGCGCGCGGCTGCCCGAGCTGCGCCTGCTGGTGCAGATCGGCGCGGACGCGATCCCCGGATTCATGCGTTACGCCGAGCTGACGCGACCGGCCTCGGCGGCCGAGCGCGCGGCGCTCGCCGAGCTGGGCCATGGCCTGGACCCGGACGCGCCGTTCAACATCCAGTTCACCAGCGGCACGACCGGCACGCCCAAGGGTGCCACGCTCAGCCACTTCAGCCTGGTCAACAACGGCTTCTTCGTCGGCGAGCGCATGCGCTTCACGCCGGCCGACGTGGTGTGCATCCCGGTGCCGCTGTTCCACTGCTTCGGCATGGTGCTGGGCGTGCTGGCCGCGGTGACGCACGGCGCCTGCTCGGTGCTGAGCGGCGACTACTTCGAGCCCGGCAGCGTGCTCGAGGCGGTGGCCGCCGAGCGTTGCACGGCGCTCTATGGCGTGCCGACCATGTTCATCGCCGTGCTTGGCGACCCGCGCTTCGCGGCGACCGACGTGCGCTCGCTGCGCACCGGCATCATGGCCGGCGCGCCCTGCCCGGTGGCGGTGATGCGCCGCGTGGTCGACGAGCTGCACATGCCGGAGGTCACGATCTGCTACGGCATGACCGAGACCAGCCCGGTGAGCTTCCAGTCCTTCACCGACGATCCGCTCGAGCAGCGCGTCGGCTCGGTGGGGCGCGTGCACCCGCACCTGCAGGTCAAGCTGGTCGACGCCGATGGCATCGTCGTGCCGCGCGGCGCGCCCGGCGAGCTGTGCACGCGCGGCTACAGCGTGATGCGCGGCTACTGGGGCGACGAGGAGCGCACGCGCGCGGTGCTGGACGCGGCCGGCTGGATGCACACCGGCGACCTCGCCGAGATCGACGCCGAGGGCTACTGCCGCATCGTCGGCCGCGTCAAGGACATGATCATCCGCGGCGGCGAGAACATCTCGCCGCGCGAGATCGAGGAATACCTCTACCGGCATCCGGCGGTGCTCGACGTGGCGGTGGTCGGCATCCCCGACGAGCGCTTCGGCGAGGAGGTGTGCGCCTGCATCCTGCTGAAGGCCGGCGCCAGCGCCACGGCCGAGGGGATCCGCGACTTCTGCCGCGAGCAGATCGCGCACTACAAGATCCCGCGCCACGTGCGCTTCCTGCGCGAGTTCCCGCTGACGGTGACCGGCAAGATCCAGAAGTACCTGCTGCGCGAGCAGATGCGCCGCGAGCTGCTGGGCGCATGAGCGGCGCTGGCGCAGGGGAAGGCGCAGGGGCCGGCGAAGGCGCGCGGCGCTTCCGCGCGGCGCGCGATGCGCTGCTGGCCTGGCAGGGCGATCCGGTCGCGGCCGCGCGCGAATTCCGCTGGCCGGAGCTCGGCGAGTTCAACTGGGCCAGCGATCATTTCGACGCGCTGGCCGCGCAGTGCCCGCACCCGGCGCTGCGCGTGGTCGACGACGCCGGCCTGGATCATCCGATCGGCTTCGCCGCGCTCGCGCGCCGGTCCCGCCAGGTGGCGAACCTGCTCGCCGCCCGGGGCGTGCGCCGCGGTGATCGCGTGCTGATCGCGCTCGGCAACGTCGTGCCGCTGTGGGAGTCGATGCTGGCCGTGATGCGGCTCGGCGCGGTGATCGTGCCGGCGACCACGCTGCTGCAGGCCGCCGACCTCGAGGACCGCATCGCGCGGGGCCGCATCCGCGCCGTGATCGCCACGGCGGCGGTGGCGGCGCGCCTGCGCGACCCCGACGCCGTCGCCGCGCGCATCGTCGTCGACGGCGCGGCCGCGGGCTGGCTGCCGTACTCGGCCGCCGACGTCCAGCCGGACGCCTTCGAGCCGGAGGGCACGACGCGGGCCGACGACCTGCTGCTGCTGTACTTCACCTCGGGCACGACCGCCACCCCGAAGCTGGTCGCGCACACGCACGCGAGCTATCCGGTCGGCCACCTCTCGACGATGTACTGGCTGGGCCTGCGGCCCGGCGACCTGCACCTGAACCTGAGTTCGCCCGGCTGGGCCAAGCACGCCTGGTCGAGCTTCTTCGCGCCGTGGAACGCCGGGGCAACCGTGCTCGCCTACCAGTACGAGCGCTTCCATGCGCGCGCGCTGCTCGACCAGCTGGTGCGCCACGGCGTCAGCAGCTTCTGCGCGCCGCCGACCGTGTGGCGCATGCTGGTGCAGGAGCCCCTGGCCCAGTGGTGCATCGCGCTGCGCGAGGTGGCCAGCGCCGGTGAACCGCTGAACCCCGAGGTCATCGAGCAGGTGCGCGCGGCCTGGGGACTCACCATCCGCGACGGCTACGGCCAGACCGAGACGACGGCCCAGATCGGCAACCCGCCCGGTGCGCCGATCAAGGCGGGCTCGATGGGCCGGCCGCTCCCGGGCTACACCGTCGAGCTGCTCGACGGCGCCGGCCGGCCGGCGGCCGAGGGCGAGGTCTGCCTGGACCTCGGGGCGCGGCCGCTCGGGCTGATGCGCGGCTACCTGGATGATGCGCAGCGCACCGCCGAGGTCATGCGCGACGGCTGGTACCACACCGGCGACGTGGCGCGGCGCGACGCCGAGGGCTACATCACCTTCGTCGGCCGCACCGACGACGTGTTCAAGTCCTCAGACTACCGCATCAGCCCCTTCGAGCTCGAAAGCGTGCTCATCGAGCACCCGGCGGTGGCCGAGGCGGCGGTGGTGCCCAGCCCCGACCCCCTGCGGCTGTCGGTGCCCAAGGCCTTCGTCGCGCTGGCCACCGGCCACGCGGCCGACGCCGCCACCGCCGGCGCCATCCTCGCGCACGTGCGCGCGCGCGTGCCGGGCTACCAGCGCATCCGCCGGCTCGAGTTTGCCGAGCTGCCCAAGACAATCTCCGGCAAGATCCGCCGCGTCGAGCTGCGTGCCCGGGAGATGGCGCGCGCTGCGCCGCTGGTGCGCGTCGCGCAGGAGCACTGGGAGGAAGACTATCCGGAGGTGCCGTAGCTAGCGCAGCAGCAGCGCCGCGAGCTGCGTGCGGCTGGTCACGCCGGCCTTGGCGTACACCGCCCGCAGGTGGTTCTCCACGGTGCGCAGGGCGATGCCCAGCTCCTGGCCGATGCGGGCATTGCTGAGACCGGCGCAGACCCGCCGTGCGACGTCCAGTTCGCGCGACGTGAAGCCGTACTGCGTCCGCATGCCGTCCGCCGGACCCTGCACGCTGGTCGTGGCGATGACCCGCTGACCGCCGTCTGCGAGCACCGACTGTACCTCGACCTCCACCGGCGCGCTGCCGCAGGGGCGTGTGAGCGCGAAACGCGCGGCGGCGCCACCCGGCGTGGGCGGCGCGGCGATCAGCCGCTGGCGCAGCTCGCCCAGCAGGCCCTCGCCGCAGACGCTGGCGGCACCGCCTGCCGTCAGGCCGAGATCCTCGGCGGCGCCGCCGCCGGTATGCAGCACAAGCAGGTCCTCGTCGAATACCACGTAGCCGAAGCGCGGATGGGCCTGGGTACAGCGCTCCAGCACGGCCCGGCATACCGGCAGGGCGTCGTGCGCTGCGAGTCCGGAGAGTACCAGCTGCACCAGTGGGGCCATCTGGCCGAGCCGCTGGACTACCCGCGCGTCGAAAGGAGCGTCGCGATGGCGTCGGTGAAAGCCGAGACACAGCAACCGCCGTCCGAAGACCGCGGGGACCGGAACCGTGATGCCGAGCACGTGCGCGATGTCGCTAGGCTGCAGAAAGCGGCGGTAGTACTCGCTGTTGCGGCATTCCTCGGTGATCGGCAGCGTACCGATGCGCGGCGCGGCCGCGTGCGCGGCGTCGGTCGGGCCGAGGTCGCAACGAATGAGCGGATCGGCGCGGAAGTAGCGCTCGGCATAGGCATCGACCGACCAGGGTTGAGTGCCGAGGTAGCTGCGCCGGCCGACTCCCAATCCTTGACCGGGCTGCTCGGCGAACTCCACCAGCACCGCGCTGGAAGCGGCCAGGGTATCGGCCAGCGGCGCCAGCAGGTGATCAGCGACCTGCGTAAACCGCGAGCAGGCGGACAGCTCGTCCACCAGCCGCAGCCGATCTTCCGGAGACCAAGCGTCCATGACCACCCGCCCTGCGGGCCGGCAGTGGACCGTTGGCAGCGCCTCTGTTCGCCGGCCGCCCGGCAAGCCTATACGCAGCGTCGCTTTTTTTCCACAAGACCCATCAGCCGAGGCGCCGCACGGGGTCCTGGCCGTTCCAGCCCACGCTCGCCTGGTAGACCGTGTTGAACAGCCCCTCGACCACCGGCAGCATCTCGATGATCTCGATGTACCCGCCCAGATCGTTGAACGTATCGACGTAGGCCGCCCTTCCGCCGACGCCGACGACGGCGTCCATCGCCAGCGCATAGCCGCGCTGCAGGTACTGATCGACGATGGCCTGGTAGCGCGCCGGCTGCGCGCCGATCGCCCAGTGATGAAAGCCGTGGCCGCGGCGTGCCGCCACTTCCCGGTAGACACTTGGCCGCATGTCATTCTGCTGGATCAGCTCGAACTGCGTGTGCCCTGACTGGCCGAGCGCCAGCGTCAGGTCGAGGCTGTCGGGCTTGCCGCGCACTGTGAGGCTCTTGAAGGGGAAGTGCTCGATCAGGAACCACGGCCCGATGCCGAGCTCGCGCGTGAGCTGCTGCATCGTGACCTGGATGTCTGCGCAGGTACTGGCGATCTGAACGACGCCGTCGACAGGCTGGCCGAAATTCCACAGGGGCATGTTGCAACTCCGCGGGCCGCTTGGCGCAATCAGGCGACCAGGGTGAGGCCACCGTCGCAGGCGATCGCCTGGCCGGTGATGTAGCGGGACTCATCCGAGGCGAGGAACAGTACCAGGTTGGCGATGTCGAGCGGTTCCTGCAGCTGGCGCAGCGGGATGCGCTCACGCGCCCACTGCGCGCCAAACTGCTCCGCTGACAGCCCGGCGGCAGCCCCCAAGCGTCCGAACAGGCCTACGAGCATCGGCGTCATGATCTGCCCTGGGTGGATCGAGTTGCAGCGGATGGCGTAGCCGGCCTGCGCGCAGTGCAGCGCGACGGTGCGGCTGAGGTGGGCCACCGCGGCCTTGGCGGCGCCGTAGGCTGCGATGAAGGGCGTCGGCAGCAGGGCGGCGACCGAGGAGAAATTGACGATCGAGCCGCCGCCCGAGCGTGCCATGAGCGGGATCATGTGCTTGCACCCCAGGAAGACGCCAGTGCTGTTGACCGCGAAGATGCCGTCCCAGTCGGTGCGCGGCGCGTGTTCGGGGTCCTTGGGTGCCTCCGGATCACCCTCGATGCCGGCGTTGTTGACGAGGATGTGGAGCGCGCCTTCGCGCGCCGCAACATCCGCCGCGAGCGCCGCCCACTCCGCCTCCTGGCTCACGTCCAGCGCGACGAAACGCGCGCCGATTCCGGCGGCCACGCGCTGGCCGCCGTCGGTGTTGCGGTCGGTGGTGATCACGCGGGCCCCCTCGGCCGCCAGCCGCTGTGCCGTGGCCGCGCCCAGGCCCTGGGCCGCGCCGCTGACTAGAGCCACCTTGCCCGTCACTCGATTCGCCACCGTCGATCTCCCGCCGCAGTTACGCAGGCAGGCGAGGATTCCGCCGCGCGCCGGCCCGCGGCAATAGCGGGATCCACTCAGCGCGTCCGGCTCTGGGTGGTCCCCGCTATGGGCGCCGCGGCGGGGTCGCCCGACAATGCGGCATCGCGGATGCCATGCGTCGTCGCCTGGCGTGGCGCGACACAAGCAAGCCGCTCGGGGCGCCTCGATCAATACAGTGGAGGGAGGGTGGACCAAATGCGTGTGAGCATGTCTTCCTGGCGGGTCGTGTTGCTGGCCGGGATGTGCGGTGCGCAGGCGCTGCCGGCGTTCGCGGCAAGTGCCGCCGCCGGCGACGAGCTGGAGGAGATCACGGTGACCGCGACGCGGCGCGAGCAGAACCTGCAGCAGGTAAGCATCGCCGTGACGGCGCTCGGTAGCGAGGCGCTGCGCGAGCTCGCGATCACCAACACCAACGAGTTGATGAATGCAACACCGGGCCTGCGCCTGCAGGAGGGCGGCGGCGGGCCGCTGCTCGGGCTGATGTCGATCCGCGGCGTCGCGCAGAACGATTTCGCCGGGCACATCGAGGCACCCAACGCGCTGTACGTCGACGAGGTGTACCAGCCGGCCATCTCCTCGAGCATCCAGCAGTTCTACGACGTGGACCGCATCGAGGTGCTGAAGGGGCCGCAGGGCACGCTGTTCGGCCGCAACGCGACCGGCGGCCTGGTGCATATCCTCACCAAGCGGCCGGGCGATCACTTCGAGGGCTACGCGGCGGCGGGAGCCGGCAGCTACCGCCAGTTCCGTGCCGAGGGCATGCTGAACGTGCCGCTGGCGGAGGGCGTGAGCGGGCGCATCTCGCTGCTGCGCAATCGTGCCGATGGCTATTTCAGGAACGCGATCGGCCCCGATCTGAACGAGGAGAACACGACGGCCGGTCGCGTGCAGCTGAGTCTGCGGCCGAACGAGCGCTTCGACGCGCTGCTGAGCGGCAGCGTCTACAAGATCGGGCCGATGCACACCGGCGCGGCCTACGCCACCGCCGGGACACCCGATGCCAACGGCCTGGGCGTGCCGCTGCCGCCGGGCACACCGACCGCATTCGGCTACGTCGACGCCGATGGCGATCCGTTCACCGGGGCTTTCGACAATCCCGGCAACATCGAGCGACGGCAGGAGGATGTGGCGGCGCACCTCGGATACACCTTCGCCAACGGCCTGGCATTGCGTTCGATCACCAGCTACTCGAAGCTGAAGTCCCGCTACGTCGAGGACAACGACCTCTCGCCTGTGCCGTTCACGGTGTTCCGGCAGAACGCCGACGCGCACTACTTCACGCAGGAACTGCGACTCGAGGGCGGTGCCGGCCGCGCCCGCTGGACCGGCGGGGCTTACTACCTGGATACCGACGGCTCCTATCTGCAGGGTTTCGACATCCAGGCGCTCGGCACCACGCTGCAGGCCGATTACACGCTGGCGACCCGCTCCTGGTCGGGGTTCGGGCAAGGCGAGTTCGACGTCGGCGAGCACCTGACGCTCACCGCCGGTGCGCGCTACACGCACGAGCAGAAGGACTACGACTACCTGCGCAGCTGCAGCGGCCTGTGCTTCCTGTTCACAGCGCCGGGCTCCATCGGTGCGGCCGGGCGGGTCGTCGACAGCCACAGCGAGGGCGACTGGTCCGGGCGCCTGTCGCTGGACTACAAGCCGCGTCCCGGTCAGCTTTACTACGTCAGCATCAATCGCGGCTACAAGGCCTTCAACTACAACGCCGGCTTTGCCGGCCTGGCGCCGCTCGCCGGCGTGCGTTTCCGCGGCGAGACACTGCTCGCCTACGAGGTGGGTACCAAGCTGCAGTTCTGGAGCAATCGCGCGCGCTTCAACGGCGCCGCGTTCTACTACGACTATTCCAACTACCAGGCCTTTGACCAGCGCGGGCTGAATTTCACGCTGTTCAACGCCGATGCGCGCGTCTACGGCGCGGACTTCGAGCTTACGCTGCGTCCGGGTGCCGGCTTCACCTTCGAGCTCGGCAGTGCGCTGCTGCACACGCGGGTCAGCGAGGTGCCGATCGGCGCCGGCCGCGTCGAGCGCGAGGCGCCGCAGTCGCCGCATTTTACGCTGATGGCGGCCATCACCAAGGATTTCGACCTTGGCTTCGGCCGCCTGGCGGTATCGACCAGCGGGGCCTACACCGGCCGCAATTACTCGCAGCTCACCAATGCGCCGGTGACGCACATCCCGGTGGACTTCGTGATGAACGCGCGCGTCGCCTTCAGCGATCCGCGCGAGCGGTACGAGCTGTCGGTGTCGGCCAAGAACCTGCTGGACCGCGAGCGCGTAGTCTATGCCTTCGACATCACCGGTCCGCCGCTCGGCTTGGTCGAGAACACCATGGCACCGCCGCGATGGATCACGGTGGAGGCCCGCGCCCGGTTCTGAAGGCGCGTGCCATCTGGAGGAGTGTGATATGAGCATTGACCGAACCCATGATGTCCGCCGGTTGCTCGTCGTGGCGTCGGCGATGCTGCTGGTGCTGGCAGGCGCGGCGCGCGCCGGCACGCTGCAGGGCCGCGTCCGCGGTCCGGACGGTCGGCCGGTCGCCGGCGCGATGGTATCGCTGACCGACGCGTCGCGCGGTCTCGGCGAATCGGTGTACACCGATGCTGCCGGGCGCTACCGGCTGGCGACGCGACACGTCGCAGGTCGCCTGGCGCTGCGCGTGCGCCTGGCCTACTTCCGCGACTGGCGCGAGGACATCGAGTTGCCGGCGGCGCGACGGCTACGGCACGACATCCGCCTCGAAGCGATGAGCGATCCGGCAGAGATCTCCGACAGCCTGCCGGCCGCCTATCACTTCGGCCGCATCCGTTTCCAGGACGGCACGACCTTCGCGCGCGACCGGTTCCAGCGCGACTGCCTCACCTGCCACCAGGTCGGCAATGCGCTGACGCGCGTGCCGCGTGACGCGGCTGCCTGGGAAGTGACCATCGAGCGCATGCACAAGTACCTGGGCAACTTCGACGTCGGTCTGCGCCAGCAACGTGCGCAGCTGCTGGCCAGCGCCTTCGACGGCAGGCCGCTGGAAGTGCGGCCACGCTTCGACTTCGACCCGGCCGTCGCCCACGCGCACCTGACGCAGTACCGGCTGGACCGCGCGCAGCTGCCGCACGACGCGGAAATCAGCCCCGTCGACGGCCTGGCCTATATCGCCGACCAGTTCGGCGACCAGATCATCGTCACGGACCTGGAGTCGGGCCGGTCGCGCTACTTCCCGGTGAGCCAGCAGGGCATGAACGTGGGTGGCAAGTTCGCGCGCCTCGGCATTCCCGCGCTCGGTGACGCCGCGGCACGCCTCTATCGCGGACCGCACTCGCTGGCGATCGGGCCGGACGGCCGCTGGTACACGACCGACACGTTCGCGACCGACATCGGCGTGTTCGACCCGCACACCGCTTCCTGGGAGCCGGTCTACGAGATCCCGGACGGCAGCCGCATGCCGAGCCTCTATCCGCACACGATTCGCTTCGGACGCGACGGCAAGGCCTGGTTCACGCTGGCTTTCTCCGAACAGATCGGGCGGCTCGATCCGGTGAGCCGCAAGGTGGACGTCATCGACCTGCCGCCGGGCAAGTCGCTGGGCGTCGCGTCGGGTACGGTGCCGTATGGCATCGATATCGATCCGCGCGACGGGTCGGTGTGGTACGCGCGGCTGTGGGCCGATCGCATCGGCCGCATCGATCCGCACAGCCTTGCCGTGACCGAGTTCGATTCGCCGGTGAAGGGTCCGCGGCGCCTGCGCTTCGGCCACGACGGTACCCTGTGGCTGACGGGTTACTCCGACGGAGTCATCGCCGAGATCCACACGGCGGGCACCGCCGCCCTGCGCAGCAGCGTGCATGCGCTGCCGGAATTCGCGCCGGGCTACCGGCCGGCCGCGTATGCGCTCGCCGTGGCGCCCGCTACCGGGCACGTCTGGGTGAACGAGACGATGACCGACCGGCTGTACCGCTACGATCCGCGGCACGGCCGCTGGACCGTGTACCCGCTGCCGCTGCGTGGCAGCTACACACGCGAGATCAGTTTCACGCGCCGCGGCGAGGTGTGCACCTCGAACAATCCGTTTCCGGTCGGTGCCCTGGAGGGCGGTGTCGCCGAGTTGATCTGCATCGATCCGGGCCGCTGATGGCCGGTAGCCGGCGTTCGTAGCAACGCCGGCGGGCAGAGCGCGGGCGCCCGGATTCGCCGTAGTTCGGTGGCGGTGCCGTCCCTGCGACGGTCGCTGGGTGATTCCCGCTATTGCAACGCCTGGAGCGCAGTTCGAAGCTCGAGTGCATGGCCCGGTGCCGCGGTCGCCCGCGGCCGCGGCGGCGTGTCTCGCTCCGATCACATCGAGGTAGGCGTCATGGCCGAAACGGTAAGCAGCGTCCTGCTCCGCATCCTGAAGAAGCACGGCATCCGTCATGTGTTCGGCCTGCCGGCGGCGCAGATCAGCATGGTCATGGATGGCGCCGGGCGCGATCCGTGGTTCACGTACCTGACGGTTCGCCACGAGGAGGCCTGCGGCCACATGGCCCACGCCATCGGCAAACTGACCGACTCCATGGCCATGTGCTTCGCGACGGTGGGTCCGGGCGCCACGAACATGGTGCCGGGCGTTGCGGCAGCGTGGGCCGACAACATTCCACTCCTGGTGGTCACGGCCAACAACCAGGCGGATTCGATCTACCCGCAGCGCGAGCTGTTGCAGAGCGCGGACCAGATGGGGTTGTACAGGCCGATCACGAAGTGGAGCGCGCAGATCCACCATCCGGAGCGCGCGCCGGAGCTGATCGAGCGCGCGCTGCATGTCGCGCGCACCGGACGCCCCGGTCCGGTGCACCTGGATCTGCCGTGCGACGTCGCCGCGGCGGCCTGTCCGTACGATCGCGCGAGCGTGCCCGACTTCGAGCGCCCGCGCCCGGTACCCGCAGGCGCCGAGATCGAGCGGCTGGCCGAACTGATTGCCGGCGCGCGGCGACCGCTGCTGATCGCGGGCGGCGGCGTGGTTCGTTCCGACGCAACGACGGCATTGCGCGCGCTGCTCGATGCGACCGGGATTCCGGCCACGGCCACCCCCAATGCGCGCGGTGTGATCCCGCGCGCGTCTGCCTGCCACATCGGCAGCGGCGGCGTCCTCGCCGGCACCGCACTGACGCTTGCCTGCCGCGAGGCTGACCTGATCGTCGGCGTGGGCTGCAAGTTCTCGAGCTTCATACCCGTCAACAAGCCGCCTTCCTATCCGGTGCCGGCCGGTCAACGCATCGTGCAGATCGACATCGACGGCGACAGCCTCGGCCGCAGCGTGCCCCTGGCGCTGGGACTGGTGGGCGATGCCCGCGAGACTCTCGGCGCGCTGCGGCAGGCGCTGCACGGCCGGCGCCTGGCGCTGCAGCCGGAGTGGCTGCCGCGGTTGCGCGCCGAGCGTGCCGCATACCTGGCGCGGGTTGCGGCACTGGCGGACGCGCGCACCACGCCGGGCACGGGGCGACTGAACGAGGCGGCGTTCGCCCGCGCCATTGCGCGCCTGTTGCCGCCGGACGCCATCGTCTGCCACGACGGCGGCCAGATCATGGAGTGGACGCAGACCTTCATCGATCCCGACGATCCGCGCGACAACCTGTTCGTGCCGGGCATGGGGCATCTGGGATTCGGTCTGCCAATGGCGAACGCCGCCAAGTTGCTGCACCCCGAGCGCACCGTCGTCTGCATCAATGGCGACGGAGCGATGGGCATGACCAGCCAGGAGCTGGAGACGGCTGCCCGCTACGGCCTCAACGTCATCGTGATCTGCGGCAACGATTCGCACTGGGGCATGTATCGTCCGCTCGGCGAGCAGGTCTTCGCCAATCCGCGTTTCGGCACGCGCCTGACGGATGTGCAGTTCGCGCGCGTGGCCGACGGCTACGGTTGCCATGGCGAGGCGCTGGCATCCATCGACGAACTGCCGGCCGCGTTCGCGCGCGCGCAGGCCGCCGGCCGGCCGGCGCTGATCGACGTGCCGGTGGACTACACGCCGCACCCCATGGACGAGTTCTGGCTGCAGGTCGTGCTGCGCGGCGTGCAGGTGGCCCCATGCGCTGTTGATTGACCGGCGTGCCGGCCGTCGCCTTGACACGCGCGCGGCGGCGCCTGTAGCCTCTTTGCATCGAACGATCGTTCCATAACGCCGGTCGGGGGGGGCGTAAATGGCGACAGCGCGGGGGGCGGTTACGGTCCGGCGACGGCGGCGCAAGCCGGCGGCACGCGGCGCGACGCGCCGGCAGCTGCTGGATGTCGCCGGCCGGCTGTTCGAGGCGAAGGGCTATCGCGGCACGTCGATCCGCGATATCGCCAACTCGATGGACACCAGCATCTCGAACATCTACCACTACTTCGGCAGCAAGGAAGGCCTGTGGCACGAGATCCAGAAGCAGTCCGTGCGCCAGCTGCCGCTGCGCCTGCAGGAAGCCGTGGCCAGCGAAAGCGAGCCGGCGCGACAGCTGCGGCGCCTGCTCGAGACACACCTGGCGCTCGCCGACGAGTTTCAGCGCGAGTCGCGCATCTTCTTCCTCAATGCCGACCAGCTCGATCAGTCGCGCAACATGCGTCAGCGCGAGATCCAGCGCGCGGTGCTTGACGTCTATCTCGAGGTGCTCGGCCGTCTGGCGCGACAGGGACGGCTCAAGTCGCGGCGCGTCAAGATCCTCGCCTTCAACATCCTGGGTGTCCTCAACTGGATGCTGCGCTGGTACCGACCGGAGGGCGAATTGTCGGCGACCGAAGTGCACAAGGAGATCATCGGTTTCGTGCAGCGGGGCATCGGCCTGGCGGATTGAGCCCTGCGGAGGAAGCACACGGCCCATGGGTTTCACGATAGACATCGACACCGGCGGCACCTTCACCGACTGTTTCCTGTACGGCAACGGCGCGGTACGCACCGTGAAGGTGCCGACCACGCCGCACGACCTGACGGTCTGCTTCCTCGGCAGCATCAAGGCCGGGGCCCAGGCCTTCGGCCTGTCGACCGAGGACCTGCTGTACGACACGGATATCATCCGGTTCTCGAGCACGATCGGGACCAACACGATCATCCAGCGCGACGGCACGCGGCTCGGCCTGCTGGTGACGCGCGGCGCCGAGGCGTTGGCGCCGGTGAAGGATGCCGGCGGGCGCCCGCCGCTGGTCGCGGCGACGATGGTCATCGGCCTCGACGAGTCGGTGGACGCCGACGGCACGGTGCGGCGTGCGCCGGCGCCGGCGGCAATCCTCGATGCGGCCCAGCAACTCATCGACCGTGGCGCCCGCTGCCTGGTGGTGGCGCTCGACAACGCGCACTGCCAGAGCGCCAACGAGCGGCTGGTGCGCGACGTGATCAGGCGCGAGTACCCGCGGGATTACCTCGGCTCGGTGCCGGTGTTCCTGTCGTCGGACCTGAGCACGCGGCCGGGCTACGGGCTGCGCATCAATACCGCGGCGCTCAATGCCTACATCCACGGCAAGCATGCCCGCCTGCTGTACAAGGCTGGCGAGGACCTGCGGCGGCTGGGCTACCGCCGCACGCTGTTCATCGGCCACAACACCGGGACGGTGGCGCGCGTCGCCAAGACGCGGGCGATCAACACCTACAACTCGGGCCCGGCGGCCGGCCTGCTCGGCGCGCGCGAGATCGGGCGACTGTACGGCGCCCGGCACATCATCGCCACCGACATGGGCGGGACCTCCTTCGATATCGGCCGCGTCAGTGACGGTCAGCCGGGTTTCAGCCTGGAGCCGGACGTCGAGGGATTCCGCTGCAACCTGCCGATGATGGCGATCCGCGCCTTGGGTGCCGGCGGTGGCTCGATTGCGCGCGTAGAACAGGGCGATCTGCGCGTGGGCCCGGATTCGGCCGGGGCCGCTCCGGGGCCCGCCTGCTTCGGGCTCGGCGGCGCCGAGCCGACCGTGACGGACGCCAACCTGGTCCTCGGCATACTCGACCCCGAGTACTTCCTCGGCGGCACGCTGCGGCTTGACGTCGCGCGCGCGCGCGCGGCGATCGAGAACCGCATTGCCGGCCCGCTGCGCATTGGCCTCGTCGAAGCCGCGCTGCGCATCAGGACGGCGGTCGAGCAGGCCGTGGCGCGCGAGGTCGCGGCCACGTTGCGCGCGCTTGCCGGTGACTCAGACGCCCTGATGATCGCGTACGGTGGCGCCGGCGCAATCCACGCCTGCGCGATCGCCAGCTACGCCGGCATGCGGCGCATCGTGATGACCCCGTACTCGGCGGTGTCCTCGGCCTTCGGCTCCGCGCTGCTCGATGCGGGACACCTGTACCACCGACGCATCGACGCACCGCTCGACAGCCCGGCTGCCGGTGAGCGGCTGGGTGCGGCGGCGGCGCAGATGCGCCGCGACGCCGAGCGCGACATGCGTGGCGAGGGGTTCGACGGCGACGTCGTGCGCCACGAGCTGCAGTGCTACCTGCAGCGCGCCGACGGCACGGAGTTCATCGTGACGCTGCCGCCCGAGCCACGCGACGCGGCCGCGACGAACCGCGCGGCCCGCGCGGCAGCGACAAGTGCCGGCATCCCGGACGGCGAGGTGCTCCAGGTGACCACGCTTGGTTGGCTGGCGAGCGCGGCGGTGCCGCACTTCGCCCCCCGAGCTGCCGCGGACGACCACGCCGGTCGCCGCGGCCCGCAAGGGCGCGCGGCCGGTGCACCTAGCGCCGGGGGAGGCGGCAGTCGACATGCCGGTCTTCGCGCGCGAGCGGCTGGCGCATGGCCATGGCCTGGACGGCCCGGCGATCGTCGAATCCGACCAGACCACACTGCTGCTGCCGGCCGGCTGGCGGCTGGAGATCGATCGCTACGACAACGCCGTTCTGCAGGCGGCGCCGGACTTGGCGCGTGCCGGGAGCTGAAGCAATGAAATTGCGCATCACCGAGTACCTGGACGTTGACCTGGCACGCGAGCAGTGGTGCTGCAATCGCTGTGGCGCCGCGCTCGCGGGCGCGCGCGAGAACTACAAGCACGGTTGCCTGGTCGCCGAGCGGCCGATGGAGGAAGTGCATCCGCCGGTGGTACCCGCGGGCGCCATCACGTTCCGCTTCGATCCGGCCTATTGCCGGTTGCTCGAGTTCTACTGCCCGCACTGCGGCGTGATGATCGAGAACGAATACCTGCCGCCAGGCCATCCGATCACCTACGACATCGAGCTCGACGTCGACGCGCTCAAGTCGCGTCACGCCGCGGCGGGCGGTTGAGCAACCATGGCCGGGGGACGCGCGGCATTCGATGCGATGTTGGCGGGCAACGCCGCCGGCCGGCCTGCATGGCTGCCAATCATCGACGAGCTCGCCGGCCGCGTGCAGTCGCGCAGTTATCGCGAGACGACCGCTGACCCCGACCTGTGGGGTGCGGGCCTGACGCGTGCGGGCGAGCTGCTCGGCGCCGACGCGCTGGTGGTGGGTTGCGAGGCGACGCTGGGTGCCGAGGCCTGCGGAGCCGAGCTGGACTGGTCGACGCCGCTGCCGCGCGTCGCGCGGCCTCCGGCCGAGCTCGTCGCGTCGCCGCCCGAGTCGCGGCGTCAGGCGGCAATGCTCGAGGTGCTGCGGCGGCTGCGCACGACGGCGCGTGGCCGATTCGGCGTGGTGGCAGCGACGTGCGGTCCGCTGCGGCTTGCGACGCAGGTGTCGCCGGCGCTGGCACCGGAAGAGGCGCTGCGTCGGGTCAAGGTCGCGCACGGTGGCATCCTCGAGGCGCTACTCGCGACGCGTCCCGACCTGATGCTGCTGATGGAGCAACTGCCCGAGCCGGAAACGCCGGTATTCAAGGCCTGGCAGCGCGCCTTCGGGACTCTGCGCAACCTCGCGGGTCACTACGACGTGCCGCTCGCGCTGCTGGCCCAGGACTGGAGCGCCGGACAGATCGCCGGACTCGCCACGTTGCGGCTGCCGGTGTACCTGCTCGGACGTGGCTGCGGCGATGCCCTGCAGGCGGCCCGCGCGCTTGCCACTGCGCCGACCGCCGTTGGCGTGCCGTTGCCGCTCGAACCGGGCAACGACCCGCAGGCGACGCTCGACTCGGTGGCGGCGGCGCGCGCCGAGGGTTGCAACTGCTTCCTGACCACGGCCGGCGGGATCGGTGGCCAGGGTGATCTGGGCGCGCTGCGGGACATCGCCGCCGAACTGCAGCGGCGCGCGGCATGAGGGGGCGGCCAACATGATGCGCATCGGTGTCGACGTGGGCGGGACCTTCACCGACTTCTGCATGACCGGTGACGGCGGCCGGCTGTGCGTCGCCAAGACGCCAACCACGCACTATGACCTTTCGGTCGGGTTCATGAAGGGGCTGAAGCAGCTGGCGCGGGCCAATGGCGGCGAGCTGCGCGGCCTGCTGGAGCGTACCGAGTCGATCCGCTATTCGACGACGGTCGGCACCAACGCGCTGATCGAGCGCAATGGTCCGAAGCTGGGCCTGATCACCACTGCCGGCTTCGAGGACACGATCTTCATTGGCCGTGCGCGCAGCTGGCCGATGGCGGCGCGGTGACGCCAACCAGCAACCCCGCGCGCATTGCCAAGCCGGCACCGCTGATCGCGCCCGACATGGTGGCTGGCGTGCGCGCGCGCATGGATGGTCAGGACGCGTGATCGCACCGCTCGATCGCGACGACGTGCTGCAGCAGCTGGTGACGCTGGTGGACCGGGGCGGATAGCCGCTCGTCTGCCTGCTGTGGTCGTTCGGGTCAACTGGAGCACGAGCGCGAGGTCAGCATCATCGAGGATGAATACCCGGAGGACTTCCTCGGTGCGATGCCGGTGTTCCTCTCCTCCGACATTTCTCCCAAGGGCGGCGAGTACACTCCGCTGATGACCGCGGTCGTCAACGCCCACATCCACAGCACCATGGCCGAGGAATCCAACCGGCTGGGCAACGATCTGCGCGACGCCGGCTTCCAGCGCCCCCGGTCCTCGTGCACAACACCGGTGGTACCAAGAAGCTGGCGCGCACGCGCGCGGTACCGACGCACAGCGCCGGTCCGGTGGCGGGCCTGGAGCGGGTGCCGCGCTGCTTGGCCAGGGCTGCGGCGAGGCCAACATCGTCTTCACCGAGATGGGCGAACGTCGTTCGACATCGGCGTCATCGCCGACGGGCAGATCCGCACCCAGGACTTCATCCCGGTAAATTGACCGCTGGCGCACCAAGGTCTTCCGGCGGTAGAGGTGAAGTCGATCGGTGCCGGCGGCGGGTCGATCGCCTGGGTCAACCGCGAGTTCGGCGGTGCGCTTGAAGTGGGGCCGCGCTCTGCCGGCTCCATGCCGGGGCCGGCCTGCTACGACCAGGGTGGCACGGAGCCGACGGTGACCGACGCCGACGTCGTGCTCGGCTACTACAACCCCGGACAACTACCTCGGCGGCGACCTCGTGCTGGATCCCGAGCTGGCGCGCGCCGCGATCCAGGAGCACGTGGCCAGCCCGCTGGGGATCCCGCTGCTCGAGGCGGCGTGGCGCGTGCGCCGGCTGGTCGACGCGAGGATGGGGCAGGAAGTGTTCAACGAGGTGGCGCTGAAGGGCCACGATCCGCGCCGCTTCACGGTGTTCGCCGGTGGCGGTGCCGGCGCCGCGCACGCCTGCGGCATAGCGCCCCATATTGGCGCCGGCCGCATCCTGGTGCCGGCCATCGCCTCGGTCTCCGGCGCGTTTGGCGCGGCGACCATGCGGGTCTCGGAGTTGTGGGAGAAGTCGCGGCGGCTGCGGATCTTCGAGTGGGCCACGCAGAAGTACTGCGAGGACCTGGGCGCATTCAACGACGTGGTGCGCGAGCTGGTCGACCTGGCGACGCGCGATCTGCGGCTCGAAGGTTACCCGGAGCAGGCCATGCGCTTCGACCTCGACCTGGAGATGCGCTTCGGCAGCCAGTACAACCTGACCCGGGTCCGCGCGCCGCGCCTGTATCTCGAATCTCCCGACGACTACCGCGCGCTGGGCGAACACTTCGTGCGCCGCTACGGCGAGATCTATTCGCCCGAGGCGACGTTCCTCGCTGGCGGCATCAACATCGAGTCCTTCTGCGTGGGCGCCTGGATCGATGCGGCGCCGTTTCAGATGCAGGCTGAGTCGCTGGTCGGCGAAATGCCGGTGGCGGCAGCGCGCACCGGAACCCGGCCTGCCTGCTGGGATCCGGCCTCGGGGTTCGTGGCGACCCCGGTGTATGACCTGGCGCTGTTGCAGCCGGGAAACGTCGTGGCCGGCCCGGCCATCATCGAGGCGCGCGAGACAACCTACGTGATCGAACCAGGCTGGTCGTTCCGCATGGACGCCTGGCGCAACGGCGTTCTGGAAACGCGTGCATCCGGGGAGGGGCGATGAGCGGATTCAGCTACAGCCGTGATGCCGAGGTAGTGCAGCGCATGCGGCCCGAGCCGATGACGGCGGTGGAACGCGCGGCCCAGGATGCCGTCGGTGCGCTCGACTTCGAGATCTTCCGTCACAAGATGGAGATGATCGCTCTCGAAGGCAAGGAGACGACCATGCGCCTGGGTGCCTCCACGGCGATGCGCTGGGGCGACGTCGCCTTCGGCGTGTTCACGGCGCAGGGCGACCTTGCGGTATGCGCCACTGGCATCTTCCACCACGCCGTGCTCGGTCAGGTGCCACTGAAGTACGTGGTCAAGCATTGGGTCCGCGAGCCGTCAGTTGGCGCGTGTGAAGGCGACGCGTTCTTCTACAACGACCCCTACTACGGCGGCGTGCACAACGCCGACATGGGCCTCGCAGTGCCGGTATTCCACGGCGGCGAACTGGTGTGCTTCGTCGGCGCGGCGGTGCATACCGGTGAGTGCGGTGGCGCCGACCCAGGCGGCACCTCGCCGAACGCGCGCACGCAATACGAGGAAGGCCTGCGCGTGCCGCCGATCAAGATCGGCGAGGACTTCCGGTTGAAGGAAGACCTGCTGAACATGCTCGCGGCCATGACCCGCGATCCGCGCACGATGATCCTGGACATCAAGGCGCGGCTGGCCGCGGCGCGCATCGCCGAACGGCGGATCAAGGAGCTGATCGACCGCCAGGGCCGCGATTTCTTCATCGGCGCCCTGCGCCGCATCCTCACCGTGACCGGTGAGGCGGCGCGGCGCCGCATCGCGCAGCTCAATGACGGTGTCTACCGGCAGCCGCGTTTTCTCGACACGGTCGGCACCGGGGCGGGCCTCACGCGCATCAATCTCGCGGTCATCAAGCGGGGCGATACGATCACGCTCGACCTGACCGGCACCTCGCCGCTGGTGATCGACAAACCGGTCAATTGCTTCTTCCAGGGCGTAATCGGCCTGGCGATGGTGTATTTCTGCGGCTGGCTGTTCCACGACCTGCCGGCGAACAACGGTCTGCTCGAGGCCGTCGACTGGCGCTTCCCCGACGATTGCCTGGTCAACGCGCGTGGCGAGGTGTCGACATCGATGGCACCCGTCGTGCAGGTGTGTTTCACGCAGGGCATGTTCCTGTGCGGCGCCCGCATGGTCTACGGCGCGATTCCGACCCATGCCGTGGCGGCCTGGTTCAGTGGCTTTGCGATTCCCGTGTACGGCGGCTTCAATCAGCACGGTGATCCGATCGCCGACATCAGCCCGGAGATCAATGCCACCGGCTCCGGAGCGCGCCCCGACATGGATGGCGTCGATGTCGCCGGTGCCTTCTTCGCGACACTCAGCGATTGCTCGGACGTGGAGAGTACGGAGGCCGATCGGCCGTTCCTGTACACCTTCCGCAATTTCTTCAAGAACTCCTACGGCCACGGGCGCTTTCGCGGCGGCGCTGGTGCCGGCTTCGGGCTGATGGTGCACGGCGTGCCGGGCCTGGGGCTCGGCGGCATGGGCGCCGGCGCGCGCTTTCCGATGACACTGGGCCTGTTCGGCGGCTACGCCGGGCCGCCGACCTTCGTGCAGTACGTCAACCGCAGCAACCTCGCGAGCCTGATGGCGACGCCCGGCGTCCCGCGGCCGCGCAGTCTCGATGAAGTGTACGCGGCCGGGAATTCGGAGACTGGCGAGCGCCACCTGCACGACATAGCCATGGGCGTGCAGCCATTCGGCGCGGGCGAGACGATCTACTTTGGCGTCGGTGGCGGTGGCGGCTACGGCGACGCGCTGGAGCGTGACCCGGCGGCGGTGCTGCGCGACCTGCGCGACAACCGGACGACGACGTGGGCGGCACGCAATCTCTACCACGTCGTGTTCGAGGAGGAGAGCCTGCGGGTGGACCTCGAGGCCACCGAGCGCGCGCGTCGCGCGGTGCGCGAGCAGCGCAAGCAGCGCGGCCGGCCATACGCCGAGTTCGTGCGCGAGTGGCAGAAGTTGCGGCCGCCGGCCGCCGCGCTGCAGTACTACGGTGCCTGGCCGGACCCGGCGCAACCAGCCGAACCGCTGGGCCGCGTGGCCAACGGCTAGCCGCGCGCCAGGCATGAATACCGCGCAGTCACCGCAGAGCGTGCCCGAGTTGCTGGCTCGGCAGGCGCAGCGCTTCGGCAACCGGCCATTCCTGTACTTCGAGGAGCAAGTCTTCGGCTACGAGGACCTGCGACTGCACATGGAGCGCGTGGGCGGCGCGCTGCAGCGCGCTGGAATCGGCGTGGGCGACAAGGTCGCCATCATGCTGGACAACCGCCCTGAGTTCATCTTCATCTGGTTTGCGCTGGCGCGCATAGGTGCGGTCGAGGTGCCGGTCAATACCGCGCACAAGGGCGATCTGCTCGCCTACGTCATCGACCAGGCGGACTGCCGCCTGGCATTCGTCGAGCGCGCCCTGCTGCCGCAGCTCGAGGCTGTGCGTGCGCGCATGCCCAAGCTCCAGCAGGTGGTCGTGCTGGACGATGCCGGTGCCGCGGGCTGGGACGAGTTCATGCGGGAGGCACCGCCGGCCGGTGCCGTGGCGGTTCACGACGCGGATCCGGCCGCAATACTGTTCACTTCCGGAACCACCGGGCCGTCGAAGGGCGCGGTGCTGCCGCAAGGCTACCCGCTGTTGCTCGGCCGGATGATCACGGAGCAGGCGCGCTATACCGAGCGCGACCGTCTGCTGAATGCCTTGCCGCTATTCCATGGCAATGCGCAGTTCCTCTCGACCGTGCCGGCGCTGGTGAGCGGTGCGCAGGTCGTGCTGGCGCGGCGGTTTTCGGCGAGCGCCTTCTGGGACACCGTGCGCCGTCATGGCTGCACCGAATTCAACTACATCGGTGGCATCGTTTCGATCCTGCTGAAGGCCGAGCCGCGTGCCGACGACGCCGACAACCCGCTGCGCGTCATGATCGGTGCCGGTGCGCCGCGCGACCGCTTCGAGGAATTCGAGCGGCGGTTCGGCGTGCAGCTGCTCGAAGGCTATGGCATGAGCGAGATCGGCATACCGATCAGCAGTCTCAGCGACCACCGGTTGCCCGGCAGCTGCGGCCGGCCGCGCGGCGAGTACGAGGTGTGCGTCGTCGACGACGACGGCAACCCGGTCGGGCCGGACACGCCGGGAGAGCTGCTGGTACGGCCGCGGGTACGCAACGGCATGTTGCTCGAGTACTACCGCATGCCGGAAAGGACCGTCGAGGCGTGGCGCGATCTGTGGTTCCACACCGGCGACTACCTGCAGTACGACGCGCAGGGCTGGTACTACTTCGTGGACCGCAAGAAGGACGCCATCCGGCGCCGCGGCGAGAACATCTCCTCGTTCGAGGTCGAACGCCTGGTGCTGGCACATCCTGCGGTGCTGGAGTGCGCTGCCGTTGCGGTACCCTCCGAGCTGGGCGAGGACGAGGTGCTGTTGTGTGCGGTGCTGCGTCCGGGCGCCAAGCTGGACGCGGGAGCGCTGTGGGAGCACTGCGACGCGCACATGGCGCGCTTCATGGTGCCGCGCTACTTGCGCTTCCTCGAGCGGCTGCCGAAGACGCCGACCGAACGCGTGCAGAAGTACCTGCTGCGCTCTGCCGGCGTCACGGCCGACTGCGTCGATCGCGAGGCGGTGCCTGCCGGGGACGCCTTGCGGGGGCGTGCATGAGCGCGGCGGCCAATACCGCACTGCCGCCATTCATGCCAGGCATCTTTCGCCTGGACCCGGACGGCGCAGCCGAGCTCATCGGCAGCCACTGCACGCCGTGCGCGCGCAGCCAGTTCCCGGCGGCCACACTCTGCCCGGCCTGCCTTGCGCCTACGCAGGCGCGTTCGCTCGGCGCGCACGGGCACGTGTACACATACACGGTTGTGCGGACCAAGCCGCCGCTGGGTCTGCCGGCGCCGTATGCGGTTGGCTACGTGGACCTGGTCGGATGTGACCTGCGCGTATTCGCGTTGCTCGATGCCGCTGAGCCGGAGCGGCTGCGGATCGGTGCGCCGGTGCGCCTGCAGGTCGCAGCGCTCGGGCACGATGGGCACGGCAACGCCTGCCTGCGTCCGCTGTTCAGCCCGCAACCCGATCGGGAGGATCCGTGAGCGGGGTGTACGTCGCCGGTGTCGGCATGACGCCGTTCCAGCGTGCGGCGCGCACGGACCTCGCCGGAATGGCACGCGAGGCGGCGCTGCTCGCGCTGCGGGATTCGGGGCTGGCGGCAGCCCGGATCGGCGCCGGCTACTTTGCCAACGTACTCGGACCGCAGCTCACTGGCGAGACCACCGCGGGCCAGTTCGTGCTCGCGGCGCTCGGCGTGAATCGCGTGCCCGTCGTCAACGTCGAAAACGCCTGCACGTCCGGCTCGACGGCCTTCTGGTTGGCGGTCACCGGTATTCGCAGCGGCGAGGTGGACGCCGCGCTGGTCATCGGTGCAGAGAAGATGTCCGTGCCCGGCCTCGGGCTGCTGCGCGGCGGCCTGGAGGAGATCGAGACGCAGCTCGGGCTGGTGGCGCCGGCGAGCTTCGCGATGCGGGCGCGTCGCCACATGCACGAGTTCGGTACCACGCCCGAGCAGCTCGCCCAGGTGTCGGTCAAGAACCGCCGGCACGCGGCGCTCAACCCCCTCGCGCAGTTCCGCGAGGCGGTTACGCTGGAGCAGGTGCTGGGCTCGCCGCTGATAGCCGATCCGATCACCCGGCTGCAATGCTGCCCGGTGGCGGACGGGGCCGCCGCGCTGGTGCTGGTGAGCGACGCGCTGGCGGCGTCGGCGCGGCGCGCCATACGGGTCGACGCGGCGATCCTGTGTTCCGGCGGCTACGAGAACCCAGCCGACCTGGCCCGTTGGGAGACCGACCGGCGCGGGTGCGAGCTGGCCTATCAGCGAGCGGGTATCGGGCCCGAGGACCTCGACGTCGTCGAATGCCACGATGCGTTCTCGATCGCCGAGATCATGCATTGCGAGGCGCTCGGTCTGTGCGCACCCGGAGAAGGCGGCAGGCTGGTGGCGAGCGGCGCGACTGCCCTCGGTGGACGTACGCCGGTGAACGTCTCTGGCGGCCTGCTGAGCCGCGGGCACCCGGTCGCGGCCACCGGCTGCGCCCAGGTTGTGGAAGTGGTCCAGCAATTGCGCGGTGAGTGCGGTGCGCGCCAGGTGGACGGAGCACGCGTCGGGTTGGCCCAGTGCATGGGTGGTGACCAGGCGGCGGACACCAAGTCGTGCACGGTCATCGTGGTTTCCAGGTAGTGGTTGCAGCCTTGTGACGGCATATCGCATGGATCGAGCGCTGGTTCCATTCAGGTATTCATAACGGCAGCCGCCGCGATGCGGCGCCATACAGGGGAGGGTATTAGTGATGATGTTCCTTACTTCGCAGGCCGGTGACGGTGCGTCGCGGCGGGGGTCCTGGGCCTGGATCGCGGCGCTGTTTCCGGCGACGTTGCTGGTGGCGGCTCCGGCGCCGGACACTGGCAGCAAGCTCGAGGAAGTGATAGTGACCGCGCAACGGCGCGAGCAGTCGTTGCAGGAGACGCCGATCTCGGTCACCGCCTTCACGCAGGAGGCAATGCAGGAGCGGCTGATCACCGGCATGGCCGATCTGTCGCATTTCACGCCGAACGTCGAAATCAACAACGGGCGCGCCGACGGTGGCGGCAGTAATGCTGCCGTATTCATCCGCGGTGTCGGCCAGTTCGACTTCATCTTCCCGACCGATCCCGGCGTCGGTGTCTACCTCGACGGCGTGTACATGGGTCGCACGCTGGGCGGGATGATGGACCTCACGGACCTGCAGCGCATCGAAGTGCTGCGCGGCCCGCAGGGCACGCTGTACGGCAAGAACACGATAGCGGGCGCCGTGAACATGGTGACCGCGCGGCCGACCGGCGAATTGGGTGGCTCCGTCAAGCTCACCGGCGGTGAATTCAGCCGATTGGACGGCGAGCTGACGTTGAACCTGCCGACCATCGGCAACAGCCTCAAGGGTAAGCTGGCACTGATCACCCGCAGTCGCGACGGCATCGGCAAGAGCCTGTGGAATGGGCGCGACTTCGACAACGTGAACCGGCAGGCGGCGCGCACGGTCTGGGACTGGAACGCGTCTGCCGCGGTCGACGTATCGTTTGCAGCCGACGTTTCGCGCTGGCGGCAACACGGATCGATGTCCTCGGCAGTGTCCTTCTACCCGTCGACCTCCGGGTTCCGCGAACTGTTCAACGCGGTCGCCGCGCCCTACCTGGCGGCGCAGCTCGGTCTGCCTCCCGGCACGGTACTCGACGATCGCTTCGTCACTGGTGATCCGACGCGCACCTGGGCGGGTGGACCGATCCGTGACAATGGCGATGTCTGGGGCGTGGCCGCGACCGTGGACTGGAAGTTGTCCGGCTCGAACCACCTGAAATCGGTAACTTCGTGGCGCGAGATGCGGTTGTCCTTCGGCTCCGACCTGGACAACTCGCCGTTTTCCTTTGCCGAGACCGACGAGCACCAGGACCAGAACCAGCTGGCGCAGGAGCTCCAGCTCTCCGGGCTGGCGTTCGGCGACCGGCTCGACTGGCTGACCGGCGTCTACTACTTCCAGGAGCGTGGCCATGACCGCAACTACGTCAGCTTCGGCCACGGCATGCTCGATGCGCTGGCTGCCCTGCCGGGCCCCTTCGTTTGCCTCGGGCCGGCCGGCCAGCCGCCCTGCCTGGGCGGCGCCGGCAATCCGCTGAACTTCCTCCTCGAGACCGACCTGGTGCCGCGCACGGCGATCAACACGCACAGCTACTCGGCCTACGCGCACGGCATCTACAAGTTCACCGACCGGCTGAGCATGAGCGCTGGCGCGCGCTATACCTTCGAGGACAAGAAGTGGTTCATCGTCGAAAGCCGGCCGGTCAGCGGTGCCTATGTGGTGCCGCCCAACAACCTGCACGACACCTGGAGCGCGTTCAGCCCGAAGATCGGCCTGGAGTACAAGCTCTCACGCGACGCGATGATCTACGGGCAGGTGTCCCAAGGCTTCAAGAGCGGCGGCTGGAATCCGCGCATGTTCGATGCCAGCTACCTGAAGGGCTACGATCCGGAGTACCTGACCAGCTACGAAGTTGGCTTCAAGTCCGAGTGGCTTGACCATCGGTTGACGCTGAACGGCGCGGCCTTCCTCTATGACTACCGCGACATGCAACTCTCGTCGTTCCACTCCGGCGGCGGGCTCACCAACGTGGTGCTTACCGTCGAAAACGCCGGTCGCGAGGAGATCAAGGGCCTGGAACTGGAGCTGGCCGCCCGGCCGATCGAGGGTCTCGACATCCAGATCGGTGCCGGCTACCAGACCAACCGCTACAAGGAGCTCGCAGCAGGCGTGCCGTGGTCGAAGGACAACGTGCTGCCCGACGCGCCGAAGTGGACGGTCAACGCCGGCGTGCAGTACCGCATCCCGCTCGGCAACGCCGGGCACCTGGTGCCGCGGCTCGACGGCTCGTACAAGTCGAAGACCTTCAAGGATCCGCAGAACAGCCCCGACATCGTCCAGGACGGCGTTTTCCTGCTGAACGCGCAGCTTGGATTCGTCAGCGCCGACGATCGCTGGCAGATCACCGGCTTCGTTACCAACGTTGCCGACAAGGAGTACATCACCCGCGGCCTGCATTTCTCCGACTTCGGGTTCAGCGTGCATTACCCGGGGCGGCCGCGCGAATGGGGCGCCAGCGTCAGCTACCGGTTCTGAAGCCATGAAACCGCTAGACGCGCAGACCCAGGCGCTGGTGCAGCAGCTGCAGACCATGGGCTTCCGGCCGGCGCACCAGATTCCGCTGCGGGAGTCACGCCAGGGGCTGACGGCCATGGCGCTGCAGATGGCCGGTCCGAAGGTGGCGGTACACGCCATCGAGGACCGGTGCATCCCGGGTCCGGGCGGCGAGATCCCGATACGGATCTACCGCCCGCGTGCCGGCGATGATGGCGAGCGGTTGCCTGCGGTCGTGTTCTTCCACGGCGGCGGCTTCTATCTCGGCGGCCTCGACACGCACGACCACGTGTGCCGCGCGTTGTGCCGCGGCTCGGGCGCAGTCGTGATTGCCGTCGACTACCGCCTGGCTCCGGAACACAAGTTCCCGGCGGCCGTGGAGGACTGCTATGCGGCGGTGGCGTGGGTGGCACGCGAGGCGCCGGCACTGGGTGTCGACGCCGCGCGCGTCGCCGTCGCCGGCGACAGCGCGGGTGGCACGCTGGTCGTGACCACCTGCCTGCTGGCGCGCGAGCGCGGCGCGCCGAAGATCGCCTGCCAGGTCTGCGTCTATCCGGCGCTGACCATGACCGACGGCGAGGAATTCCCGGCGCGGCGCCAGTTCGGCACCGGAGAGTACTTCGTCACGCTGGCGGATTTCGCCTTCTTCCGCGAACTCTACCTCGGGGATCCGCAGCACGGCGCGCGCGATCCGCTGGTCTCGCCGATCTACGCGTCGAGCTACGCGGGCCTGCCGCCGGCGCTGGTGATCGCGGCCGGCTACGATCCATGCGTGGACGAGAACCGGCGCTACGCCGAGCGCCTGCGCGGCGACGGCGTGCCGGTGCGCTACGTGTGTTTCGAGCAGACCATCCATCCATTCTTCCTGTTCGACGGCATCATCGATGCGGGACGCGAGGCGCAGCAGCTTGTCGCCGACACGCTGCGCGGGTTCTTCGCCACCGGCATGCTGCCGTCCTGAAGGAGTACGCCATGCAGATCGAGGGTATCGACCGGCTGGTAATCGGCGTCAAGGACATGGACCGCGCGCTGCGCTTCTTCGGCGACGTGATGGGCGTGCAGTTCACCGAAATCACCGGTCCGGCCGCGGACGCCGCGGGCTGCCGCCTCGCGATTTCGCTGGACCAGAAGCTGGAGCTCATCTGCCCGGTGGCCGAGCCGCGCGTCGTCACCAATCCGCCGGATCCGTTGGAGCTGCGGCGGCGCCTGCAATCCGCCGACGCGGTTCTGTATGCTCTGATCTTCAAGGTCCCGGACCTCGACGCCGCGGTCGCCAACGCCGCGCGCCACGGAGTCGGGCTGGTCGGCGATCGCGTCGAGTTCGCGCGCGATCAACAGCTCGCGGTTTCCAACTTCCGCGAGGTGACGCTGGCGGAGTCGGCCACCTTCGGGATCAAGATGGCGCTCTCGCAGTATGACCGCGATCCCCCCACCCGCTAGCGCGCCACCACGCGGCTTCGCCGGTGCGAGCGCGATCGTCACCGGCGGCGCGTCCGGCATGGGCGCGGCGCCGTGCCGCGAACTCGGACGGCGGGGCGCGCGGGTCACGGTCGCGGATCGCGACCTCGACGGCGCGCAGCGCGTCGCCGCCGAGATCAGTGCGGCCCGTGGCGCGGCGCGTGCGGCAGGCGTTGACGTGGCCCAGGCCGCCCAGGTTCAGGCGCTGGTCGACGCCGCCGTGGCGGAGCACGGCCGGCTCGACTACCTCTTCAACAATGCCGGCATCGGCTTTGCCGGCGACGTGCGCGACACCAGCCTCGAGCAGTGGCGTCAGGTCGTTGAAGTCAACCTGATGGGCGTGGTTCACGGTGTCGTCGCCGCGTACCCCCTGATGGCGCGCCAGGGCTGGGGACACATCGTCAATACGGCATCGGGAGCCGGCATAGCGCCATTCGCGCCGTTGACACCCTATTGCGCGGCGAAGTTTGGTGTGGTCGGGTTGTCCACGGCGCTGCGCCAGGAGGCGGCGCCGCTGGGCGTGCGGGTCAGCGTCGTGTGCCCGGGAAGCGTCGCGACCGGAATCTTCGGCACCGCGATCATGGCGAATCTGCCACGGGAGCGCTTCTTCGCCGCGATGTCCTTTCGGCAGATCAGCGCTGACGAGGCCGCCCGCTCGATCCTGTCCGGAGTGGAGCGCAATCGCAGCTACATCGTGTTCCCGGCCGAGGTGCGTCGACTGTGGTGGCTGTACCGCCTGTCGCCGTCTCTGGTCGAATGGATCGCGGCGCGGCAGCACAACACGTGGCGCGCGATGCGTGGCGCCGGAGGTACCGCATGAAAGGCCGATGGAACGTGTGGCGCGCGCTCGGAGCGATGCAGGTCGGTCTGCTTGCCGCGACGCTCGCGGGCGCCGCCGGCGAGTGGGAATACTACGGCGCGACCCAGGGTGGCGTGCGCTACTCGGCGCTGTGGCAGATCAATCGCCAGACGGTCGGGGACCTGCAGGTGGCGTGGACCTACCGTACTGGCGAATTGGAGCGCTACGGCAAGGCATTCGCGCAGGCGCAGGCTTTCCAGGACACGCCGACCCTGGTGGGCGGCTCGCTGATCGTTTGCACGCCAGCGGGGCGGCTGATCGCGCTGGATCCGAAGAACGGGCGCCAGCGTTGGGTGTTCGATCCGCAGTTGTCGATGCAGTCCGCGGGCGCGGGATTCATGCCGCGTTGTCGCGGTGTCACGCCATGGGTGGACGACCGGGTGCCGCGCGATGCGCCCTGCGCGCAGCGACTGATCTACGGCACCTGGGCATTTCGTGTCTACGCCGTGGATGCGCGTACTGGCCGGCGTTGCAGCGGTTTCGGCCAGCAGGGCGAGGTGGTGCTGGAGCGCGGACGCGCGCTGGACCCGAATGAGTTCATCCAGGTGTCGTCGCCGCCGGTGGTGGTGCGTGACGTCATCTTCGGATCGGCGATCCGGCGACAGCGTTCGCGCCGACTCGCCCAGTGGCAAGGTGCGCGCGCTCGATGCGCGCAGCGGCGCGGTGCGTTGGGAGTTCGATCCGGTTCCGCGCGACGCAGCCGACCCCGCCGCGTACCTGGGGCGACAGCGCCCGTACCGGCGGCGCCAATGCCTGGGCGCCACTGTCCGCGGACGTCGCACGCGACCCCGGTGTTCGTGCCGACCACCAGCGCCAGCCCCGACTACTACGGCGCGACGCGGCCCGGTGACAATCTTCGCGAATTTCGCTTGTCGCGTTGCGAGCCAACACCGGCGAGTCCGTCTGGCACTTCCAGACGACCCATCACGACATCTGGGACTACGACCTGCCTTCGCAGCCGATCCTCGTGGATCTGCGGCGCGGCGGAAGAACCATCCGGCCGTCGTGCAGCTGACCAAACAGGGGCTGGTGTTCGTCTTCAATCGCGAGACTGGCGAGCCGGTATTCCCCGATCGAAGAGCGTCCGGTGCCGGGGCGCGGTACCCGGCGAGTGGCTGTCGCCGACGCAGCCGTTCCCGGTGGCTCCCGCGCCGCTGGCCGCGCAAGGCATGCAACCGGACGACGCCTGGGGCTTCACCTACTTCGATCGACGCAGCTGTCGCCGCCAGATAGAGGCACTGCGCCACGATGGCGTGTACACGCCGCCGAGCCTGCAGGGCACGATCTACATGCCGGCGTTCCTCGGCGGTGCCAACTGGGGATCCGGCGCCTACGACCCGGGTCGCCAGTGGCTGTACGTGAACACCCTGAATGCTCCCGGCGTGACGCGCCTGATTCCGCGTGGCGCGAACGGCGCACAGGCGCCGAAGGGCATGACGGAGAACCGCGAGTTGGATCTCGGCGCCGGCGTCATGTTCGCGCAGCGTGGCACGCCTTACGAGGTCGAGACGCGCATGCTGATGTCCCCCCTCGGTGCGCCATGCAGCGCGCCGCCCTGGGGCAGGCTTGCGGCAGTGGACCTTGCGGAGGGGAGGATCCGCTGGCAGGTGGCGCTCGGCTCGATCGAGAAGATCAATCCGGCGCACATCCCGCTGAAGTACGGTACGCCAAACGCGGGCGGCGCCGTCGTGACCGCCGGCAATCTGGTGTTCATCGCCGCGTCGATGGACGACAAGTTCCGCGCCTTCGATGCGGATACCGGCAAGGTATTGTGGACCGCGCGCCTGCCCGCCGGAGGGCAGGCCACGCCAATGACCTACGCCGTCGACGGGCGCCAGTACGTGGTAATAGCTGCCGGCGGGCACGCGCTTTTATCGGACAACGCCGGGTGACTATGTCATTGCCTATGCGTTGATAGCGTCCGGCAAGCGGTTGGCCTGCATCGCGGCGACCGACAGGAGTCGAATCATGATGTATCGCAAGCACGAGGCGAAGCAGTGGGCGCGCAGCGTCTATCAGGGCCTCGATACGACCATTCTGCCGTGTTTCTCTCCCGATACGCTGGCGCTCGACGAGGCCGGCATTCGCCGCGACATGCGCATGCTGGCAGGGCAGGGCTTCTTCGCCGTGACGCTGGTGTCAGGCGGCGAGGCCGGCACCACGCCGGAGGAGGACCGGCGCTTCGTCGAGTGGTGCGTGGACGAAGCGCGCGGCAAATCGGTGTCACGCTGAACCTGCGCTATTACGTTGGCGGAGAACATCGCGATGGCGCGGCACGCTGAGGCCGTCGGCTGTCACAGCGTGATGATCAGCTACCCGACGAACTTCCGGCCGCGCTCGAGGAGGACATCTACGAGTACACGCGCGCGATCTGCGACGCGACCGGGCTCAAGGTGATCCTGTTCCCGTCGGTGAAGAACGATTTCCCGGCACCATTCCGCGTGTCGGCGCGCACGTTAGCGCGCCTGGCCGATATCGCCAACATCATCGCCCTGAAGATAGGCGTTATCGAGTGGACCTGGATCGACGAAGTCGCCCGCAGGACTGGCGATCGCGTCCTCATCAGCTATCCTTCGACGACGCCTGGCCGACGCTGATCCAGAAGTACGGCATGCAGTGGTCGGGTGCGGCGCCTTGGCTGCAACCTGCAGACGGCGGCGGATCCGCGCATGGTGAGGATGTGGCAGCTGATGTGCGCCGGACGGATGGACGAGGCCAGTGGATCCTACTGGCAGGTCGATCCGCTGCGCAAGGCGATCCTGTCGATTGCGCTGGCGAGCGCGCAGATGGGCATGTACAACTTCGAGCAGTGGAAATACTGCGATGCGCTGCTCAGCTTGACCGGCGGCGAGCTGCGCCTGCCGAAGCTGACGCTGTTCGGATGGCAGCGTCTGCAGCTGCGACAGGCGATGCTCGCCTCGGGGCTGCAGCCGGTGATCTGAAGAAGGGCTGGTGCCGGCCCGGGCGGCGCAAGGCCCGGCCACGCCGAGCAAGTCCGGGGTGCTCGTATCCTTTGGCGCCACGGTCACCGTGTCCCCGGACCACTGTGCCCCAGCCGTGATGCAGGAACGCTACGAACCGGCCGCCGTCGAGCGCGCCGCGCAGGAATACTGGAACACCGGGCGCAGCTTCGCGGCGCGCGAGGACCGCGCGGCCGAAGTACTACTGCTCTCCATGTTCCCGTACCTCGGGGCGGCTGCATGGGGCACGTGCGCAACTACACCATCGGCGACGTGCTGGCGCGCTTCATGCGCATGCAGGGCCGCAACGTGCTGCAGCCGATGGGCTGGGACGCCTTCGGCCTGCCGGCCGAGAATGCCGCGATCGCCAACGGCGTGCCGCCGGCGCAGTGGACCCGCGACAACATCGCCTACATGAAGCGCCAGCTCCAGTCGCTCGGCTTCGCGATCGACTGGGACCGCGAGGTCGCCACCTGCGATCCTGGGTACTACCGCTGGAACCAGTGGCTGTTCCTGCGGCTGCGCGAGCAGGGCATCGCCTACAAGAAGACCGGCGTGGTCAACTGGGACCCGGTCGACCAGACGGTGCTCGCCAACGAGCAGGTGATCGACGGGCGCGGCTGGCGCACCGGCGCGCTGGTCGAGAAGCGCGAGATCCCGATGTACTACCTCGGCATCACGCGCTACGCCGAGGAGCTGCTGGGCGCGCTCGACACGCTCGCCGGCTGGCCGGAGCGCGTGCGCGTGATGCAGGCGAACTGGATCGGCCGCAGCGAAGGCTGCGAGGTCGTGTTCCCCGACATCGACGCCGGCGCCGACATACGCGTGTTCACCACGCGCGCCGACACGCTCATGGGCGCCACCTACGTCGCGGTGGCGGCCGAGCACCCGCTGGCGCTGGCCGCGGCGGCGCGCGACCCGCAGGTCGCCGCCTTCGTCGAGGAGTGCCGGCGCGGCGGCGTCACCGAGGCCGAGATCGAGACGCAGGAGAAGAAGGGCATCGCCACCGGCCGCAGCGTGCGCCACCCGCTCACCGGCGCGGCGCTGCCGCTGTGGGTCGCGAACTACGTGCTGCTGGGCTACGGCGAGGGCGCCGTGATGGCGGTGCCGGCGCACGACGAGCGTGACTTCGCCTTCGCGACGAAATACGCGCTGCCGATCCAGCCGGTGATCCGCACCTCGGCGGGCGCTGCGACGCCGGCGCCGTGGCAGCCGGCCTACGCCGAGAAGGGCGTGCTGGTGAACAGCGGCCGCTACGACGGGCTCGCCTCGGCCGCTGCGGTCGATGCGATCGCCGCCGACCTCGCGGCGCGCGAGCTCGGCCGCAAGCGCGTGCAGTGGCGGCTGCGCGACTGGGGCATCTCGCGCCAGCGCTACTGGGGCTGCCCGATCCCGCTGATCCACTGCGAACGCTGCGGCGAAGTGGCGGTGCCGGACGCGGACCTGCCGGTGCGCCTGCCCGAGGACCTGGTGCCGGACGGCTCCGGCAACCCGCTCGCGAAGCACGCGGCCTTCCGCGACTGCCGCTGCCCGCAGTGCGGCGGGCCGGCGCGGCGCGAGACCGACACGATGGACACCTTCGTCGATTCCTCGTGGTACTTCCTGCGCTACGCCAGCGCCGACAACGCCGCCGCCGCGGTCGATGCGCGCGTCGACTACTGGCTGCCGGTCGACCAGTACATCGGCGGCATCGAGCACGCGATCCTGCACCTGCTGTACTCGCGCTTCTGGACGCGCGCGATGCGCGACCTCGGGCTGGTGAAGCTCGACGAGCCCTTCGCCAACCTGCTGACGCAGGGCATGGTGCTGAACCACATCTACTGCCGCCAGCCGGCCGAGGGCCGGCGGGTGTACTACAACCCCGCGGACATCGCCGACGGCAGGCTCAAGTCCGACGGGCTGCCGGTGGAACACCTCGGCCTCGGCACGATGTCGAAGTCGAAGAACAACGGCGTCGACCCGCAGTCGCTGGTGGAGCAGTACGGCGCCGACACGGCGCGGCTGTTCATGATGTTCGCCGCGCCGCCGGAGCAGTCGCTCGAGTGGTCCGACGAGGGCGTGCAGGGGCAGTTCCGCTTCCTGCGGCGCCTGTGGAAGGCGGTGCACGACCACGTCAGCGCAGGGCCCGCGCCGGCCATCGCCGCCGTCGCGCTCACGCCCGGCGCGCGCGAGCTGCGCCGCCAGGCGCACCAGGCGCTTGCCAAGGTCACCGACGACATCGGCCGGCGGCGCGTGTTCAACACCGCGATCGCGGCCGTGATGGAACTGCTGAACGCGGTGGGCCGCTACGAGGAGGCGGGCGATGCGGCGCGCGCCGCGCGCCAGGAGGCGCTCGGGATCGCCGTGCTGGCGCTCTCGCCGATCGTGCCGCACATCACGCACGCGCTGTGGGGCGCGCTCGGCCATGCGACCGCGCTCATCGACGAGCGCTGGCCGGAGCCCGACCCGGCGGCACTCGCGCAGGACAGCGTCGCGATCGTCGTGCAGGTCAATGGCAAGCTGCGCGGCCGCATCGCGGTGCCGGCCGGCGCGGAGCAGGCGGCGGTGCTGGCCGCGGCGCTCGCCGACGCCGACGTGCAGCGCTTCGTGGCCGGCGCGGTGCCGCGCAAGGTGGTCTACGTGCCCGGCAAGCTGCTGAACCTGGTGATCTGATGCCGCGCCCCGCCGCCAGGCCGATGGTCGCGACCGCGCCGTGGTTCGTGGCGTGGTCGGTGGCGGGGCTCGCGCTGCTGGCGCTTGCGGGCTGCGGTTTCCACCTGCAGCGGCCGGCGGCGCTGCCCGCGAGCCTCGAGTCGCTGCGGATCGAGACCGAGGATCCGCAGTCGGAGTTCTACCACGCGCTGCGCCAGCAGCTGCAGGACGCCGGCGCCGACACCGACGGCGGCGCGGCCGACGCCGCCACGCTGCGCATCCTGCGCGACGGCACCGCCGAGCGGGTGCTGAGCGTCTCGGCCCGCAACGTGCCGACCGAATACGAGCTCAGCTACAGCGTGCGCCTGGTGGTCAGCGCCGGCGGCCGCGAACTGCTGCCCGTCGAGGAGTTCACGCTGACGCGCGACTACAGCTTCGACGAGACCGCGTTGCTGGCCAAGCAGCACGAGCGCGAGGCGCTGAGCGCGGCGCTGGCGCGCGACCTGGCCTCGGTGGTGATGCGGCGGCTGGCGAGCGTCGAATGAACGCGATCGTGGACGGAACGCCGGCGTCGGCGGCGCCCGCGCCGGGCCCGGCGCCGGACTTCGCCGCCCTGTGGGCCGGCTATCGCCGGGGCGAACGCCAGGCGCAGGAGCAGCTGCTCGCCGCCTGCTACCAGGAGCTGCGCGCCATCGCCCGGAGCCTGCTGGCACGCGATTCGGCCGCGCAGCACCTGCAGCCGACCGAGCTGGCGCACGAGGCGGCGCTGCGGCTGCTGCGCTTCGATCGCATCGAGCTGCGCGACCGCAACCACTTCCTGGCGCTGTCGGCGCGCGTCATGCGCCAGGTGCTGGTCGACGAGGTGCGGCGGCAGCGCGCGCAGAAGCGCCAGGCGCGCGGCCTGCTGACCACCTGGTTCGAGCCCGGGCTGGACGCGACGGTGCTGGACATCGAGGCGCTGGACCGCTCGCTGTCGCGCCTCGCCGCGATCTCGCCCGAGCGCGCGCGCGTGGTGGAGCTGCGTTTCTTCGCCGGCCTGGGCCTGCCGGAGATCGCCGCGTTGCTGCAGGTGTCCGAGCGCACGCTGAAGCGCCACTGGCAGGCGGCGCGTGCCTGGCTGCTGAACGACATGGCGGGCGGCGATGGCGCTGGATCCGCAGGCTGAGCGGCGCGCGCTGACGCTGTTCGAGGAGGCGCTCGAGTGGGACGCCGGCGAGCGCGCCGCGCGCCTGCGCGAAGCGCTGACCGGCGAGCCGGAACTGCTGGCCGCGGTGCACGCGCTGTTCGCCGCGCACGAGCGGGCGATGCGCGCGCTGCCGACGCAGGTGCCGGGGCTGGAAGCGCGGCCGGTCGCCGCGGCGCCGCCCGGGCGCATCGGACCCTACCGCGTCGGCGCACAGCTCGGCGCCGGCGGCATGGGCCAGGTCTACCGCGGCGAGCGCGACGACGGGCTGTTCGAGCAGGCGGTCGCGATCAAGCTGATGCGCCCCGGCCTGTTCTCGCAGGCCGCCGCCGAGCGCTTCGCCGCCGAGCGGCGCATCCTCGCGCGGCTGCGCCATCCGAACATCGCGCAGCTGTTCGACGGCGGCGTGGACGCGGCCGGCCGGCCGTACATCATCATGGAGCTGGTCGAGGGCCAGCCGATCGACGAGTACGTGCAGTCGCGCGGCGCCTCGACGCCGCTCATCGTCGCGCTGATGACGCAGGTGTGCGCGGCCGTGCACTGCGCGCACCAGAACCTCACGGTGCACGCCGACATCAAGCCCTCCAACATCCAGGTGCAGGCCGACGGCACCGTCAAGCTGCTCGATTTCGGCATCGCCCGGCTGCTGGATGCGGCGGACGGCGCCGCCGGCGGCGGAGCGCGGGCGGCCGCGGCCGCGGCGCCGCTGCCCAATGCCGAGCCGCTGACGCGCGCCTACGCGAGCCCGGAACGCTGCGCCGGCGAGCCGGCGCGTCCGGCCGGCGACATCTACTCGCTCGGCATCGTCCTCTACCAGCTGTACACCGGCGTCGTGCCGCCGGGGCCGGCGCTGCCGAACCGCGACCTCGACGCGATCGTCGCGCGCGCCACCGCCGCCGACCCCGCGGCCCGCTATGGCAGCGCGCTCGAGCTGGCCAACGACCTGCAGCGCCACCTGCGCCGCTCGCCGGTGGTGGCGCGCGGCCGCGCCTGGCGCTACGTGACCGGCCGCTTCATCGCCCGCCACCGCTGGGGCTTCGCCGGCGTGACGCTGCTGCTGCTGGCGCTGCTGGCCACGACCGTCGTCAGCACGCGGCTCTACCTGCGCGCCGAGGCGGCGCGCGCGCAGTCCGACGAGCGCTTCGGCGAGGCGCGCGAAATGGCGCGCTTCATGCTCTTCAGCCTGCACGACGAGCTGCGCCGCATCCCCGGCACCTCGGCTACCCGGCTGCAGCTGGCCGAGCGGAGCGAGCACTACCTGCAGCAGCTGGCCGCCACGCCGGGCGCGCCGAAGGACGTGACGCGCGAGGTAGCGGTGGCCTACCGCAAGCTCGGCGCCGTGCTCGGCGTGCCGGGCGAGGGCACGGTCGGGCGCACCGCCGACGCGCTCGCGGCGCTGCGCAATTCCGAGCGGATGCTCGAAGGATTGCTGCGCGCGGCCCCGCAGGACGATGGCGTGGTGCTCGAGCTGGCGCGCACGCGGCTGATCGCGGCGCGCGTGCACTACATGGCCGATTCGGCCATGGACGAGTGCGCGCGCCTGACGGCCTCGGGCCTGGCGCTGCTCGACGGCGTGCTGCGCCACCGGCCCGACGATCCCATCGCGCGCCTGTGGGCCTGGTCGGCGCGCGTCTACCAGGCCGAGGGCGCGGTGCTGCAGCGGCGCTTCCCTGAGGCGCTGGCGCAGCTCGCGCGCCTGGCGGCCGAGTCGCCGGCCATGCGCGACGACCCGCAGTTCCTCGACTACCGCCTGCGCGTCGAGGCCGACGTGCAGCGGATCATGGGCGACGCCTACTACTACGACAACCGCCCGGGCGAATCGCTGGCGGCCTACCAGCGCGCGGCGCAGGTGCTCGAGCGCGGCATGCGCGAGAAGGGCGACGAGCCGGCGCTGGGCGTCGCGCTGGCGCACGCGCTGTGGAACGTGGCCTACGTGCAGGCCGACCTGCACCAGGGCGAGGCGTCGCTGCGGACCACGCAGCGCGCCGAGGGACTGCTCGAGCACGTGCTGGGCTTCGGGCCGGATGCCTGGGCCGAATACGTGCGCGCCTGCGTGCGGCTGCAGCGCGCGATGGCGCTGCAGAGCATGGGACGCCACGCCGAGGCGGCGGCCGAATACCAGCGCCGCTACGCCTGGGAGCTGTACAACGCCGAACACGACCCGGGCATGGCCAACAACCTGCGGAGCCTCGCGGTCATGACGCGCCCGATGGGACTCAACTACTGGCAGGGCGGGCAGCATCGGACCGGCTGCCAGTGGTTGCAGCGCTCGCTCGGCTACTGGGTGGACCTGGAGCGGCGCTGGGCCTCACGCCGCTGGACGCGGCCGAGCTTCCCAACCAGCGGGCCGAGTTCGCGCGCCTGTGTCCCGACTGGAGTCCCGCGCACCGCGGCTGAGCCGGCCGGTACGGTTTCGGGATCGAAATCCCGCAATATCGCTGCTTCCGTGGCCCCGACCGCCGCTCGCCTGCGCCTCTGCACCCTTGAGGAACCTGGTTGCGCCTGCGTCGCCCGTCAGTGGGCGGCCCGAGATCGCTGGCCACGGGCCGGCATCCAGGGACGGGGCCGGTCCGGGGCCTCCAGCCATCCGGAGCAGCAGCATCGGCGTTCTTGCCGGATCGCTCCTCGTGCCGGACACGAGACGGGCCCGCAGTTTTCCCCCATCCTGCCGAAGCCCCATGCGTCCGCAGTCGCCGGTGCTGCTGCCCACCGGAGCCAGAACGGCTCCGGCGTCGATCGAGTTGACAGAATCCCCTGCATTTCAGGGTGTCATCTATTCGTATGGCATACTGACATCGAACTTCACGACGGGGGTCACCGAATGCTTCCGCGCCTGCACCGCTGGTCCATCGCCGCCCTGTTCCAATTCCGCTCGCGCGTGAAGAACGAGCCGGTGCGCAAGCACCACGTGCGCAACCCCTACCACGCGGTCGCGATCGAATGCGGTCGCGGCAACCGCGCCTGCCGCAGCGCGCGCGGCCTGCAGGGCCAGCGCTTCCTCGCCGGCGAGGCGCCGCGCCTGCCGCTGGCCGGTTGCGACAGCGGGGCCTGCATCTGCCGCTACCAGCACTTCGAGGACCGCCGCACGGACGTGCGTCGCGCCGCCGACGAGCATCGCCCCGAACACCCCTACGCGGGTGCGGAGCGGCGCGGTCGCCGTGGCCGGCGGCTCAACGACTGAACCCGCTCCAGCCACCCGACCCGGGGCGTACCGCCGGCGTACTGCGGCTTGCGGCGAGCGACCGCAGCGCGGTGGCGCTGCTGCTGCTGCGCTTCGGGATGGACCTGCGCCTCGTGGCCCCGGCCGAGCCCATCCCGGGTTCCTACTGGGGCGAGAGCGAGGCGGGCCTGAAGGGCGCCACGCTGTACGCGCGCCTCGACACGCCGCTGCACTCGATCCTGCACGAGGCCTGCCATTTCATCTGCATGGCGCCCGAGCGGCGTGTCGGCCTGGATACCGACGCCGGCGGCGACTATGCGGAGGAGGACGCGGTCTGCTACCTGCAGGTCCTGCTGGGCGGCGAGCTCGCGGGCTGCGGGCGCGAGCGCATGTGCGGCGACATGGACGCCTGGGGCTACACCTTCCGGCTCGGCTCGGCGCGCGCCTGGTTCGAGCAGGATGCGACGGACGCGCGCGCCTGGCTGCTCCACGAGGGTATCATCGACGCCGCGGCGCGCCCGACCTTCCGGCTGCGCGCATGACCGGCCACCACACTTGCTCAACTTCAACGACGTCGCCCTGCGCCGCGGACCGCGGCTGCTGATCGAGCACGCCAGCTTCAGCCTGTTCCGCGGCGAGAAGGTCGGCATCACCGGCGAGAACGGCAGCGGCAAGTCCACGCTGCTGGCGCTGGTGCGCGGCGAGCTGCAGCCGGATGCCGGCAGCTTCGAGCGGCCGCCGAACCTGGTGCTCGCGCACGTCGCGCAGGACCTCGAGCCGAGCCCGCAGCCGGCGATCGAATTCGTGCTCGACGGCGACGCCCGGCTGCGCGCCGTCGAGCGCGAGCTCGCCGCCCTGCAGGCGCACGGCGAGGACGGCGTGCGGCTCGCGGCCCTGCACGGCCGCTATGCCGAAGTCGGGGGCTACGACGCGCGCAGCCGCGCCGCGCAGCTGATGCACGGCCTGGGCTTCGATCCGGCCGACGACGAGCGGCCGATCGCCGGATTCTCCGGCGGCTGGCGCGTGCGCATCAACGTCGCCCGCGCGCTGATGTGCCCCTCCGACGTGCTGCTGCTCGACGAGCCGACCAACCACCTCGACCTCGACGCCATCCTGTGGCTCGAGCAGTGGCTGCGCGCCTACCCCGGCACGCTGCTGCTGATCGCGCACGACCGCGAGTTCCTCGACCGGGTCTGCGACCGCATCGTCAACCTCGAGCACGGCCGGGCGCGCGCCTACCGCGGCAATTACTCGGCCTTCGAGACGCAGCGCGCCGCCGAGCTCGCCGAGCAGGGCGCGCTGTTCGCGCGCCAGCAGCGCGAGATCCGCCACATGGAGGCTTTCGTCGAGCGCTTCCGCGCCAAGGCCAGCAAGGCGCGCCAGGCGCAGAGCCGGCTGAAGGCGCTGGAACGCATGCAGCGCATCGCCCCGGCGCACGTCGACTCGAGCGCCTTCGAATTCGGCTTCGGCGAGCCGGAGAAGCTGCCACGCCCGCTGCTGGTGCTCGAGGACGAGAGCGCCGGCTACGACGGGCGCGCGTTGCTCGAGCACGTGAGCCTCACGCTCGCGCCCGGTGACCGCCTGGCGCTGCTCGGGCGCAACGGCGCCGGCAAGTCCACCTGCATGAAGCTGCTGGCCGGCGAGCTCGCGCCGCTCGCCGGCACGCGCACCGCGGCGCGCGACCTGGCCGTGGGCTACTTCGCCCAGCACCACCTCGAGCAGCTGGCCGCGTCGGCCTCGCCGCTCGACAACCTGCTGCGCGTCGGCGGCGCGCGCGCGCTGCGGCTCGACGACCAGCAGCGGCGCGACTACCTGGCGAGCTTCGGCTTCCGCGGCGAGCGCGTGTTCGAGCCGGTGGGCGTGTTCTCCGGCGGCGAGAAGGCGCGGCTGGTGCTGGCGCTGGTGAGCTTCCTGCGGCCCAACCTGCTGCTGCTCGACGAACCGACCAACCACCTCGACCTCGAGATGCGCCAGGCGCTGGCCGTGGCGCTGCAGGACTACGCCGGCGCGGTGGTGCTGGTGTCCCACGACCGCCACCTGCTCAACTCGGTCGCCGACCGCTTCTGCGTCGTGCACCACGGCCGCGTCGAGCCCTTCGACGGCGACCTCGACGACTACGCGCTGGCTGGCCGCCGGCGCCGGGACGGTGGCGCCCGTGGCGCCGGCGGCCCCGGCCCCGGCGTCGCAGCCGCGCGCGGGCGGCGGGCGTGGTGGCGAGGAGCAGAGCGCCGAGGCGCGCCGCCAGCGGCGGCGCGAGCAGGCCGAGGCGCGCGCGCGCCTGGCGCCGTTGCGCGCGGCGGTGGAGCGCAGCGAGCGCCGGCTCGAGGAACTCGGCCGCGAGCGTGCCGCCATCGAGGCGGCGCTCGCCGACCCGCAGGCCTATGCCGCGGCGGCGCGCGAGCGCCTCGCCGAGCTGCTGGCGCGCCAGGCGGCGCTGGCGCGCGAGGTCGCCGACACCGAGGCCGAGTGGCTGCGGGCGCACGAGCAGCTCGATGCCGTGGCGGCGGCGGAGGGCGGATGAAGACGCTGCTCATCGTCTGCCACAGCCGCACCGGCGGCACGCTGCAGATGGCCAGCGCCGCGGCCGAGGCGGCCACCACGGCGGCCGGCGCGGCCGGCGGCGAGCCGCTCGAGGCGCGGCTGCTGGCGGCGGCGGCCGCCGGGCCCGAGGACGTGCTGGCGGCCGACGGCTACCTGTTCGCGACGCCCGAGAACCTCGCCGCCATGGCCGGCGTGATGAAGGACTTCTTCGACCGCTGCTACTACCCGGCGCTCGAGCGCATCGCCGGACGCCCTTATGCCGCGCTGGTGTGTGCCGGCACCGACGGGAGCGGCGCGGCGCGGCAGCTCGAGCGCATCGTCACCGGCTGGCGCCTGCGCGCGATCGCGCCGCCCCTGGTCGTGCACACGCACGCCGACACGCCCGCGGCCATCCTGGCGCCCAAGCACATCGGGGCCGCCGACCTCGCGCGCTGCGCCGAGCTGGGCGCGACGCTCGGGGCCGGCCTGGCGCTCGGCGTGTACTAGCGGCTCCGTCAGGCGCGCTGCGTCAGCGCCACGCCGCCGAGGATCAACCCGCCCGAGAGCGCCATGCGCGCCGTGACCGGCTCGCCCAGCACCAGCCAGGCCCAGAACACCCCGAACAGCGGCACCAGGTAGGTGACGGTGGCGGCGCGCGGCGCGCCGATGCGGTGGATCAGGCGGTAGTAGACGACGTAGGCCGTGCCCGTGCACAGCACGCCGAGCAGCGCGGCGGCGAGCCACGCCGCCAGCGTCAGCGGCCGCGTCGGCCAGGTGGCCCAGGCCGCGGGCAGCGTGAACAGCGCCGGCCCGACCAGCGTCGCGGCGGCGGTCGCGCCGGCCGGCAGGCCCTTGAGGTGCTGGCGCACCAGGTTGACCGCCAGCGCGTACATGAACGCGCCGCAGGAGCCGGCGAGGGCCGCCGGCCACACGCTGCCGCCGCCGATGCGATCGCCCGCCAGCACGGCGATGCCGAGCAGGCCGGCGGCGAGTCCGCAGGCGCGGCGCGCGGTGACCGGCTCCGCGTACAGCATCCAGGCGAGCAGCGCCGCGAAGGGCACCACCAGCGCGTTGCTGAGCGCGCTGACGCCGGCCGGCGCGCGCTGCGCCGCCCAGGAGAACACCACGAAGGGCAGGGCGGAATTGATCAGGCCGATGCCGGTGAGCTTCAGCCACGGGAGCCGCGGCAGGAGCGCGCGCTCGCGCCACAGGAGCGGCAGCAGCACGGCCGCGCCGAGCACCAGCCGCACCTCGACCAGCGGGGCGATGCCCAGCTGCGGGGCCGCGATGCGCAGGAACAGGAACGAGGCGCCCCAGATCGCGCCCAGCAGCACCAGCTCGGACAGCGTGAGCAGCGCCACGCGCGGGCTCAGCCCGGCCGACGCGCGTAGCGATCGGTCGCGGCGACGAGCTCGGCGGTGATGCCCGGCTCCATGGCCGAATGCCCGGCATCGGGCACGATGCGCAGCTCCGCCTCCGGCCAGGCGCGGTGCAGGTGCCAGGCGCTGCGCATCGGGCAGACGACGTCGTAGCGGCCCTGCACGATCACCGCCGGGATGTGGCGGATGCGGCGCACGTCGCGCAGCAGCTGGTCGTCGCGCTGGAGGAAGCCGCGGTTCACGAAGTAGTGGCACTCGATGCGCGCGAAGGCGGCGGCGTAGGCCGGGTCATCGAACCTGGCGACGTAGTCGGCGCTGGCGCGCAGGAAGCTCGTGGCGCCTTCCCACACCGACCAGGCGCGCGCCGCGGCATTGCGCACCCGCGCGCTGCGCGAGGTGAGGCGGCGGTAGTAGGCGCGCATCATGTCGCGCCGCTCGCGCGGCGGGATCGGTGCGACGTAGTCCTCCCACAGGTCGGGGAACAGCGCGGCCGCGCCCTCGGGGTTCTGGTAGAACCACTCGAGCTCGGAGCGGCGCAGCAGGAAGATGCCGCGCAACACCAGCTCGGTGACGCGCGCGGGATGCGCCTGGGCGTAGGCCAGCGCCAGCGTCGAGCCCCAGGAGCCGCCGAACACCTGCCAGCGATCGATGCCGAGGTGCGCTCGCAGCGCCTCGATGTCGGCCACCAGGTGGGCGGTGGTGTTGTCGACCAGGCTCGCGTGCGGGCGGCTCTTGCCGCAGCCGCGCTGGTCGAAGAGCACGATGCGGTAGCGCCGCGGGTCGAAGAAGCGGCGCATCGCCGGGCTGGTGCCGCCGCCCGGGCCGCCGTGCAGGAACACCACCGGCTTGCCCGCCGGGTTGCCGCTCTCCTCGAAGTACAGCTCGTGCAGCCGCGAGACGCGCAGCCGGCCGGTGCGGTAGGGCCGGATCGGGGCGTACAGGCCGCGCGGGGCACGCGCGGCGGCTCGGCGTCGGGTCGCCATGGGCCCCCCTCAGCCGGTGACGAACGGCCCCAGTGGCCGCCCGCCCAGCAGGTGCACGTGCAGGTGGTAGACCTCCTGGCCGCCGTGCTTGTTGCAGTTGATGATCAGGCGGTAGCCGTCTTCGGCGATGCCCTCGCGGCGCGCCAGGTCGCGCGCGACGATGAACATGTGGCCGACCAGGGCCTCATCGCCGTCGGCGATGTCGTTGGCGGTCGGGATCGGCTTGTTCGGGATCACCAGGATGTGGGTCGGCGCCCGCGGGTGGATGTCGCGGAAGGCGGTGACCCGATCGTCCTGGAAGACGATGTCCGCCGGCAGTTCGCGCCCGACGATGCGCTCGAAGAGGGTAGGCATGCGTGGCATTAAAGACCGTGGCCCCCCGGGCGGCAAGTCGCGGATAATGGCCGCTTGAAACTCCGCCCCGACAACCTCGCCGGGCAGCTGCGCCAGCGGCTGCTGCCGGTCTACCTGGTCTCCGGCGACGAGCCGCTGCAGGTCGGCGAAGCCGCCGACGCGGTGCGCGCCGCGGCGCGCGCCGCCGGCTACGCCGAGCGCGAGGTGCTCTTCATCGAGCGCGGCGGCGGTTCCTCGTGGGAGGAGATCCTGCAGTCGGCGCAGGCGCTGTCGCTGTTCGCGAGCCGGCGCATCGTCGAGATCCGCATTCCC
>JAXMGO010000016.1:0-104692 GCA_046347255.1 Steroidobacteraceae bacterium
TCGCGGCGCGCCAGGTCGCGCGCCACGACGAACATGTGGCCGACCAGGGCCTCGTCGCCGTCGGCGATGTCGTTGGCCGTCGGGATCGGCTTGTTCGGCACCACCAGGATGTGGGTCGGCGCCCGCGGATGGATGTCGCGGAAGGCCGTGACCCGATCATCCTGGAAGACGATGTCCGCCGGCAGTTCGCGCCCGACGATGCGCTCGAAGAGGGTGGGCATGGCGGGCATTAAAGACCGTGGCCCCGCGGGCGGCAAGTCGCCGATAATGGCCGCTTGAAACTCCGCGCCGACAATCTCGCCGAGCAGCTGCGCCAGCGCCTGCTGCCGGTGTACCTGGTCTCCGGGGACGAGCCGCTGCAGGTGGGCGAGGCGGCCGATGCGGTGCGCGCCGCGGCGCGCGCCGCCGGCCACGCCGAGCGCGAGGTGCATTTCATCGAGCGCGGCGCGGGGTCGTCCTGGGAGGAGATCCTGCAGTCGGCGCAGGCGCTGTCGCTGTTCGCGAGCCGGCGCATCGTCGAGATCCGCATCCCCTCCGGCAAGCTCGGCAACGACGGCGCCCAGCTCGAGCGGCTCATCGGCCTCGCGGGCGAGGACCTGCTGGTGCTGATCGTCTGCGGCCGCATCGAGGGCGGCGCGAAGACGCCCGCCTGGGCGAGCGCGGCCGAGGAGCGCGGCGCGTGGCTCGCGGTGTGGCCGGTGGAGGCGGCGCGGCTGCCGGCCTGGATCCACGGGCGGCTCAAGGCCGCCGGCGTCGAGGCGACCGACGAGGCGGTCGCGCTGCTGGTCGCCCGCACCGAGGGCAACCTGCTGGCGGCGCGCCAGGAAGTCGAGCGGCTGGCGCTGCTGTTCGGCGGCGGGCGCGTCGGGGCGAGCGATGTCGCCGGGAGCGTGGGCGACAGCACGCGCTTCACCGTCTTCAACCTCGGCGATGCGGTCGGCGCGGCGGATGGCGCCCGCGCGCTGCGCGTGCTCGCCGGCCTGCGCGCCGAGGGCGAGGAGGCGGTGCTGGTACTATGGGTGCTGTTGCGCGAGCTGCACGCCCTGGAGGCGGAGTCCACGGGCCGGAGCGATCCGGCGGCGCTGCGCCAGCGCGGCTGGGCGCCGCCGCGGGCGCGGCGGCCGGCCCTGTCCTTCGGTGCGCTGACGCGCCGCGCGGCGCGTTGCGACCGCATGGCCAAGGGCGCCGCGCGCGGCGAGGTCTGGGATGAACTGGCGTTGCTCGCCACCGAGCTGTGCGGCGTGCGCTCACTGCCGCTCGAGGCATCATGAACCAACCGGTCGGCATCTTCGGCGGCACCTTCGACCCGATCCACTACGGGCACCTGCGCACCGCCTTCGAGCTCGCGCAGGCGCTGGCGCTCGCGCAGGTGCGCTTCATGCCGACCGGCGATCCGCCGCATCGCGAGGCGCCGCTGGCGCCGGGCGCCCTGCGGCTGGAGATGGTGCGCGCCGCGGTCGCCGGCGAGCCCGCCTTCGCGGTCGACGACCGCGAGATCCGCCGCACCGGCCGCTCCTACACCTTCGACACGCTGACCGAGCTGCGCGCCGAGCTGCCCGGGCGGCCGCTGTGCCTGCTGCTCGGCATGGATGCCTTCCTCGGCATGCCCAGCTGGCACCGCTGGCGCGGGATCTTCGACCTGGCGCACGTGGTGGTGGCGCACCGCCCCGGCTGGAAGGCGCCGATCACCGGGCCGCTGGGCGAGGTCATGGTCGACCGCGGCACCGGCAGCGTGCGCGAGCTGCACGGTGCCGCCCACGGGCACATCCTGATCCAGTCGGTGACCCAGCTGGAGATCGCCTCCACCGACCTGCGGCAGCTGATCCTGACCGGCCGCGACCTGCGGTACCTGGTCCCGGAGGCGGTTCGCGACATCATCCTGCGCACCGGGTGCTATGCTCCGGTCAGCCGCTGAACCATTGGAATCCCGGGGAACCCGCCACCGCATGACCACGCCGAGCCGCCCGCGCCGCGCCCCGCGGCGCACGTCCGCCCTCGAGAAGACCGTGCTGGCTGCGCTCGACGACATGAAGGCGGTGAACGTCAGGACCCTGGACGTGCGCGGCCTCACCGACATCGCCGACACGATGATCGTCGCCTCGGGCAATTCCGACCGCCACGTGCGCTCCATCGCCGACCATGTCGTCCAGCGGGCCAAGGCCAGCGGCCAGCGGCCCTACGGCGTCGAGGGCACGCGCGACGGCGAGTGGGTGCTGGTGGACCTGCAGGACGTACTGGTGCACGTGATGCTGCCGCGGGTGCGCGAGTTCTACGGGCTCGAGCAGCTGTGGGAGGTGCCGGCGGCCGCGCGGGCAGCCTGCCGCGGCGCGCAAGCCGGCGACACCGCGCAAGCCCGCGGCGCCGCGCACGGCGGCGGCCCGGCCGGGCGGTGCGCGTCCCGATCCGGATCCCGGCGCCGCGGCATCGCGCCCGGCGCGCTCAGGACCGGCGCACGGGCGGGCCGCGCCATGCGCCTGCGCGTCATCGCCGTGGGCACGCGCCAGCCGCAGTGGGTCGACGCGGCCTTCGGCGACTATGCTCGCCGGCTGCGCGCTCCCCTGGCCGTCGAGCTCACCGAACTGCCCGCCGCGCGCCGCAGCGCCACCACGCCGGCGGAGCGGGCGATGGAGGAGGAGGGCCGGCGCATCCTCGCCGCGCTCGCGCCGCGCGAGCACGTCGTGGCGCTCGACGAGCACGGCACCCAGTTCTCGACCGCCGAGCTGGCCCGCTGGCTCGAGGAGCGGCGGCGCTCCGGCCAGGACCTCGCCTGCATCGTCGGCGGGGCCGACGGGCTGGCGCCGGCGGTGCTGGCGCGCGCCGCCCGGCGCTGGTCGCTCTCGCGGCTGACGCTGCCGCACGGGTTGGTGCGCGTGGTGCTGATCGAGCAGCTGTACCGTGCCACGACGCTGCTGGCCGGGCATCCTTACCACCGTGAATGAACCGCTCGACACCCGGGACGCGAACGCCGCGCGGCTGATCCTCGCCTCGGCCTCGCCGCGCCGGCGGGAGCTGCTGGCGCAGATCGGCGTGCGCCACCGCGTGTGGGCCGCGGACGTCGACGAGCAGCTGCTCGACGGCGAGGCGCCGGAGGCGGGCGCGGTGCGCCTGGCCATCGCCAAGGCGCGCGCGGTGCAGGCCCTGGCCGGCACGGCGCTGCCGGTGCTCGGCGCCGACACCATCGTGGTGCTCGACGGCGAGTCGCTCGGCAAGCCGCGCGACCGCGCCGACGCGCTCGACATGCTGGCGCGCCTCTCCGGCCGCACGCATCGCGTGCTCTCGGCGGTGGCGCTCGCGACCGCCGCGGGCGTCGATCACCGCCTCTCGGCGAGCAGCGTGCGCTTCCGCGCGCTCGACGCCGGCGAGTGCGCCGCCTACTGGGACACGGGCGAGCCGCGCGACAAGGCCGGCGGCTATGCGATCCAGGGCCTCGGCGCGGTGTTCATTGCCGGCCTCGAGGGCAGCTACTCGGGTGTCATGGGCCTGCCGCTGTTCGAAACCGCCGGACTGCTCGCCGCAGCCGGCATATCCTGCTGGGAGGCCCGAGGGGCATGAGCCGCGAGATCCTCGTCAACGTCAATCCGCGCGAGATCCGCGCCGCCGTGGTCGAGAACGGCGCGACGCTCGAGCTGTTCATCGAGCGCGCCAGCCGCAGCGGCATCGTCGGCAACCTCTACAAGGGGCGCGTGTCGCGCGTGCTGCCCGGCATGCAGGCCGCCTTCGTCGACATCGGCCTGGAACGCACCGCCTTCCTGCACGCCGCCGACATCGCCCGCGCCGTGCCGGCCGAGGCCGAGGGCGCCGCGCCGCCGCTGCAGGACATCGGCCAGCTGGTGCGCGAGGGCGACGACATCCTCGCGCAGGTCATCAAGGAGCCGCTCGGCACCAAGGGCGCGCGGCTCTCGACCTTCATCTCGCTGCCCTCGCGCTTCATGGTCTACATGCCCTACAGCTCCGGCGTGGGCGTTTCCTCGCGCATCGAGGACCCGGCCGAGCGCGAACGGCTGCGCGAGGAAGTGCGCGGCGCCGGCGGCCCGGGCGGCTGGATCGTGCGCACCGCCGGCGGCCCGGCGCCGAGCGAGGCGCTGCGCGCCGACATGCAGTTCCTGCAGCGCCTGTGGGAGCACGTGCTGGCGCAGAAGGCCGGCGCGAGCAGCGCCAGCCTGGTGCACGGCGACCTCTCGCTCGCGCTGCGCGTGCTGCGCGACGAGCTGTCGGCCGACGTGCGCCGCGTGCTGGTCGATTCGCAGGCCGAGCAGGCGCGCATGCAGGCCTTCGCCCGGACCTACATGCCCGAGGCGGTGGATCGCATCGAGTACTTTGCCGGCCCGCGCCCGCTGTTCGACCTGCACGGCGTCGAGGAGGAGATCGCGCGGGCGCTGGAGCGCAAGGTCGAGCTCAAGTCCGGCGGCTACATCGTCTTCGACCAGACCGAGGCGCTGACCACGATCGACGTCAACACCGGCGGCTACGTCGGCCACCGCAACCTCGAGGAGACCATCTTCCGCACCAACCTCGAGGCGGCGGTGGCGATCGCGCGCCAGCTGCGGCTGCGCAACCTCGGCGGCATCATCATCGTCGACTTCATCGACATGGACGACCCGGCGCACCGCGAGCAGGTGCTCGCGGCGCTGCAGGGGGCGCTGGCCGGCGACCGCGCCCAGAGCCACATCGCGCCGATCTCCTCGCTCGGGCTGGTGGAGATGACGCGCAAGCGCACGCGCGAGAGCCTCGAGCACGTGCTGTGCGAGCCCTGCCAGGCCTGCAACGGCCGCGGCTACCGCAAGAGCGTCGAGACGGTGTGCTACGAGATCTACCGCGAGGCGCTGCGCCAGGCGCGCCAGTTCCGCATCGAGCAGCTGCTGATCCTCGCGCACCCGGAGGTGACCGAGCGGCTGCTGGACGAGGAGGCGCCGCTCCTGGCCGAGCTCGAGGCGCAGGTGAAGCGCCCGATCCGCCTGCAGGCCGAGGCGCTCTACGGCATCGAGCAGTTCGACATCGTGCTGGCGTAAGCTTGGCGCCATGAGCACCGACCTCCAGGCGCCGGTCACCGTCGCGGCGCTGCAGATGACCTCGGCGGCGGACCGCGACGCCAACCTCGCGACCGCGGCGCGCCTGCTCGAGCGCGCCGCCGCGGCCGGCTCCCGCGTCGCGGTGCTGCCGGAGAACTTCTCGTTCATGGGCGTGCGCGACGGCGACCGGCGCGCGCAGGGCGAGCCGGACGGCGACGGGCCGGTGCAGCGATTCCTCGCCGAACGCGCGCGCGCCCTGCGGCTCTGGATCGTTGGCGGCACCGCGCCGATCGCCCGCGAGAGCGGTGGCCGGGTCGCCGCCGCCTGCCTGGTGTACGACGACGCCGGCCGGCGCGTGGCGCGCTACGACAAGATCCACCTGTTCGACGTCGACGTGCCTGGCAGGAACGAGCGCTACCGCGAATCGAACCACATCGAGGCCGGCCGCACGCCGGTGGTGGTCGACACACCGGCGGGCCGGCTCGGTCTCTCGGTGTGCTACGACATCCGCTTCCCGGAGCTGTTCCGGGCCATGGTGGCGCAGGGGGCGGAGTGGTTCACCGTGCCGGCGGCCTTCACGGTGCCGACGGGCAAGGCGCACTGGGAGGCGCTGCTGCGCGCGCGGGCGATCGAGAACCTCGCCTGGGTCGTCGCCAGCGGGCAATGGGGCACGCACGCCAACGGCCGCGAGACCTACGGCCACAGCCTCATCGCGGATCACTGGGGCGAGGTGCGTGCCTGCCTGCCGGCCGGCGAGGGCATCGTCACCGCCGCGATCGACCGCGCGGCGCAGGCCGCGACGCGCCAGAGCTTCCCCGCGTTGCAGCACCGGGTCCTGCCATGAAGATCCTCACCCAGGCCCTGCTCGATGAACTGGCGGCGAAGGCGGCGGCGGCGCCGCGCGGCCGCGCGCACCACACCATCCACGCCTCGCCGGAGGATCCGCTGCAGCGCTTCTTCCTGGCGGCGCAGCGCCACACCTATTTCCGGCCGCACCGCCACCATGCCTGCATCGAACTCGGCACCGTGCTGCGCGGCGGCTTCGACGTGCTGACCTTCGACGACGCCGGGCAGGTCACGGCGCGCTGGAGCATCGGCGAGGGCACCGGCAACGTGGCCTTCGAGACGCCGCGCCTCACCTGGCACACGCTGCTGGCGCGCAGCGACGGCTCGGTGTTCCTCGAGACCAAGCCGGGCCCGTACGATCCGGCCACGGCGGCGGAATTCGCGGCCTGGGCGCCGCCCGAGGGCGATGCGGCGGTGCCGGCGCTGCTCGAATGGCTGCGCGCGGCGCGGCCCGGGGAGCGCTACGGCGGCTGAGGCGGCTGCGGTTGGCGTAGAATCCGGCGATGAGCACCGCGCCGCCGACATCCGCCGAACCCCTCGCCCTGGCGCGCCACGGCATCCTCGGTCCCGCCGGGCTCGACGACACGCGACTCGGCCAGGCGCTCGACCTGGTGCTCGGCAGCGCCGTCGATTCGGCCGACCTGTATTTCCAGCTCGCGCACGAGGAATCCTGGGCGCTCGAGGACGGCATCGTGCGCGAGGGCAGCGCCAGCATCGAGCAGGGCGTGGGTGTGCGCGCGATCGCCGGCGAGCGCACCGGCTTCGCCTACTCCGACGAGATCGTGCCGGCGGCGCTCGAGGAGGCGGCGCGCGCCGCGCGCGCCATCGCGGCGCGCGGCCAGAGCGGCGCGCTGCAGGCCTGGCGCGCCGTCGCCGGCCACCGCCTGTACCTGCCGGTCGATCCGATCCACAGCCTCGCCGACGACGCCAAGGTCGCGCTGCTCGACCGCATCGACCGCGAGACGCGCCGGCTCGACCCGCGCGTCGTGCAGGTGATGGCCAGCCTGCACGCGGTGCACGAGCTGGTGCTGATCGCCACCAGCGGCGGCGAGCTGGCGGCCGACGTGCGCCCGCTGGTGCGCATGAACGTCAGCGTCATCGTCGAGCACGACGGCCGGCGCGAGCAGGGCTACGCCGGCGCCGGCGGGCGCTTCAACCTCGACGAGCTGGTGGCCGGCGACCGGCCGCTGGCGCTCGGGCGCGAGGCGGTGCGCCAGGCGCTGGTGAACCTGGAGGCGATCGCCGCCCCGGCCGGCACCATGACCGTCGTGCTCGGGCCCGGCTGGCCGGGCGTGCTGCTGCACGAGGCCATCGGCCACGGCCTCGAGGGCGACTTCAACCGCAAGGGCACCTCGGCCTTCAGCCGCCGCATCGGCGAGCGCGTCGCCGCGCCCGGCTGCACCGTGGTCGACGACGGCACGCTGGCGCGCCGCCGCGGCTCGCTCAACATCGACGACGAGGGCACGCCGACCCAGTGCACCACGCTGATCGAGGACGGCGTGCTGCGCGGCTACCTGCAGGACCGCATGAACGCGCGGCTCATGGGCACGAAGTCCACCGGCAACGGCCGGCGCGAGTCCTTCGCGCACGTGACGCTGCCGCGCATGACCAACACCTACATGATGCCCGGGCCGCACGCGCCCGAGGAGATCATCCGTTCGGTCGACAGGGGCATCTACGCCGTCAACTTCGGCGGCGGCCAGGTCGACATCACCTCGGGCAAGTTCGTGTTCTCGGCGAGCGAGGCCTACCTCATCGAGAACGGCCGCGTCGGCGCGCCGATCAAGGGCGCGACGCTGATCGGCAACGGCCCGGACGTGCTGACGCGCGTCGCGATGGTCGGCAACGACCTGAAGCTCGACGACGGCATCGGCACCTGCGGCAAGGAAGGGCAGAGCGTGCCGGTGGGCGTCGGCCAGCCGACGCTGCGCATCGACGCGCTCACGGTGGGCGGCACCGGCGCCTGAGGCGCCGCGCGCCGCCGCGGTGGCGTTCAGCCCGAGTGCCGCGACGGGCGCTCGTCGATGTAGAGGATCTCGTGCTGGCCGATCGTCACGACGTCGCCGTCGTTGAGGTGGTGCAGCCGCACGCGCTTGGACTTGATGAACACGCCGTTGCGGCTGTTCAGGTCCTCGATCGTGCAGCCGGTCGGCGTCGTCAGGATCTGGCAGTGGTGCCGGCTGATGAACTTGCTGTCGATCTGCACGTCGTTGTTCGGCGTGCGCCCGATCAGCAGGCGCCCCGGGTAGAGCGCGCGCTCGAACAGCGTGCGCGCGCCGTGCGCGATCAGCACGTGCGCGAGCGGCGGCCCCTCGGGCACCTGCGGCGGCACGTCCGCCGGCCGGATGCCGCTGTGCTCGACGTGATCCTGGGTCGAATCCGCATGCGCCTCGGCGGCCGCGGCCACTTCCTGCCGGGCGCGCAGCACCGCGCGCGTGCCGGTGGTGGCGGCGTGATCGACCGCGGCCGCTTCCGGCTCGGCCGCGGCGGGCCGCGCCGCGCGGCGTGACTGCCTGCGCGGCGCCTCGGCCGCGGCCGGCGTGTCGTTCGCGGCCGGGTGCGAGCCCGTGGCGAGTGCGTGCGAGCCGGTCGCCGCGGCATGCGAGCCCGTGACGGCCGAATGCTCGCCCGTCTCGCCGAAGGCGGTGGTCTGCTCCAGCTGGCGCTGCTGGCCCGAGGCCGCGGCCGGCGCCTCGGCCGGCGCAGCGGCGGACGACACGTCGACGGCCAGCCCGTCGGCGGCAGGCGCATCGGCGGGCGGCGGTGGTTCCCCGGCTGGGGCCGGCGCGGCCCCGGAAGCGGTGGCGTCGGGGGCCGGTTCCGCCGGGCCGGGTTCCGCCGCTGCCGCGGCCTGCGCAGCCGCCTCGGCGTGTGCCGCCGCGGGCACCGGCACGGCCAGCGCGGCCGCCGTGGCCGCGGCCGCATGTTCGGCCGCGCCCGGGAACTCGTGCCACTGCAGTTCCTCGATCGCCGCGAGCACGTCCTCGCGGCTGACGGTGTCGCGCTCGCGGCCGAAGGCCGCCAGCATCGCCGTGTCGCACAGCGTGTTGGTCAGGCGCGGCGTGCCGCCGGTGTGGCGGAAGATCAGCTCGTAGGCGTCCGGCGCGAAGATCTGCCGCCCCTGCGAGCCCGCGACCTCGAGGCGGTGCAGGATGTAGGCGACCATGTCCTCGGGGCTGAGGCGCGCGAGGTGGAAGCGCAGGCGCACGCGCTGCGCGAGCTGGATCAGTTCCGGCGCGTCGAGCTTCTCGTTCAGCTCCGGCTGGCCGGCGAGGATGATGCGCAGCACCTTCTCCTTCGTCGTCTCGACGCCGGAGAGCATGCGCACCTCCTCGAGCACGCGCTCGGTGAGGTTCTGCGCCTCGTCGATGATCAGCAGCACCTTGCGGCCGGCGGCGTACTGCTCGATGAGGAAGTTGTTGAGCGTCGCCAGCAGCTCGGCCTTCTTCATCTTGAAGGGCGAGAAGCCGAACTGCGCCAGCACCGACTGCAGGAACTCGATCGCCGAGACCTGCGTCTGGTTGATCTGGGCGACGACCACGTCCTTGCCCAGCTCCTTCAGGAAGGTCTCGATCAGCGTGGTCTTGCCGGCGCCGATTTCCCCGGTGATCACGACGAAGCCGTCGGTGAACCAGATGGTCGACTCCATGTACGCCTTGGCGCGCGCGTGGCCCTTGCTGAGGTACAGGAACTGCGGGTCCGGGCTCAGCCGGAAGGGCAGTTCGCGCAGCTTGAAGAGCTCGAGGTACATGGTTCCGGCGGATATTAGGGGATGGGGCCGAGCCCCGGATAGAGACGCCGTAGCAGTCGCCGCGCGCGCGCGTCGCGGGCGGCGGCGGTCGGGGCCAGGAACGTGCAGTGGCCCACCTTCCGGCCCGGGCGCGCGCTCTTGCCATAATCGTGCAGGTGCAGGCCCGGCTCGGCCAGCAGGCCGCGGGCGGCGGGCACGGAGCCGATCAGGTTGATCATCGCGACGTGGCCGCGCGCGCGCGTGCTGCCGAGGGGCAGCCCGAGGATCGCGCGCAGGTGGTTCTCGAACTGGCTGGTTTCCGCGCCCTCGATGGTCCAGTGCCCGGAGTTGTGCACGCGCGGCGCCATCTCGTTGGCGATCAGCCGGCCGTCGCGAACGAAGAACTCGATCGCCAGCACGCCGGCGTAGCCGAAGGCCTCGAGCACGCGGCGCAGGTGCGCCTGCGCCGCTCGCTCGAGCGAGGGCGGCCCGCAGGGCGCGCGCGTCAGCCGGAGGATCCCGTCGACGTGCGTGTTGCGGTTCAGGCCGTACAACGCCAGCTCGCCGCGCGTGCTGCGCGCGCCGACGGCCGAGACCTCGTAGTCGAAGGGCACGAACTCCTCGTAGATGAGCGGCGCGCCGCCGAGCAGCGCCCAGGCGCGATCGAGGTCGGCGCCGGTGCGCAGCACCGCCTGGCCCTTGCCGTCGTAGCCCAGGCGCCGCGTCTTGAGCACGCCCGGCAGGCCGATGCGCGCCACCGCGCGCGAGAGCGCCGCGCGCGAGTCGACCGCGGCATGGCGCGTGGTCGGGATGCCGAGGCGCTCGAACAGCCGCTTCTCGGCCAGCCGGTCCTGGGCCGCGGCCAGCGCGCGCAGCGGCGGCGCGATGCGCGCGCGCGTGCCGCGCGTCGCGGCGCGCAGCGCCTCGACCGAGATGTTCTCCCAGTCGAAGCTGATGACCTGGCAGCGGCGCGCCAGCTCGCCGAGCAGCTGCGGGTCGGTGAACTCGCCGACGAGCGATGGGGCGACCCGGGCGGCGGGCGTGTCCGCGGCGCGGTCGAGGAACAGGAAGTCGAGCCCCAGGGGGTAGCCCGCCAGGGCCAGCATGCGGCCGAGCTGGCCGGCGCCGACGATGCCGACCGTCATTTGGGCGCGGTGCGCGGGTCCGGCTGGGCGAGCACGGCCTGCGTCTGCGCCTCGCGCTGCTGGCGCAACGCCGCGCCGATCGCCGGGTGGGCCGGCGCCAGGATCGCCGCGGCGAACAGCGCGGCATTGGTGGCACCGGCGCTGCCGATGGCGAAGGTCGCGACCGGCACGCCCGCGGGCATCTGCACGATCGAGAGGAGCGAATCCATGCCGTTCAGGGCCTTCGACTGCACCGGCACGCCGAGCACCGGCAGCGTCGTCTTCGAGGCGGTCATCCCGGGGAGGTGGGCGGCACCGCCGGCCCCGGCGATCAGCACCTGCAAACCGCGGCCGGCCGCCGTGGAGGCGTATTCGAACAGCAGGTCGGGCGTGCGATGGGCAGAGACCACCCGCACCTCATGCGGGACCCCCAGGCGCGTGAGCGTGTCCGCGGCGGGCTGCAGCGTCTCCCAGTCTGAGGTCGAGCCCATGATGATGCCGACGAGTGGCTTCATCGCGGCATCTTAGCACGCGGCAGGCGCGTTCCCGGCCGCGCGGCCAGCGCACGCTCCAGCGGCTCCGGGTCCACGTCGCGCATCAGCCGGCCGATGTACTGGCGCTGGCGCGCCAGCGCCGCGCGGCTGGTCAGGCGCCGCGCCTCGGCGAGCGCCGCGCGCAGCTCCTCGGGCAGGCCGAGCGCGTCCAGCTCCGCCGGCTTGAGCTGCAGCAGCGCCTCGCCGAGCTTCTGCGCCGCGAGCGCCGCCCGCTTGCGCGACGAGCGGCTCGGCCGCTCGTCGCGCGGCAGCGTTTCGGCCTCCTCGAACGGATCTTCTTCGCGCGCCATCGATCCACCACCGGGTTCCGGCCCCAAGGTTGCTACAATTCTGCCTCATGTCACAGCAAGTCGACGCTACCCGCATCCCGGAACTCCAGGCCATCGTGGCCAGCGCCCTGGAGGCCGCGCGCGCCGCCGGCGCCAGCCAGGCCGAGGCGGACGCCAGCCTGCAGCGCGGCCTCACCGCCACGGTGCGCATGGGCGAAGTCGACACGATCGAGTACCACCGTGACCGCGGCCTGGCCGTCACCCTGTACTTCGGCCAGCGCAAGGGCTCGGCCAGCACCGCCGACATCTCCCCGGAGGCCGTGCGCGAGACCGTCGCCAAGGCCGCCGCGATCGCGCGCCATACCGCCGCCGACGACTGCGCCGGCCTGGCCGACCCCGCGCTGCTGGCGCGGGTCATCCCGGACCTCGACCTCGACCATCCCTGGGCGATCGAGCCCGAGGAGGCCGTGGAGCGCGCGCGCGCCTGCGAGGCGGCCGGACTCGCGGTCGACAAGCGCCTGAACAACTCCGAGGGCGCGACCGTCACCAGCCATCGCGGCGTGCGCGTCTACGGCAATTCGCTCGGCTTCCTGGCCGGCTACTCCAGCACCAGCCATTCGCTCAGCTGCGCGCTCATCGCCGAGAGCGGCGGCGAGATGCAGCGCGATTACTGGTATTCGGTCGCGCGCGATCCGGCGGCGCTCGACACCACCGCGGCCGTCGGCCGGCGCGCCGCGGAGCGCACGCTCGCGCGCCTCGGCAGCCGCAAGCTCGATACGCGCAAGGCCCCGGTGCTGTTCGCGCCGGAGATGGCGCGCGGGCTGCTCGGCTCCTTCGTCGGCGCGATCCGCGGCGTCAGCCAGTACCGCCGCGCCTCGTTCCTGCTGGGCGCCGCCGGCCAGGCGGTGCTGCCGGCCTTCATGCAGCTGCACGAGCGCCCGCACCTCAAGGGCGCGCTGGCGAGCGCGCCCTTCGATTCCGAGGGCGTCGCCACCCGCGATCGCGAGCTGGTCGTCGACGGCGTCCTGCAGGGCTACGTGCTCGGCAGCTACTCGGCGCGCAAGCTCGGGCTCACCTCCACCGGCAACGCCGGCGGCATCCACAACCTGCTGGTCGACGCCGGAGCGCAGTCGCTCGCGCTCCCCGAGCTGCTCCGGCGCATGGGCCGCGGCCTGCTGGTGACCGAGCTGATGGGGCAGGGCGTCAACGGCGTGACCGCTGACTACTCGCGCGGCGCCAGCGGGTTCTGGGTGGAGGATGGCGCGATCGCCTATCCCGTGCACGAGGTGACGATCGCCGGCAACCTCAAGGCGATGCTCCAGGACATCGTCGCGGTGGGGACGGACGTCGACATCCAGGGGTCGATACGCACGGGATCGGTGCTGCTGGGGGAGATGACGATCGCCGGGGAGTGACCCCGGGGGGGCGCACGGGCGGGGCCGCGGGCCTTGCCTGGCGCGCTTAGGGAAGCCCGTGAAAACCCCGTCCCGGCGCGGAGGCTGCGCCCGGCACCATTGTGTTGTAGAAAGACCGGGCGTTGCACTGGGGCGCAGCCGCGCGCCGGGCCGGCGGGCTTCATGCGCGCGCCAGGCAAGGCCCGCGGCCCCGCCCGTGCACGTCGGGCTCGCGGGCCCGGCGGTCGTTATCGGTCGCGGGGCGCGGGGTTGGACTGATCGCATGGCGCGTTGGGTCATCGTGGTCGTGGCACTCGGTTTGGGGCTCGCGGCGTGGGCTCGTTGGCCGGACTCGCGGCTTCCCGCCGACGTGCGCGTCGATCATGTCGTCGTGCTGAAATCCGCGCGCCTCCTGGTCCTCTACGAAGGCGACACGCGGTTGCGCAGCTATCCGGTGTCGCTGGGAGGCCAGCCGGTCGGAGCGAAGGAACGCGCCGGCGACGGGCGCACGCCCGAAGGCCACTACGTCATCGACTATCGCAATGAGCGCTCGTCGTTCCACCGCGCCCTGCACGTGTCATATCCATCGGCCGCCGATCGCTCCCGCGCCGCGGCTGCCGGAGTCGACCCCGGCGGGCTGGTCATGATCCACGGCCTGCGCAATGGCCTGGGCTGGCTCGGGCGCCTGCACCGCGTATTCGACTGGACCAATGGGTGCATCGCCGTCACCGATGCCGAGATCGACGAAATCGCCCGCGTGGTTCCGGACGGGACGCCAGTCGAACTGCGCCCGTGACGGACTATCGCCGCCTTGCGGTCGAGCGGTTTCGAGGCCGCGGTTCGCGACGCCGCAGGCGCCCGCGCGGGGGTTCCGCCGCGCGCGCATGCGGCCCGCCGGCCAGGCGCGCGGCTGCGCCCCTGTGCGGCGCCGGGTTCCTCTGCAACACAATGGTGCCGGGCGCAGCCACCGCGCCGGGACGGGGCTTCCACGGGCCGCCTTAAGCGCGCGGCGGAACCCCCGCGCGGGCGCCGGCCCCATCGCCCCCGCCCCCCTCATCCAGCATCGCCCGCAAGGTCCGCTCCCCGCACACCCCGCGCCACGCCGCCTCGAGGTCGCGGCACAGCGCCTCGACCGGCGCCGGCGCGGTGCTCGCCGCGTGCGGCAATCCGCTCACGTGCCGGCGCGCGACCGCGAGGATCTCGGCGACGCGGATCGTGTCGAGGCCGCGGCCGGGCAGCAGGTGCTCGTCCTCGGTGGTGGCCAGCAGGCCCGCGGCCTCGAGCGCATCGGTGGCGCGCGAGACGGCCACGCCCGGGAGCCCCAGGCGCGCGGCGAGCGCGTGGACGTTGGGGCGCGCCGCGCCGTTCTCGTGCGCCTCGGCCACCAGGTACATGAGGGCGAGCGCGAGGCGCTCGGACTCCTCGCCCGACATGCGCAGCTCCTGCAGGCCGAGCCGCAGGTAGCTGGGGTTCTGCACGTAGAACGAGAGTTGCGCGCCGAGCAGCAGGATCAGCCAGCCGAGGTAGGTCCACACCAGCGCGGCGATGAAGATGGCGAAGCCCGCGTAGACGATGGTGAGCTGGGCCGAGGTGGCGACCAGCGCGGTGAAGGCGCGGCCGGTGAGCGCCCAGAGGATGCCGGCGGTGAGGCCGCCGACCAGCGCGGCGCGCAGGCGCACGCGGGTGTTGGGGATGAAGGCGTAGACGACGGTGAAGAGGCCGGTGATCACCAGGTAGGGCACCAGCGCGAGCGCGCTGCGCACCAGCACGCCGGCCACCGGCAGCTGCGTCAGGAACTTCGCCGAGCGGCTGGCGAGTGCCAGGTGCGACATGCCGAACACGGCGCCGACCAGCAGCGGACCGACGATCAGGAGCCCGAGGTACTCGGCGATGCGGCGCGTGAAGCTGCGCGGCATCTCCACGTGCCAGACGTAGTTGAGGCTGTCCTCGACCTTCTTCAGCGTGCCGACCAGCGTCCAGATCAACAGCGCGAGGCCGACCGAGCCGACCAGGCTCCCGTGCACCTTGTCGGCGAACTGCATGACGCGCTGGGTGAGCGCGCCGGCCTCATCGCCCATCGGGCGGAAGAACTCGAAGATCAGCGGCTGCAGCTCGCGGTGCGCGCCGAACACCTGCAGGATCGCGAAGCTGAAGGCGACGAGCGGCACGAGGGCGAGCAGCGTCTGGTAGACGAGGCCCATCGCGTGCAGGTTGAGCTGGCCGCCGACGAGGTCGCGCAGCAGCGCGTAGGGGTAGCGCAGCGTGCGGCGCGCCACCCGCAGCGGGCCGCCGCCCGCGGCTGGCGCGAACAGCCAGTCCTCGAGCAGGTTGCGGATCCGCCTGGGCACGTCAGGCGGCGGTGGGCGGGCCGGTCAGGCGCGCCAGCGCCTCGTGGTACTTCTCGCTGGTGCGCTCGATCACCTCCGGCGGCAGGCGCGGGCCCGGCGCACGCTTGTCCCAGTCGAGGGTCTCGAGGTAATCGCGCACGTACTGCTTGTCGAAGGAGGGCGGGCTGGTGCCGACGCGCCAGGTGGTGGCCGGCCAGAAGCGCGAGGAGTCCGGCGTCAGCGCCTCGTCGATCAGCGTCAGGTGGCCGGCGGCGTCCAGGCCGAACTCGAACTTGGTGTCGGCGATGATGATGCCGCGCGCGCGGGCGTGCGCGGCGGCGTAGTTGTACAGGGCCAGCGCGGCCTCGCGCACGGCGCGCGCCGTTTCGGCGCCGATCAGCCCGGCGGTGCGCTCGAAGGAGATGTTCTCGTCGTGCTCGCCGAGCGCGGCCTTGGTGGCCGGCGTGAACAGCGGCTCGGGCAGCTGCTGGGCGAGCTGCATGCCGGCGGGCAGGCGGATGCCGCAGACGGCGCCGTTCGCCTGGTAGTCCTTCCAGCCCGAGCCGATCAGGTAGCCGCGCACCACGGCCTCGATCGGCAGCGCCTTGAGGCGCCGCACGATGGCGGCGCGGCCGGCGAGCATCGCGAGCTCGTCGGGGTCGCGCACCACGCTCGCCAGCGGGCGGTCGCTGACGTGGTTGGGCACGATGCGGCGCGTGTGGGCGAACCAGAACTCGCTGATCTTGTGCAGCACCCGGCCCTTGCCCGGGATCGGGTCGGGCAGGATCACGTCGAAGGCGCTGAGGCGGTCGGTGGTGACGATCAGCAGGTGCTCGTCGTCGACCGCGTAGATGTCGCGCACCTTGCCCCGGTGCAGCAGCTTCTGGCCGCGCAGCTGCGTTTCGTAGACGGTGGCGGCGGCAGTGCCCAAGGCTTCAGGTACCATGAACGGTGCGGAGAACGGCCGGCATCTTGCCGCCCGCGCGAGCATGGGGTCAAGCCGCCACTGCGACGGTCATGGGCTGGAACGGAAAGATCATCGGCGGTGCGCTCGGGCTGCTGGCGCTCGGGCCCCTGGGCGGGCTGCTGGGGGCGCTGCTCGGCCACCAGTTCGACGCCGCCACGGCGGGACCCGTCACGCCGGAGGCCGCGGCGGCCCGCATCAACACGCTGTTCTTCCCGGCGACCTTCCGCATCATGGGGCACATCGCCAAGGCCGACGGCCGCGTGTCGGAGCAGGAGATCGCCGCGGCGCGCGCCCTCATGCACTCGCTCCGGCTGGGCCCCGAGCAGACGCGGCGGGCGATCGAGCACTACACCGAGGGCAAGCAGGCCGGCTTCGACGTGCAGGCCGCGGTGCGCGAGCTGCGCAGCGCGCTGTGGGGCCAGCCGCAGCTCGCGTATTTCTTCATGGAGATCCAGCTGCATGCCGCGGTGGCCGGCAATGGGCTGGGCGAGGTGCCGCGCCAGCGCCTGCGCCACATCGCGACCCGGCTCGGCATCGCCCCGCCCGACTACGCGCAGCTCGAGGCGCTGGCGCGCTGGCGCAGCGGGGCGCGGCCCGCCGGGCGGCAGCCGGGCGAGGAACAGCTCGCCGAGGCGTACCGGGTCCTGGAGGTCGAGCCGACGGCGGGCGACGAGCAGGTGGTGAAGGCCTACCGCCGCCAGATGAGCCGCCATCATCCCGACAAGCTGCAGGCCAACGGCGTGCCCGAATCGATGCTCGAGCACGCCAAGGAGCGCACGCAGCAGATCCGCGCCGCCTACGAGCTGATCCGTACGCGCCGCGGGATGGGCTAGGGTAGACTGCCGCGACCATGAACGCGCCGTGGATAGCCCCGTCGATCCTCTCGGCCGACTTCGCCCGGCTCGGCGAGGAAGTGCGCAACGTGCTGGCGGCCGGCGCCGACGTCGTCCACTTCGACGTGATGGACAACCACTACGTCCCGAACCTGACGATCGGGCCGCTGGTGTGCGAGGCGCTGCGCAAGCATGGCATCCAGACGCCTATCGACGTGCACCTGATGATCCGGCCGGTGGACCGCATCGTGCCCGACTTCGCCAAGGCGGGCGCGACCTACATCACCTTCCACCCCGAGGCGAGCGAGCACGTGGATCGCACCATCGCACTGATCCGCGAGTGCGGCTGCCGCCCGGGGCTGGTGTTCAATCCGGCGACGCCGCTCGACTGGCTCGACTACACGCTCGAGAAGATCGACATGGTGCTGCTGATGTCGGTGAACCCCGGCTTCGGCGGCCAGCAGTTCATCCCCAGCGTGCTGCCGAAGATCGCCGAGGTGCGGCGACGCGTCGCGGCCAGCGGCCGCGACGTGCGCGTCGAGGTGGATGGCGGGATCAAGGCGGACAACATCGCCGCCGTGGCGGCGGCCGGCGCCGACACCTTCGTCGCCGGCTCGGCCATCTTCGGGAGCAAGGACTACGCCGCGACCATCGCGGCGATGCGCCGCGCCGTGGCCGGCGCGCCGCGCGCCTGAGGCCGCCGCGGCGCGCCAGGGGCCGCCGCGGCGCGCAGGCGGCTATTCCTCGTCTTCGTCCTCGTCGTCGTCCTCGACCGGCCGCGCCTTGAGCGCGGTGGCGCCGATCGAGGTCGGCTTCGCCGGCACGATCACCGGGCGCGTCTTCATCTTCGGCCGGGCGTTGAACACGACGATCGTCTTGCCGGTGGCGCGCAGCAGCCCCTGCTCCTCGAGCACCTTCAGCACGCGGCCCGCCATCTCGCGCGAGCAGCCGATCAGGCGCGAGAGTTCCTGCCGCGAGACCTTGATCTGCATGCCTTCCGGGTGCGTCATCGCATCCGGCTCGTTGCACAGGTCCATGATCGCGTGCGCGACCCGGCCGGTGACGTCGACGAAGGCGAGGTCGCCGAGCTTGCGGTTGGTGCGGTCGAGGCGCGTGGCGAGCTGCGTCGCGAGCTCGAAGATCAGGCCCGGGCTCTCGGCCGCCACCTGGCGGAAGCGCGGATAGGTCATCTCGGCGAGTTCGCAGGCGGTGCGGGTGCGCACCCAGGCGCTGCGCGTCGGCTGCTCGTGGAACAGGCCCATCTCGCCGAAGAACTGGCCCTTGTTGAGGTAGGCCAGCACCATCTCGTTGCCCTCCTCGTCCTCGATCATCACCTCGACCGAGCCGTTGATGATGTAGTAGAGGACGTCGGGGAGGTCGCCGGCATGGATCAGTACCGTCTTCGACGGCACCGTGCGCACCCGGCAGTAGCTGAGGAAGCGGTTGATCGCCGGAATGTCGCTCAAGGGTCTGACGTTATCTTCCATGGCGCGGATTCTCGATTCCTGTTGATGCCCAAGGGCCCAAGGTGCCTATTTATGACATAAGTCCTGCTTTCGGCAAGGCCGGAGCGGAACTTGAGCCGCTTCAGAAGCGGTAGGCCGTCCCCGTCATGACGCGGGCGGTGGCGCGCATCAGGGCGCGGATCGGCCCGGGCAGGCGCATCGCGCCGGCGCGATCGGCGGTGTCGGCGTGCCCGACTTCGTCGGTCTTCATCTGCTCGAGGATGCGGCGGGTGCGCTCATCCTGCTGCGGCAGCACCGCAAGATGGCTGTCGAGGTGGCCCTCGACCTGGCGCTCGGTCTCGCTGACGAACCCCAGGCTCACCTTGTCGCCGACGGCCGCGGCGAGCGCGCCGATCGCGAAACTGCCCGCGTACCAGAACGGATTGAGCACGCTGGTCCGTGCACCGAGTTCGTGCAGGCGCTGCTCGCACCAGGCGAGGTGATCGCCTTCCTCGGCCGCCGCCCTCAGCAGGAAGGCGCGCGTGGCATCCGAACGGGCCACCAGGGCCTGGCCGTGGTAGAGCGCCTGCGCGGCGATCTCGCCTGCGTGGTTCACGCGCATCAGGCCGGCGACCTGGCGCCGGTCGGCCTCGGATAGTTCGGCGGCGGGCGGGAGGGGCAGGTCACGGCCCGCATGCGCCGGGGCGAACAGGGCGCGCAGCGCGTTGTCGGCCGAGCGGATGAGGCTGTCGAGCGGGCCGGAATCGGTCATGGCGGGTCATTATATAAGCGGTGGGCCGGAAGCCGGCTGGGTCGGGCGGGCCATATGGTGCGTTGCAGCATCCTGAAGGGAGGGGGTTCTGGCGGGTCCCCTCCAGCCTTTGCAATACAGGAGGGGCATCCAGTAAACTTCCGCGCCTTTTTCCAGACAGCCATCGGGACCCTGGGGCCGGGCCGGCGCAAGCCGGGCGGTACCGCGACCGGGCCCAGGGGCGGAGTTCAAGTGATGAAGACCGAATTTGCAAAGCCGGCCACCGTGCGCGGCGACTGGTACGTCGTCGATGCCGCGGGCAAGACGCTCGGCCGCCTGGCCACGGGCCTGGCCCACCGCCTCAAGGGCAAGCACAAGGCCGACTACAGCCCGCACGTCGACATGGGCGACCACATCGTCGTGCTCAACGCCAGCAAGATCCACGTCACGGGCAACAAGCTCGATGACAAGTTCTACCACCACCACACGGGTTACCTGGGCAACCTGAAGTCGGTGGCGCTGGGCAAGCTGCTGCAGACGCACCCGGAGCGGGCGATCGAGTTCGCCGTGAAGGGCATGCTGCCGAAGACCACGCTCGGCCGGCGCATGATCCGCAAGCTGCATGTGTTCGGGGGCGACCAGCACCCGCACGCCGCGCAGCAGCCCAAGGCCCTCGAACTCTAAGCGCATTTCCCACCCAGGTATCCACAGCATGGCAGCCACCCCGAACTACGGCACCGGCCGGCGCAAGACGTCGACGGCCCGCGTCTTCCTCAAGCCCGGCACCGGCCGCATCACCGTCAACCAGCGTCCGCTCGACGAGTTCTTCGGCCGCGAGACGGGCCGCATGATCGTGCGCCAGCCGCTCGAGGTGGTGCAGCTCATCGGCCGCTTCGACATCGACGCCCAGGTGAGCGGCGGCGGCATCACCGGCCAGGCCGGCGCGATCCGCCACGGCATCGCCCGCGCGCTGATCCGTTACGACGAGACGCTGCGCAAGCCGCTGCGCCAGGCCGGCTTCGTCACGCGCGACGCCCGCGAGGTCGAGCGCAAGAAGGTCGGCCACCGCAAGGCACGCCGCGGCACGCAGTACTCCAAGCGCTGAGGCCAGGCGCGAAAGGTACTGCCGCGGACGCCGTTCCCGCTTGGGGGATCGTCTAGTGGTAGGACAGCGGACTCTGACTCCGTTAACCTAGGTTCGAATCCTAGTCCCCCAGCCAGCCCTGCCCATCGAGGGGCCCTGCATCGCAGGGCCCCTTTTTCGTTTCGGCTGTTGTTGCGGGCGGCCGCGCCAGGCAGGCCTTCGATCTCAGATGCGCGTGACGCCGGTGTCGGAGCCGATCAGCAGCAGGTCGGCCGGCCGCGCGGCGAACAGCCCGACCGTGACGACGCCGGTGATCTGGTTGATGCGCGCCTCCAGGCCCACCGGGTCGGTGATCCGCAGGTCGTGCACGTCCAGGATGTGGTTGCCGTTGTCGGTGACCGTGCCGGCGCGCCACACCGGGCGCCCGCCGAGCGCCTGCAGCTGCCGCGCCACCAGGCTGCGCGCCATCGGGATGACCTCCACCGGCAGGGGGAAGCGCCCGAGCGTGTCGACCATCTTGGTGTCGTCGATGATGCAGACGAACTGGCGGGCGGCGGCCGCGACGATCTTCTCGCGCGTCAGGGCCGCGCCCCCGCCCTTGATCAGGTGCCGCGCGCGGGTGGCCTCGTCGGCGCCGTCGATGTAGAGGTCGAGCCCGTCCACCTCGTTCAGGTCGAACAGCGGGATGCCGAGCGCCTTGAGGCGCGCGCTCGAGGCCTCCGAGCTGGACACGGCTCCCTTGAGGCGCCCGCGCCAGGGTTCGAGCTGGTCGATCAGGGCGTTGACCGTCGATCCGGTGCCGACGCCGAGGATGCTGCCTTCGCGCAGGAATTCCAGCGCGGCGCGCGCGACGCGCGTCTTTCTTGCGGCGGTGTCATTGCTGTTCATGCGTGCTCCCCTTCCCCCAGAAACGACTGTGCCCGCTTGCGCGGGCACAGTCGATAAGAGCATCGAAGATGGCGTTCAGGAGTTCTCCTTACTTGCCAGCCCCGAAGAAGTTACTTCTTCTTCGCGGCTTTCTTCTTGGCTTTCTTCTTGGCCTTCGCCATGAAAGATCTCCATGTTTAGGGTTAGTCCGGGGTCCGAGTATATACGCGCTTGACAAAATTACAAGCAAGCACTCGCGTCGCACGTGAACGCGATCTCACTCGCCGGTCACTCGAGCGTGAGGATGAAGCGCCAGTGAGCCGCGCTGATCGGCATCACCGAGAGTCGATTGCCGGTACGCAGCAGCTGCAGGCCGGCGAGTTGCCGCCCCGCGTGGGCGCGCAGTTCATCGAGCGTGATGATGCGCCGGAGGCGGCGCACGAGCTGCACGTCGACCATGTACCAGCGCGGCTGCTGCGGCGTGCTGGCCGCATCGTAGTGCGCGTGGCGGCGGTCGAAGGCGGTGTGGTCGGGGTAGCCGGCGCGCACCACGCGCAGCAGGCCGACGATGCCCGGCTCCGCGCAGCTCGAGTGGTAGAGGAAGGCCTCGTCGCCCACGGCCATGGCGTCACGCAGGAAGTTGCGCGCCTGATAGTTGCGCACGCCGTCCCAGCAGGTCGTGCGCCGGGGCAGCGCCGCCAGCGCGTCGACGCCGAAGGTCTCCGGCTCGGTCTTCATCAGCCAATGGCTCATCGCCCGTCGCTCCCGCGGCTGCGCCGCCAGTCGAGGATGCCGGATTCGGTGATCAGCAGGTCGAGCGGCACGTCGTGCGCTTCCGGGGCGAAGTCGGCGCTGCGCTGGCAGTCGAAGGCGAGGCCCACCAGCAGCGGTCGCCGCAGCGGCGCGTGCCGGCGGAAGGCGAACAGCCGGTCGTAGTAGCCGCCGCCGACGCCGAGCCGCCAGCCGGCGGCGTTGAAGCCGGTGAGCGGCACGAACACCACGTCGAGCCGGCGCGGCGGACAGGCCGGGCCCGCCAGGGGTTCGGGGATTCCCATGCGGTTCGGGCGGTAGCGGCCGCGATCGCGGCGGAAGACCATGTGGCGCGCGGCATGGCTGGTGATGCGCGGCAGGTAGACCGCGCAGCCGCGGCGCGCGGCCAGCCGGCGCAGCGGGCCGGTATCGACCTCGCTGCCGACGGCGAAGTACAGGCCGATCGCGCGCCCGGGGCGCAGCCAGGCGCCGCGCAGCGCGTGGCGGGCGATCGCCGCGGCGGCGCGCGCACGCACGGCCGGGGCGAGCGCGGCACGGCGGCGGCGCAGCGCGCGCCGGATGTCAGCGCGCGTGTTCACGGATGCGAGGCGGGGGAAGTGGCGTCGTCCGCAGGTGCCGGTGCGAACCTGTGCTCTCGAACCAGAGCAACAATGGGGACGGGCCTGCGACAGGTAAGGCTTTCTGCTCGGGGCAGACCTGCACAATGCTGCCGGCAAGGCATGTTGTCCCTTGGGTGTTTCAATTACGGTCGAGAGGTAACCCGGTCCGCTGTCGAACACCGCAGGCGACGCCGGCAATGACTCTACACTAAAGCTCGAGCTGCTGTCCCTTTTCGAGAGCCGATTCAACGCGTTCGCGCATGATTTTGAGACGCTGGCCCACTTCGGCCTGGGCGCCGTGGCCGCGCGCGCGCAGCTTGAGCAGGTCGTTGGCGATGTTCAGCGCCGCCATCACCGCGACGCGGTCGAGCCCGACGATCTTGCCGCTGTCGCGGATCTCGCGCATGCGGCCGTTGAGGAAGGCGGCGCTCTCCAGCAGGTCCTCGCGCTCCTCCGGCGGGCAGGCGACGAAGTACTCCTTCTCGAGTATCCGCACCGTGACCTGGGCCGGATCGCGCGTGCTCATGCGCTGTGTTCCATGGCCCGCAGCCGGCCGATGATGGCCTCGACGCGCGTGCGCACCTGCTCATTGCGGTTGAGCAGGGCGGTGCGGTCGGCGGAGATGACCTCCTGCCGCTGGCGCAGGGCGCGGTTCTCTTCCTTGAGGCGGTGCACCGTCGCCACGAGCTCGTCGAGGCGCGTCTCGAGGCGGCGGAGTTCGGTGTCCATGTTATGGGTGTTCTTGGCGTCGCTCATGGGAAAAATATAGGCCGGCGGCTTCCGCACGGTCAATCGAAATCGGCCCGCGGAGCGCCGGCGCGCGCTTGCCGGGCCGGGAGGCGCGCCCTACCATCGCACATCCCCCAAGGCCCGCGCGGCGCCCGGCGGCAGCATGCTCCACCGACAGACCTATGCCACCATCCAGCAGGCGCTGAGCGATGCGCGCGCCGTCATCGAGGCCGCCGAGGCGCACGGCACGCTGGCCGGGGCGCTCTGCGCCCTCGAGGGCTACAGCGTCGGGGACTGGCTGGCCGAGATCCTGCCGGACGGCCCGGAGCTGGCGGCGGTCTCGCCCGAGCTCGGCGGCCTGTACGACCTCACGCGCGCTGCGCTGCATGGCAATGCCATGGAGTTCGACCTGCTGATCCCGGAGGACGATGCGCCGATCGAGGAGCGCACCCGCGCGCTGTCGCTGTGGTGCAACGGCTTCCTCTATGGCCTCGGCACCACCGGCGCGGCGGATCCGGCCCGCCTGTCGCCCGATGCCGGCGAGGTGGTGCGCGATCTCACCGAGATCACGCGGGCCGGGGTCGATGCCGCCGACGGCGCCGAGGAGAACGAAGCCGCGCTGGCCGAGCTGGTCGAGTTCGTGCGCGTCGGCGTGCAGCTCGTCTACGAGGAGGCCGGCCGCCAGCGCCCGGCGCCGCCACCGACGCCGGCCGGAACCGTGCACTGAGTCTGGGGAGCACCATGCAGACCGAATTCGCCCGTCGTCGCCGCCAGCTGATGCGGCTCATGGGGCGCGACGCGATCGCCATCCTGCCGGCGGCGCCGCCGCGCACGCGCAATGCCGACAATGAGTACAACTACCGACAGGACAGCGACTTCTACTACCTGACCGGCTTCGGCGAGCCCGAGGCCGTCGCGGTGCTGCTGCCCGAGCGCGCCCGCGGCGACTACATCCTGTTCGTGCGCGACCGCAACCCCGAGCGCGAGATCTGGGACGGCAAGCGCGCCGGACCCGAGGGTGCGAAGGCGCAGCACGGCGCGGCCGACGCCTTCCCGATCTCCGATCTCGACGAGATCCTGCCCGGGCTGCTCGAGCAGCGCTCGCGCGTGTACCACACGATGGGGCGCTACCCGGACTTCGACCAGCGCGTGGTCGGCTGGGTCAACACGCTGCGCGCCCAGGCGCGTGCCGGCCGTCACCCGCCGCAGGAGTTCGTCGCGCTCGACCACGTGCTGCACGACATGCGGCTCTACAAGAGCCGGGCCGAGCTCGCCACGATGCGGCGCTCCGGGCGGATCGCCGCCCAGGCGCACATCCGCGCCATGCGCCACTGCCGGCCGGGGATGATGGAATACGAGGTGATGGCCGAGCTGGTGCACGAGTTCGGCCGGCACGGCGCCGACGTCTCCTACCACCCGATCGTCGGCGGCGGCGCCAACAGCTGCGTGCTGCACTACCGCGACAACAACGCCCGTCTCGCGGACGGCGACCTGCTGCTGATCGACGCCGGCTGCGAGCTCGACCTGTACGCCTCGGACATCACCCGCACCTTCCCCGTCAACGGGCGCTACACGAGCGAGCAACGCGCCGTGTACGAGGTGGTGCTCGAGGCCCAGCACGCCGCCATCGCCAAGGTGAAGCCGGGCAACCACTGGAACGAGCCGCACGATGCGGCGGTGCGCGCCATCACCCAGGGGCTGGTGCGCATCGGGCTGCTGAAGGGCAACGTCGCGAGCCTCATCAAGGACGGCGCCTACCGCAAGTTCTTCATGCACCGCACCGGCCACTGGCTCGGCATGGACGTGCACGACGTCGGCGACTACAAGGTCGGCGAGGAGTGGCGCGTATTCGAGCCGGGCATGACGCTCACGGTCGAGCCGGGCGTGTACATCCCGGCCGGCACGCGCGGCGTGCCGAAGAAGTTCTGGAACGTCGGCGTGCGCATCGAGGACGACGTCGCCGTCACGCGCGGCGGCTGCGAAGTGCTCACCGGCGACGTGCCGACCGACCCGGATGCCATCGAGAAGCTGATGGCGGCGGGCTGATGCCGGCCCCCGGCACGGCGTCCCCGACCCGCGTCGACGTCGCCATCGTCGGCGGCGGGCTGGTCGGCGCGACCCTGGCGCTGGCGCTGGCGCCGACGCGCCGCTCGGTGCTGCTCGTCGAGGCGGTGCCGCCGGATTCGGCCGCCCAGCCGAGCTTCGACGAGCGCTGCTCGGCGCTGGGCAACGGCAGCCGGCGGGTGCTGGAAATGCTCGGCGTCTGGCCGCACATGGTCGCCGCGGCGACGCCGATCCGCGGCATCCACATCTCCGACGCGGGGCACTTCGGCGCGGCGCGCCTGGAGGCCGCCGAGCTCGGCCTCGATGCCTTCGGCTACGTGGTGCCGAACCGGGCCATCGGCGCCGCGCTGTGGCGCGCGCTCGAGCCGGCGCCGATCGCGCGCCGCGTGGGCGCGCGGGTCGGGCAGGTCGCGCTCGGCGAGGACGCGGCGCGCCTCGAGGTCGTGGACGCCTCCGGCGCTACGGAGCAGGTCGAGGCGCGCGTGGTGGTCGCCGCCGACGGGGCGCATTCCCTGGTGCGCGCGGCCGCCGGCATCGAGGCCGAGGTGCAGGACTACCACCAGGTCGCGGTGATCGCCAACCTCCAGGCCGAGCGCCGCGCGGGCAACATCGCCTGCGAGCGCTTCACGCCCAACGGGCCGCTGGTGCTGCTGCCGCTCGCCGGCGGCGCCTACGCGGTCGTCTGGACGGTGGCGCCGGAGCGGGCCGAGCGCCTGCTCGCCAGCACGGACGCGGAATTCACCGCCGCGCTGCAGGACGCGCTGGGCTGGCGCGTCGGGCGCCTGACGCAGGTGGGGCGGCGCGTCGCCTACCCTCTGGCGCTGCGGCGTGCGCAGGCCCTGGCCGGCCCGCGCGCCGTGCTGGTCGGCAACGCCGCGCAGACGCTGCACCCGGTGGCCGCGCAGGGCTACAACCTGGGCCTGCGCGATGCCGCGGCGCTCGCCGAGCGGCTCGCCGCCGCCGCGGACCCCGGCGCCGCGCCGGTGCTGGCCGAGTACGCGCGCACCCGTGCGCTCGACCGGCGCGGCATGATCGCCTTCACCGACGGGCTGGTGAAGCTCTTCGCCCTCGAGCATCCGGTGCTGGCGGGGCTGCGCAACCTCGGGCTGCTCGCCTTCGACCTGCTGCCGCCCGCCAAGCGGGCGCTGGCGCGCGTCAGCTGGGGTTTCGGCGGCGACACGCCGCGCCTGCTGCGCGGGCTGCCGCTCGCATGAGCGGCGACTACGACGTCGTGGTCGCCGGCGGCGGGCCGGTGGGCGCGACGCTCGCCGCGCTGCTGCTGCAGCAGGGCCGGATCGAGCCGGGGCGCGTGGCCCTGCTCGAGCCCGCGGTGCCCGCGCCCGTCGCCGCCGGCGCGGAGCCGGAACTGCGTGTCTCGGCGATCTCGCGCGCCAGCGAGCGCGTGCTGCGCGCCGCCGGCGCCTGGCAGCGGCTCGATGCCGCGCGCACCTGCGCCTACGAGCGCATGCGCATCTGGCACGAGTCCAGTTCGCCCTGGGGCGAGGGCGTGCTGGAGTTCCGGGCGGCGGAGCTCGGCGAACCCGACCTCGGGCACATCATCGAGAACCGCCAGCTGCAGGCGGCCGCGGCGGCGGCGTTCCGCGAGCGCGGTGGCGTGCACCTCCCCGCGACGCTCGAAGGCTTCGAGGTCCATGCCGAGGGCGTGAGCCTGCGCGCCGGCGGCGCCTCCCTGGGCGCGCGGCTGCTGGTCGGCGCCGACGGCGCCAGCTCGGGCGTGCGCACCGGGCTCGGTCTCGAGCCGAGGCTCCGTCCCTACGGCCAGCGCGCCATCGTCGCCACCGTGGCGACGGCCGAGGCCCACACCGCCACCGCCTGGCAGCGCTTCCTCGGCACCGGCCCGCTGGCGCTGCTGCCGCTGTTCGATGGCCGTTGCTCGATCGTCTGGTCGGCGCGCGACCCGCTCGCCGGGGAGCTGATGGCACTGGACGATGCGACGTTCGCGCGCCGCTTCACCGCGGCCAGCGGCGCCGTGCTGGGCGAAGTGCGGCTCGCGAGCCGGCGGCTCGCGTTCCCGCTGCGCAGCCTTGCGCTGCGCGAGTACGTGCGGCCGCGCTGCGCGCTGGTCGGCGACGCCGCGCACGTGGTCCACCCGCTGGCGGGGCAAGGCATGAACCTCGGCCTGCTCGACGCCGCCGCGCTGTGCGACGCCGTCGCGGCGGCCGTCGCCGAGCGCGAGGACCCGGGGGCGCTGCGCATCCTGCGCCGCTACGAGCAGGCGCGCCGCACGCACAACCTCGCGACCGACGCCGCGATGAGCCTGTTCAACGCGGCCTTCTCGCAGCCCGAGGGCGTGCGCGGGTGGCTTGCGGGGCTCGCGCTCGGGACGGTGAACCGCAGTGGCTTGGCGCGGCGGTTTTTCATGGAGCAGGCGTTGATGCCAGTGCGTTGACGGGGGGCGGGAGGCGCGGCGCGGGGCGCTTCCCGGGACCGCCGTGAATCCGTCCTCGGAGGCTTCGTGAAAAACATCCGTTTTTCACGATCCCGGGAAGCGCCCCGCACCGCGCCTCCCGCCTGCGCCGTCCGCGCGCGCGTGGAGGCTCGCGGCGTCGAGATCACCGCGTGCCCTCCGCGCCGTGCCGCCGCATCGCGTAGGGCGCGCGCCGGCCCGAGCGCGCACGACGGCCGCCCGGGCGCGCCGCGCGACGCGGCGGGACCGGACGACTCGATGGTGCCGCCAGCCTGTCCGCAACGGTGTTTTCGGGACCGTGCGCGACAGGATGTCGCGCCCGGAGCCTCCAGGGACGGATTCACGGCGTTCCCGAAAACACCGTTGCGGACAGGCCCGTGCCGCCGCCGTCTTCTTCTCCCTGCTGCCCAGCCATGCGCGCCAGGGCCGGCGTGCGTGCCCAGCCCTCAGCCCGTCGGTATGGCGTCCACCAGCGCGGCGCAGATGAAGTCGTTCTCGGACAGCCCGCCGATCGCGTGGGTCGTGTACTTCACGCGGCAGTAGCCGTAGCCAAGCTCGAGGTCGGGGTGATGGTTCTCGACGTTGGCGACGTGCGCGACGGCATTGGCGAAGCTCATGGTGCGATGGAAATCGCGGAAGCGGAACTCGCGCATGATGGCCGTGCCGCCGCCCATCAGGTGCCAGCCGGCGGCGAGCCGGCTGAGCTCCAGCTCGATCGCCGCGGCCGCGAGCGGCGGCGTGCCGCCCTCGCAGGGCCGGCAGTGGCGCCCCGATCCGCCCTTGCTGGAACTCATGGCGCACCTGCCTTCGCCGCGTAGCGGCGCTCGACGTAGCGCTCGACCAGTTCCTGGAACTCGCGTGCGATGTGCTCGCCCTTGAGCGTCACCGTCTTCTCGCCATCCTCGTACACCGGCGCGACCGGGCGCTCGCCGGTCCCGGGCAGGCTGATGCCGATGTTCGCGTGGCGGCTCTCGCCCGGGCCGTTGACGACGCAGCCCATCACCGCGACGCTCATCGATTCCACGCCGTGGTAGCGCCGGCGCCATTCCGGCATGCGCGCGCGCAGGTAGTCCTGGATCTGCTGCGCCAGCATCTGGAAGTAGTTGCTGGTGGTGCGGCCGCAGCCGGGGCAGGCGGTGACCAGCGGCGTGAAGGCGCGCAGCGCCATCGTCTGCAGCAGCTCCTGCGCCACGATCACCTCGCGGGTGCGCTCGCCACCCGGCTCGGGGGTGAGCGAGACGCGGATCGTGTCGCCGATGCCGCCCTGCAGCAAGACGGCCATCGCCGCGGCCGAGGCGACGATGCCCTTGGAGCCGAGGCCCGCCTCGGTGAGCCCGAGGTGCAGCGCGTAGTCGCAGCGCGCCGCGAGTTCGGTATACACCGCGATCAGGTCCTGCACGGCGCTCACCTTGGCCGAGAGCACGATGCGCTCGTGCGGCAGGCCGAGCTGCACGGCGCGTTCGGCGCTCTCCAGGCAGGAGCGCACGATCGCCTCGCGCATCACCGCCTGGGCCGGCTGCGGGCGGGCGCTGGCGCTGTTGGCGTCCATCAGGCGCGCGAGCAGCTCCTGGTCGAGGCTCCCCCAGTTGACGCCGATGCGCACCGGCCGGGACTCGCGGCAGGCGATCTCGATCATCTCGGCGAACTGCGGGTCGCGCTTGCTGCCGCGGCCGACGTTGCCCGGGTTGATGCGGTACTTGGCCAGCGCGCGGGCGCAGCCGGGGTGCTCCTGCAGCAGCTTGTGGCCGTTGAAGTGGAAGTCGCCGATCAGCGGCACGCCGCAGCCGGCGGCGTCGAGCGCGTCGCGGATGCGCGGCACGGCCGCGGCGGCCTCGCTGGTGTTGACCGTCACGCGCACCAGCTCGGAGCCGGCCTGCGCCAGCGCGCGCACCTGGGCGACGGTGGCCGCGACGTCGGCGGTGTCGGTGTTGGTCATCGACTGCACGACGATCGGCGCGTCACCGCCGATGGTGATGCCGGCGACGTCGACGGCGAGGCTGTGGCGGCGTTGCGGGACCATGCTGGATGCGGATTGTAGAGGCGAAGCGCCGCGTGCTGGTATCATTCGCGCCGTCCGCCAGTACGATCTGTCCGGAGAGATTCCGCCGCCGCGCAGCATTGCGGGGCGGCGGGACGCCGAAGGCGCAAGTTCCGCCCGGAAACGCTCAGGCACCAGGAACGGCAGATCGGGCGGGCTCTGGAGAGTGGCGGCGTCTCGCGGCGCCGCCCACCGAAGGGGTGCGGTGTCCTCGATCGATGTGCATGGCGATGCATGGGGCACCCGATCTCTCAGGTCCAAGGACAGAGGGGCGGCGGGCGTCGCTGTGACGCCTGCCGCCATTTTGGTTTGCGGGCCCGGAGGACGTCATGGGAAGACATACACCACTCCATGACCTGCACGTCGCCGCCGGCGCGCGCATGGTCGACTTCGGCGGCTGGGACATGCCGGTCGCCTACGGTTCGCAGATCGAGGAGCACCACGCGGTGCGGCGCGCCGCCGGCGTGTTCGATGTCTCGCACATGGGCATCGTCGACCTCGCCGGCGCGGGTGCGCGCGCGCTGCTGCGCGGCCTGCTCGCCAACGACGTCGCGCGGCTCGCCACCCCCGGGCGGGCGCTCTATTCCTGCATGCTCAACGACGCCGGCGGCATCCTCGACGACCTGATCGCCTGCCACTTCGCCGCCGACGACTACCGCCTCGTCGTCAACGCCGGCACGCGCGACAAGGACCTCGCCTGGATCGGGCCGCGCGCCGCGGCGGCCGGCGTGCGCCTCGCCGAGCGCACCGACATGGCGATGCTCGCGGTGCAGGGGCCCGAGGCGCGCGCGCAGGTCGCGGCGCTGCTGCCGGCCGCGGGACTGGACGCGGCGGCCGTGGCCGCCGTGCTCGCGCTGCCGGCCTTCCACGCGCTGCGCCACGGCGCCTGGTGCATCGCGCGCACCGGCTACACCGGCGAGGACGGGTTCGAGCTCATGCTGCCGGCCGCCGCCGCCGCGGATTTCTGGCGCGCGCTCCTCGCGCGCGGCGTGCAGCCCTGCGGCCTCGGCGCCCGCGACACGCTGCGGCTCGAGGCCGGCATGAACCTCTACGGCAACGACATGGACGAGGGCACGCATCCGCTCGAGAGCGGCCTCGGCTGGACCGTTGCCTTCGAGCCGGTCGACCGTGCCTTCACCGGGCGCGCGGCGCTCGAGGCGGCGCGCGCGCGCGGCGGCATGCGGCGCTTCGTCGGCCTGGTGCTCGAGGACCGCGCCGTGATGCGGCCGCACCAGCGGGTGCGCGTCGCCGGCGGCGGCGAGGGCATGGTGACCAGCGGCACCTTCTCGCCGACGCTGCAGCGCTCGATCGCCTTCGCGCGCCTGCCGGCGGGCGATGCGCAGCAGGTCGAGGTCGAGGTGCGCGGCCGCTGGCTGCCGGCGCGCGTCGTGAAGTTTCCCTTCGTCCGCCACGGGCGGGCGCTGGTCCAGTAATCCACAGCACGAGGGTCGCAAGGCATCATGAGCGAGATTCCCCAGGAACTGCGCTATGCGCGCACGCACGAGTGGGTGCGGGCACTCGCCGACGGCAACATCGAGATCGGCATCAGCGACCCGGCCCAGCACGCGCTCGGCGACCTGGTGTTCGTCGAGCTGCCGGAGGTCGGGCGCGCGCTCGCGGCCGGCGAGGCCTGCGCCGTCGTCGAGTCGGTGAAGGCGGCCTCGGACGTCTACAGCCCGGTGGCCGGCACCGTCGTCGCCGTCAACGAGCGGCTCGCCGCCGCGCCGGAGCTGGTGAACCAGCAGCCCTACGCGGAGGGCTGGCTGCTGCGCCTGCGCCCGACGGGGCCGCTCGCCGACGCCGGGCTGCTCGACGCGCGCGCCTACGCGGCCGTCGCCGCCGAGACCTGAGCATGCCCTTCATCCCGCACACCGAGGCCGATACGCGCGCGATGCTCGCCGCCATCGGCGTCGAGCGCCTCGAGGCGCTGTTCGAGGAGATCCCGCCGGCCCTGCGCGCCGCGCCGCTCGCCGAGCTGCCGCCGGCGCTCAACGAGCTGCAGGTGATGCAGCTGATGCAGGCGCGCGCGCGCCAGGACGGGCGGCCGCTGTGCTTCATCGGCGCCGGCGCCTACGAGCACCACATCCCGGCGGCGGTCTGGGCGGTGATCTCGCGCGGCGAGTTCTACAGCGCCTACACGCCCTACCAGGCGGAGGCCAGCCAGGGCACGCTGCAGACGATCTACGAATACCAGTCGATGATGACAGCGCTGACCGGCATGCAGGTGTCCAACGCCTCGCTGTACGACGGCGCCACGGCAGTGGCCGAGGCCTGCCTGATGGCGGTGCGCGCGCACCGCCGCAGCCGCTCGTCCCGCATCCTGCTGCCGCGCGGCGTGCACCCGCACTACCGCGCGGTGGCGCGCACCACGACGGGCAACCAGGGGCTGGTGTTCGAGGAGGGCGGGCCGCTCGCCGGCGGCCTGACGACGCCCGCGGCGCTCGAGCCGCTGGCCGGCGCGGACCTGACGGCGCTCGTCATCCAGCAGCCGAACTTCCTCGGCAACCTCGAGGACGTCGACGCGCTCACCGACTGGGCGCATGCGCGTGGCGCGCTGGTGATCGCGGTCGTGAACCCGACGGCGCTGGCACTGCTGAAGCCGCCGGGCGAGTGGGGCGCGAAGGGCGCCGACATCGTCGTCGGCGAGGGCCAGCCGCTCGGCTGCCCGCTGGCCTCGGGCGGGCCGTACTTCGGCTTCATGGCGACGCGCCAGGAATTCGTGCGGCAGATGCCCGGGCGCATCGTCGGCCGCACCGTCGACCTCGACGGCCGGCCGGGCTTCACGCTCACCCTGCAGGCGCGCGAGCAGCACATCCGCCGTGGCAAGGCGACCTCCAACATCTGCACCAACCAGGGCCTGCTGATGATGGCGGGCACGCTGTACCTGGCGCTGATGGGCGCCGAGGGACTCGCGCGCGTGGCGCGCGCCTGCATGGCGCGCACCGCCGAGCTGGTCGCGGCGCTCGGCGCATTGCCCGGCGTGCGCCCGGCCTTCGACGCGCCACGCTTCCACGAGGCCGTTCTGCAGCTCGACCGCCCGGTGGCGCCGCTCCTCGCGGCGCTCGCGCAGCGTGGCATCCAGGGCGGCTACGACCTCTCGGCCCACTACCCCGAGCTCGGCCACGCGCTGCTGGTGTGCGCCACCGAGACGCGCACCGCGGCCGACATCGCCGCCTATGCCGGCGCGCTCGGCGAACTGCTGCGCGCCGCGCGCGCCGCCTGAAGGAAGGAAGCCGCCATGACCCTGCCCCTGCGTGAACCGCTGGTGTTCGAATACTCCCAGCCCGGCCGCGGCGCCACCGGCCAGTGGCCGGCGGAGGAACCGGCCGCGCCCGCTCTCCCCGCGGCGCTGCGGCGCCGGACGGCGCCGCGGCTGCCGGAGGCGAGCGAGCTCGACGTGGTGCGCCACTACACGCGCCTCTCGCAGCTCAACTTCTCGATCGACACGCACTTCTACCCGCTCGGCTCCTGCACGATGAAGTACAACCCCAAGGCCTGCCACGCGGCGGCCTCGCTGCCCGAGTTCCTCGGCCGCCACCCGCTGGCGCCGGCGGCGCACGGCCAGGGCTTCCTCGCCTGCCTGCACGAGCTGCAGCAGATGCTCTGTGCGGTCACCGGCATGCGCGCCGTCTCGCTCGCGCCGATGGCCGGGGCGCACGGCGAGTTCGCCGGCGTGGCGATGATCCGCGCCTACCACCGCGCGCGCGGCGAGGAGGCGCGCAACGAGATCATCGTCCCCGAGGCCGCGCACGGCACCAACCCGGCCACCGCCACGATGTGCGGCTGCGTCGCGCGCGAGATCGCGGTCGATGCCGACGGCGACGTCGACCTGGAGGCGCTGCGCGCGGCGGTCGGCCCGAAGACCGCCGGCATCATGCTGACCAACCCTTCGACGCTCGGCGTGTTCGAGCGGCGCATCGCCGACATCGAGCGCATCGTCCACGACGCCGGCGGGCTGCTGTACTACGACGGCGCCAACCTCAACGCCATCCTCGGCAAGGTGCGCCCGGGCGACATGGGCTTCGACGTGATCCACATGAACCTGCACAAGACCTTCTCGACGCCGCACGGCGGCGGCGGGCCGGGCGCGGGCGCCGTGGGCGTGGGCGAGCGGCTCGAGCCCTTCCTGCCGGTGCCGCTGGTGGGGCGCGATGGCGCGGGCTTCCGCTGGCTCGAGGAGCGCGAGCGGCCGCAGAGCATCGGGCGGCTGACCGGCTTCGCCGGCAACGCCGGCGTGCTGCTGCGTGCCTACGTCTACATGCGCATGCTGGGCGCGGCCGGCATGCGCCGCGTGGCCGAGTTCGCCACGCTCAACGCCAACTACCTGCTCGCGCGCCTGCAGCAGGCCGGCTTCGAGGCCGCCTATCCCGGGCGGCGCGCCAGCCACGAGTTCATCCTCACGCTGAAGGAACTCGCGCAGCGGCGTGGCGTGACGGCGATGGACGTCGCCAAGCGCCTGCTCGACCTGGGCTTCCACGCCCCGACCACCTATTTCCCGCTGCTGATCCCCGAATGCCTGCTGATCGAGCCGACCGAGACCGAGAGCCTCGATACGCTCGATGCCTTCGTCGGCGCGCTGCAGGCGATCCTGCACGAGGCCGAGACCGACCCCGAGCTGCTCAAGCGCGCCCCGCACCACATGCCGGTGCGGCGGCTCGACGACGTGCGCGCGGCGCGCGAGCTCGACCTCGCCTGGAAGCCGGAGGTGGCCGCGTGACGCCCGACACGGTGCAACGCGAGAAACCGCAGGGCTTCACGCGCCTGTTCCGCGCCTTCGGCGCCAGCGCCCAGGGCCTCAGCGGCGCGTTCCGCGAGGAGGCGGCGTTCCGGCAGGAACTGGCCTTCGCGGTGGTGGCGATCCCGCTCGGCCTGTGGCTCGGGCGCGGCGGCGTGGAGCGCGCGCTGCTGGTCGCGCCGGTGCTGCTGGTGCTGGTCGTGGAGCTGCTCAACAGCGCCATCGAGGCGGCGATCGACCGCATCGGCCTGGAGCGCCATCGCCTGTCGGGTCTCGCCAAGGACATCGGGTCGGCGGCGGTGCTGCTCTCCTTCGTGCTGCTGGCCGTGGTCTGGGCGCTGGTGCTGCTCGATCGCTGAGGCGCAAACGGGCACACTGTCGGCCTTCGACCTCTGGCGCCGGCGCGCCCCGGGACCGACGATGCAGGCAAGAGCAGGAATCCGCGCGGCCGGGCTGGCCGTGCTGCTGGCGACGGCGGCCACCGCGTTCGCGGCGCCCGCCACCGCGCCGCCGCTGCCGGCGCCGGTCGCCGGCGCGGCCGCCTCGGCCGACTGGGCGCGCACGCTCGAGCGCATCGCCGGGAGCGTCGTCGCGATCGAGATCGACCAGGTGCGCTCCTTCGACACCGAGCGCAACGTATCGGCGCAGGCGACCGGGTTCGTCGTCGATGCCGAGCGCGGCCTGGTCCTGACCAACCGCCACGTGGTGACGCCCGGCCCGGTGACCGCCGAGGCGACCTTCCTCAACCGCGAGGAGGTGCAGCTCTATCCCGTCTACCGCGACCCGGTGCACGACTTCGGCATCTACCGCTACGACCCGGCGAAGCTGCGCTTCATCCACCCGGTGGCGCTGCCGCTCGCGCCGGAGGCGGCGGAGATCGGCCGCGAGATCCGCGTGGTCGGCAACAACGCCGGCGAGCAGCTCTCGATCCTCGCCGGCACGCTGGCGCGCCTCGACCGCGAGGCGCCCGAGTACGGCGTCGGCCGCTACAACGACTTCAACACCTTCTACATCCAGGCCGCCTCCGGCACCTCGGGCGGCTCCTCCGGCTCGCCGGTGATCGACATCCAGGGCCGCGTCGTGGCGCTCAATGCCGGCGGCGCGACCGGTGCGGCCTCGAGCTTCTACCTGCCGCTCGGGCGCGTGAAGCGCGCGCTCGAGCTCATCCGCGCCGGCCGGCACGTGGCCCGCGGCACGCTGCAGACCGAGTTCCGCTACCGGCCGTACGACGAACTGCGGCGCCTGGGGCTGCATGCCGCGACCGAGGCCGAGGCGCGCCGCGTCCAGCCGGTCGGCACCGGCATGCTGGTGGTCGACAACGTGCAGCCGGGTGGCGGCGCCGATGGCGTGCTCGAGCCCGGCGACGTGCTGGTGCGCGTCAACGGGCGGCTGGTCACCACCTTCGAGCCGCTCGAGGCGGTGCTCGACGACAGCGTCGGCGCCGGGGTGGAGCTGCAGCTCGAGCGTGGCGGCAAGCCCTACACGGTGCGCCAGCAGGTCGGCGACCTCGAGGCGATCACGCCCGATGCCTACGTCGAGATCGGCGATGCCATCGTGCACACGCTCTCCTGGCAGATGGCGCGGCACTTCCACGTGCCGGTGCGCGGCGCCTTCCTCGCCTCGGCCGGCTACATGTTCGATGCCGCCGGCGTGCCGCGCGGCGCGGTGATCACCGCGGTGAACGCCGCGCCGGTCGCGAGCCTGGCCGACTTCCAGGCGGCGCTCGCCGGCCTGGCGGACGGCGAGCGCATGGCGGTGCGCTACTTCACCATCGACGACCCGACGCGCGCGCAGGTCGCCTCGGTGCGCGTCGACCGATTGTGGTTCCCGGCGCGCGCCTGCCGCCGCAACGACGCCAGCGGCTACTGGGACTGCAACGAGCTCGCGGCGCCGGCGCGGCGGCGCGGCGCGCGGCCGGCGAGGCGCGCTTCCCGGCCGGCGCCGACAAGCTCATGACGGCACTGGCGCCGTCGCTGGTGGCGATCACCTTCGACATGCCGTACTCGGTGTCCGGCGTCAACGAGCGCAACTACCACGGCACCGGCGTGATCATCGACGCGCAGCGCGGCCTGCTGGTCACCGACCGCAACACCGTGCCGGTCTCGCTCGGCGACGTGCGCCTGACCTTCGCCGGCGTGCTCGAGATCCCGGCGAGGTCGTGTACGTGCATCCGCTGCACAACCTGGCCGTGGTCCACTACGACCCCGCGCTCCTCGGCCGCACGCCGGTGCGCGCGGCCACGCTCGCGGGCGCGCCGCTCGCGGCCGGCGAGCGCGTCGCCGTCGTCGGCTACGACGGCGACGGCGAGCTCAAGTCGCGGCGCACCAGCATCGCCGGCATCGATCCGCTGCAGCTGCCGCTGTCGCGCTCGGTGCAATTCCGCGAGAGCAACCTGGAGGTGGCGACGCTGGTCAACGCACCGGAGGACATCGCCGGGGTGCTGGCCGACGACCACGGGCGCGTGCGCGGCCTGTGGGCCAGCTTCGCCTCCGACAACGGCCGCGAGCTGGTGCAGGAGAGCCGCGGCATCGGCGCCGACCTGCTGGCCGAGACGCTGGCGCTGGTGCAGCGCGGCGCGACGCTGCATTCGCTCGAGGCGGAGTTCGCGCCGCAGACCCTGGCGGCGGCGCGGCGCCTGGGGCTCGGCGACGAGTGGGTGCGGCGCCTGCAGCAGGCGGCTCCCGGTGCGCACCAGGTGCTGGCGGTGACCCGCCTGGTGGGCGGCTCCGACGCCGCCGGCAAGCTCCAGCCGGGCGACGTGCTGCTGACGCTCGATGATCGCATCGTCACGCGCTTCCGCGAGGTGGAGCGCGCCGTGGCGGAGCGGCCGCAGGTGCGCGTGCGCGTCTGGCGCGTCGACGGCGAGCACAGCTTCGACATCCGCACGGCCGCCCTGCAGGGGAGCGACCTGACGCGCATCGTGCTGTGGGCCGGGGCGACGCTGCAGGCCCCGCACCGCGCGATCAGCGCGCAGCGGGGCATCGCCCCCGAGGGGGTTTATGTCGCGTACTTCGCCTTCGGCTCGCCGGCGACGCGCTATGGCCTGGTGCCGGGCCGCCGCATCGTCGCCGTCGACGGGACGCCGACGCCGGACCTGGACGCGTTCCTGAAGGTGGTCGGCGGCCGCGCCGACCGCAGCTCGGTGCGCATCCGGACGCTGTCGTGGAACGGCCAGAGCGAGGTGATCACGCTCAAGCTCGACCGGCACTATTGGCCGACTTATGAACTGCGGCGCAGCGCAACGGGCTGGGAACGGCGCGCGCTGGATTAGAATGTCCGGCATGGCCCGGGTGCGAGCTACGCAGAAGGAACTCGATGTCGCCGTGCGCGCGCTGCGCGACGGCGAGGTCGTCGCGTTCCCGACCGAGACCGTCTACGGGCTCGGCGCCAACGCGCGCAACCCGGTGGCGCTGGAGCGGGTGTTCGAGCTCAAGGGCCGGCCGAAGACGCACCCGCTGATCGTGCACCTCGACCAGGCGCGCTACCTGCACCGCTGGGCGCGCGAGGTGCCGCCGGCGGCCGAGCAGCTGGCGCAGCGCTTCTGGCCCGGGCCGCTGACGCTGGTGCTGCCGCGCGCGCCCGAGGTGCTCGACCTGGTCACCGGCGGGCAGGACAGCGTGGCGGTGCGCGTGCCGGCGCATCCGATGGCGCAGCAGCTGCTGACGGCCTTCGGCGGCGGGCTGGCCGCCCCGTCGGCCAACCGCTACGGCCACGTGAGCCCGACGCGCGCCGAGCACGTGCGCGACGAATTCGGCGAGGCGGTGCGGGTGATCCTGGACGGCGGGGAGTGCAAGGTGGGCCTGGAATCGACCATCGTCAGTTGCCTGGGCGGCGAGGTGCGGCTGTTGCGCCCCGGCGGGATTTCGGTGGCGCAGCTGCGCGCGGTCGTCGGTGAGGTCGCGGTCGGGGCGGATGCAATCGCGCCGCGCGTGCCGGGCTCGGGGGCGGCGCACTACGCCCCGGCCACGCCGCTGGTGCTGGTGCCGCCCGGCGACATCGACGCGCAGGCGCAGGCGCTCTCGGCCGGCGGGCAGCGCATCGCGGTGCTGGCGCTGCGCCCGCCGCTCGGCACGCACAAGTACGTCACCTGGATCAACGGCGGCTCGCGCCCCGAGGCCTACGCCCACGACCTGTACGCCAACCTGCGCACCCTCGATCGCGCCGGCTGCGCGCGCATCCTGGTGCAGGAGGTGCCGCGCGAGGAAGCCTGGGACGCGATCCGCGACCGCCTGGTGCGGGCCGCGACGGGCGGAGCGCGCGCATGAAGCGCTGGATCGATCCGTTCCAGCCGGAGCACATCCGGCGGCTGGTGGCCGAGTTCGGTTCGCCCCTGCTGGTCGTCGACTGCCAGCGGGTGCGCAGCCAGTACCGGCGGCTGCGCCAGGCGCTGCCCGGCGTCGACCTGCACTACGCGCTCAAGCCGCTGCCGCACCCGGCGGTGGTGCGCACCGTCGCCGAGGAGGGCGGCTGGCTCGACCTCGCGACCACCGGCGAGGTGCGGCTGGTGGAGCGCTTAGGGCTCGAGCGCGAGCGCTGCATCCACACGCACCCGATCAAGCGCGGCGAGGACATCCGCAACGCGCTGGCCGCGGGCGTCAGCGTGTTCGTGGCCGACAACCCCGACGAGGTGCGCAAGTTCCGCCCGCACGCCGGGCGCGCCGCGCTGCTGCTGCGGGTCTCGTTCCGCTCGCCCGGCGCGGTCTGCGACCTGTCGCGCAAGTTCGGCTGCGACCCGGAGGACGCGGTGGCGCTGGCGCGCACCGCCGCCGAGCTCGGCATCGACGTGCGCGGCTTCTCCTTCCACGTCGGCTCGCAGGCGCCGGACGCGCTCAAGCACGTCGAGGCGATCGAGGCCTGCACGCGGCTGCTGCAGGCGGCGCGGCGCGAACGCCTCGGCACGCTCGACACGCTCGACATCGGCGGCGGCTTCCCGATCGACTACGCGCAGCGCGCGCCCGACATCCGCCGCTTCTGCGCGCCGATCCGCGCCGCGCTGGCCGCGCTGCCGAAGCGCGTGCGCATCATCGCCGAGCCCGGGCGCTTCATCGCCGGCCCCTCGGCCATCGGCGTGGCGACGGTGATGGGCCGCGCGCGCCGCGAGGGCCACTGGTGGTACTACCTCGACGACGGGCTGTACGGCTCCTACAGCGGCCAGCTCTACGACCACGCGCACTACCCGGTGGAGTCGCTGCGCCAGGAGGAGCCGCGGCTGCCCGCGGTGCTCGCCGGCCCGACCTGCGACAGCATCGACGTCATCGCCGAGAACCTGATGCTGCCGGAACTGAAGGCCGGCGACCTGATCGTCGGCCGCGCCATGGGCGCCTACACCTGGGCGAGCGCCTCGGAATTCAACTTCTTCCCGCGCGCCACCGTGGTCTCGGTCAACACCCGGCCCGGCGATGCCGGCGGCGTGTTGCCGGTGGATGGATCGGCTGCGGCATGATCGAGGCGATCGTCTTCGACATCGGCCGCGTGTTGGTGCGGCTCGAGCCGCGGCCGCTGCTCGAGCTGCTCGCGCGCCACGGCATGGCCGACCACGACCTCGAGACGCTGGTGATGCGCCTCGCGCTGCACGAGCACGAGACCGGCGAGCTGCCGGGCGATGCGCTGCTCGAGCGGGTCGCGGCGCTGGCGCCGGCGCCGATCCCGGCCGCGGCGGCGCGCGCCGCCTGGCTCGACATGTTCGAGCTCGATGCGCCGATGATCGCGCTGGCGCATGCGCTCGCCGCCCGCCACCGCGTGTTCCTGCTCTCCAACATCGGCGACCTGCACTGGATGCACCTGGCGCGCGAGTACGGCCTGCACCGCATCGGCCACGGCGCGCTGCCCTCGTTCGTCGCCGGCAGCATGAAGCCGGCGGCGCCGATCTACGCCGAGGCCGAGCGGCGCTTCGCGCTCGAGCCGGCGCGCACCGTGTTCATCGACGACCGCCACGACAACATCGCCGCGGCCCGGCAGCGCGGCTGGCACGGCATCGTGCACGAGGACTACGCGCGCACGCGCGCGGCGCTGGAGCGCGCCGGCGTGGTGCCCTGAACGGGCGGCGCGGGGCGGGCCCGGTACCGGCCCGCCGCCGGCCTACATGTAGACGCCGCCGTTGACGTTGATCTGCTGGCCGGTGATGTAGTCGCCATCGGCGGCGAGGAACAGCACCGCCTTGGCGATCTCCTCCGGCTTGCCGAAGCGCCCCATCGGGATGCGCGTCAGGATCTGCGCCTGCACCGGCTCGGGCACCTTGGCCAGCATCTCGGTCAGCGTGAAGCCCGGCGCCAGCGAGTTCACCGTGATGTTGTACTTCGCCAGCTCCATCGCCGCGGTCTTGGTGAACGCGATGATGCCGCCCTTGCTCGCGGAGTAGTTCGCCTGGCCGAAGTTGCCGGCCTGGCCGACGTAGGAGCTGATGTTGATGATGCGGCCGTAGGTCTGCGCGATCATCATCGGCATCGCCGCCGAGACGCCGAACCAGCAGGCGTTGAGGTTGGTCTGGATGACGTCGACCCAGTCCTCGTCGGTCATCTTGCGCATGGTGCGGTCGCGCGTGATGCCGGCGTTGTTCACCAGGACGTCGAGGCGGCCCCATTCGGACTTGATGCGATCCATCATCGCCGTCCAGACGGCGCGCTCGGCGACGTTGCCCTGCAACAGCAGCGTCTTCACGCCCTTCTTGCCGAGCTCGGCGGCCAGGCTGCGCGCCTCGGCCTCGCCCGAGCGATAGTGGATGGCGATCGCGGCGCCCTCGCTGGAGAGCGAATGCGCGATGGCGCGGCCGATGCCGCGCGATGCGCCGGTGACCAGCGCGTACTTGCAGTCCAGACGTCCCATGGCTGCAATCCTCCGGCAGCGGTTATCGTTGTGATGCCCCTCGCTGGAGAATGTAGCACGGCGTTTGTGCCGTGCAGCTTCGGAATGACCGCGTGGCGGTATGTATGCAGTGCAGCGGCGCGCAGGGCCCGCCGCGGCGCGCTCAGGCGAGGGCGCGTGCCAGCGCCTCGAAGTCGCGCAGCGGCTCGGAACAGGTGCTGCCGCGGCAGACGTAGGCGACCCCACCGGGCAGCGCCACCTTGGATTCCAGCGCGGCAGGCAACCCGGATGTGCCCTCCGGGATCGCCAGCACCAGGCGGTGCGGGGCGTAGACCGCCGCGAGCTGCCGCCGCCAGTCCTCGACGAGGCCGGCCGGCCCGCGCAGGATCACGATCTGCGGCGGGGCCAGCAGTTCCTCCAGCGCCTGCAGGCTGGCCGCATGCGCGGTGGGATAGCGGAGCAGGGCGGCCCAGGCGGCGCGCAGCGCGCGCTCGGCCGCGGCGAGGTAGCGCGGTTCGCCCAGCAGGTAGCCGAGCCGCACGAGCACCCCGGCGGCCACGGCGTTGCCCGCGGGCTGCGCGTCGTCGCCGAGCACCTTGGGCCGGCAGATGAGCCGTTCGTGGTCGGCGGCCGTGAAGTAGAAGCCGCCGGCTTCGCGGTCCTCGAATTGCGCCAGCATGAGCTCGACGAGTTCCACCGCGAAGGCGAGCTCGTCGGCACGGAAGCGCAGCGACTGCAGGTCGAGCACCGCCGCGGCGAGGAAGGCGTGGTCGTCGAGGTAGGCGCCCAGCGCGCCCTCGGCCTGCGCGCGCGCGGCGAGCAGCCGCCCGGCGCGCCAGTGGTGCGCGCGCAGCGCGCCGAGCGCGGCTTCGGCCGCGGCCAGGCACTCGGGTCCCTCGAGCAGGCCGGCGGCGGCCACCAGCCCGCGGATCGCGAGTGCGTTCCAGGCGGTGAGGATCTTGTCGTCCAGGCCTGGCCGCACGCGCTGCGCCCGCGCCGCGGACAGCCGGGCGCGGGCCGCCTCGAGCAGCTCGCCGGCCCGCGTTGCATCGATCCCGAGCCCGGCGGCGACCGCGGCGGGCGTGCGCCGCGCCGTCAGGTGCCATTCGCCCTCGAAGTTCGGCGGGCGATCGAGGCCGTAGCAGGCGGCCGCCACCGCGTACTGCTCCGGCGCGAGCAGGGCGCGCACGGCGTCGCGCTCCCAGACGTAGTAGCGCCCCTCGTGGCCCTCGGAATCGGCGTCGAGGCTGGAGTGGAACGCGCCATCCGGCGCGCGCATCTCGCCGAGCAGCCAGTCGACGGTGCGCGCGGCGGCCGCGCGGAACAGCGGTTCGCCGGTGGCCTGCGCCGCCTCGGCGTAGACCTGCAGCAGCTGGCCGTTGTCGTACAGCATCTTCTCGAAGTGCGGGATCTCCCAGCGCTCGTCCACCGAGTAGCGGCAGAAGCCGCCGCCGAGCTGGTCGCACAGGCCCCCCTCGGCCATGCGCGTCAGCGTCAGCGTCGCCATGTAGAGCGCCTGCAGGTCGGGCGCGTCGGCATGGGCGCTCGCGTACCAGTCGCGCAGCAGGCGGGCGATCGACGGCGGGTGCGGGAACTTGGGCGCGCGGCCGAAGCTGCCCCACTCGCCGTCGAAGCTGCGCTCGTGCTCGGCGCGCGCCGCGCGCAGCGGCTCGGCGTCCAGCGCCGGGAGCGTCGCCGGCGGCGGGTTGAGGTCGGCGAGCGCGGCGGTGAGCGCGGCGGCCGGGGCACGCAGTTCCTCGCGATGCTGCTGGTAGTGCGCGGCGACGGCGCGCAGCAGGTCGCGGAAGGAGGGCAGCCCGTGGCGCGCCTCGCCGGGGAAGTAGGTGCCGCCGAAGAACGGCCGCTGGTCGTCGTGCATCAGGAACATGGTCAGCGGCCAGCCGCCGCCGCGCCCGGTGATCATCTGGTGCGCGACCTGGTAGATGCGGTCGAGGTCCGGCCGCTCCTCGCGGTCGACCTTGATGTTGACGAACAGCTCGTTCATGAGCGCGGCGGTCGAGGGGTCCTCGAAGGACTCGTGCGCCATGACGTGGCACCAGTGGCAGGCGGCGTAGCCGATCGACAGCAGGATCGGCCGGCCGCTCTCGCGCGCCAGCTCCAGCGCCTCCTCGCCCCAGGGGTGCCAGTCGACCGGGTTGTGCGCGTGCTGGCGCAGGTACGGGCTCGCGGTGCGCGCGAGGCGGTTGGGCGGTCGCTGGGGCGTCGCGGCGGTCATCGGCGGGCGGGGAATTTCAGTAGAATGCGCGCCACTATACCGGAGGCGCCCGCACCGCGGCCGATCGATGTCCGACCCAGCCGACGATACCGGCCCGGCGCCACAGGCGCCCGGCGCCGCGGTGCTGCGCCTCAAGGGCGGCGAGGACCGGCGGCTGCGCGCCGGCCACCTGTGGGTGTTCTCCAACGAGGTGGACAATGCGGCGACGCCGCTCGCCGGCTTCCGGACCGGCGCCATCGCGCGCGTGCACAGCGACCGCGACCAGTTCCTCGGCTACGCCTACGTCAACCCGCACGCGCTGATCTGCGCGCGCATCCTCAGCCGCAGCCCGGTGCATCCGCCGGACCGCTCCCTCCTGCTGCACCGGCTGAAGCAGGCGCTGGCGCTGCGCGAGCGGCTGTACGCGGCGCCGTACTACCGGCTGGTGTTCGGCGAGGCCGACGGCCTGCCCGGCCTGGTGCTGGACCGCTACGGCAACCTCGTCGTCGGCCAGATCGCCACCGCCGGCATGGAGGCGCTGCGCGCCGAGGTCGAGGCCGCGGTCGCCGACGTGCTCGCGCCCGAGGCGCTGGTGTGGAAGAACGACGGCAGCGCGCGCGAGCTCGAGCAGCTGCCGCGCGAGTTCATCACGGCCATCGGCCGCGCGCCCGAGGAGGTCGAGGTGCTCGAGGCCGGCAGCCGCTACGCCGCGCCGCTCGCCGGCGGGCAGAAGACCGGCTGGTTCTACGACCAGACCGCGAACCGCGAGACCTTCCGCCGCCTGCTGTGGCCGGGCGCCCGCGTGCTCGACGTGTGCAGCTACGCCGGCGCCTGGGCGGTGAGCGCGCTGCGCGCCGGCGCGCGCGAGGCGCTGTGCGTCGACAGTTCCGAGGCGGCGCTGGCGATGGCGACGCGCAACGCCGCCGCCAACGGCGTCGCGGTCGGCACGCGCCGCGGCGACGCCTTCGACGTGCTCGACGAGCTCATCCGCCAGGGCGAGCGCTTCGATGCCGTGGTGCTCGACCCCCCGGCCTTCATCAAGCGGCGCAAGGACGTCGCCCGCGGCCAGGCGGCCTACCGCAAGCTCAACCAGCTGGCGATGCGGCTGCTCGAGCGCGACGGTCTGCTGGTGAGCTGCTCGTGCTCGTACCACCTCGGCGCCGAGGAGCTGCTGGGCCTGATCCAGGCGGCCGGGCGGCACTCGAGCCGCTTCGTGCAGCTGCTGGTGGCCGGTGGGCAGTCGCCCGACCATCCGGTGCACCCGGCGATACCCGAGACGCGCTACCTCAAGGCCTTCTTCTGCCGCGTGACGCGCGAGTAGTCCGGGTAGAATCCCGTCCCGCCCATGCTGCGCTATCCCCACATCGACCCGATCGCCCTCCAGCTGGGCCCGGTCCGGATCCACTGGTACGGCATCATGTACCTGCTGGGCTTCGCCGCGGCCTGGTGGCTGGCCCGGCGGCGCGCGGCGCGCCCCGGCTCGACCTGGTCGGCGACCGACGTCGACGATTTCCTCTTCAACGCGATGCTCGGCGTGATCCTCGGCGGCCGCATCGGCTACGTGCTGTTCTACGGCCTGGCGATGTGGCGCGAGGACCCGTGGTACCCGGTCCGCATCTGGGACGGCGGCATGTCCTTCCACGGCGGGCTGCTCGGCGTGCTGGCGGGCGTGGCGATCTTCGCCTGGCGGCGCGGCCGGCGCGTCTGGGACGTGTTCGACTTCGCCGCGCCGCTCCCGGGCATCGGGCTGTTCTTCGGCCGCATCGGCAACTTCATCAACAACGAGCTGTGGGGGCGGGCGACCAGCGGCTCATTCGGCATGCTGGTGGAGGATCCGTCCACCGGCCAGGTCGTGGCGCGCCATCCCTCGCAGCTGTACGAGGCCGGGCTCGAGGGCCTGGCCGGCTTCCTCATCCTGTGGTGGTTCACCTCGCGCCCGCGGCCGCGCTACGCGCCCTCCGGCCTGTTCCTGGTCTGCTACGCGCTGGCGCGCATCGCGGTCGAGTTCGTGCGCGTGCCGGACGTGCAGATCGGCTACTTCGCCGGTGACTGGCTGACGATGGGCCAGCTGCTCTCGCTGCCGATGCTGCTGGCGGGCGTGGCGCTGCTGCTGGTCGCCTGGCGGCGGCGCGAGCCCTCGGGCAACTTCGCGGGAAGCTGACGGGTGCGCTCCTACCTCGAGCTGCTGGCGCGGGTACGCAACGAGGGCGTGCGCAAGGGCGACCGCACCGGCACCGGCACGCTGTCGGTGTTCGGCCACCAGCTGCGCTGCGAGCTTTCCCGGGGCTTCCCGCTGCTGACCACCAAGCGCATCCACCTCAAGTCGGTGGTGCACGAGCTGCTGTGGTTCCTGCGCGGCGAGACCAACGTGCGCTACCTGCGCGAGCACGGCGTGACGATCTGGGACGAATGGGCCGATGCCGCCGGCGAGCTCGGGCCCGTCTACGGCCGGCAATGGCGCGCCTGGGGCACGGCCGACGGCCGCAGCATCGACCAGATCACCGAGGTCGTGCGCCAGATCCGCGAGCAGCCCGACTCGCGCCGGCTGCTGGTGAGCGCCTGGAACGTCGGCGAGATCCCGCGCATGGCGCTCGCGCCCTGCCACGTGATGTTCCAGTTCCACGTGGCCGCGGGGCGGCTCTCCTGCCAGCTCTACCAGCGCAGCGCCGACGTGTTCCTCGGCGTGCCGTTCAACATCGCCTCCTACGCGCTGCTCACGCACCTCGTCGCCGCGCAATGCGACCTCGAGCCCGGCGATTTCATCTGGAGCGGCGGCGACTGCCACCTCTACCTCAACCACCTCCGGCAGGCCGACGAGCAGCTCGCGCGCCAGCCGCTGCCGCCGCCGCGCCTGGCGCTGCGGCGCCGCCCGCCCACCGTGTTCGACTACCAGTACGAGGACATCGAGTTCGTGGACTACCAGCACCATCCGGCGATCAAGGCGCCGGTCGCCGTATGAGTTCCCGCCGGCCGAAGCGCAAGCCGCGGCTGATCGCCGCGCGCCCCGAGCTGATCCGCGTGCGCCGCTCGCGCGTGCACGGCCAGGGCGTGTTCGCCCGCCGCCGCATCCGCAAGGGCACGCGCATCATCGAGTACCTCGGCGACCGCGTCTCGCACAAGGAGGCCGACGCCCGCTACGAGGCGAAGACCACCGACGACAACCACACCTTCCTGTTCATCGTCGATCGTGGCGTGGTCATCGACGCGACCCACAACGGCAACGACGCGCGCTTCATCAACCACGGCTGCGACCCGAACTGCGAATCGGTGATCGAGGACCGGCGGGTGTTCATCGAGGCGATCCGCACGATCCAGCCGGGCGAGGAGCTCTGCTACGACTACCAGATCGGCCGCGACAAGGACGATCCGCCCGACGTCGACGAGATCTTCGCCTGCCGCTGCGGCGCCAGCGACTGCCGCGGCTCGATGTTGTGGCCGCCGAAGCGGCGCCAGAAGCGCGCCGCGGCGCAGCGCCCCGCGGCCAGGCGCCCGGCGGGCAAGCGCCCGGCATCGAAGCGCACCACGGCGCGGCGCGGCGGGGGGCGGGCACGGCGGTGAAGCCCCAGCGGCTGCAGGCCTCGGCGGTGGTCGGCGCCCTCGGCGTCGTCTTCGGCGACATCGGCACCAGCCCGCTGTACGCGCTCGAGTCCTCGCTGACGGCGGCGCGCGGCCTGGAGCCCGCGCAGGCGCTGTTCGGCGTGCTGTCGCTGATGTTCTGGTCGCTGCTGCTGGTGGTGACGCTCAAGTACGTCGTGCTGGTCATGCGCGCCGACAACGGCGGCGAGGGCGGCATCCTCTCGCTGTTCGCCCTGGTGCAGCGGCAGATCGCGCAGGCGCCGCAGTGGAGCCGCTGGGTGGTGGCCTGCGCGGCGCTCGGGGCGGCGCTGTTCTACTGCGACGCGCTGATGACGCCGGCCATCACCGTGCTCGGCGCGGTCGAGGGCCTGGAGCTGCTCAGCCCGGCGGCGCATCGTGCGGTGGTGCCGGTGACGCTGGTGATCATCGTCGTGCTGTTCGTGATCCAGCGCCACGGCACCGACAAGATCGGCCGGCTGTTCGGCCCGATCATGATCCTGTGGTTCGGCACGCTGGCGGTCACCGGCGCCGGCGCGATCCTGCGCAACCCGACGGTGCTGCAGGCGGTCAACCCGTGGTTCGGCCTGCAGCTGCTGCATGCCCATCCGGGCGTCGCGCTGGCGGTGCTCGGCGCCGTGTTCCTGACGATGACCGGCGCCGAGGCGCTGTACGCCGACATGGGCCATTTCGGCAAGGCGCCGGTGCGCGTGGCCTGGTGCTGCGGCGTGTGGCCGGCGTTGCTGCTGAGCTACTTCGGCCAGGGCGCGATGGTGCTGGGCAACCCGGCGGCGGCGCACCTGCCGCTGTTCTCGCTGGTGGCGCCGGCGGCGCTGCCGTGGTTCGTGATCCTGGCGACCGCCGCCGCGGTCATCGCCTCGCAGGCGACGATCTCCGGCGCCTTCTCGGTGACGCGCCAGGCGATCCAGCTCGACATGCTGCCGCGCCTGCGCATCCTGCAGACCTCGGCGCGCGAGCACGGCCAGATCTACGTGCCGGTGGTCAACTGGTTCATCCTGGTGGCGGTGTGCATCTTCGTGCTCGGCTTCCGTTCGGCCGGCACGCTCGGCTCGGCCTACGGCGCGGCGGTCTCCGCCACGATGGGCATCGAGACGCTGATGGGCGGGCTGCTGGCGATCACCGCCTGGCGCTGGCGCCGCTGGCAGGTGGGCGCGATCTTCGGCGGACTGTTCGTCGTCGACGTGACCTACCTGGTGGCCAACCTGACCAAGTTCTTCGAGGGCGCCTGGGTGCCGCTGCTGCTGGCGCTGGGCATGTTCAGCGTCTTCATGACCTGGCGCGGCGGCCGGCGCCTGCTGCGTGCCGAGCTGCGCAGCCTCGCCGTGCCGTTCGCCGGGTTGCCGCGCATCCTCGCCGGCGTGCAGCGCGTGCCGGGCACGGCGGTGTTCCTGGCGAGCGACGCGCAGTTCGTGCCGAGCGCGCTGCTGCGCAACCTGGAGCACAACCACGTCGCGCACGAGCGCATCGTGCTGCTGAACATCGAGTTCGTGCGCTCGCCGCGCCAGGACCCGGCCGACCGCGTGCGCATCGAGCAGCCGCAGCCGGGCGTGTACGTGGTCGCGGCGCGCTTCGGCTTCATGGAGACGCCGGACGTCAACGAGGCGCTGAAGCAGTGCCGTGGCCGCGGCCTCAAGCTGTTCGCGCAGGACTGCTCGTTCTTCCTCGGCTGGCACCTGGTGCTGCCGCGGCCGCGCAGCGGCTACGAAGGCCTGCGGCGGCGGATGTTCGCCTGGATGCAGCGTCGCAGCACCCAGGCCTCGGAGTTCTTCCGCATGCCCGAGCGGCGCGTGGTCGTGCTGGCGACGCAGGTCGAGCAGCTGTGAACGCCGGGGCGGCGCGCGCCGCCGGCGCGCCGCCGCGCATCACGCTGGTCGCCGGCCGCGGCCGACAACGACGTCATCGGCGCCGGCGGCGCCTGGCCCTGCGCACCTTCCCGCCGACCTGCGCCATTTCAAGGCGCTCACCTTCGGCCATCCCGTGCTGATGGGGCGGCGCACCTTCGAGGCCATCGGCCGGCCGTCCGGGGCGGCGCAACGTCTGGTGCTGACGCGCGGCGCGCGGCGCCAGGCCGGCGTCGAGGCCGTCGGCTCGCTGGACGAGGCGCTGCGGCGCGCGCCGGCGCGCCGGAGCTGTTCGTGATCGGCGGCGGCGAGGTCTACGCGGCTGGCATAGTTGCCGCGGGCCGACGCGCATCGAGCTCACGCGCGTGCACGCGCGCCCGCCGGCGACGCCTGGTTCGTGCTGCCGGATCCGGCGGCCCAGGCGCGAGCTCACGCGCTCCGGGCATCCTGCCGATGAGCGCCATCCGCATGCGATGACGTTCCTGCGTCTGGAGCGCGCGGCGCCGCCGACCGCTCCAGCGTGAGCGCCGTCCACCAGCCTCGAGCCGCTGCCGTCGTCGGCCTGGCTGACGCGGTTGCGGCCGTTGGTCTTGGCGCTGTAGAGCGCCGTGTCGGCGCGCTCGAGCACGCGCGCCAGGCCCTCGGCGCGACCCGCCGTCGCGACGCCGATGCTGATCGTGAGCCGCACGGCCTGCGTGGGCGCGGCCACCGGCGCGGCCGCCACCGCCGCGCGCACGCGCTCGGCCAGCACCACCGCGCCGTCGCTGGCGGTCGCCGGCAGCAGCACCAGGAACTCCTCGCCACCGATGCGGCCAAAGCCGTCGCGCGGCCGCAGCGCATTGCCGACCAGCAGCGCGACGTGTCGCAGCACGCGGTCGCCGGCGGCGTGGCCGAGGCGGTCGTTGATCGCCTTGAAGTGGTCGATATCGATGACCAGCACGCTGAAGTCGGCGCCGGCGCGGCGCGACTGGCGCAGCAGGTCCTCGCCGAGCGCCAGGATCGCGCGCCGGTTGGCGATGCGCGTCAGCTCGTCGACCATCGCCAGCGCGCGCAGGTGCCGGGCCTGCTTCCACTTGTTCCAGGCGTACAGGCCGGTGGCGCACAGCAGCGCCAGCGCCAGCGCCAGCGCGACCTGCTGCGTGCGCTGCAGGTCGCGTTCGCGCGCCGCCGCTTCCTCCAGCGCCTGCAGCTCGGTGGCATCCTTCTCGCTGTTGAACTGCTGGCGCAGGCGCGCGGCCTGCTCCGACTGGCGCAGCTCGTTGAGGCGCCCGCCGACGATGTTCTGGGCCCGCAGCGAGTGGTAGGCGTTCTGCCACTGGCCCATGCCGGCCTGGGCGGCGGCGCGCGCGTCCAGCAGCCGCGCCAGCAGCAGCTCGTCGTCGCGCACGCGCACGTCCGGCTCGATGCGGTTCAGCAGCGTCAGCGCCTCGACCGCGCGGCCGGTGCGGGCCAGCGCGGCGGCGATGTCGACCCGCGTGCTCTGCGCCTGCGAATCGCCCTGCCGCGTGAAGACCGGCTCGGCCCGCTGCAGGTAGGGCAGCGCCGCGGCCGGGCGCTCCAGCGCCAGCAGCGCGTTGCCGATGCCGGCATCGTTGTAGGCGATGCCGAGCGCGTCGTGCTTGCTGACCTCGATGTCGCGCGCCTGCCGGAACCAGTCGAGCGCCACGGCGGGATCGCTGCGCCGCATGTAGAGCCGCGCGATGTTGTACAGGATGATGCCCTGGTCGTGGCGGGCGCCGCGGGCACGCGCCGTCGCCAGCAGCTCGCGGTAGTACTTCAGCGACAGGTCGTGGTCGCCGACGCGTCCGTAGTGCGAGGCGATGCGTTCCATGCAGCTGCGCGCCGCGGCGTTCCACTGCAGCCGCGCCAGCGTGTCGCAGGCGGGCAGCAGGTCGGCCTGCGCCCGCAGCAGGTCGCCGCGGCGCGAGCGTTCCTCGCCACGTTCCATCAGCGCCATCGCGTGCACGCCCTCGAGTTCGGCCGTCGTGCTCGCGGCCAGCACCGCCTCGAGCTCGCGCAGTCCCGCGGCGCTGTCGCCCTGCTGCAGCATCACGCCGGCGGCGCAGACGCGCAGTTGCAGCCACGCCGAGCGCATCTCCACCGGGGCCCCGGCCGCGGGCGCGGGCTGCCGCAGGCCGGCCCGGACCACGGCGGCGGCGGCGTCGACATCGATGTCGGCCTCGAGGCGGCACTCGTCGGCATCGATGAGCCAGCGCAGGGTCCGGTCGCCGGCGGCGACGGCGCGTCGCGCAGCCGGCGCAGTTGCGCGACGGCCTGCGTCGGATCGATGCCGCCCTGGTCGAAGGCCGCGGCGACGGCGCGCGCGTCCAGCGTCTCGCTGCCGGGCGGCGCGAGCCCCAGCCCCGCCGCGGCGGTGCCGGCGACCGAGGGCGAGCGCCAGCAGGACGCCGGCCCGCGTGGCCCACGGCCGATGCGCCGCGGCCTGCCGGCGCGAGGCGGAGCGGTAAGGAGTGCGTGCATGGCCACCGGCCAGCATATCGGCGGCATGCGTCCGCGGCGGCGACCGGCCGGGCGGAAAAGCGCCGCCCAGTTCACGGATTATTCCCGCCGGCCGTGCCGGCCGTGCCGGCCGCCGGCCGCGGGCCGTTCAGGCGGCGGGCGGGGCCGCCTGGTCCAGCCAGTGATGCACCAGGGCCTCATCGGGCGGATCGATCCCGCACGGCCAGCAGGGCGTCGAGCAGGCGCTCCTGCAGCGCGCCGCGCCGCAGCGCCTCGGAGTACGGAATCCCGGCGTGGAACATCACCATCGAGTAGCGCGGGATGAAGCGCCCGGGGTGCAGCCGCTCGAGGCGTTCGGCCAGCGCCTTGCGCTCGGCGAAGCGCGGGTCGCGCACGGTGTCGCGCATCTCGAGGTAGTTCTCCAGCGCCATGCGCGCGATCGCATCGGCGTTCGGCAGGCGCTCGCGCTCGAAGGCCGCGAAGCACGCGCCCAGGTCGGCGCCGCCGGCCGCGAGCCCGGCCAGCAGCACGCAGTCCTCGAAGCCGCAGTTCAAGCCCTGGCCGTGGAAGGGCACGATCGCGTGCGCGGCGTCGCCGACCAGCAGCGCCGCGCCGGCGTGCCAGGGCCAGCAATGGAGCGTCGCGAGGCGCCCCTGCGGGTGCGCGGCGAACTGCGCGGCCAGGTCCGGCACCAGCGGCGGCAGGTCGGGGAACTCGCGCGCGAAGAACGCCTCGACTGCCGCGGCGTCGCCGAGCGTCGCGAAGCCGGCGGGCCGAGCGCGGCAGGAACAGCGTGGCGGTGAAGCTGGCGTCGGCGTTCGGCAGCGCGATCAGCATGAAGCCGCCGCGCGGCCAGACGTGCAGCGCATCGAGGCGCAGCTGCGCCGGCCATCGAGCGCGGGGATCTCGATCTCCTTGTAGTCGTGCTCGAGCGGATCCTCGCTGCACTGGCACAGCGCGCGCCTGCTCGAGCGCGGCGCGCACCGCGGAGCCGGCGCCGTCGGCGCCGATGATCGCGCCGCATTCGACCGTGCGCGTGCGCCGCCGTCCTCGGCCGAGCAGCCGCGCCGGCCGGGTCGGCGTCGATGCAGCGCCAGTCGAAGTGCAGCCGACGCCGGGCGTCGCGGCGGCGGCCGATCAGCAGGCGGTTGAGCAGCGCGCGGCTGATCGAATGGTGCACCTCGTGCGCGTACTGGCTGTAGCGCAGGTCCAGCGCGTGCCGCCGCCGGCCTCGTGCAGCAGCGCCCGGGCATCGCCACCAGCTGCGGCTCGATGCGCGCGCGCACGCCGGCGCGCTCCAGCGCCAGGCCGCGGGCCGAGAGCGACAGCGTTGATCGAGCGCCGCGCGCTGCGGCGCGGATCCCGGCGCGGGTCGGCGCGGCGCTCGAACACGCGCCACGGCGCGGCCCGCGCGCCAGCAGGATCGCGAGCAGCGCGCCCACCGGGCCGCCGCCGACGATGGCCACCGCGGCGCTGGCCGCTGCGGCGCTCACCGGCAGGCCTCGGCGAGCGCGCCGGCGGCGCGCCACGCGTCCTCGAAGCCGTTGTACAGCGGCACCGGGGCCATGCGGATGATGTCCGGCTCGCGCCAGTCGGCGACGATGCCGCGCGGTGCCAGCGCGCGAAGCCGCGCGTGCGCGCCCACCGGCCGCAGGCGCAGCGACAGCGCGCGCCGCGCTCCGCCGGCGTGATGATCTCGACGTGGCCGGCGCAGCGCCGCCGCAGCAGGAACTCGCCAGCCGGTGAGGCGCCGCGACTTGGCGTGCAGCGCCTCGGGGCCGGCCGCGCGGAACAGTTCCAGCGCGACGCCGAGCGGCGCCGCCGAGAGGATCGGCGGATTGCTGACCTGCCAGCCGGCCGCGCCCACGCCGTGGCACGAAATCCGGCGGACATGCGGAAGCGCGTCGCCGCCTCGTGGCCCCACCAGCCGGCGAGGCGCGGCCGCGCCGCGTGGCGCTCGTGCACGAAGCGCCGGCGATCGCACCCGGTCCCGCGTTCAGGTACTTGTAGCTGCACCAGGCGGCGAAGTCGGCGCCGTCGGCGTGCAGCGCCAGCGGCACGTTGCCGATCGCGTGGGCGAGGTCGAAGCCGGCGAGGGCGCCGGCCGCGTGCGCGGCGCGCACGATGCGTCCCAGGTCGAAGGCCTGGCCGGTGAGGTACTGCACGCCCGGCCACAGCACCAGCGCGAGGCGGCCCGACTCGCGCGCGATCGCGGCCTCGATGTCGGCGGGATCGAGCGCGTCGGCGCCCGGGCGCGGCGCGAGCTCGACCAGCGAGCGGCGCGGATCGAGGCCGTGCCAGCGGATCTGCGATTCGACCACGTGGCGGTCGGAGGGAAAGGCGCCGGCCTCGACCAGGATCGCATCGCGTCCGCCAGCCGGGCGGTAGAAGGCGGCCAGCAGCAGGTGCAGGTTGACGCTCAGCGCGTTCATCGCCACGACCTCGTCGCGCCGCGCGCCCGCGAGCAGCGCCAGGTCGGGGCGCAGCGCCTCCGCGTAGTCGATCCACGGGCGCCGCGCCTGCTCGTGGCCGAGCACGCCGAACCGCTCCCAGTCCTCGACCTCCTCGAGCACGCGGGCGCGCGCGGCGCGCGGCGCGAGGCCGAGCGAATGGCCGCACAGGTAGGCGAGCGGCGCGCCCTGCGCATCGCGCGGCAGGGCGAAGCGCTCGCGCAGCGGGCGCAGCGGATCGGCCGCGTCGGCCGCGCGCGCGAACTCGAGCGAATCGGTGTAGGTCCCGTCCGATCCACTCATGGCGGGCGCATCCTCATGGCGAGCGCAGCGGATAGAGCACCGGGCGCGAGGGCACGGCGTCGCCGCCCAGCGCCGGCAGCTGCAGGGCCAGCAGGTACGGGCCGTCGGCGATGGCGTCCTCGATCCAGGCGAGCTCGGTGATCGTCGCCTGCGGCCGGCGCGCCTCGGCGCGGCGCGTGCTGGCCGGCGGCAGCCCGAAGAACGCGCGGTGCGCGGCGAGCCGCCCGGCGTCGTGCGCGCGATCCACCGAGGGCAGGTCCACCACCAGGTGCTCGATCCCAAGCCCGACCAGCCACAGCGCGGCCTCGAGGCTGAGGAAGGCCGCGGGTTCGCGGTCGTAGTCGCGCCGCAGCTTCGCGGCGTCGTTGGGGAGCGTGCGGACGATGAGCGCCGTCGGCGTGACCGGCGGCGCGGCGGGCCAGGCGGCGGCGAGCGCGCGCCGCGTCAGCAGGCGGTCGTCCGGCGCCGGTGCCGGATCGCTCGTCTCGCCGCAGTCCGCCGCGCGTTCGGGCGCGACGCTCAGCAGCCAGGCGGGCTGCGGCGCCAGCGGCGCCACGCGCGCGGCGTCGAGCGGCTCGGCCGTCAGGTGCCCGACGCATTCGGTGTGGGTGCCGTGGCAGTGCGGCGTGAGCTCCAGGCGGCTGCAGTTGCAGCTCGCCCCGTCGGCGACCCGGCCGCTGAAGCCGGGGAACGCGTAGGGGGTGCTGCGCGCCGCGCCGGCGCCGAACCACGTCGGCCCGGCGCCGTCGAAGGCGACCGGCAGCGCGAGGCTCGCGGCCCGCGCGAAGTCGACGACGCAGTCGCGGCCGCCGAGGCGCAGCCGCGCCGGCGCCTCACCGGCCGGTGCGTGTGGCATCGCGCGCCGGGGCTTCCATGACGGCGTGGCAGTGGCGGCAGGTGCGCCGCTCGAGGCTGCCGAAGAAGCGGTCGAACACCGGCGGGAAGTCGGTCTCGATGTCGTGCAGCTGGAAGTACTCCTCGTACAGCAGGTGCCCGCAGTGCTCGCAGTACCACTGCAGGCCGTCGCGCTCGCCCGCGCGCCGGCGGCGCTCGATCACCAGTCCGACCGTGTCGGCCGGGCGCTGCGGCGAGTGCGGCACGTTGGGCGGCAGCAGCAGGATCTCGCCGGCGCGGATCGCGAGGTCGCGGATCCGCCCCTGCTCGACCGTGCGCAGCGTCATGTCGCCCTCGAGCTGGTAGAAGAACTCCTCGGCCGGGTCGACGTGGAAGTCCTTGCGGGTGTTGGGGCCGCCCACCACCATGATGATGAATTCGGTGTCGCGGTAGACCACGCGGTTGCCGACCGGGGGCTTCAGCAGGTGCCGGTTTTCCTCGATCCACTGGCGGAAGTTGATGGTCTGCAGCAGCGACATGTCGAAAAATCCCGACAGTTGGTCACGGTTGGGGTGACTGCCTTATGGTACGTATTGGACGCCCGGGCCGCGACTTCCGCCTGCCGGGCCCGGGGCCCGCGCCGGACGTGGCCAAGGAGCCGATGATCGTGACGACCGTCCCCAAGTCCGCCGCCCGGCTGCTGCCGGTCCCGGTCCTGCTGCTGGCGCTGCTGGCCGGCTGCTCCCACCTGCACGTCCCGCACCCGAACCTGCACGCCGCGCGGCTGTGGCCCTTCCATCACAAGGCCGCGCCGCCGCCCGCGGCGGTCGACGAGCTGGTGGCCGAGGCGGCCGAGGGCGTCTCGCCGGTCGCCATGGGCCAGTACTGGGACCGCAACACGCTGCTGGTGGACCTCACGTCGGCGAGCGGCGAGGGCCGCGTGCGCCTGCGCCCCGCGGCCGGCACCACCTGGCCGGTGCGGCTCGAGTTCCGCGTGCAGTCCGGCAGCATGGGGCGCCTCGAGGTCGAGGGCGCGCAGCGCGTCAGCTACATCGTGCCGGCCACCGGCGGGCAGGTCGTGCTGAAGCTGGACCCGGGCGTCTACACCACGCGCACCGCGACGCTCACCGTGGCCTGGCATCCGGCCGAGCTCGCCGGCGGCTGATCGCGCGCGGGCCCGTGCCGCCGCGGGGCCTTCAGGCCGTCGCCGCGGGCCCAGTTTCCTGCCAGTGCACTGCGACCACCTCGTCCGGCGTGACCTGCGCCAGGTGGCGCGCGACCACCTCCCGGTAGCGTTCCAGCGTCGCGGCCGTCGCCGATTCGATGTCGATGCGCAGCACCGTGGCCTCGGCGCGCAGCTGGCAGGTGCCCTCGGGGAAATCGATGCGCGCGTGGTCCTCGGCGCGGCTCACCGGCAGGCGGTGCGAGAAGTGCTTGGCGAGCCGGTTCATGCTGCGGGCCGGCGTCGCGAGCGCGACGCTGGCCGTGGCGCGGTGCCGGGCCGGCGCGCCGTCGCCGCCGGCGGCGGATTCGGCGCCGCTCATGGCCGCGCCTCCGTGCCGATGGCGGTGGCGGCCGACTCGATCAGCGCGCGCACGCGCTCGACTTCGGCGGCATCCCAGCCGCCGCCGTGCATCGCCAGCGCGGTCTTGAGCGTGTGCATCGCCTGGAAGATCGCCTCCGGCGGCCGCTGGCCGGCGATCGCACGCGCCGCGAGGCGCATGCGGTTGCGCACCGCATCGACGATGCTGCGGTTGTCGTGCAGGTGGCTGCGGCCGGCCGCGCTGGCCTCGTAGCGGCGCCGGTTGCCGTCGCCCGCGCTGGCCACGATCAGGCCGGTCTCCTCGAGCAGCGTCAGCGTCGGATAGATCGAGCCGGGACTGGGCGCATACGCGCCGCCGAAATCCTCCTCGATCGCCTTGATCAGTTCGTAGCCGTAGCGCGGCTGCTCCGCCAGCAGCGCCAGCAGCAGCAGCCGCAGGTCGCCGGGGCCGAACAGCCGGCCGGCCCGGTGGCCGATGTCTTCGAAGCCGTCGCGGCCGCGCCGCCGCGGTGGGCCGCCGGGCTGCGGTTCGGCGTGCCGGCCGCCCCGGTGCGGGCCGTGCGGCCCGCGGCCGCGGTGCATCGATCCGGATGAATGCCTGGACATGGGTTCAATGGTTCCTCGGTTATCGTGTCCGAGAAACGATATATCGTTCGACTATATCTGTCAACAATTACGGACGATACGTCCGCGCAGGCCGGGCCGGGCCGGGCCGCGCCGGGCCCGCGGCGCCTCATTCCGCGCCGAACTGCCGCGGCTGGCGCGAGGGCTCGCCGACCGGCTGCGCGCCGGCCACGTCCAGGTCGATGGCGGTGAGCGCGCCGCCCCACACGCAACCGGTGTCGAGCGCCAGCACGTTGTCGCCGCTGTAGTAGCCGAGCGCCGACCAGTGGCCGAACACCACGCGCGTGCCGGCGCTGGCGCGGCGCCGGTGCCGGTACCAGGGGCGCCACGGGGCGCGCGCGGTGCCGGGCGGCCCCTTGGCCTCGAGGTTGATGCGCCCGGCGGCCGTGCACAGCCGCGAGCGCGTCAGCACGTTCACCGTGAAGCGCAGGCGCGCCATGCCGGCGAGCCGCGGCGACCAGGTGTCGGGCCGGTTGCCGTACATGGCGGCGAAGAACCCCGCCGGATCCTCGCGCAGCGCGGCCTGCACCCCGGCGGCGAGCGCCAGCGTGTCGGCGACGCTCCACTGCGGCACCAGCCCGGCGTGCACCAGCAGGTCGCCGTGTCGGGCGTCGTGGTGCGCGAGCGGCAGGCCGATGAGCCAGTCGAGCAGCCGGCGGCGGTCGCGCGCGGCGAGGACCGCATCGAGCGTGTCGCCGCGGCGCGGCCGCTCGCCGGCGTGCGCCAGCGCCAGCAGGTGCAGGTCGTGGTTGCCGAGCACGACCACGGCGTTGTCGCGCAGCGCGTGCACCAGGCGCAGCGCGCCGAGCGAATCCGGGCCGCGGTTGACGATGTCGCCGGTGAACCAGAGGGTGTCGCGGTCCGGGTTGAAGCGCAGCCGCGCCAGCAGCGCGCGCAGCTCGGCGGCGCAGCCCTGGATGTCGCCGATCGCCCAGCGCGCCATCGGCGGCCGGTCAGTGCAACATGCCGGGGATGGCCAGGCGGAACGCCGGGATCGGCGCGTCGAAGTGCGCGCCGGCGTCGTCGACCATCTGGTAGCTGCCCTGCATCGAGCCCACCGGCGTCTCGATCACGGCGCCGCTCGAGTAGCGGAAGCCCTGGCCGGGCTCGAGGTGCGGCTGCTCGCCGACCACGCCGTCACCGCGCACCTCCTGCACGCGCCCGTCGGCGTCGGTGATGATCCAGTGGCGCGTCAGCAGCTTCGCGGCGACGGCGCCCTCGTTGCGGATGGTGATGGTGTAGGCGAACACGAAGCGCCGGTCGTCCGGCGCCGACTGTTCCTCGAGGTAGTTGGTCTCGACCTCGACGCGGATCCGGTGTCGCTCGCTCGCCATGGCCGCGGCGGCGCTAGCGCACCCGTACCGCCAGCACGTCGCAGGGCGCGCCGTGCAGCACCGTGTCCTCGGTCATGTTGACCAGGATCGACAGGCCGTGGCGCTCGCGGCTGCCGAGCACGATCAGGTCGGCCTGCGTCTCGCGCGCGATGCGGATGATCTCGGACTTGACGTTGCCGCTCTCGACGCGGCAGCAGCCGGGCGGCAGCCCGACCTGGCCGGCGATCATGCGGATCTGCTCGGTGGCGCGCGCGATCATCTTGTCGTCGATCTGCACCACCGGCACCAGTGCGTCGCTCATCGGCTCGATCGGCACGAACTCCACCACGTGCAGCAGCTGCACCTCGGCGCCGCACTGCTGCACCAGTGCCGCGATGCGCCGCGCCACCGCGACGCTGTCGTCGGTGAGGTCCAGCGCGCCCACGATCCGCCCGTACATGCCCATGTCCGCTCCCGTCGCCGGCCGCTGCCGGCCGCCCCATCGCCGGCTAGTGAAGCACAGGCGCCACGCGCTGCGCCAGCGCCCCGAACTGTTCCGCCGACAGCGTCTCGGCGCGCGCGCCCGGATCGATCCCGGCGGCGCGCAGTCCGGCGGCGTCGAGCAGCCCGGCGAGCGCATTGCGCAGCGTCTTGCGCCGCTGCGCGAAGGCCGCGGCGACCACGCGGGCGTAGGCCGGCGACAGCGCCCAGTCCGGCGGCTGCGCGCGCACCACCAGGCGCACGATGGCCGAGTGCACGCGCGGCGGCGGGCGGAAGGCGCCGGGGCCGATGTCGAACAGCCGCGTGGCCGCGACGAACGGCGCCAGCATGACGCCGAGGCGCCCGTAGGCATCGCTCCCCGGCGCCGCGACGATCCGCTCGACCACTTCCTTCTGCAGCATGAAGTGCATGTCGTGGATAGAATCGCGCGCCGCCAGCAGCCGGAACAGCAGCGGCGTGGAGATGTTGTAGGGCAGGTTGCCGACCAGCCGCAGCGGCCGGCCGCGCGCCGCGGCCAGCGCCGGCCAGTCGAACTCGAGCGCATCGCCCTCGTGCAGCACGAAGCCGGGCGCGCCGGCGAAGGCCGTCCGCAGCTCCGCGGCGAGGTCGCGGTCGATCTCGACGACGTCGAGCGCGCCGGCCGCCGCCAGCAGCGGCCGCGTGATCGCCCCGTGGCCCGGCCCGATCTCCACCAGCGCCTCGCCGGGGCGCGCGCCGACCGCCGCCACGATGCGCTGGATCACCGCCGGGTCGTGCAGGAAATGCTGGCCGAAGCGCTTGCGCGCGCGGATCAAGCCTGGTGCTCCGCCATGGTGGCGGCGAGCGCCAGCGCGGCCTGCAGGCTCCCGGCCTCGGCGCGGCCGCTGCCGGCGAGCTCGAGCGCCGTGCCGTGGTCGACCGAGGTGCGCACGATCGGCAGACCGAGCGTGACGTTGACCGCCTCGCCGAAGCCGGCCGCCTTCAGCACCGGCAGGCCCTGGTCGTGGAACATCGCCAGGATGGCGTCGTAGCCGGCGCGCTGGCGCGGCACGAACAGCGTGTCGGCCGGGAACGGCCCGGCGGCGTCGATGCCCGCGGCGCGCGCCGCCGCCAGCGCCGGGGCGATCACCCGCTGTTCCTCGGTGCCCAGGTGGCCGCCCTCGCCGGCATGCGGGTTGAGGCCGCAGACCGCGATGCGCGGCCGCGCGCAGCCGAAGTCGCGCCGCAGCGCCGCGTCGAGCACGCGCAGGACCGATTCGAGCAGCGGCGTCGTCAGCGCGTCGCCGACCGCGCGCAGCGGCAGGTGCGTGGTGGCGAGCGCCACGCGCAGCGCGCCCGCGACCAGCAGCATCACCGGGAGCGGTGCGCCGGTGCGCGCGGCGATGTACTCCGTGTGGCCGCTGAAGGCGATGCCGGCGTCGTTGATGACGCTCTTCTGCACCGGCGCCGTGACCAGCGCGGCGAATTCGCGCGCGCGGCAGCCGTCGACCGCGCGGTCGATGAGCGCGAGCACGTGGCGCGCATTGCGCGCATCGAGCCGGCCGGCGGTGACCGGCGCCGCGGCCGGCAGGTGCAGCACCGTGAGGGCGCCGGCGGCCAGCGTCGGCGGCTCGTCCGCCCGGTAGTCGCGCAGCGCGACCTCGATGCCGAGCTGGCGCGCGCGCGCGGCGAGCACCGCGCGGTCGGCGAGGCACACCAGCGGCCAGGGGCGCGCGGCGCGCGCCACCTCGAGGCACAGGTCGGGACCGATGCCGGCGGGCTCGCCGGCCGTCAGCGCGAGGGCCCGGGGCCTGCCGGACGCGCCGGGTCCGCCGGCCTCAGATGAGGATGTCGACGTAGGCCTCATCGCGCAGCTGCTGCAGCCAGGCCTCGGTGGCCTCGTCGAGCCGCGCGTCGCGCAATGCCTCGTAGGCCTGCTCGCGTGCCGCCGTCTCGGTGTTGTCGAACTGGCGGCGGCCGAGCATCTGCACGATGTGCCAGCCGTACTCCGAGCGGAACGGCATGCTGATCTCGTTGTCCTTGAGCTTGTTGGCCTCGGCGCTGAAGGTGCCGACGTAGGCGCCGAGCTGCGCCCAGCCGAGGTCGCCGCCGTTGACGGCCGAGCCCGGGTCCTCCGAGGTGGCCTTGGCGAGCACGGCGAAGTCCTCGCCGCCGAGGATGCGCTCGCGCATCTGCGTGAGCTTCTGGCGCACCGTGGCGTCGTCCATCACCTCGTTGGTCTTGATCAGGATGTGGCGCAGGTGCACCTGCTCGACGATCTGCGAACCGGCGGTGCTGCGCTTGTCGTTGAGGCGCACGATGTGGAAGCCGGTGGCGGTCTGCAGCACGTCGCTGACCTCGCCGGGCTTGAGCTGCGCCACGACGTCGGCCAGGAAGGTGGGCAGCTCCGGCCCCTTGCGCCAGCCGAGCGCGCCGCCCTCGAGCGCGGTCTGGCTGGCCGAGTAGGTGACCGCGAGCTGCGCGAAGTCCTCGCCGTGGCGCGCGCGCGTGACGATGTCCTGGGCGCGCTTGCTGGCCTCGGCGACGGCGGCCGGCGCGGCGTCCTGCGCCACCGCGACCAGGATGTGCGAGACGTTGTACTCGCTCGCCGCGGTCGCGGTCTTCTTCTGCTGCTCGAGGTACTGGTCGAGTTCGCGCGGCGAGATCGAGATGCGCTGCATGACGTCGCGCGCGCGCAGCATCTGCCGCTGGATCTCGCGCTTGAGCTGCGCGCGGTAGTCGGCGTAGACGATGCCCTGGCCGGCGAGCTGCGCCGGCAGGTCCGCGAAGGCGATGCCGTTGCGCTTGGCGATGTCCTCGAGCGCCTGGTTGACCTGCTCGTCCGAGGCGCTGATGCCGGCGCGCTCGGCGCGCTGCGCCTGGATCTCCTCGAGCACCAGCCGCTCGAGCACCTGCGAGCGCAGCACGGCCTCGGCGGGCAGCTGGACGTTCTGCGACTTGAGGCGCGTGCGCACCTCGCTGGTGGCGGTCTCCAGCTCGCTCTCGAGCACCACGCCGTCGTTGACCACGGCGACGACGCGGTCCAGCGGCACGCCGCGCGTCGACAGTGGCGCGCGCGCCTGCGCCGCCGCCACGGCCAATCCCAGGCCGATCACCAGGCCCGCCAGGCTGATGCGCATCGCTTTTCCCTTCCGGCTCAACGATTTGAATTGGACGCGGAGTATCCCCGAATCGACCTCTCGAGGAAAGCGTCCGCCCCGGTTCCGACACTGGAGAGCCCGTTGAGTTCCAGCTGCAGGTAGAAGCCGCTGTCGATGGTTCCGGTGCGGCTGCTGACGGAGCGGCGCGTCACGAGCCGCAGGGCCCAGCAACTGCCGCGGTACTGGAATCCGGCGAAATTCTCGATCGACTTGCGGTCCATCAGCGAGTAGACGCCGCGGGCATAGGCGTCCCAGTGGCGCCCGAGCGGCCAGGCGAGCGAGGCGTCGGCCTGTTCCATCTGGCCGCGGAGGTACCGGTAGCTGAGGTTCGCGACCTGCTGGCCCGAACGGCGGTACTGCAGCGTGACGCTGGCGCGGGCGGTGCGCGCCGTCTCCGGGTCCCAGGCAAGCACGTAGCGCAGGCCGAGGTCGCGCCATGCCCGCCAGTCGATGTCGGCGATCAGCGCCGAGCGGTGCCGCACGATGGCGGCTTCGCCCGGCAGCGTCACCCGCGGCTCGTCCAGGTAGAAGCTCTCGCCGAGCGTCGCGCTGAGGAAGCGCTGGCCGCTGCGGCTGGCGAAGGCCTGCGTGGTCAGGCCGAGCGTGACCTCGTTGGCGTCGCTGAGGCGGTCGCCGCCGATGTAGCGGTTCGGCCGGAACAGCGTGACGATGTTGGTGTCCGGCAGCGCGGTGTCGAACAGCGGGATCGCCGACTGGTCGCGGTACGGCACGTACAGGTAGTACAGCCGCGGCTCGAGCGTGATGCGGCGGGCGCCGCGGCTGCCGGCGTCGCGCTCGAAGTCCAGGCCCGCGTCCAGGCTCAGGACCGGCAGGCTCCGGGTCGGCGAGCCGTCGGTCCCGGCGGCCGCGTGGCGCAGCGCGTAGGCGGTGAAATCCCAGGCGGCGGCCGGCCGCAGGTACCAGCCGGGACGTGCGAAGTCGTAGCTGAACTCGGGGCGCAGGTTCGCGCGCCAGCCGCCGATGCCGTCGGCGCGCGTGAAGCCGGTGACCTCGCCGTCGACGCCCATGCCGACGCCGCGCAGCGCGCGCCAGCGGCCGCTGGCGCTGAGGCGCGGGAACTGGGCGTAGGGCCGCTGGCTGGCCGTGAGCGCGGTGTGCAGCGTCTGGAAATGGCGGAAATCGGCGCCCAGCAGCCAGGTGTCGTCGCGGTAGGAGAGCTGCGCGCGCCGCGCCAGGAAGATGACGCTGCTCGACTGCGAGCCGTCGGCGAAGTCCTCGAAGTAGTGCACGTCGCTGGCGTCGGCGGCGTCGATGTCGAGCCGCCAGCCGCGCGGCAGCTGCCAGCGGTCGCGCAGCTGCAGGTAGCTGCGCCGCGTGTCCGCCAGCCGGTCGTGTGGCAGCACGTTGACCTGCAGCGTGCCGCGCATCGATTCGGTCAGCAGGCGGTACTCGGCGCCGAGGTCGATGCCGCGCCGGGCGTACAGCGTCGGCTCCAGCGTCAGGTCCTGCTGCGGGGCGATGTTCCAGTACCACGGCACGGTGATGACCGCGCCGCTGCGCGAGGAGCTGCCGACGGTCGGGAACAGGAAGCCGCTCTGGCGCGCATCGCTCAGCGGGAAGGAGATGTAGGGGATGTACATCACCGGCACGTTCTTGAAGTCGAGCCGGGCGTTGTGGCCGACGCCGCGCTTGGTGTCGGTGTGCAGCGTGATGCGGCCGGCGCGGATCTGCCAGTCGGCCGCGCCCTTCGGGCAGGTGGTGTAGGTGACGTCGCGCAGCTCGACGGCGCCGGAGGGCCGCAGGTCGACCGAGCGCGCGGCGCCGCGGCCGGGCTGCTGCAGCAGCTCGAAGCGCGCCGCGCGGAACTGCGCGCCGTCGTCGCCGTAGAAGCCCGAGTCGCCCTCGACGTGGATCGATGGATCGCGGTAGTCGACGCGGCCGGTGAGCCTGACGCTGTTGCTGGCGGCGTCGTAGACCAGCTGGTCGGCGCGCATCGCGCGCTCGCCCATGCGCAGGCTGACCGCGCCGCTGAGCTCGGTGTCGCCCTTGACGTTGGCCTTGAGCAGGTCGCTCGACCACTCGATCGGCTCGCGGATCGGGCCCGGCGCCGCGGCCAGGTGCAGCGCCGGCGGCGGGCAGGGCGCCTCGGCCGCGGCCGCCAGGCCGCCGGCGACCAGCAGCAGGCCGGCGAGCGGCGCGTGGTCGCGGCGGTGGGGGCGGGATTCCATGTCGAGCGACATTATAATGACAGGCGGGGACACGGCGGCCTGATCCGGCGGCGTGTACACGCGACCGGGAGCCGAATCGGGCATGGACCTGCGCATCGAGCTGATCCGCGAGTGGCTGCGGCACGACCTGGGCTGGTCGCCGGCGCGGCTCGAGCCGGCGTCGGCGGACGCGAGCTTCCGCCGCTATTTCCGCGTCTGGAACGCCGCCGGGGCGACCCGCGTCGTCATGGATGCGCCGCCCGACAAGGAGGACATCGCTCCCTACCTGAAGATCGCGCGGCTGCTGGCGTCCTGTGGCGTGCACGTGCCGCAGGTCGACGCCGCCGACCCGGCGCGCGGGCTGGTGCTGCTCGAGGACCTGGGCTCCACGCACATGCTGGCGGCGCTGCAGGCGGGCGCCGATGCCGGCGGCCTGTACGCGGCCGCGCTCGCGGCCCTCGCGCGCATCCAGGCGCGCGGCCTCGAGGCGGCGCGCGAGCTGCCGCCCTACGATCGCTCGACGCTCGAGCGCGAGATGGCGCTGTGCCCGGAGTGGTTCTGCCGGCGGCACCTCGCGCTCGCGGCCGACCCGGCCGAGGCGGAACTGTTCGCGGCCACCGCCGACTTCCTGGTGCGCGCGGCGCTCGAGCAGCCGGTGGTGTTCGTGCACCGCGACTACCACTCGCGCAACCTGATGCAGCTCGAGCGCGGCGGGCCCGGCATCCTCGATTTCCAGGACGCGCTCGCCGGGCCGATCGGCTACGACCTGGTCTCGCTGCTCAAGGACTGCTACGTCGCCTGGCCGCGCGGGCGCGTCGAGGAATGGGTCGAGCAGTACCGGCGCGGCATCGGCGCGCTGGCCGGCGGTGCCGGGCGCGCCGATTTCCTGCGCTGGTTCGACCTCGTCGGGCTGCAGCGCCACATCAAGGTGCTCGGCATCTTCGCGCGCCTGTGGTATCGCGACGGCAAGAGCGGCTACCTCGGCGACCTGCCGCGCACGCTCGAGTACGTGCGCGATACCGCGGCGCGCTACGCCGAACTCGCCGGGTTCTCGGCCTGGGTGGAGCGGCGGCTGGTGCCGGGCCTGGCCGCGGCCAACGCCCGCGCGCTGGCACGGGCGGCGCCGTGAAGGCGATGATCCTCGCCGCGGGACGCGGCGAGCGGCTGCGGCCGCTGACGCTCGCCACGCCGAAGCCGCTGCTCGAGGTGCGCGGCCGGCCGCTGATCGCCTGGCACCTCGCCGCGCTGGCGCGCGCCGGCGTGCGCGAGGTGGTCATCAACCTCTCCTGGCTCGGCGCGCAGATCCGCGCGGCGCTAGGCGATGGCGCGGCCCACGGCGTCGCGATTCGCTACAGCGAGGAAGGCCCGGAGCCGCTCGAAACCGGCGGCGGCATCTTCCGCGCGCTGCCGCTGCTGGGCCCCGCGCCCTTCCTGCTGGTCAACGGCGACGTGTTCACCGACTTCGACCTGGCGCGGCTGCGCGCCGCGCCCGGATCGCTCGGCCACCTGGTGCTGGTGCCGAATCCGCCGCAGCACCCGCGCGGCGACTTCGCGCTGGCCGGCGATCGCATCCGCGAGCAGGGCGAGCCGCGCTACACCTATGCCGGCATCGCGGTCCTGCACCCGGAGCTGTTCGCGGGCTGCAGCGACGGGCGCTTCCCGCTGCTGCCGCTGCTCCGGCGCGCGATCGCGCTCGACCGGCTGCACGGCGAGCTGTACGCGGGGTCCTGGACCGACGTCGGCACCGTCGAGCGCCTCACGGCGCTGCAGCAGGACTAGGCCGGGCCCGGCCGGCCGGGCGCCCGTCACGGGCGCGGCCGGCATGCTGCGGTAGAATCATCGCGGCATGAGCACCAAGGACATCCCCGTCGTGCCCGGTCCCGCCGCGCGCAGCGGCGAGAAGTACACGACGCCGCAGGGCTTCACCGCGATCCGCGACGGCATCAAGCCGGGCGCCCCGGTCGACCGCGCCGGCCTCGGCGGCAAGCCGCGCTGGCTCAAGGCGCCGGCCGCCTGGGGTCCCGGCTACGACTTCGTGCGCCAGACGGTGCGCGAGCACCGCCTCGCCACCGTCTGCGAGGAAGCCAAGTGCCCCAACATCGGCGAGTGCTGGAACGCCGGCACCGCGACGATCATGCTGATGGGCGCGGTGTGCACGCGCGCCTGCCGCTTCTGCTCGGTGGACACCGGCAACCCGCGCGGCTGGCTCGACGCCGGGGAGCCCGGGCACGTCGCCGCCAGTGTCGAGCTGATGCGCCTGAAGTACGTGGTGCTGACCTCGGTGAACCGCGACGACCTGCCGGACGGCGGCGCGGCGCACTACGCCGCCTGCATCCGCGCGATCAAGCAGCGCACGCCGGCCACGGCGGTCGAGGCGCTGACGCCGGACTTCCAGGGCGTGCTGGCCGACGTCGGGCGCGTGGTCGATTCCGGCCTCGAGGTGTTCGCGCAGAACGTCGAGACGGTGCGCCGCCTCACGCACCCGGTGCGCGACCCGCGCGCCGGCTACGAGCAGACGCTCGCGGTGCTGGCGCACGCCAAGCGGCACCGGCCCGAGGTGCTCACCAAGACCAGCCTGATGCTCGGCCTCGGCGAGACCGAGGCGGAGATCGGCGCGACCATGGACGAGCTGCGCGCCATCGGCGTCGACATCCTCACGCTCGGCCAGTACCTGCGGCCCACCGCCAACCACCTGCCGGTCGAGCGCTTCGTCGCGCCGGAGGAGTTCGCCCGCTACCGCGACTGGGCGCTGGACCGCGGCTTCCGCGAGTGCGTGTCCGGCCCGCTGGTGCGCTCGAGCTACCGCGCCGAGCAGGCGCTCGCCGGCAACAACGTCGGCTTGCGCGACGGGCTGCGCGAGGATGCGCGCGGCCGCCCGCCCGGGCTTTGATGGCCACGCTGCACGCGCCGCGCGTGCGCTGGCTCGGGCGCGTGCCCTACGAGCCCACCTGGCGCTCGATGCAGGCGTTCACCGAGGAGCGCACGGCCGACACGCCCGACGAGATCTGGCTGCTCGAGCACGACCCGGTGTTCACGCTCGGCATGAACGCCGACCCGGCCCACGTGCTGGCCGCCGGCGACATCCCGGTGGTGCGCATCGATCGCGGCGGGCAGGTGACCTACCACGGGCCGGGGCAGCTGGTCGTGTATCCGCTCATCGACGTGCGGCGCGCCGGCCTCGGCGTGCGCGGCCTGGTCGGCGCCCTGGAGGGCGCGGTGATCGACTACGCCGCGGGCTTCCGCATCGCCGCCGCGTGCCGCGCCGGCGCGCCCGGCGTGTACGTGGCCGGCCGCAAGCTCGCCAGCGTCGGCATCCGCATCCGGCGCAACGGCAGCTACCACGGCCTGGCGCTCAACGTCGCAATGGACCTCGCGCCGTTCGGGCGCATCAATCCCTGCGGCTACGCCGGGCTCGAGATGACCGACCTCGCGCGGCTGGGCGGGCCGGCCGACCTGGAGACGGTGGCCGGGGGACTGGCGCCGCTCCTGCTCGCGCGCCTCGACGCGGGCGCCTGTGCCGCCTAGAGGACCAGCATCACGCCGGGGATGCCGCGCAGGTCGCCGAACAGCGCGGCGATGTGCTCCGGCCCGTTCGCCCGGATGGTGTAGGTGAGGCCGGCGAAGCGGCCCTCGGCCGACAGCCGCTCGCTGCAGCGGCCGGCGGCCTCGGTTCCGGCATGCCGCTCGATAACGGCCGTTACGGCCAGGCGCACGCCGGCGCCGTCCCGCACCATGACCTTGATGGGGTAATCGCAGGGAAATTCGAGTTTTTGCGGTGCATCCACGGCGGTTGTTACAGATACAGGATGTCGGCTTGGTGTCAAGAGTATTTGTGCTATGCTGCCGCGCGATCGTGGTCCCCCGTCCCGTACGGGGGCTCGCGATCAGGTGACAGGATCTACGGTTCGATGGCTCGTGAGACGCTCTCTCCCTGACCTCGCCACTGTCCTGCCGTGTGTTTGGAGTGGCAAGGTCCCATACGCAAACGACCGCAGCCGCTCTTGTTATTGGAGAGTGTGATTCATGGCGAAGATCTATGTAGGCAATCTGCCGTTCTCGGCCAGCGAGGCGGATATCCGCGCGCTGTTCTCACAGCACGGCGAAGTGCAGTCGGTTTCGCTGCCGACTGACCGCGAGACCGGCCGCCCGCGCGGCTTCGGCTTCGTGGAAATGGGCCAGGCCGATGCGGCCAAGGCCATCCAGAGCCTGAACGGCTACAACATGGGTGGCCGTCCGCTGCGCGTCAACGAAGCCCAGGACAAGCCGCGTACCGGCGGCGGTCGTCCGGGCGGCGGCGGCGGCGGCGGCTTCCGTGGTGGTCCGGGTGGCGGCGGCGGTGGCCGCTGGTAAGCCCTGACCAGCTCGCAGCCTGGAGCTGATGAAAGGCCCGGAGCGATCCGGGCCTTTTCTTTTGCGCGTCCTTCCCTGCGTTACGACAATTTAAGCATGACAGAAGCTTAAGCGCGGCCGTGCGAACCCGCCGCCTACGCTGCCCTCGAACAGCGGCAGGAGGCGACATGCAGGACACCGGGCGGCCAGCGTGCGACGGCGCGACATGAGAGCGGCATGAGTGCGGCCGGCGTGCGCCCGCTGGTCATGCGCTGCGGCGCCATGGGCGACATGGTGCTGCTGCTGCCGCTGCTGCAGGCGCTGCAGCGCCGCTTCGGCACGCCGGTCGATGTCGTCGGTTCCGGCGGCTGGACGCGGCCGCTGCTGCAGGATCAACCGGGCGTCGGCGAGCTGTTCCTGCTGCAGAGCCGCCGCCGGCCGTACCTGGTCAGCCCCGACCAGTGGCGCCTGGTCGCGGACCTGCGCCGCCGCGGACCGGCGCCAACGTGGTTCCTCGACGACGATGGCATCGGTGCCGGCCTGCTCGCGCGCGCCGGCATCGCGCGCGAGTGGATCGTCGATGCCGCCGACTACCCGCGCCGGGCGGGCGAGCACTGCCTGCAGCGCTGGGCGCGCCTTGCGGCGCAGTCGCCGGCGGCGCTGCAGGGCGTTGCCACGGCCATGCCGGCCGTGCGCGGCGTGGAGCTTACCGCCGCCGCCCCCGGCCGTGCCGCGCTGGACGCGCTGCTCGCCCGGCACGGCTTGACCGGCCGTCCGCTGCTGCTGCTGCAGGCCGGCAACAAGCGCACCATGCGCCGCGGCGACCGGCGCCGCGCCAGCAACAACAAGTACTGGCCGGAGGAGCGCTGGGCGGCGCTGATCCGCGTGATGCGCACGCGCTGCCCGGCCCACGCGATCGTGCTGCTGGGCGTGGAGCGCGAGCGCGAGCTCAATCAGCATGTCCTTTCGCTGCTGGTGGCGCACGAGCGCGCCCAGGTCCACGACCTCGCCGGCGAACTGCCGATCCCGGTGCTGCTGGCGCTGCTGGAGCGCGCCAGCGGCATGATCGGCGTCGACACCGGGCCGGCACACGCGGCGGCGGCGCTCGGCGTGCCGCAGGTCGTGCTGTTCGGCAGCGCGGACCCGGATTACTACCGGCCCTGGGGAGCGCAGGGCGCGCACACCACCTGCCTCAGCGCCGGCGTCGGCTCCACCCTGTCCGCGCTGCCGGTGCAGCGCGTGGTCGCGGCCTGGTATGCGCTTTCGCTGCGCGCGCCCGCGGCGCCCCCCGTGCGGCACGCGTCGCGGATCGAGGGCGTGCCGGCCTGAGATGGGCGCGATGCACGGACAGTCCCGGCGCCTGGTGGTGCGGCTCAGCAACTGGGTGGGCGAGGTCGTGCTGTCGCTGCCGGCGCTGCGCCGTCTCGAGGCCGCCGGCCACGAGCTGCAGCTCGTCGGACGGCCCTGGGCGCGGGCGCTGCTCGAGGGCCACGGCTGGAACGTGCATGCGCACCCCGGCGGCGTGGTGGACGCGGCGCGGTTGCTGCGCTCGCTGCACAGCGCTCCGGATGGCGTGGCGCCGGGCCGCGATCCCGGATGCCGGCGCTGCTCTTCACGCAGTCGTGGTCGTCCGCGATCGAGGCCCGGCTCGGCGGCCTGCAGGCCGCCGGCTACCGGCGCGATGGACGCGGACTGCTGCTGGCGCGCAGCTGGCCGGCGCCGCGGCAGTGCCACGCCGCGCACCGCTACTGGCGGCTGGTCTCGCACTTCCTCGGTGAGGACGCGCCGTTTCCCTGGGAGCTGCATTTGCGGATCGCCCCGGCGCGCGGCGCCGAGGCGCGCGCCCGGCTGGCGGCGCGCGGGCTGCGCAGCGGCGCCTTCGTCGCGCTGTGCCCGTTCTCGGGCGCCGATGACTCGCGCGGCCTGAAGCTGTGGCCGGGGTTCGCCGCGCTGGCCCAGCGCCTGGCGGGGCGTGGGCTGGCCACCGTCGTCTGCCCCGGACCCGGCGAGGAGCTGGCGGCGCAGCAGCGCTTCCCCGGCGCGGTGCTGCTGCCGGGCCTGCCGCTCGGCACCTATGCCGCCGTGCTGCGCGAGGCCCGCGTCGTCGTCGCCAACGACACCGGGCCGGCCCATCTCGCCGCCGCGGCCGGTGCCGCCGTCGTGGGTGTCTACGGCCCGCGATCGACCGGCACCTGGGTGCCCATCGGCCCTCGCGTGCGGGTGCTGCATACGCAACGCGGCTGGTCGGCGGTGGACCAGGTGCTCGAGGCCGCCCTGCGGTGAGCCCCGGGGCCCGGCACATCGCCTTGCAGTTCGGGCGCATCCGCCACTTCCGCGAGGGCCTGAGCGAGTACTCGCGCCGCCTGGCGGAGGAGCTGGCGGCGCGCGCGGCGCAATTGCGCGCCGAGCGCGGCTGGCACTTCCATTTCATCCTCGAGCGGCGCTGGCACGGCAGCTACGGCGACGACGTCCACTACCTGCCGGTCGGCGCGCGGCTGCGCTGGCCGCACCGCTCGGCGCCGGCCTTCGACCTGTGGCACGGACTGCACCAGCACATGCGCTTCCGGCCGCCGCGCAACGCGGCGCGCACGCTGATCACCGTGCACGATTTCAACTACCTGGCCGAGCGCCGCGGGCTGCGGCGCTGGCGCCACGAGCGCCGCCTGTGGCGGCAGCTGCGCACGGCGGATGAACTCGTCGCCATCAGCGCGCTGGTGGCGGACGACGCGCGGCGCGCGCTGCCATGGCGCGTGCCGGTGCACGTGATCCACAACGGCGTCGCCGACCTCAGCGGCATGCACCGGCATCCGCCGGCCGAACCCGAGGCCGACGGCTTCCTGCTGCACGTCAGCCGCATGTCGCCGTCGAAGAACGTCGAGGCGCTGCTGGCCCTGGCGGCCGCCTGGCCCGGGCAGCGCTTCGTGCTGGCCGGTCCCGCGGGTCCGTGCGTCGAGCGCCACCGCGCCGCCTGCCGGGCCGCCGGCCTGCGCAACGTGCGCTTCCTCACCGACGTCAGCGATGCGGAGAAGGCCTGGCTGTACGCGCACTGCGCCGGCTTCCTGTTCCCCTCCATCGTCGAGGGCTTCGGGCTGCCGCCGCTGGAGGCGATGTGCTTCGGCAAGCCGGTGTTCGTGGCGCGGCGCGCGTCGCTCCCGGAGGTCTGCGGCCCGGCCGCCGTGTACATCGACGAGTTCGCGCCGGCGGCCCTGCGCGCGCTGATCGAACCGGCGCTGCATCCCGACGCGCCGCGCGTCGCCGCGCTGCGCGCGCAGGCGCGCCGCTTCGCCTGGGGCGAGGCCTGCGAGCGCTACCTGGAACTGTACGCCGGGCTGCTGGCGCGCGCGCCGCCGCTCAATCGAAGCTGAGCTCCAGGTCGGGGCGGCGCGGCCGGTTCGGGTAGTCGAGGCCCGCGATCGGGTAGCGGGCGGTCGACACCGGCGGGTGCGGCGCCAGCAGCTCGCGCGCGGCGAAGCTGATCTCGAGCGTCCGCGGCACGCGCGTGCCGGCGATCAGGCCGTCGTTGTTGTTGCCGTGGATGTGCACGATGTGGAACCGCGGTTGCAGCAGCGCCAGCGCCTGGCACAGCTGCGGCCAGCGCACCGCCAGGTCGTGGAATTCGACGGCGAGGCCGGTGACGCCCGCGAGCGCCTCGGCGGCGCCCGCCAGCACCGCGTATTCGTCGCCCTCGATGTCCATCTTGATGAACACGCGCCGCGCGGGATCCGCGCCGCGCACGTGCGCGAGCAGATCGGGCAGCGTGATCGCGCCGGGTCCGGCCGCGGCCGCCACCATCAGCGGCAGCAGTTCGTGGTGCGCGAAGAATTCGCGGAAGCGCTCCGGGCGGTCGCGGTCGCGCAGCAGGCGCAGGAGCTTGCGCGGGCGCAGCTGCCGCACCGCCCTGGACAGGTCGCGGCGCTGGCGCGCGCGGATGATCTCCGGGCCGGTCGTGCCGTCGACGCAGGTGAGGCGCAGCCCGGGGCGTTCCGCGAGCGCATCGGCCTCGAACGACCAGTCGGCCTCCACGCCGAGCGAGAGCAGCACGTCGCTGGCCGCGATGGCGCATTGCGGCACCACGTAGCCGCCGTCGGAGCGGTTGCCGTAGCGACGCAGGTCGCCGCACTGGCGCGGCCGGAAGGGCTGCAGCGAAATGCCCGCCACGCCCTGCGCCACGCCCGCCGGCACCGTCGCCGCCAGCGTCGCCGGCGCGCTCGTCGTCGCGGTCGTCATCGCGGTGGCCATCGCAGCGGATCATGCTATGGAGGGCGCGCCGCGTCGCTTAACATGCTGTCATGCCCGGACCAGGCGAGCGGGCGGAGGGAGGCGCGATGCGGAACGGGGAAGCGATCCATGCGCTGCGGCTGGCGGCGCTGCTGGCGGCCGTGCTGGCCGGTGGCTGCGCCGCGGTGCCCGGCAAGCCGGCGCCGGTGGACGTCGCGGCGGTGCGGCAGGAGGTCGAGGCGACCGAGCGCGCCTTCGCGCGCACGATGGCGGCGCGCGACCTGGTGGCTTTCACGGCCTTCATCGCCGAGGACGCGGTCTTCATCGAGGACCCCGAGCCGCTGCGCGGCCGCGACCAGGTGGTCGCCGGCTGGAAGGTGCTGTACGCGAAGCCCGAGGCCCCCTTCAGCTGGGAGCCCGAGCGCGTCGAGGTGCTCGCGAGCGGACGACTCGCGCTCACCACCGGCCCGGTGCACGACCCGCGTGGCAAGCTGATCGGCACCTTCACCTCGATCTGGCGGCGCGAGCCGGACGGCCGCTGGCGCATCGTCTTCGACCGCGGCAACGCGGCCTGCGACTGCGCCGGCAAGTGAGCCCGGCCACGGAGGCGTTCGGCGGCGGCTGCCAGTGCGGCCGCACGCGCTACGCCGCGCAGGGCGTGCCGCGCGACCTGTGCTTCTGCCACTGCGCCAGCTGCCGGCGGGCGAGCGGCGCGCCGCTCGTGGCCTGGGGGACCTTCGACTTCGCTGCGTTCCGGCTCCTGCCGGGCGGCGCCTACGCCCTGCATCGCTCCTCGCCGCCGGTGGAGCGCGGCTTCTGTGCCGCCTGCGGCACGGCGCTCACCTACCGGCACCTCGAGCGCGCGGCCGAGATCGACGTGACGCTCGCCACGCTGGACGAGCCGGGGCGCTTCGAGCCCGGATGCCACATCTGGGTCGAGGACCGCCTGCCGTGGCTGCGCATCGCCGACGGCCGGCCCCAATTCGCGCGCTGGCGCGACTAGCCGCTCAGGGCCGCACGCGCCGGGCCAGGTTCAGCCGGTCGAGGATGCGGCTGGAGATCTCCTCGATGCTGCACGAGGTCGTGTCGATGTACGGGATGCCCTGGCGCTCGTACAGCGCGATGGCGCTGCGCAGCTCGAACTGCACCTGCTGCGCCGAGGCGTAGCGGCTGTTGGGCCGGCGCTCCTGGCGGATCTGCTGCAGGCGCTCGGGCTCGATCGTCAGGCCGTAGAGCTTGCGGCGGTAGGGCAGCAGGACCTTCGGCACCACGCCGGCCTCGAGCTCCTCGTCGGTGAGCGGGTAGTTGGCGGCGAAGATGCCGTACTGCAGCGCCATGTACAGGCAGGTGGGCGTCTTGCCGGAGCGCGACACGCCGACCAGGATGACGTCGGCGTTCGCGTAGTCGCGCGCGCCCGAGCCGTCGTCGTTGGCGACCGCGAAGTTGGTGGCGTTGATGCGCGCGGTGTAGGCGACCAGGTCGACCAGGCCATGCGCGCGGCCACTGGCATGCGCCGACTGCACCTTCAGCTCGTTCTCCAGCGGACCGAGGAAGGCGTCGAAGAAGTCGAGGAACAGGCCGTTCGCGCCCCGGACGATGGCGCGGATGCCGTCCTCGACCAGCGTGCAGAACACGATCGGCCGCAGGCCGTCCTCGCGGGCGGCGGCGTCGATGCGTTGCACGGCCTCGGCCGCCTTCGCCTCGGTGGATACGAACGGCAGCGTGACCGGGCGGAACTCCTGGCCCTCGAACTGCACCAGCAGGCTGTGGCCCATGGTCTCGGCCGTGACGCCGGTCTGGTCGGAGACGAAAAATACCGTTCTGGTTCCCATTTTTCTGCTGCGCCGGTCGTCGATGCGGGTGGGTCGGGGAGTGTTTCACGTAGAATGCGCTGCCACAAGAACCGAGCGCGGAGCCTGCCTTGAAGCAGTACGTCATTCCCTTCGGCGAAGTCGGCATGGCCGACGTCCACCGGGTCGGCGGCAAGAACGCCTCGATCGGCGAGATGCTCAAGGCGCTCACGGGCCTCGGCGTGCGCGTGCCGGGCGGCTACGCCACGACCGCCGATGCCTACCGCGACTTCCTCGCCCAGGACGGGCTCGCGGCGCGCATCGACGCGGCGCTGAAGGACCTCGACGTCGACGACGTCACGACGCTCGCCGCGACCGGTGCGCGCATCCGCGGCTGGATCCTGGAGACGCCGTTCCCCGCGCGGCTGCAGTCGGAGGTGCTCGCCGCCTGGCGCGCGCTCGATGGCGGCCATGGCATCGCCGTGGCGGTGCGCTCCTCGGCGACGGCCGAGGACCTGCCCGAGGCCTCGTTCGCCGGCCAGCAGGAGACCTTCCTCAACGTGCGCGGCGAGCAGGCGCTGCTCAAGGCGATGCACGAGGTGTACGCCTCGCTGTTCAACGACCGCGCGATCGCCTACCGCGTGCACCAGAACTTCGACCACGCGCAGGTGGCCCTGTCGGTCGGCGTGCAGCGCATGGTGAGGAGCGACCTGGGCGCCAGCGGCGTGATGTTCACGCTCGACACCGATTCGGGCTTCCGCGACGTGGTGTTCATCACCGCCTCCTGGGGGCTCGGCGAGACGGTGGTGCAGGGGGCGGTGAACCCCGACGAGTTCTACGTCTACAAGCCGGCGCTGCGCGCCGGCAAGCGCTCGATCCTCAGGCGCAACCTCGGCGCCAAGGCCATCAAGATGGTCTACGGCGCGCCCGGCTCGGGCGAGCGCGTGCGCACGGTGGAGGTGCCGCCCGCCGAGCGCGCGCGCTTCGCGGTCGACGAGGCCGACCTCGAGCAGCTGGCGCGCCAGGCGCTCATCATCGAGGAACACTACCGCTGCCCGATGGACATCGAGTGGGGCAAGGACGGCGAGGACGGGCAGATCTACATCCTGCAGGCGCGGCCCGAGACGGTGCAGAGCCGCGCCGGCCGCACCATCCAGCGCTACACGCTCAAGGGCCGCTCGCGCGTGCTGGCCGAGGGCCGCAGCATCGGCCAGCGCATCGGCGCCGGCCCGGCGCGCATCATCCGCAGCGTCGGCGAGATGGCGCGGGTGCAGCCGGGCGACGTGCTGATCGCCGACATGACCGACCCGGACTGGGAGCCGGTGATGAAGCGCGCCGCCGCGATCGTCACCAACCGCGGCGGGCGCACCTGCCACGCGGCCATCATCGCGCGCGAGCTCGGCATCCCCGCCGTGGTTGGCTGCGGCGACGCCACCAGCGCGGTGCGCGACGGCCAGGGCGTGACGGTCTCGTGCGCCGAGGGCGACACCGGCTACGTCTACGACGGCGTGCTGGGCTTCGAGCAGCAGGAGATCCGGCTCGACGCGATGCCGCCGGCGCCGGTGCGCGTGATGATGAACGTCGGCAATCCCGACCGGGCCTTCACCTTCGCCGGCATCCCGCACCGCGGCGTCGGCCTCGCGCGCCTGGAATTCATCATCAACCGCATGATCGGCGTGCACCCGCGCGCGCTGCTGGAGTTCGAGCGCCAGGAGCCCACGCTCAAGGAGACGATCCGCCGGCAGATGGGCGCCTGGACCGACCCGGTGGAGTTCTACGTCGAGCGCCTCGCCGAGGGCATCGCGCAGATCGCCGCGGCCTTCGCGCCCGAGCCGGTCATCGTGCGCCTCTCGGACTTCAAGTCGAACGAATACGCCAATCTCATCGGCGGCCGGCAGTACGAGCCGCACGAGGAGAACCCGATGCTCGGCTTCCGTGGCGCCGCGCGCTACGTCGACGAGTCGTTCCGGCCGTGCTTCGAGCTCGAGTGCCGCGCGCTGCGGCGCGTGCGCAACGACATGGGCCTCGCCAACGTGCAGGTCATGGTGCCGTTCGTGCGCACCGTGGAGGAGGGCCGCAAGGTGGTCGAGCTGCTGGCCGCCAACGGCCTGGCGCGCGGCGACAACGGCCTGAAGGTCATCATGATGTGCGAGCTGCCGACCAACGCGCTGCTGGCCGACGCCTACCTCGACCATTTCGACGGCATGTCGATCGGCTCGAACGACCTGACGCAGCTGACCCTCGGCCTGGACCGCGACTCGGCCATCGTCGCCGGTGCGTTCGACGAGCGCGACGCGGCGGTCAAGGCGCTGATCGGCATGGCGATCAGCACCTGCCGCCGGCGCGGCAAGTACATCGGCATCTGCGGCCAGGGTCCCTCGGACCACCCGGACCTGGCGCGCTGGCTGGTGGAGCAGGGGATCGACAGCGTCTCGCTGAACCCCGACACTGTGGTGGAGACCTGGATGTTCCTGGCCGGGGGCAAGCTGCAAGCGGGCTAGAATCCCGGGCGGCGTACCGGGCCCTGGCGACGGGGGATGACATGCGCACTTGGCTGAGTGGTGGAATCGCGATGCTGGCGCTGGCCGGCTGCGCCGGGCTCGACATCCGTCCGCTGACGCCGCAGCAGGCCGCGGGCGCCCATGCGGGCAATGGCCCGGCCGGCTACATCGTCTACGCGCCGCTGACCGTCGTGGAGATCAGCGATCGCGACGGCTGTCGCGTCGGCGCCCCGTTCCAGCTGCCCGATTACTCGCGGCCCTACCTGGTGCGCAGCCGCAGCGGCCTGGGGCGCAGTGGCGTCGACGTGAGCATCGCGGAGGGCTGGATGCTCGGCGGGTTCAAGGACACCACCGACCACGCCGCGCTGCTCGGCGCGGCCGGGCAGCTGCTCGGCATGCGCGCCGGCGGCGGGACGGGCGCGGCTGGCGCCTGCCGCGCGAGCGGGCTGTACCGCCTGGCGGCGCGTGCCGACGGCGGCCTCGAACTCGTCCTGCTGCACGCCTACTGAGACCGCCCCGCATGTGGCGTCCGCGACCTGGTCCACTGGTGCTGCTGCTGCTGGCCCTGTGCGTGGCGACGACCGCCGACGCGCGCCGCCGCCGGCCGCGCGCCTCGGTCGCCGATACCGTCAAGTCCACGACCTGCGACCGCAATTGCCTCAACGCCTTCCTCGACCGCTACGTCGAGGCGCTGCTGGCGCATGATCCGGCGCGCGCCGAGCTGGCACCCGAGCTGCGCTCGACCGAGAACGGCGTGGCGGTGCCGCCGGGCGCCGGCCTGTGGCGCACGCTCACCGAGGTCGGCGACTACCGCATCCGCGCCATCGACCCGGCCAGCGGCGGCGCGGCCCTGATGGGCGTGCTCTACGAGGACGCGAAGCCGACGATGTTCGCGCTGCGCCTGAAGGTGCAGGCGCGCAAGATCAGCGAGGCCGAGCTGGTGCTGGCGCGCGACGTGCCGGCGGAGTTCGCCGGCGCGGTGCCGCGGCTGCGCACCGCGCGCCGCGCCTTCGGCGACCGCATCGATCCGGCGCTGCGCGTGCCGCGCGCGCGCATGGTCGAGGCGGCCAATGCGTACTACGAAGGCGTCGGGCAGGCCGGCGGCGGCGCGGTGCCGTTCGCCGACGATTGCCACCGCATCGAGAACGGCATCGCGCTGGTCAACAACCCCGGTTTCCACTTCGGCTTCAGCTCGCCCGAGGGCCGGGAGCTGCCGAACTTCGCCGCGCTGGGCTGCCGCGCGCAGTTCGCCACCGGCATCTGGTCGACCGACGCGGTGAGCGCCCGCCGCTTCCCGGTGGTCGACGAGGAGCGCGGGCTGGTGGTCGCATTCACGCAGTACGACGGCCATGCCCGCGCCCGCTGCGCCGAGGTCGCCGGCGTCGGCCCGGTATGCCCGGCTGGCGAGACGCCACCCGCGAGCCTCGACCTGGTGGAGATCTTCCGCGTCGGCGACGGCCGCATCCACGAGATGGAATCCGTGTGGACCGTGCTGCCGCCCGGCGGCACGACCGGCTGGTAGCGCCACCCGGCGTCCGGCCCAACCCCCTCATACACGCGAACCCGGCCAGCGGTTTCATCCGCTGATGGCGCGCGCGCCCGCGGCGCGCCATGCCGCGGCGCAGCGCCCTGCGCCCCGGAATCCCGTTGAAACCTTGCGTGCGGCTGCTGGGTAACAGCGACATGGAATCGCTGCTCATTCAAACCGCGGGAACCCACCCCGCATCCAATCCTCCCAAGCAACCCGCCAATTGGAGTCACGCCATGAACGCCCACAGCCACAACGTCACGATCCGCGCCTTCGTCGTCAACCGCACGCTGGCCGCCGCCGCCGCCACGCTGCTCACCGCCGTGTGGCTGGTCGCCGCGCAGCCGGCGCACGCCGAGACGGTGGTCGAGACCGCCCGCGTCAACTACGCGGACCTCGACCTGCGCAGCGCGGCCGGCGCGCGCAGCCTCTACCACCGCCTGCAGCGCGCCGCGCAGCGCGTCTGCGACGACGCCGATCGCCACAGCCCGGCCTTCCGCGAGTGCTACGAGACGGCGCTGGCGGACGCGGTGAACAGCGTCGGCGCCCCGAAGCTGGTCGAACTGCATCGCGCGCGCGCCGCCGGCGAGGGCCACAGCGGCTGAGGTTCCCCGAGGGCCAGTGATGGCCCACCGGGGCGAAGGCCACGCACCACCTGTCTCCCGGTGCGTGGCCTTTGTCTATAATGCGCCCCGCGCATGCGTCCCTACCTGACCACGATCGCGCTGCTCTCGCTCAGCAACGTCTTCATGACCTTCGCGTGGTACGCGCACCTGAAGGAGTTGCGCGGGCGGCCGTGGTTCGTCGCGGCGCTGGTGAGCTGGGGCATCGCGTTGTTCGAATACCTGCTGCAGGTGCCCGCCAACCGCGCCGGCTATGGCGTGATGAGCGTCAGCCAGCTGAAGATCCTGCAGGAGGCGATCACGTTGAGCGTGTTCGTGCCCTTCGCCTGGCTGTACCTGCGCGAGCCGCTGAAGCTCGACTACCTGTGGGCGGCGCTGTGCATCCTCGGCGCCGTGTTCTTCATCTTCCGCAGCCGGCTCGGCGGCTGAGCCTGCGGGCGGCGGGAGCGCCGGCGTCCCGGCCGGCGCGCCTCAGCGCCGCGCCTGCGCCCAGGCGGCCTCGATCAGCGCGTGCATGCGCCGCCACACCGGACCAGGGCGGCCGTCGCCCACCGGCCGGCCGTCGAGCAGCGTGACCGGGACGGCGCCGCGGGTCGCCGCGCTCACCCAGATCTCCTCGGCACCGCGCAGCTCGGCCTCGCCGACCGGCGTGGTGCGGCCCGGCGCCGGCGAGTTCCTCGATGAAGCCGCGGGTGGTGCCCGGCAGCAGCCGCGGCGTGCGTGGCGGCGTGCGGATCTCGCCGCCGATGACGACGTGCACGGCCGAGGAACTCGCCTCGGTGAGCTGGCCCTCGCGCAGCAGGATCGTCTCGGCGGCGCCGGCGTCGACCGCCTGCTGGCGCAGCAGCACGTTGGCGAGCAGCGCCACCGACTTGATGTCGCAGCGGGCCCAGCGCGTGTCCGGCGCCGTGATGCAGCGGATGCCGCTTTCCAGCGTCCCGGGCCCGGGCAGCGGGAGCGGCGCGCAGAAGGCGAATACCGTGGGCGCGATGTCCGGGAGCGGCGCGTGGTTGCGGCCGTACTCGGCGCCGCGCGAGACCTGCAGGTAGACGTAGACGTCGCCGCCGCCGTTGGCGTCGATGAGCTCGTACACCAGCCGGCGCCACTCCCCGGGCGGGTGCGGGTTGCGGATGCGCACCTCGCCGAGGCTGCGCGCCAGGCGGGCGAGGTTGTGCTCGAGGCGCAGCGCGACGCCGCGCCGCGCCGCGATCACCTCGTAGATGCCGTCGCCGAACAGGAAGCTGCGATCGAGCGGCGAGACGCGCGCAGCGCGCAGCGGTTGCAGCACGCCATCGAGGTGGCAGAGGGGCAGCGGCTCGGGCATGGCGCCGTCGTTGGGCGGTCCTACTGGAACCAGAGGGCGACGGTGTCGTACAGGCGGCTCCACCAGCCGCCCGCCGGCATGGCCTGCAGCGGGTAGAGCGGCACGCGCCGCAGCAGCTGCTCGCCGGCGTAGACCTGCAGCTCGCCGACTGGCGTCGTGGCGGCGAGCGGCGCGATCAATGGCCGGTTGACGCTGACGCGGGTGCTGAGGCCATTGGCCTGGCCGCGCGGCACGCTGGCCAGCACGTCCTCGCGCGTGCCGAGCGCGACGTAGTTGCCGGCTCCCTTGTAGACGCGTGGCTTCAGCACCGTCTCGCCCTGCTTGCGCAGCGCCACCGACTGGTAGAAATTGAAGCCGTAGTCGAGCAGCGCGAGCGTCGCGTCCTCGCGCGCCTTGAAGCCGGAGGTGTCGAGCACCACGGCGATGTAGCGCGTGCCCTGGCGCCGCGCCGAACCGATCAGGCAGTAGCCGGCGCTCTCGGTGTGCCCGGTCTTGATGCCATCGACGCTCGGGTCGCGCCCCAGCAGGCCGTTGCGGTTCTGCTGGTGGATGTTGTTCCAGGTGTACTCGCGCAGCGCGAACAGGCCGTAGTACTCGGGGAAGTCGCGGATCAGCGCGCGCGACAGCGTCGCCAGGTCGTGCGCGGTGCTGTAGTGCCCGGGCGAGGGCATGCCGCTGGCGTCGACGAAGTGCGTGCCACCCATGCCGAGGCGCCGGGCGTAGGCGTTCATCATGTCGACGAAGGCTTCCTCGGTGCCGCCGATGCGCTCGGCGAGCGCGATCGAGGCATCGTTCCCCGACTGCACGATCATGCCCTTGAGCAGCACCTCGACCGGCACCTGCGAGCCGACATTCATGAAGCTGCGCGAGCCGTCCGAGCGCCAGGCGCGCTCGCTGATGGTGGCGTTGTCGGTGAGCTTGAGGCGGCCGTCCTTCAGCGCCGCGAAGACGACGTACGCCGTCATCAACTTGGTGAGGCTCGCCGGCTCGTGCCGTTCGTCGACGCCCTGGCCCGCGATCACCTGGCCGCTGCCGTAGTCGACCAGCGCCCAGGCCTTCGCCGCGACGGCGGGTGGCGGCGGCACCGGCATCCCGGCGCGCGCGGGTGCGGCGGACACCGCGGCGGCGAGGCACAGCAATGCGGGAATTCGGCGGGACAGCGGCATGCGGCGGGCTCCAGGGCGCTCGTTGCGAAGGCCGCTATGATAACAACTGTGGCGCGTCGCGCCGGGGCGCATCGCCGCCGCTTCAGTCCTGCGCCAGCCGCGCCTCGCCGAAGCCGAGCGCCACGAGGCGCGCGTTCAGCGCGTCGAACTCCGCGACGCTGGCGAGCGGGCCGAGCCGCACGCGCGCGAGCCGGTCGGCGCGCACGCCGGTCGCGATGAAGGCCTGCGACAGCCCCGCCGCCTGCAGGCGCGCGAGCACGCGCTGCGCGTTGCCGGCATCGCCGAAGGCACCGACCTGGATGTAGAGCCGGCGTACCGGCGCCACCGCCGGCGCCTCGGCCGCGACCGCGGCGCCGATGGCGCCGGGCGGCGCCGGCGTAGCGCCGCCGCCCGCTCCTTCGCCGCCCGCCTCGCCCGGCCCGAGGGTGCGCACCTCGACGAAGGCGGTGCCGTTGCGCAGCATGTCGAGGCGCGCCGCGGCCGAGTACGACAGGTCGATGATGCGGTTGCCGACGAAGGGCCCGCGGTCGTTGATGCGCACGACGACGCTGCGCCCGTTGGCGAGGTTGGTGACGCGCGCGTAGCACGGCACCGGCAGCGTCTTGTGCGCCGCCGTCATCGCGTACATGTCGTAGCCCTCGCCGCTCGCGGTGCGCTTGCCGTGGAAGTCCGGGCCGTACCAGGAGGCGACGCCGCGCTCGGTGTAGCCGGCGGCGCTCGGCAGCACAACGTAGCGCTTGCCGGCGACCTCGTAGAACGCCGGGTTGCCGAACGCGCTGTGCGGCTCGGCGCGTGGCACGGCATCGGGCACTGCGGCCGCATCCACCGGCGGAGCCGGGCGCGGCACCGGGGGCGCCGGCCGTGGCGGCGCGCCGGCGCAGCCGGCCAGGCAGAGCGCGGCGGCCAGCAGCCGGGCGATGCGGCTCATGGCGCCGCCGCCGGCGCCGCGGCGGGCGGAGCTGGCGCTGCGGGCGGCTCCTCGAAGGCGCGCGCGTGGATCGCCTCGGCCAGGTCGTGCACCGCCATCGCGTACAGCGGGCTGCGGTTGTAGCGGGTGATGACGTAGAAGTTCTGGTAGCCGACGCGCCAGCCGGTGCCGTCGGCCTGCGTGGCGTTGATGAACACCGCCGGCGTCTCCGGCGGCGGCGGTGCCACCAGCGTGAGCCCGGCGGCGGTGAGCGCGCCGACGGTCGTGTCGAGGGCGACGCGTTCGGGCACCGGCGGGAGCGTCGCGCCCGCCGACCGCACTTCGCTCAGCACCGGGCCGTCCATCACCCAGCCGTGCACGTGCAGGTAGTTGGCGATGCTGGCGAAGATGTCGCCCCAGTCGTTCCACAGGTCGCGATGGCCCTTGCCGGAGGCGCTGATCGCGAACGCGCGGTAGCTCGAGGGCATGAACTGCGCGGCACCCATGGCGCCGGCATAGGAGCCGAGTGCCGTGAGCGGATCGATGCCGTCCTCGTCGCACAGCCGGATGAACTCGCCGAGCTCCTTGCGGAAGAAGTCGGCGCGCGGCGGGTAGTCGAAGGCCAGCGTCGCGAGCGCGTCGAGCACGCGGTAGCGCCCGCTCTGGCGGCCATACTGCGTCTCGACGCCGAGGATCGCGAGGATGTACTCCGGCGGCACCTGGCGCTCGAGCGCCACCGCGTCGAGCTGCTCGCGGTGCTCGCTCCACAGCGCGGCGCCGGCGGCGATGCGCTCCTCGCGCAGGAAGCGGGCGCGGTATTCCCACCACTGCAGCGTCTTCTCGGCCGGGCGGCCCATGGCCTCGATGATCTTCGGCTGCGGCTCGGCTTCCGCCAGCAGAGCCAGCGTGCGTTCGCGCGCGATGCCCTGCCCGGCGAGCTGGGTGACGAAGGCGCCGATGTCGGCACGCGCCAGGTCGAAGTGGCCGCGCCCGGTGTTGGCGTCGCCGGCGCGGGCGGCGAGGCCGGCGAGGGACAGGACGAACAGGGCGGCGGTGCGGAGGATTCCCGGAGTGCTCACGTTCCCACGAGCTTGCGGCGCGAATACAGGCCCATGAGGATACCGAAGCCCGCCAGCAGCGTCACGACCGAGGTGCCGCCGTAGCTGATGAGCGGCAGCGGTACGCCGACGACCGGCAGCAGGCCGCTCACCATGCCGGCATTGATGAACACGTACAGCGCGAAGGTCAGCGCCAGCGTGGCGGCCAGCAGGCGCGAGAACGTGTCGCTGGTCTGCGACGCCAGGTAGACGGCGCGCGAGATGACGAACAGGTACAGGAACAGCAGCACCAGCAGCCCGATCAGCCCGAACTCCTCGCCGATGACCGCGAAGATGAAATCGGTGGAGCGCTCCGGCAGGAACTCGAGCTGCGCCTGGCTGCCGTTCATCCAGCCCTTGCCGAACAGCCCGCCCGAGCCGATCGCGATCTGCGACTGGATGATGTGGTAGCCCGAGCCGAGCGGATCGGACTCCGGGTTGATGAAGGTCAGCACCCGCTGGCGCTGGTAGTCGTGCAGGAAATGCCAGCCGGCCACCGCGCCGCCGGCCGCCGCCAGCACCAGGCCGACGATGATCGAGACGCGCAGGCCCGCCATCAGCAGCAGCAGCGCGCCGCTCCCGGCGATCAGCAGCGCGGTGCCGAGGTCGGGCTGCATCGCCACCAGGCCGGCGGGCAGCACGATGATGCCGGCGACGATCAGCATCGCGCGCCAGTCCGGCGGGAGCGGTCGTTCGTGCAGGAAGGCCGCGGCCAGCATCGGCACCGCGAGCTTCATGATCTCCGAGGGCTGGAAGCGCAGCAGGCCGAGGTCGAGCCAGCGCTGCGCGCCCTTGCCGACGTAGCCGATCGCATCGACCACGATGAGCAGCAGGATGCCCGCCGCGAACACCCACGGCGCGACGCGGCGCAGGAAGTTGGCGCTGGTGTGCGCCAGCGCCATCATCGCCAGCGCGCCCAGGCCGATGCGCATCAGCGTGCGCAGCACGGTGTCGAGGCTCTGGCCCGAGGCGCTGTACTGCACGATGAGCGCGTAGATGCAGATCAGGCCGAGGCCGACCAGCAGCGGCCCGTCGAGCTGCAGGGCCACCAGCAGCCGCGCCGTCGCCGACAGCGTGCGGCGCGCGGTCGAACTGCCGAGTTCCTCGCGCATCATGGGCCGCCCGCCGGCCTGCCCCGGAGCAGGTAGGCGTCCATGACCTTGCGCGCGATCGGCGCCGCGACGCTGGCGCCGAAGCCGCCGTTCTCGACCAGCACGCAGATCGCGATGCGGGGCCTGTCGACCGGCGCGAAGGCGATGAACCAGGAGTGGTCGCGCAGCCGCTCGTTGCGCTGGCGGGCGGCGTTGGCCGCGTCGTTGTAGCGCTCGTTCTGCGCGACGCTGAACACCTGCGCCGTGCCGGTCTTGCCGGCGAGCGTGTAGGGCGCGCCCTTGCCGATGGCCGCGGCGGTGCCGTAGCTGGTGGCGCCCACCATGCCCTGGATGACGATGTCCCAGTCGGACGCGCTGACGTCATCGACGCCGGGGAGCGGCGCCGCGGGGAGCGGCTGCACCGCGCCGCTGAAGGTGTCGCGCACGCCGGTCACCAGTGCGCGGACGGAAGCTGTGGCCGCGGGTCGCGAGCATCGCCACCGCGTGCGCCAGCTGCACCGGCGTCACCGTCAGGTAGCCCTGGCCGACGCCGAAGTTGACCGTCTCGCCCGGGAACCACACCTGGTCCTGCGGCCGCTTGAAGGCCTTCTTCTTCCACTCGGGCGAGGGCAGGATGCCGGCCTTCTCGCCGCCGATGTCGATGCCGGTCTCGGCGCCGAAGCCGAAGCGCCCCATGACGTCGGCGATGTGCTCGACGCCGAGCGTGGCGGCGAGGCCGTAGAAGTACACGTCGCAGGAGCGGGCGATCGCGTCCTTGAGGTCGACGTAGCCGTGCCGCCCGCCCTTGCCCTCGCGGTACAGGTGCGCGCTGCGCGGCAGGTGGAAGGCGCCGTTGCAGAACTCGCGCCGCGCCGGGTCGACCATTTTGAAGTCCAGGCCGGCGAGCGCGATGATCGGCTTGATCGTCGAGCCGGACGGGTAGGCGCCGCGCAGCGCGCGGTTGAGCAGCGGCTTGTCGATGTCATCGGTCAACTGGGCGTACTCGGCGCGGGTGAAGCCGCGGCCGAACAGCGCGGGGTCGAAGCCCGGGTGGCTTGCCAGCGCGATGACGTCGCCGCTGTTCGGGTCGATGGCCACCACCGCGCCGCGCCGCTCGCCGAGCGCTTCCTCGGCGGCCTGCTGCGCCGGCAGGTCGATCGCCAGCACCAGGTCCTCGCCGGCCTGCGGCGCCGCCGAGTGCAGCTGCGGCTGGTAGGCGCCCTGGCGCTCGACCGAGCGGCCCTGGGCGTTGACCAGGATCTCGCGGTAGCCGTTGTGGCCGTGCAGCGCGGCCTCGTAGGCGCTCTCCACGCCGAGCTTGCCGATCAGCGAGGTGCCGGCGTAGCTGGCGCGGTCGATGCGCTCGAGGTCCTGCTCGCTGATCGCCGCGACGTAGCCGAGCGCGTGCACGCCCAGCTCGCCGAAGGGGTAATGGCGCGTCTGGCGCGTGCGCAGGTCGACGCCGGGGAACTCGTAGCGGTGCACGGCGAAGCGGCCGATCTCCTCGTCGCTGAGCCGCAGGCGGATCGGCACGCTGTCGAAGCTGCGGCGCGACAGCACCGTGCGGCGCGCGTCGTCGACCTCGTCCGCCGGGATCAGGCCGAGGCCCGCGAGGCGCCGCAGCGTGTCGCCGAGGTCCGGGGTCTGCTCGCGGATCAGCTCGAGCTGGTAGGCGGGCTCGTTGTCGACCAGTACCGTGCCGTTGCGGTCGAGGATCAGGCCGCGGCTCGCCGGGATCGGATCGAGGCGCACGCGGTTGCCCTGCGACAGCTCGACGTAGTAGTCGTGGCGCACGACCTGCAGCCACAGCAGCCGCAGCGCCAGCAGCACCGCGAGCGCGCCGATGGTCGCCATCGCGACGAAGGCGCGCGCCGTGAAGACGCGCTGCTCGTTCCAGTGGTCCTTGATGCGTACCGTCGAGGCCATGCGTCAGCGCGGCGTGTGGAAGCGCCCCAGCACGCCGACCACCATCGGCCAGACGAGCGCGCCGGTGAAGGCTGGCAGCAGCCGCGCCACGCCGCCGCGCGGGTGGCCGGTCCAGCCGTCGATCGCCCACAGCACGACCTCGTACGCGACCAGCGCCGCCAGCGCGTACAGCGACTGCTCGAACAGCGGCTTGGCGCGCATCAGCAGGTGGAAGCGGATCGCGAGGTAGGCGAGCATCGATACGGCCAGCGCGTGCTGGCCCAGCAGGCTCTGCTGGAACACGTCGAGCGCCAGGCCGCAGAGGAAACCGAGCAGGATGCCGCCGGCGAACGGCGCCATCGTCGACCAGTAGAGCACCACCAGCAGCAGGAACCCCGGCCGCAGCAGCGCCAGCCAGTGCGGCAGCGGCACCACCGACAGCACCAGGCCGGCGACGCAGGTGATGGCGATCGCGCCGAAGGATTCGCGCGTGATCATGGGCGCGCCGCCTTCGCCTTCGGCTGCGGCGCGTCCGGCACCGGCGCCGGCGCGACCGGCGCCGCCGGATTCGCCGGATCGAAGTCGACCAGCAGCACTTCGCGGGCGCGGTCGACGTGCGCCAGCGGCTCGGCCTGCACCTGCGCCAGCAGCTGCTTGGCCTCGCGCCGCACGCCGATCACGCGCCCGACCGGATAGCCGGCCGGGAACACGCCGCCCAGTCCCGAGCTCTGCAGCTCGTCGCCGCTCTTCACGTCCGAGTTGACCGCCAGGTACGGCAGCACCAGCTGGTCGGGGCTGCCCGAGCCCACCGCGATCGTGCGCAGGCCGTTGCGCGCGATCTGCACCGGCAGCGCGTGCTCCGGGTCGGTGATCAGGATCACCTCGGCGGTCCAGGGCCCGACCCGCGCCACCTGGCCGAGGATGCCGCTGGCGTCGATGACCGCCTGGTTGCGGCGCACGCCGTCATGGTCGCCGCGGTTGATCACCAGCCGCTGGCGCAGCGGATCGGTCTCGACGTTGATGACCTCGGCGAGCTGCCAGTGCCGCACCAGCGGCGGCAGCGCGGCGCGCAGGCCGCGCAGCTCGGCGTTCTCCTGCGCCAGCGCCTCGGCGCGCATCAACACGAGTTCGAGCTCGCGCTGGCGCGCGCAGCGCCGCGTTCTCGCCGCGCAGCTGCGCGCGCGTGCGGGCGCTCTCGGTGAGCCACTGCCAGGCGGCCGAGGGCGAGTTGACCGCGGTCTGGATCGGGTCGGCGGCGGCCATCAGGCCATAGCGGATGCGCGCGCCCCAGTTGCCGCGCTGGTCCAGGTACATCAGCAGCGCGGCGAGCAGCGCGTAGAAGAAGAAGCGCAGGCCGGGCGACGGCCCGCGGCCGTACAGTGGGCGGGAGACGCTGGTTCCGAAGCCGGCCACCGGGGTTACCCGCGCGCGCGCGGGTTACTCGAGGCCAAAGTGCCCGGGTCCCATCTGGTCCATCAGCTCGAGGATGCGGCCGCCGCCGCGCGCCACGCAGGTGAGCGGGTCGTCGGAGATCACGACCGGGAGGCCGGTTTCCTCCATCAGCAGCTTGTCGATGTCGCGCAGCAGCGCGCCGCCGCCGGTGAGCACGATGCCGCGCTCGGCGACGTCGGCGCCGAGTTCCGGCGGCGTCTGCTCGAGCGCCTGCTTGACCGCGCCGACGATGCCCTGCAGCGGTTCCTGCAGCGCCTCGAGGATCTCGTTGCTGTTGAGCGTGAAGCTGCGCGGCACGCCCTCGGAGAGGTTGCGGCCCTTGACCGACAGCTCGCGCACCTGCTGGCCGGGGTAGGCCGAGCCGATCTCGATCTTGATGCGCTCGGCGGTGGCCTCGCCGATCAGGATGCCGTAGTTGCGGCGCACGTAGTTCATGATCGCGTCGTCGAAGCGGTCGCCGCCGATGCGGGCCGAATTCGCGTACACGATGCCGTTCAGCGAGATCACCGCGACCTCGCTGGTGCCGCCGCCGATGTCGAGCACCATCGAGCCGCGCGCCTCGTGCACCGGGAGCCCGGCGCCGACCGCCGCGGCCATCGGCTCGCTGACGATCGCGACGTTGCGCGCGCCGGCGCCCTCGGCCGACTCGCGGATGGCGCGGCGCTCGACCTGCGTCGAGCCGAAGGGCACGCACACCAGCACGCGCGGGCTCGGCTTGAGGAAGCGGTTGCCGTGCACCTTGTTGATGAAGTACTGCAGCATCTTCTCGGTGTAGGTGAAGTCGGCGATCACGCCGTCCTTCATCGGTCGCACCGCGTTGATGTGCCCGGGCGTGCGCCCGAGCATGCCCTTGGCTTCAGCGCCGACGGCGACGATGACCTTGCCGCCGCGCGAGGGTTCGTCCTGCACCGCGACCACCGAAGGCTCGTTGAGCACGATGCCCTCGCCACGCATGTAGATCAGCGTGTTCGCGGTGCCGAGGTCGATCGACAGGTCGCTGGAGAAATAGCCGCGCAGGCGTTTGAACATCGCTTTCCCGGCCTCTTTGGGCAGGATCGAGAAGATGGCCGGTAATCTATCAACCGATGGAACAATCCACAAGGCAAGGTGTATGATTTCGCGCTGTTTTTTCCCGAGCGGAACCCATTGACCGATGAGCCTCGGACGCCGCGACATCGAGAACATCGCCCACCTCGCCCGGCTGGCCCTGGCCGAGCCCGAGGTGCCGGTCTACGTCGACAGCCTCTCGCGCATCATCGAGCTGGTCGGCCAGCTCGACCGCGCCGCCACCGCCGGCGTCGAGCCGATGTCGCACCCGCTTCCGGGCTTGTCCCAGCGCCTGCGGGAGGACGCCGTGAGCGAGACCGACCGCCACGAGCTCTACCAGCGCAACGCTCCGCAGGTGAGCGGCGCCCTGTACCTCGTGCCGCGGGTCATCGAGTAGCCGCGCCATGCACCTCGAGACCGTCGCCGGCCTGGTGGCCGCCCTCCGCGGGCGCAAGGTGTCCAGCACCGAGCTCGTGCGCGCCTGCCTGCAGCGCATCGAGGCCGCCCAGCCGCAGCTGAACGCCTTCATCACCGTGGAAGGCGAGCTGGCCCTGGCCGCCGCCGCCGCCGCCGACCGGCGCCTCGCCGCCGGCGACGCCCCGGCGCTCGCCGGCGTGCCGATCGCCCACAAGGACATCTTCTGCGCCGCCGGCCTGCGCACCACCTGCGGCTCGCGCATGCTGGCGAACTTCGTCTCGCCCTACGACTCGACCGTCGTCGAGCGCCTCAAGGCGGCCGGCGTCGTGACGCTCGGCAAGACCAACATGGACGAGTTCGCGATGGGCTCGTCCAACGAGACCAGCTGGTTCGGCCCGGTGCGCAATCCCTGGAACCCGAAGCTCGTGCCCGGCGGTTCCTCGGGCGGCTCGGCGGCGGCGGTCGCCGCGCGGCTGGTGCCCGCGGCCACGGCCACCGACACCGGCGGCTCGATCCGCCAGCCGGCCGCGCTGTGCGGCGTCACCGGCATCAAGCCGACCTACGGGCGCGTGTCGCGCTACGGCATGATCGCCTTCGCCTCGAGCCTCGACCAGGGCGGGCTGATCACCCAGACCGCCGAGGATGCCGCGCTGCTGCTCGGCGCGATGGCCGGCTTCGACCCGAAGGACTCCACCAGCGTCGACCGGCCGGTGCCGGACTACGTCGCCGGGCTGGAGCGGCCGCTCGCCGGGCTGAAGATCGGCCTGCTGAAGGAGTTCTTCGACGCCGGGCTCGATCCGGCGATCGCCGCGCTGATCCGCACCGCCATCGCCGTGCTCGAGCGCGAGGGCGCGAGCGTGCGCGAGGTCAGCCTGCCGAACCTGCCGCTCTCGGTGCCAACCTACTACGTCGTCGCGCCGGCCGAGTGCTCCTCGAACCTGGCGCGCTTCGACGGCGTGCGCTTCGGCCACCGCTGCGAGAACCCGCGCGACCTCACCGACCTCTACTGCCGCTCGCGCGGCGAGGGCTTCGGCGCCGAGGTCAAGCGCCGCATCATGACCGGCACCTACGTGCTCTCGGCCGGCTACTACGACGCCTACTACCTCAAGGCGCAGAAGGTGCGGCAGCTCATCAGCCAGGACTTCGCGCGCGCCTTCGCGGGCGTCGACGTGATCCTCGGGCCGACGACGCCGACCGCGGCCTTCGAGCTCGGCGCCAAGACCAGCGACCCGGTGACGATGTACCTGAACGACATCTACACGATCGGCGCGAACCTCGCCGGGCTGCCGGCGCTCTCGCTCCCCTGCGGCTTCGCCGCGGGCCTGCCGGCGGGACTGCAGCTCATCGGCCCGCACTTCTCCGAGGAGCGGCTGCTCAACGTCGCGCACCGCTACCAGCGTGCGACCGACTGGCACCGCCAGGTGCCGGGGGAGTGGCGCTGATGGCCTGGGAATCCGTCATCGGCCTCGAGATCCACGCGCAGCTCGCGACCCGCTCGAAGATCTTCTCCGGCTCGGCGACCGCCTACGGCGCCGCGCCCAACACCCAGGCGAACCTGGTCGACCTCGGCTATCCCGGCGTGCTGCCGGTGCTGAACGCCGAGGTGGTGCGCATGGCGGTGATGTTCGGGCTGGCGATCGGCGCCGAGGTCGCGCCACGCAGCGTCTTCGCCCGCAAGAACTACTTCTACCCCGACCTGCCCAAGGGCTACCAGATCAGCCAGTACGAGCTGCCGATCGTCGCCCGCGGCCACCTCGACGTCGTGCTCGAGGACGGCACCGCGAAGCGCATCGGCATCACGCGCGCGCACCTCGAGGAGGATGCCGGCAAGTCGCTGCACGAGAACCTCGGCGGCAGCACCGGCGTCGACCTCAACCGCGCCGGCACCCCGCTGATCGAGATCGTCTCCGAGCCGGACCTGCGCTCCGCGAAGGAGGCCGTCGCCTACATGAAGAAGGTGCACACGCTGGTGCGCTACCTCGGCATCTGCGACGGCAACATGCAGGAAGGCTCGTTCCGCTGCGACGCCAACGTCTCGGTGCGGCAGGCGGGCGCGGCCAGGTTCGGCACCCGTGCCGAGATCAAGAACATCAATTCCTTCCGCTTCGTCGAGAAGGCGATCAACTACGAGATCGCCCGCCAGGTCGACCTGCTCGAGGGCGGCGGCAAGGTGGTGCAGGAGACGCGCCTGTACGACCCGGACCGCGGCGAGACGCGCTCGATGCGCTCGAAGGAAGAAGCCAACGACTACCGCTACTTCCCCGACCCCGACCTGCTGCCGGTCGAGCTCGCGCCGGCCTGGATCGACGGCGTGCGCGCGCGGCTCCCGGAGCTGCCGGACGCCAAGGCGCAGCGCTTCCAGTCGCAGTACGGCCTCTCGGCCTACGACGCCGGCGTGCTGACGGCGAGCATCGAGCTGGCCGATTACTACGAGACCGTGGTGCGCGAGCTCAAGGGCGAGCCCAAGCTCGCCGCCAACATGGTGATGGGCGATCTCGCGGGGCTCCTGAACCGCGACGGGCTGGAGATCGGCGCGAGCCGCGTCGGCGCGAAGTCGCTGGCGGCGCTGCTGGCGCGCATCGTCGACAACACCATCTCCGGCAAGATCGCCAAGGACGTGTTCCTGGCGATGTGGGAGCAGGGCCAGGAGGCCGACGCCATCATCGCGGCGCAGGGGCTGAAGCAGATCACCGACGAGTCGGCGATCGAGAAGGCGATCGATGCCGTGATGGCCGCGAACCCGGGGCAGCTGGCCGACTACCGCGCCGGCAAGGACAAGCTGTTCGGCTTCTTCGTCGGCCAGGTCATGAAGGCGACCCAGGGCAAGGCCAATCCCGCGCGCCTCAACGAGCTGCTCAAGAAGAAGCTGGGTGGCTGAACGCGCCGCGAGCGATCCCGGCGAACTGCGACGCTGCGTGCTCGAGGCACACCCGGTGCGCGGGCACTGGGTGCGGCTCGGCGAAGCCTGGCGCGAGCTGCATGCCCACCAGCAGCACCCGCCGGCCGTCGAGGCGCTGCTCGGCGAATGCGTCACCGCCGCGGTGCTGCTCGCCGCGACGCTGAAGTTCCACGGCACGCTCACGCTGCAGCTCGCCGGCAGCGGCCGGCTCGGCCTGCTGGTCGCGCAGTGCACCCACGACTTCCGCCTGCGCGGCATGGCGCGCGCCGACGCGGCGCCGCCGGCCGGGACCGACTTCCGCGCACTGGTGGGCGACGGCCGGCTCACCGTGACCGTCGAGGCCGAGGAGCGCGCCGCCCGCTACCAGGGCATCGTGCCGCTGGAGGGCGCGACGCTGGCGGCGAGCCTGGAGAACTACTTCGCGACCTCCGAGCAGCTGCCGACGCGGCTCGCGCTGGCGGCCGACGCGCACGGTGCCGCCGGCCTGCTGCTGCAGAAGCTCCCCGCGCCCGCGAGCGGCGAGGCGGGTGGCGCCGCGGTGCAGGGCATCTGGGAGGACCTGGAGGCCGGCGTGCTGCTGCTGCCGCGCGAGCTGCTGCTGCAGGGCGGGGTCGATGCGACGCTGCGCAGCGTGTTCGCGACCCACGACTGCCGGCTGTACGCCCCGCAGCCGGTGCGCTTCGAGTGCCGCTGCAGCCCCGAGCGCGTCGCCGGCATGCTGCGCTCGCTCGGGCGCGCCGAGCTGCAGTCCGTGCTGGCCGAGCAGGGCGCCGTCAGCGTGACCTGCGAGTTCTGCCAGCGGCGATACCGCTACGACGCCATCGACGTCGAGGGCCTGTTCCTGCCCGACCCGGGTTCGGCCGCGCCGGCCATCAACTAGGGGCGCCACGCCCCGCACCGCGGACCCCGCGCCCCGCACCCCGCGCGCCGCGCAGTGTGAGGCGTTTGGCAGTTCACGCCGCCGCGCCGCGCCGGCCCTGCGGCCGCGCGCCCGCCGGCCGACAACCACGGCATCCGCTTCTATCAGGCACGGGAGGAGGGCGCCGCGTGGCCAGGCTGAGCCGTTACAGCTTCTTCCTCGGCTGCGTGCTGCTGGCGCTGGGCACGGCGGCGGCCGCGCCGCGCTGGCCGATGCTGTGGCTGGTGGCGGCCGTGGCCGGAGCCCTTTGCATGGTCGGCGTGTTCGACCTGGTGCAGAAGCCGCGGGCGATCCTGCGCAACTACCCCGTCCTCGGCCACGTGCGCTACCTGGTCGAGAGCGTGCGGCCCGAGATCCGCCAGTACCTGCTGGAGAGCGACCGCGAGCAGCTGCCGTTCTCGCGCGAGCAGCGCTCGCTCATCTACCAGCGCGCCAAGGACCAGGGGAGCGAGAAGCCCTTCGGCACGCTGACCGACGTCTACGGCGAGGGGCACGAGTTCATCGGGCACTCGGCGTACCCGGCGCCGGCCGGCCGGCCCGAGTCCTTCCGCGTGCGCATCGGCGGCCCGCAGTGCCGCGAGCCCGACGACGCCTCGATCCTGAACATCTCGGCGATGAGCTTCGGCGCGCTGAGCGCCAACGCCATCCGCGCGCTCAACCGCGGCGCGCGGCGCGGCGGGTTCGCGCACGACACCGGCGAGGGCGGCATCAGCCCCTACCACCGCGAGGGCGGGGGCGACCTCATCTGGGAGATCGGCAGCGGCTACTTCGGTTGCCGCGACGAAAAGGGCCGCTTCGATCCGCAGCGCTTCGCCGCCCAGGCGCGCAACCCGCAGGTGAAGATGGTCGAGATCAAGCTGTCGCAGGGCGCCAAGCCGGGCCACGGCGGCATCCTGCCGGCGCACAAGGTGAGCGCCGAGATCGCCGCCACGCGCGGCGTGCCGATGGGCGAAGACTGCGTCTCGCCGCCGCGCCACGGCGCCTTCGATTCGCCCCTCGGCCTGGTGCGCTTCATCGGCACGCTGCGCGACCTCTGCGGCGGCAAGCCGGTCGGCTTCAAGCTGTGCATCGGCCATCCGTGGGAGTTCATGAGCATCGTCAAGGCGATGCTGGAGCTCGACCTCTACCCGGACTTCATCGTGGTCGACGGCGCCGAGGGCGGCACCGGCGCCGCGCCGGTGGAGTTCGCCGACCACATCGGCATGCCGATGCGCGAGGGCCTGCAGTTCGTGCACAACGCGCTCATCGGCACCGGCCTGCGCGAGCGCATCCGCGTCGGCGCCAGCGGCAAGATCGCCAGCGCCTTCGACGTGGCGCGCGCGCTGGCGCTGGGCGCCGACTGGGTCAACGCCGCGCGCGCCTTCATGTTCGCGATCGGCTGCATCCAGTCGCAGAGCTGCCACACCAACCGCTGCCCGACCGGCGTCGCGACGCAGGACCGGCTGCGGCAGCGCGCGCTGGTGGTCGAGGACAAGGCGCTGCGCGTGCAGCGCTTCCACCATCGCACGCTCGAGGCCCTGGCCGAACTGCTGGCGGCCGCCGGACTGCAGCAGCCGGCGGCGCTCAAGCCCCACCACCTGGTGCGGCGCGTGAACGGCACGCAGATCCGGCTGTTCTCGCAGATCCACACGGCGCTCGAGCCGGGCGAACTGCTGCGCGGCTGGACGCGGCACGAGTTCTACGCCTCGGCCTGGCGCATGGCGCGCGCCGCCAGCTTCGATGCCGCGCCCGACACGGCCGGCGAGGGCACGCTGCTGTGGGACGGGCTGGACGCGCAAGCGCGCGGCCCGGCGACGCGCGGCCCGGAGGCCGGCGCCGCCGCGCTCAGCCCCGCAGCGAGAACGGCGTGAAGTCGGTGTCGCGGTCGTAGTAGTCCTCGCGCTCGGCGCGCTTGAGGAACCCGACCACGCGGTAGGTGACCGGCGTCATCACCACTTCCCAGCCGCTCTTCAGCAGGTACTGCGCCAGCGTCACCTGCAGCAGGTGACCGGCCTCCCACAGGCCGTAGAAGGCGATGGTGTAGAACAGCGCCGAGTCGACCAGTTCGCCGCACAGCGTCGAGCCGATGGTGCGCGTCCACAGCCAGCGTCCGCCGGTCCAGATCTTCATCTTCGCCAGCACGTAGCTGTTGACGAACGAGCCGCACCAGAACGCCACGATCGAGGCGAGCACGATGCGCGGCGTGTTGCCGAACACGGTGGCCACGGCCTTCTGCTGCTCCTGCCACCAGCTGGCCGGCGGCAGCGCGACGATCACCGCCGCCATGAGCGCGGCGAAGGCCAGCGCGCCGAACCCGGCCCAGACGCAGCGCCGGTCGCGGGCGTAGCCGTACACCTCGGTCAGCACGTCGCCGAAGATGTAGGAGAGCGGGAAGAACAGCACGCCGGCGACGAAGGTGACGCTCAGGCCGAAGGGCAGCGCCACGGTGGCGACCTTGGCCGGCCCGATCAGGTTCGAGCACAGCAGCACGCAGACGTAGGCCGCCATGAAGAAGTCGTAGTAGCGATATTGTCTGACAACCGGACTGTTCAAGGCTGCCACCGACCCCCTGGCCGCGGATGCTTCGCATTACAAGACTGGGCCAGCGGCGGATGCGCCGCAAGTCCCGCAGGCCACACGCATTGACCGGGCTGGGCAAGACTCCGCCCCGAGGGCAGAATGACCGCCTCGAAAACCAGGGGGCTGGTTCATCCAGGGGTAATCGACATGAAATTGCGCAATGCGGCCATCGGCTGCGCGGTGCTGGGCGCGTTCGCGAGCGCGAGCGCGTGGGGATCGGGTTTCTATCTGCTCGAGCAGAATGCCAGCGGCCTCGGTCGCGCCTTCGCCGGCACCGCGGCGATCGCCGACGACGCCAGCACGGTGTTCTTCAACCCGGCCGGCCTCGCGCGGCTGGAGGGCGTGCAGGTGATGGCCGTCGCCTCCGGCATCAACATCAACACGCGCTTCCACGACTCGGCTTCCGTCGCGGCGCTCGGCCAGCCGCTCGGCGGTTCGGGCGGCAACGCCGGCGGCCTCTCCATCGTGCCGGCGCTCTACCTCTCGGTGCCGTTCGCGGACTCGTTCACCTTCGGTCTCGGCGTCAACGCGCCCTTCGGCCTGAAGACCGACTACGACCCGGGCTGGGCCGGGCGCTTCCAGGCGCTGCGCTCCGAGGTCAAGACCATCAACGTCAATCCCTCGCTCGCCTGGGCGCCGACGCCGCACGTCTCGGTGGGCGTCGGCCTGAGCTACCAGCGCATCCAGGCGACGCTGACCAGCGCCGTGAACTACTCGGCCGTGGTCTACCAGGGCGCCTTCCAGTCGGCGCTCGGCGGCGGCGCCACGCCGCAGCAGGCGGCCGCGGCGGCCGGCGCGCTGCTCGCGGCGACCGGCCCGCTCGAGGGCGCGACCCGCGTCGAGGGCGACGACACGGCCTGGGGCTACAACTTCGGCGTGCTGTTCGACGTGGGCGATGCCACGCGCGTCGGGCTCGCCTACCGCTCGGCGATCAAGTACGGCGTGAGCGGCACCGTCGGCTTCCAGGCGCCGACCACCGCGGTGCCGACCGCGGCGCTCATCATCCAGGTGGCCTCGGGGAGCCTGCTGGCCGACGGGCCGGTGGGCCTGAGCCTGAAGCTGCCGGACTCCGCGACCGCGTCGCTGGTGCAGAAGCTCGGCGACCGCGCCACGCTGTCCTTCGATGCGTCGTGGACCGGCTGGAGCTCGGTGCCCGAGCTGCAGATCGTGCGCGCCAGCGGCACGGTGCTCTCCACCACGCCGGAGAAGTGGAAGGATTCCTGGCGCTTCGCGCTCGGCAGCGACTGCCGCGTCGCCGACCACTGGACGGTGCGCGTCGGCGTAGCGCGCGACCAGGCGCCGGTGCCCGATTCCACGCGCACCCCGCGCCTGCCGGACAACGACCGCACCTGGCTGGCGCTCGGCGCCGCCTGGAGCCCGAGCGACGCGGTGAAGGTCGATGTCGGCTACGCGCACCTGTTCGTCAAGGATGCGCCGCTGAACCAGAACGCCGGCAGCGCGCCGAGCTACGGCACGCTGGTCGGCGCGCAGAAGACGAAGATCGACATCCTCGCCGCGCAGCTCAGCGTGAAGTTCTAGGGCGAAGCGGGCGCCGGCTGGGCTTCCTGGCCGGCGCCCTTCTTCGGCTTCTTCGGAGGGCCTTCGCTCTCGGTGAAGCTCGTGAAGGTGCAGTTGCCGGTGTCGCGCGCCCGCACGGCGCCGAAGCGGTCGAGCTCGCCGGCCGCCCCGGTCTTGAAACGCACCGCGTAGACGAACTGCAGCCCGGTGCACGGCGACATGAACTTGCCGTAGTACCAGTGCCGGTGGTTGTCCTGCACCCAGATGCCGCGGTCACCGTCGGCCTGCCAGTCGCGGATGCCGCCCTCGTTGGCGAAGGAAATGCGCGCCTCCTTCGGCTTGGCCGGCGTGGCCGCGGCCTTCGGGGCCGGTTCCTCCCCGCTGGCCGCGGTGGCAAGGCCCAGCGCGGCCGTGGCCAGGCAGAGGGTGGCGATGGTGCGCAGGGTCGACATGTCTCCTCCGATCCGGGGCTTGCTGCAGGCTCCCGGGACCATTATCTATGACCGCGCCGTCCGGCACCCGGTTCAACGCCGGGCGCCTCCAGTTCATCCAGGTAGGCCGTGCCGCCCAGTCCCACCATCTGCCCCAGGATCCAGGCCTGGCGCGAGCGCACGTAGGGCGAGGGCGCCTCGACCCGGAAGCGCAGCGGATTGGGCAGCACTGCGGCGAGCAACGCGGCGTCGGCGCGCTGCAGCCGGCGTGCCGGCTTGCGGAAATAGCGCTGCGCGGCCGCTTCCACGCCGTAGGTGCCGCGGCCGAACTGGGCGATGTTGAGATACATCTCCAGTATCCGCTCCTTCGGCCACAGCCACTCGATCAGCACGGTGAACCCGGCCTCCAGCCCCTTGCGCACGTAGCTGCGCCCGGACCAGAGGAACAGGTTCTTGGCCACCTGCTGGCTGATGGTGCTGGCGCCGCGCACCCGCCGGCTGTGCGCGTTGTGGCGCACCGCCTCGCGGATCGACTTGAAGTCGAAGCCCGCGTGGAAGGGAAACTGCTGGTCCTCGGAGGCGATCACCGCCATCGCCATCTGCGGCGAGATGTCCTCGAGGTCGACCCACCGGTAGCGCTGGACGTAGTCGGGCTCGCCGCCGATCAACGCGTCCCAGCGCGCCTCGAGCATGAACGCGCTCGCAGGCGGATCGACCCAGCGCAGCAGCAGCACCAGCAGCACCGCGGCCGCGAGCGCCGACAGCACGCCGGCCAGCGCCCAGCGCCCCGCCCGCCGCAGCCATCCGCCGCCCCGTGCCATGCCGCGCCTGGAGGACCCTCTGGCCCGCGCGCCCTCAGCGAACCGTGTCGTCCAGCCGCCGCGCCGAATTGATCAGCACGTCTTCCATCGGCGCGTCGGTGTAGCCGCTGCGCCGGCCGGTGCGCACCGTCGCGATCCGGTCGACGACGTCCAGGCCCTCGACCACGCGGCCGAACACCGCATAGCCGGCATTGCCCGGCGAGGGATCGAGGAAGTCGTTGTCGCTCAGGTTGACGAAGAACTGCGAGGTGGCGCTGTGCGGGTCGTTGGTGCGTGCCATCGACAGCGTGCCGCGCTGGTTCTTCAGGCCATTGGCGGCCTCGTTGCGCACCGGCGGGCTGGTCTTCTTCTGCGAGAAGTCCGCGGTGAGGCCACCGCCCTGGATCACGAAGCCCGGGACGATGCGGTGGAAGATCGTGCCGTCGAAGAAGCCGGCGTCGATGTAGGCGAGGAAGTTGGCGACCGTCAGCGGCGCCTCCTTCGGGAACAGCTGCACGGTGAAGCCGCCGTGCGAGGTCTCGAAACGTACCATGTGGAGTCCTTGTGGAAGTCGGCCAGGGCTGGAAGTCTGCTAGGGCGCGCGTGCCTCGGTGACCCGGTCCAGCCCGGCCAGATCGGCGTGGCAGCGTACGTGAGCATACCCCAGCGAAACAAGCAGCCGCGCCAGTGTTTCCCGCTGGCCGGCGCCGTGCTCGAGCAGCAGGTGGCCGCCGGGCTCGAGGTGGTCGCGCGCCTGCCCGGCGATCGCCGCGAGCGCCTCCAGGCCGGTCGGGCCGGGGCACAGCGCCCCGGCGGGCTCGTGGCGCAGCGCCGGATCGGCGAGGGCGGGGTCCGCGGCGGCGATGTAGGGCGGGTTGCTCACGATCAATGCGAAGCGGCGCGCGCCGAGCGCCGCGCACCACTCGCCCTGCGCGAACTCGACGTTGGCGATGCCGAGCCGCGCCGCGTTGCCGCGCGCCACGGCGAGCGCAGCGGCCGAACGGTCGGTGGCGAGGATGCGCCAGGCGGGCCGCTCGCGCGCCAGCGCCAGGGCGATGGCGCCCGATCCGGTGCCGAGGTCGGCGACCGCGCAGGGCCCGGCGTCGCGCAGCGCAGGCGCGCGCTCGACCAGCAGCTCGGTCTCGGGGCGCGGCACCAGCACGTCGGGCGTGACCGCGAGCGCCAGCGACCAGAACTCGCGCCGGCCGGTGAGGTAGGCGAGCGGCTCGCCGGCGGCGCGCCGCCCGACCAGCGTCTCGAAGCGTGCCACCACGGCGGCTGCCAGCGGATCATCGCCGTGCGCCAGCAGCGCGCCGCGGCCGAGCCCCAGGACCTCGGCGAGCAGCAGCTCGGCATCGAGCCGCGGCGTGCCGGCCGCGGCCAGGCGCGCCGTGGCCGCGCGCAGCAGCGCCGCGACCGTGGGGCCGATCGGGGCCGCGCCGCTCATCGGGGTCTGCTAGATTGGCTGCCGGTCATCCGATGGAGTTTCGCATGAGCGCCGCCCCCTCGCTCCCGCCGCGCACCGCCGGCGTCAGCGAGCTGCTCGAAGCCGCCAGCCGCATCTGGCGCGCGACGCTGCCCAAGTGCCTGCCGCTGGCGATGATCGCCATCCTGTGCGCCTACCTGCCGACGCTGTACCTGAGCATCGCCGGGCTGCCGATCCCGCGGCCGCCGCAGCTGCCCAGCGACCCGGGGTACTGGGCCGTCTACGTCGTGGCGATGGTGGCGTACCTGTTCCTCGGGAGCGTGGCGATCCTGCGGCAGCGCGGGCTCGTGCTCGGCGGCCACGGCGAACCCGGGTCCGTGCTCGGCACCGCGGCGCGCCGCCTCGCGGTGCTGGTCGCGGCCATCGTGCTGTGCCAGGTCGCGGTGGGCGTCGGGCTGATGCTGCTCGTCGTGCCCGGCGTGTACGTCGCGGTGTGCTCGTTCGTGATCTGGTGCGTGGTGCTGTTCGAGCCGGTGGGGCCGTGGGCGGCGCTGGTGCGCAGCGTGCGGCTGGTGCAGCCGCTGTGGTGGAAGTACTGCGCCGCCATCGTGATCGCGTTCCTGATCCTGGCGGTGACGGTCCTCACCACGCTGGTGCTCGCGGCGCTGGTGCTCGGCGCGCTGGTCCCGGCGGGCAGCGCCGCCGGCAACGCGGTGGCCGTCGCGCTCGGCATCGCCTGCTTCGGGGCCGGGATGCTGTTCGTCACCGCCCTCGGCATCGTGCTCTATTCGGCGGCCAGCAGCTCCGACTGATGTTCCTGCTGCAGGGCGTCGAGCAGCTCGTCGAGCTCGCCCTGCATCACCGCGTCGAGGCGGTAGAGCGTCAGGTTGATGCGGTGGTCGGTGACGCGTCCCTGCGGGAAGTTGTAGGTGCGGATGCGCTCGGAGCGGTCGCCGCTCCCGACCTGCAGCTTGCGGCTCGCGGCCTGCGCCGAGGCCTGCCGGTCCTGTTCGGCCGCCAGCAGCCGCGCCTGCAGCAGCGCCATGGCGCGCGCGCGGTTCTTGTGCTGCGAGCGCTCGTCCTGGCACTCGACCACCAGCCCGGTGGGCAGGTGCGTGATGCGCACCGCCGAATCGGTCTTGTTGACGTGCTGGCCGCCGGCGCCGGATGAGCGGTAGGTGTCGATGCGCAGCTCCGCCGGGTTGATCTCCACGCGCTCGATCTCGTCGAGCTCGGGCAGGATCGCCACCGTGCAGGCCGAGGTGTGGATGCGGCCCTGCGCCTCGGTCGCCGGCACGCGCTGCACGCGGTGCGTGCCGGATTCGAACTTCAGGCGCGAGAACACGCCGCGCCCCTCGACACGGCAGATCACCTCGCGGAAGCCGCCGTGCTCGCCCGGGTTCTCGCTCAGCATCTCCACGCGCCAGCCGCGTCCCTCGGCGTAGCGGCTGTACATGCGCAGCAGGTCGCCGGCGAAGATCGCGGCCTCGTCGCCGCCGGTGCCGGCGCGGATCTCCAGGTAGATGCCGCGCTCGTCGCGCGGGTCGCGCGGCAGCAGGAGCTGCTGCAGCCCGCGCCGCCGCTCCTCGAGCGCCGCCTCGAGCCGCGGGATTTCCTCGCCGGCGAGCTCGCGCAGCGAGGCGTCGTCCTCGCCGAGCAGCTCGCGCGCGGCGGCCAGCTCGGCCTCGAGCCGGCGGTAGTCCTGGAAGGCGTCGGCGAGCGGCTGCAGCCGCGCGACTTCCATCGACAGCTCGCGGAACTGCGTGCCGCCGCCGATCACCTCGGGGTCCGCCAGCAGCCGCCCGACCTCCTCGTGACGTTCGCAGGCCTTTTCCAGCTTTTGGCGGATGGTTGCATTCATCTTCCGCTATAGTGGCACGATCATGAAGCTTTGCCAGCCGTGCGCGCCGCGCCTGCTCCCGCTGCTGCTGTGCGTGCTGGGCGCGTGGCCGGTCGCGGCCGCGAGCGCCACGGCCGAGGAACGCGCCGCCGCCGACGAGCAGGCGCGCGCCGATGCCAATGCCGAGATCCTCAGCGCCGAGGTGGCGCTGCAGGCGGGCGACTGCGCCGCGGCGACGCGCGAGTACGGCAGCGCGATCCGGCGCGTCGACGACGCCGCGCTCGCCGGGCGCGCCGCCGGCATCGCGCTCGACTGCGGCCAGTTCGATGCGGCCGGGCGCGCACTCGCGCGCTGGCGTGCCCTCGCGCCCGGCGATGCCGACGCGCTGCGCGCGCAGCTGCGGCTGGACGTGACGCTCGAGCACCTGGCGGCGGCCGCGCAGGACCTGAACGCGCTGCTCGCCACCGGCGCGGTGCGCAAGACGGGTTTCCCGGAGGAGATCGCGAGCCTCGGGCGCACGCTCGGCGCGGCCCACGCCTACGGGCTGCTGGCAGCGGCGCGCGCACCGGGCCTGGATGCGCCGGCCGCGCGGCTCGCGCTCGGCGAGCTGGCGCTCGATGGCTGGCGGCTCGCCGACGCCGCGCGGCTCGGCGCCGAGGCGCTGCGCGGCGGCGCGCCGGCCGGCGCCGCCCAGGCGCTGCTGGCGCGTGCGCTCGCCGGACGCGGCGACGCCGCGGGTGCGTTGGCCGCGGCGCGCGCGGCGCGGGCCGCCGACGCCAAGGGCAACGCCTTCGCCGAAGTGGACGTGCTCGAGCTGCTCGGGCGCGATGCCGAGGCGCGCGCCGGCACCGAGGCGCTGCGCGAGGACGCCGCGCAGCGCAACGAGGCCGAGCGGCGCCTGGCGATCATGGCCTTCAACCGCGCCGACTACGCCGACGCGCAGCAGCGCTTCGCCGCGCAGCTGCACGATCCGCAGGGCGCGCCGCTCGCGATCTACTACCTCGCGGCCATCGCCGAGCGCCGCGGCGACCGTGGCGTCGCGCTGCGCGGCTATGCGCTGCTCGGCGGCACCGCGCTCGAGGGCGCGGCGCGCCACCGCGCCGCGCGGCTGCTGCTTGCGGCCGGCGAGCGCGAGCAGGCGCTCGGGCTCCTGGCGCAGGACGCGGGCAGCGGCATCGCCGCGCGCGTGCTGGCCGAGCTCGAGAGCGCCCAGCTGCTGATGGACGGCGGCGCGGGCGATGCGGCGCTCAAGCAGATCGAGGCGACGCGCCAGCGCTTCCCCGCGCATCCCGAGGTCGCCTACCAGCGCACCATCCTGCTGGAGCGCGCCGGGCACACCGACGAGGCGGTGCAGGCCCTCGAGCAGCTGCATCGCGCGCGCCCGCGCGACGCGACGCTCACCAACGCGCTCGGCTTCATCCTCGCCGACCACTCGCGCGAGCTGCCGCGCGCCGAGAAGCTGATCCGCGCCGCGCTCGAGTCCGAGCCGGACAACCCGGCGATCCTCGACAGCCTCGGCTGGGTGAGCTACCGCCGCGGCGCGCTGCAGCCGGCGCTGGTCCAGCTGGAGCGCGCCTGGCGGCTGTTCCGCGACGGCGACATCGCCGCGCACTACGGCGAGGTCGCCTGGGCGAGCGGCGATGAGGCACGCGCGCGCGCCATCTGGTCGCAGGCGCTGGCGGCGGATCCGGACAACGCGACGCTGCGCGCCACGGTGCAGGCGCACGCGCCGCAGCTGCTGCCCGGCGAGGCACCGGCGGGCCCGGTGCTCGATCCGACCACGGGCACCCCGATCTAGCGCAGCCGCATGCGCATCCGTGCGCTCAGCGCATTCCTGCTGCTGCTGCTGGCCGGCTGCGCCACGCTGCCGCCGCGCGCGCCGGCGCCGCTCGCCTGGCCGGAGCGGCGCGACGCGCTGCAGCGGATCGAGGGCTTCGACCTGCGCGGCCGCGTGGCCGTGGCGACCGGCACCGGCGGCTTCAACGCGACGCTCCGCTGGGCGCAGCACGGCGCGGCGGCGCGCGTCGACCTCGCGGCGCCGCTCGGCGTCGGCGCGGCGCGCATCGACCAGCGGGGCGATGAGCTCAGCGTGACCACGAGCCGCGGCGCGCGGCTCACGGGCGCGGAGGCGAGCGCCAGCATCGAGCGCGAGTTCGGCTTCGAGCCGCCGTTCGCGAGCCTGCGCTACTGGCTGCTGGGCGCGGCCGATCCGGCGCGGCCGGCCGAGGAGACGCTCGACGGCGAGCAGCGCCTCGCGCGCCTGGTGCAGGACGGCTGGAGCATCGACTACGCCGAGTACCAGGCGAGCGGAGGGCGGTGGCTGCCGCGGCGCCTGACGCTGCGGCGCGAGGCGGTGCGCGTGCGGCTGCTGGTGCAGGCGTGGCGGCTGCGATGAACTTCACCTGGTGGCCGGCGCCGGCGAAGCTGAACCTGTTCCTGCACGTCGTCGGTCGCCGCGCCGACGGTTACCACGACCTGCAGACGCTGTTCCAGCTCAGCGCCCTGTGCGACAGCATCGGGCTCGCACCGCGCGCCGATGGCCGCATCGAGCGGGTCGAGGGCATGGCCGACGTGC
>JAXMGO010000017.1:0-104467 GCA_046347255.1 Steroidobacteraceae bacterium
AACCACAGCCACAGGCCGGCGACCAGCAGCGAGAGCGCCAGGATCGAGGCGACGAACCAGGCCGCGGCGCGGTCGGCCGCCAGCGCCACGCGCGGCCGCTCCGACTGGGCGCGCTCCATCAGCGCGATCATCGAGGCCAGCGTCGAGCCGCGCGCATCGGTGCGGGCGCGCAGCGTGAGCGGCTCGCCGGCGTTGACCGCGCCGCCGAGCAGCGTCGCGCCGGCGGCGTGGCTGACCGCGGCGGACTCGCCGCTCACCAGCGATTCGTCCACCAGTGCCGTGGCCGTCTCGAGCTCGCCGTCCACGGGGATCACCGCGCCGGTGGCGATCAGCAGCCGGTCGCCCTGGCGGATGTCCATCAGCGCGACCCGCTCGCTGCCGCCGGCCGCGGTGATGCGCTGCGCGGTGGCCGGCAGGCTCCGTGCCAGCGCCTCGGTGGCATCGAGGCTGCCGCGGCGCATGTTCGCCTCGACGAAGCGGCCGATCAGCAGGAAGAAGATGAACATCGTCACCGAATCGAAGTACACCTGCCCGGAATTGCGCAGCGTGTTGTAGGTGCTGGCGGCGAAGGCCAGCACCAGCGCGGCCGCGACCGGCACGTCCATGCCGAGGCTGCGGCGGCGCAGGTCCTGCCAGGCGCCGCGCAGGAACGGCGCGCCCGAGTACAGCAGGATCGGCAACGTGATCCACATGCTGGTGATCTTCAGCAGCCGCGCCATGTCGGCCTCGATGCCGCTGAAGGCGCCGGCGTACAGGCCGACCGTGTACATCGAGATCTGCATGCTGCCGAGGCCGGCGAGGCCGATGCGCTTGAGCGCCGTGCGCCGCTCGCTGCGGCGCGTGGCCACGGCGGCGTCGCCCAGCATCGGCACCGGCCGGAAGCCGAGCCCGCTGATGCTGTCGAGCACGCGGTCGAGCGATAGCCGCTCCGGGTCCCAGCCGACGCTGACGCGCGCGGTCGCGAGGTTGACGTCGACGTGGCGCACGCCGGGAAGTTCGCCCACGGTCTTGCGGATCGAGCGCGCGCAGTTGGCGCAGCGCATGCCCTCGGCGAAGAACTGCGTCTCGGCGCTGCCGGTGGCGCCGTCGACCCAGGTCAGGTGCGCGCTGCTGGCGTTCACCGCGCGATGCGCTGGCGCAGCAGCCAGTCGTCGCCGGGGTCGGCGAGCTGCAGCCACCAGTGGCCCCGCGCGAGCGGCGCGCAGGCGCCGGTGTAGGCCGCGCCGTCGCGTTGCAGTGCCACGTGCTGGTCGACGCCGCCGAGGGTCGCGTGCGCCAGGTCGAGCTGCAGCGTGGCAGGCGTGGCGCCCTGCAGCACCACGCGGCACTGGCCGGTGGCGACGTCGAAAGTGAAGTCGGCGCCGATGCCGCGCCGCGCCGCGGCGTCGAGCCGCGCCTGGTCGGCGCCGAGCTGGCTGCCCTCCCAGTGATAGCGCGCCGGCAGCGGCACGTCGCCGCCGCGGAAGGCCAGCACCACCGAGATCGCGCTGGCCACGACCGCGACCAGCGGCAGCCCGACGACCAGCCACAGGGCCGGATTGCGGCGGTTGCCGGCGACGGCGGGGGCGGCGGTGTCGTTCATGGCGGGTCCTCGGGCGGGGATGGGGCCGATTCTACTGCGCCGGCGCCAGGAAGCGCGCCTCGTGCGCCACGTGGATCCGCGGGTCATCGGCCGCGACCACCTCGAAGTGGATCGTGCCCGAGCCCCTGGCGCTGCCCCAGGCCGGGCGCCGCACCCTGAGGATCGCGGTGTAGACGGCGCCGGGGCCGACGCTGTAGCGCGGCGCCGCCGGATCGAGCGCGAGCTCGCCGGGGCCGCTCACGCCCACGCTGAAGTCGTGGCCATGCTCGCTCTTGTTGAGGATCTTGACCGTGTAGACGTTCTCGATGCGTCCGTCGTCGAGCATGCGGTACAGCGCGTTGCGGTCGCGGATCACGTCCAGGCCGATCGGCTTGCGCATCGACAGCGCGGCGATGAAGCCGGCGAACAGCAGGGCGAGCAGCGCGCCGTAGACGATGATGCGCGGCCGCAGCACGTGCGTGGTCCGGTGGTCGAGCGCGTGCTGGGTGGTGTAGCGCACCAGGCCGCGCGGCCGGCTGTAGCGCTCCATGACCTCGTCGCAGGCATCGATGCAGGCGGCGCAGGCGATGCACTCGTACTGCAGGCCCTTGCGGATGTCGATGCCGGTCGGGCAGACCTGCACGCAGGCCAGGCAGTCGACGCAGTCGCCGAGTCCCGTCGCCTTGGGGTCCGCGCCGCGGCGCCGCGCGCCGCGCGGCTCGCCGCGCTCGGCGTCGTAGGTGATGATCAGCGTGTCCCTGTCGAACATCGCGCTCTGGAAGCGCGCGTACGGGCACATGTACTTGCAGACCTGCTCGCGCAGCAGGCCGGCGTTGCCGTAGGTGGCGAAGCCGTAGAACAGCGACCAGAAGGTCTCCCAGGGCCCGAGGTCGAGCGCCAGCACGCGCAGGCCCAGGTCGCGGATCGGCGAGAAGTAGCCGACGAAGGTGAAACCGGTCCAGAGCGCGAACGTGATCCAAAGCAGCTGCTTCAGGCCCTTGCGCCCCAGCTTGGCGAGCGACCACGGCGCGGCGTCGAGCATCAGCCGCCGCGCGCGCCCGCCCTCGGCCAGCCGCTCGAGCCACAGGAACGCCTCGGTCCACACGGTCTGCGGGCAGGAGTAGGCGCACCACAGCCGCCCGGCCACCGCCGTGAAGAAGAACAGCGACAGTCCGGCGAGCACCAGCAGCCAGGTGAGGAAGATGAAATCCTGCGGCCAGAGCACCAGGTCGAAGATGTAGAACTGGCGGGCGCGCAGGTCGAACAGCACCGCCTGGCGGCCGTGCAGGTGGATCCACGGCAGCAGGTAGTACAGGCCGAGCAGGGTCCACAGCGCCAGGTTGCGCAGCCGCTGGAAGCGTCCGCTGACCTCGCGCGGATAGATCTTCCTGTGGGCAGCGTAATAGCTTTCGGATGCGGGCGCCGCTGCGCCCGCACCCCCGTTGTTCGTCACGATCCGATCTCCTACTTGTGCTCGATGCCGTGGTGCAGGTACAGCGCGAGGGCGCTGGCCACTGCCGCGAGGCACCAAAGGCCGAAGAAGCCCAGCGAGTAGATGCCCAGGTGGTCCTGCCAGCCGCTGCCGTCGGTGGGCCCGATGATGTCCGTCGGGGCGATGAAGGCGAAGAAGAACATGGTCCCGGCGGCGGCGGCCATGAACGATGACCATACCACGATGCCGGCGGCGCGCGCGCGCGCGCCGAGGTCACGACGCTGCTCCGCCACTGGCGCGGCGCCGGTGGGTGGCTCGATCTCAACGCTCACGGGGAACCTCCGGGCGACAACCGTCAGGACACGATTGTCGCCCGGAAGGGTGCTATTCGCCCAGTCCCAGGACGTAGGCGGCGAGCAGGCGGACGCGCGCGGCGCCCAGGCGTTCCTGCTGGGCCGGCATGATGCCGGTGCGGCCGAAGCGGATCGTCTCGCGGATCTGCTCCGGCGAGCCGCCGTGCAGCCAGATGTTGTCCGTCAGGTTCGGCGCGCCCAGCGTCGGGTTGCCCTGGCCCTGATCGCCGTGGCAGACGATGCAGTACTGCTTGAACAGCTCGCCGCCGTGCGCCGCGTTGCCGAACGGCGCGTCGCGCTTCGACAGCGACAGCACGTAGGCCACCGCGTCATCGACGCCCGACTCGCCGATCACGTCCTTCCACGGCGCCATCACGCCGGTGCGGCCGTTGGCGATCGAGGCCTCGACCGTCGCCGGATCGCCGCCCCACTTCCAGTCCTTGTCGGCCAGGTTGGGGAAGTGCAGCGCGCCATGGCCGTCGGAGCCGTGGCACACGGCGCAGTTGTTGACGAACAGGTTGCGGCCGATCGTGCGCGCCGCCGGGTCCTTCATCAGTTCCTCGATGCCGCGGCCGTCGAACTTCGCCAGCGTCTGCTGGGCGAGCTTCTCGGCGGCGGCCGCCTGCTCGGCGTGCTGCCCGGTGGAAGTCCAGCCGAGGCTGCCGGCGGCGCTGCCGAAGCCCGGATACAGGACCAGGTAGCCGACCGCGAAGGCGACCGAGATCAGGAACAGCCACAGCCACCAGCGCGGCAGCGGGTTGTTGAACTCGCGCAAGTCGCCATCCCACACGTGGCCGGTGGTGTCGGCGCCCGGCTTCTCGGCCTCGCCGTGGGAGCGACGCGTCCACCACAGCAGCGCCACGGCGCCGATCATGTTGAGAACGGTGAGTACGATGATGTAGATGCTGATTCCAGAGCTCACGGCAGACGCTCCCTGTTCGAAGTGGTGGCGGCGATGGCCGGATCTTCCTCGAGCGGCAGCCGGGACGCGGCCTCATAGGCCGCCCGGCGCCGACCGCTCCAGGCCCACAGCACGATGCCGACGAAGGTCAGCATCAGCACTGCGGTGATCACACCGCTCAGATGCCCGAAGAAATCACTCATGTTCGCTCCTTCGGACTTCCGTCATTTCCAGCCCTGGGCGGCGAGGCCCAGGCCCTGCAGGTAGGCCACCAGCGCGTCCATCTCGGTCTTGCCCTGCACCGCGGCGCCGGCTCCGGCGATGTCGGCGTCCGAGTAGGGCACGCCCACCAGCCGCAGCGCCTGCATCTTCTTCGGCGTGAGGCTGTCGTTGAGGACGTTCCTCGCCAGCCACGGGAAGGCCGGCATGTTCGACTCCGGCACCACGTCGCGCGGGTTGTTCAGGTGCAGGCGATGCCATTCGTCGGAATAGCGGCCGCCGACGCGCGCCACGTCGGGGCCGGTGCGCTTGGAGCCGAACTGGAACGGGTGGTCGTACACCGACTCGCCGGCCAGCGAGTAGTGGCCGTAGCGCTCGGTCTCGGCGCGCAGCGGCCGCACCAACTGCGAATGGCAGTTGTAGCAGCCTTCGCGGATGTAGACGTCGCGGCCCTCGAGCTCCAGCGCCGGCAGCGGCTTGACGCCCGGGGCGGGCTCGACCGTCTGCTTCGACAGGTACAGCGGCACCAGCTCGGCGAGTCCGCCGAAGCTGATGACCACGGCGACCAGCACGCCCAGCAGGCCGATGTTCTTTTCGATAACGTCGTGTTTCATGGTTCTGTCTCTCCCGCTGTCCCTGCTCAGGCGTGCGCCGGGGCCATGACCGGCTGCTCGATGCTGGAGGCACGCTGCTGGATCGTGCGGATCACGTTGTAGGCCATCATGAACATGCCGACCAGCACCAGCAGGCCGCCCACCAGGCGCACCGCGTAGTACGGGTACGTGGCCTGCAGCGACTCGACGAAGGTGTAGGTGAGCGTGCCGTCGGGATTGGTGGCGCGCCACATCAGGCCCTGCATGACGCCGGCGATCCACATCGCGGCGACGTACAGCACGATGCCGATGGTCATGATCCAGAAATGCCAGTCGATCAGGCGCGTGCTCCACATGCTGGTGCGGCCGTAGAGGCGCGGGATCAGGATGTAGAGGGCGCCGATCGTGACCATCGCCACCCAGCCGAGGGCGCCGGAGTGCACGTGGCCGATGGTCCAGTCGGTGTAGTGCGACAGCGCGTTCACCGTCTTGATGGACATCATCGGCCCTTCGAAGGTCGACATGCCGTAGAACGACAGCGACACGATCATGAACTTGAGGATCGGGTCGGTGCGCAGCTTATGCCACGCGCCCGAGAGCGTCATGATGCCGTTGATCATGCCGCCCCAGGACGGCGCGATCAGCATCACCGAGAACACCATGCCGAGCGTCTGCGCCCAGTCGGGCAGGGTGGTGTAGTGCAGGTGGTGCGGGCCCGCCCACATGTAGATCGCGATCAGCGTCCAGAAGTGCACCACCGAGAGGCGGTACGAGTAGACCGGGCGGCCGGCCTGCTTCGGCACGAAGTAATACATCATGCCGAGGAACGCCGCGGTCAGGAAGAAGCCGACGGCATTGTGGCCGTACCACCACTGCACCATCGCGTCGACCACGCCGGCGTACGCCGAGTAGCTCTTGGTGAGCGTGACCGGGATCTCCGCGCTGTTGACGATGTGCAGCACGGCGACGGTGATGATGAAGGCCGCGAAGAACCAGTTGGCAACGTAGATGTGCTCGACCTTGCGCTTGACCAGCGTGCCGATGAACACGATCGCGTACGCCACCCACACGACCGCGATCAGCAGGTCGATCGGCCATTCGAGCTCGGCGTACTCCTTGCCGGTGGTCCAGCCCATGGGCAGCGAGATCGCCGCGAGCAGGATGATGAGCTGCCATCCCCAGAAGGTGAACGCCGCCAGCCCGTCCGAGATCAGCCGCACCTGGCAGGTGCGCTGCACGATGTAGTAGGAGGTGGCGAAGATCGCCGAGCCGCCGAAAGCGAAGATCACCGCATTGGTGTGCAGTGGCCGCAGGTGGCTGTAGGTCAGGAACGGCAGGTCGAAATTCAGCGCCGGGATCAGCAGCTGGGCCGCGATGATCACGCCGACGAGCATGCCGACGATGCCCCAGATCACGGTCATGATCGCGAACTGGCGCACGACGCGATCGTTGTAGCCCGCGTCCGCTGCGACCCGATCCTGTGCCAGCGCCGTCGATCCGCCGGCGGGTCCGGTCCCGCCGAGCGTGCCCGCTGCGACGGACGCAGCTTGTCCGAACTGGTATGCAGTCATTTTGTGGTGCTCTTCAAGCCTTTATGGAGTGTCTGCCGGCAACGAGACTTGCGGCAGGCCGCCATGTTGAAGCACCGCATCAATGCTTGAATACGTAAATCACGTAGCAGCCGGCAACCGCGTCGTACGCTTACGTACATCTACCGATCTGGGTCACCGTGCCTTGGCCTAGAGTCCCCGGAGAATCTGTGAAAATCCGGTGACATCGCGATGCAACGGACGGCGCGCAAGGATCTGGCACGGGCAGTCGGTTCGATCGCGCTGCTCTGCAGCGCGGCGGCATTCGCGGCCGCGAGCGCGGTCTCGGAACTGTCGCAATCGCTGGCGCAGCCGGGTGATGCGACGCGCGGTGCATCGCTGTACGCAACCTGCGCGGCCTGCCATGGTGCCGACGGCGGCGGCGTCGCCGACGGCACCGTGCCGGCGATCGGCGCGCAGCCGCAGCGCATCATCGTCAAGCAGCTCGTCGACGTGCGCCGCCAGCAGCGCCGCGACCTGCGCATGGAACACTTCGCGGATCGCCGCCACCTGGAGGGCGCGCGGGACATCGCCGACGTCGCGGCCTATGCGGCCGCGCTGCAGCCGCAGGCGCCGGCCGGCACCGGCACCGGTCGCGAGCTCGCAGCGGGGCAGTCCGCCTACGCGCGTGCCTGCGCGGGCTGCCACGGCGCGGCTGCTGCGGCGGACGCGGACAAGCTGCTGCCACGCCTCGCCGGCCAGCACTTCGGTTACCTCGAGCGCGTGCTGCACATCACGCCGGAGATCGAGGCGATGGCCGGGCGCTCGGCCTCGGACGTCGGCTCCGGCGGCATGGCGACCAAGATCGTGGCCGCGCGCATCGCGGTGGGCGCCGGCTGCCACCTGTGCATCGCCGCCGGGCACCACCCGCACCCGCTCAAGCGCATCGAGGCCGGAGCGCGCTGCACCTGGTTCCTGCCGGCCTCGACGCCGGTGGCGGCGCGCAAGCAGTGGATCGCCGGGACGCTGCGGCCGGCCGGCGCGGTGCATATCGATGCCGGCGCGCTCGCCGCGCTGCGTGCCGGCAAGAGCCTGCTGCCCGCCGGCGTGACCGGCACGCTCGGGCGCTTCGAGTCCGGCGAGACCATCAGCGTGCTGACGGCCGAAGGGAGCGAAGTGGCGCGCGGCATCGCCGCCTACTCCGGACGCCGACGCCGCCCGCATCATGGGCCGGCGCAGCGCCGAGATCGAGGCGCTGCTGGGTTCCGCGGCCGCGACGAACTGAACACCGGGATGACCTCGTCATCCTGCAGCACGAGGTGGGTGAGGGATGAGCGTACGCAGCGTGATGCAGGAGATCGGGCGTGCCGCGGTGGCGGCGGCGGACGAGCTGGCGCTCGCCACGACCGCGGCCAAGGACCGGGCGCTTGGCGTCGCGGCCGCCACGGTGCGTGCGCGCGCGTCGCCGACATCCTCGCGGCCAACGAGGCCGACATGGCGGCCGCGACCGCCGCCGGGCTCGGCGCCGCGATGCTCGACCGGCTGAAGCTCGATGCCAAGCGCGTCGAAGCCATCGCACGCGGGCTCGACGACATCGTCGCGCTGGGCGATCCGGTCGGCACCGTCATCGCCGAGTGGACCCGGCCGAATGGCCTGCGGATCCAGCGCGTGCGCGTGCCGCTCGGCGTGGTCGGCATCATCTACGAGAGCCGCCCGAACGTGACCGCCGACGCCGGCGCGCTCTGCCTGAAGTCGGGCAACGCGGTGATCCTGCGCGGCGGCTCGGAGAGCATGCGCTCGAGCGCCGCGATCCACGCCTGCCTGGTCACCGGGCTGCAGGCCGCCGGCCTGCCGCTGGCCGCGATCCAGCTGGTGCCGACCAACGACCGCGAGGCGGTCGGCGAGATGCTCTCCGGCATGACCGAGTTCATCGACGTGCTGGTGCCGCGCGGCGGCAAGAGCCTGGTGGCGCGCGTGCAGAAGGAGGCGCGCGTGCCGGTGATCGGCCACCTCGAGGGCAACTGCCACGTCTACGTCGACGGCGCGGCCGACCTGGCGATGGCGCGTGCCATCGTGCTGAACGCCAAGATGCGCCGCACCGGCATCTGCGGCGCGGCCGAGACGCTGCTGGTGGACCGGCGCTGCGCCGCGACGCACCTCGCGCCGCTGGTGCAGGACCTGCTGGCCGCGGGCTGCGAGGTGCGCGGCGATGCCGCCGTGCAGGCGGTCGACGCGCGCGTCAAGCCGGCCACCGAGGCCGACTGGGGCACCGGTGGACGCGATCATCGCGGTGCGCGTCGTCGACGGCGTCGACGCGGCCGTCGCCCACATCGCGCGCTACGGCTCGGCGCACACCGAGTCGATCGTGACGCAGGACGCGGCGACCGCCGAGCGCTTCCTGGCGTGCGTCGACAGCGCCATCGTGCTGCACAACGCCTCGACGCAGTTCGCCGACGGCGGCGAGTTCGGCATGGGCGCCGAGATCGGCATCTCGACCGACCGCTTCCACGCGCGCGGGCCGGTCGGCGTCGAGCAGCTCACCAGCTACAAGTACGTCGTGCACGGCAGCGGCCAGACGCGGGCCTGAGCCGGCCCGGCTCGCTGAGCGGCGCTCTTCAGCCGCGCCGCCGCAGCCAGTGCAGCAGCGCCGGCAGCAGCGCCGCCACGCCGACCACGTCGTGCGCGCGCGCCCGAGGCCACGCGCCGCGTCGGCGGTGACGAAGTAGAGCGCGAAGCCGCTCGCCACCAGCAGCGCCAGCGAGCCGAGCAGCAGCGTGCCGGTCGCGCGCCGCCGCGCCGCCTGCCAGCCGGCGCCGACGTGGCGCGCCGAGAGCCACCCGAGCAAGGTAGAGCGTCGCGAGCGCGAGCACGCCGTGCAGCGTGCGCGTCGCCGGCTCGAGCGGGTGGGGCGTCGGGCCGAATTCGCCGGGCACGCGCAGCAGCAGCTGCAGCGCGAGCAGCGCGGTGCCGCTCCAGCCACAGCGCGAGCACTACGCCCCAGGCCGCGCGGCGCAGCGCCGCGGGCATGCCGCGCCAGCGCTGCCGGCGCCCCGCCATCAGGGAGGCCCCGATGCGGCGCTGGCGGGCCCGAGCGCGGCCTGCCACAGCGCCATGAGCCAGCGTATCCCCTGCGTGACGTGCTCGCAGGAGCGTCGCGCCGGCGATGTTGCGGATGTCGCGGCCTGGGCGCAGCGCCTCGAGGCCCGCGCGGCCGGCGAACTGCCGGCGCCAGCCGCCGGCGCGGATCTCGCCGCCGTGGCTCTCGCGGTAGCTGAGGATCTCCGGCGTGCGCAGCCGGCCGGCCGTGTCGATGCCGGCGGCGTAGGTGATCAGGTCCACGCGGCCGAGCACTTCGTCGACGAACACGTGGCCGACGAGTTCGCCGCCGCGGCGCGCCGCCCAGACCGCGAGCGTGCCGTGGCGCGGCTGCGGCCCGGCGGCGGCCAGCACGCGTTGCCGCGCGGCGGCGTCCAGCGCCAGCGCCACCGGCGTGAACGCGTCGGCCTCGGGGAACAGCGCGCGCTGGGCCGCGTCGGCCGTGAGGTAGTCGGCGGCGATGACGGGCGGCGCCGGCGCCAGCGCGCCGCCGACCAGCGCGAGGCCGAGCCAGGATCCAGTGCCACGCTCCATGGTGCCGGGGCTCGTCGCTGGCCTAGAACGCGTAGCCCAGGCCGAGGTCGAAGCGCCGCGTGGGCGCGGGACCGCGCTGGTCGAGGTAGTCGGCCTTCACGACGACGCCCTCGGTGATGTCATAGTTCAGGCCGCCGATCCACACGCGTGTCGCCGCGAGCGGTTGCGGCGTGAGACCCGGCGCGAGCGTGGCGTAGCCGGCGGCGGTGTTGTAGCGCTCGTAGCGCAGGAACGGCGCGAGCACGCTCGTGCCGAAGCGCAGGCCGCGCCACGCCGCCTCGGCGTACCAGCCGTCGAAATCCGCCGGGACCGGCGTCGGCAGGCCGATGGACGCGCGGTTGAGGGCGGCCGTGCCGCTGATGTGGCCGCGCGCGTAGAGACCCGCGAGCGAGAAGTCGCCGGGCGTCCAGCGCAGGTGCGCCTCCCACAGGCTCATGCCGGCCGAGCCCAGCCCCGGCTGGTCCTGGCCGACGCCGCCGGCGAACACGCCGGCGCCGGCACGCAGGCCGGGGATGCCGGTGTAGTTCACGGCCGCGAAGCCGGAGAGGTCCGCGGCCCGCGCGCCGCTCAGTTCCTGGTGGATGGCGCCGAGCGGGGATTCGAGGCCCTCGCTGGACGCGGCATCCCACTTCGACAGGTCGAAGCCGGTCGTCAGCCCGAGGTTCCAGCGCCAGCCGCCGTCGCTGCGGCCTTCGAGCGCGATGCCGCCCTCGCGCCAGGTCGTCGGGATGATCGCCGTCTCGACGCCGTTGCGCTGCACGCCGTAGTAGCGCGTCGGCTCGTGTGTCTCGTTGAGCAGGCCCAGCGGGATGAGCATCAGGCCGGCGCGCCCGTACAGGTGGGCGCCGAAGGCGCGCTCGACGTAGGCCTGCTCGACCTCGACCTCGCCGGCGTCGTCCGCCGAACTCACCGCGTGCTCGATCTCCAGCTCGCTGACGAAGCGCGTGCGTTCGTCGAAGCGGTAGCTCGCGCCGAGCACGAAGCGCGCGAGGTCGGCCGTGGCGGTGCCGTGCTCGGGCCTGGTGTACGTGGCCTCGCCGTAGCCGAACCAGCTCAGGGCCGGTTCGGCCGGCGCGGGCGTCGACGCCTGCGTAAGCGTCGATGCCTGCGCCTGCGCCGCGGCATCGGCCGTCGGCGCGGCCTTCATCGCGGCCACCTCGGCCTGCAGCGCCTGCAGCTGCTCGGTCAGCGCCCGTACCCGCGCTTCGAGTTCCTCGGGCGTGGGGGAGGCCTGCGCGATGCTGGCGCCGCACAATGCGGCAACGAGGCAGGCGCCCCGCGCCAGGCCGCCGAGTTTGCGTCCGGCGCGGCGCAGCATTTGTCGCGAAGTCGGGTACTTTCGTAACATCATGAAATCATTGGCCTCCATTGCACAGCCGCATGGTATTGCACTAGATTCGCATTTGCAAATGGGACAAGTTCGTATTGACAGGCTGAGGCCCGCCCTCGGAACGCTGGTGGCCCTGAGCATCGACGCGCCGGACGAGGTGGTCGCGCAGCGGGGCCTGGAGGCAGCCTGGGAGGCGATCCGCCGCGTGGAGGCCCTCATGCATCCCGCGCGCGCGGGGAGCGATCTCGCGCGCCTGAACGCCGCGGGGGCGGGCGAGGCCGTGGCGATCGATCCCTGGACCGCCGCGCTGCTGCGCACGGTCGCTGCGCTGCACGTCGAATCGCGCGGTGCCTTCGATCCGTGCCTGCCGCAGGGTGGCGGGCGATTCGACGACCTGCAGTGGCGCGCCGAGGCCATGTTGTTGCCGCGCGTACCGCTGCGCCTCGACCTCGGCGGCATCGCCAAGGGCTACGCCGTGGACCGCGCCATCGAGGCGCTCGCGGCCACCGGCTGTGGCGCGGCGCTCGTCAACGCCGGCGGCGACCTGCGCGTGTGGGGCGCGCGGGCCGAGGAGATCGAGGTGGGCCGTGCCGGCGGGCCGCGGCTGCGCCTGGCCGATGCGGCCCTCGCGGTCAGCGCGCCTTCAGCGCAGGCGCCGCCCGAACACCAGGGCTTCTACTGCCGCGTGCCGGGCCGGCGGCGCATGGCGCACGCGGCGGCGATCGTGGCACCGACGGCCACGCTGGCCGACGCGCTCACGAAGTGCGCGCTGTACATGGAGGAGGCGGAGTGTGCCGCGCTGCTGGCGCGGCACGGGGCGCGGCGGGTTCAGCTTTCTGACGCGCCGGCGCAGCGCCGCGCGCGCCGGCGTGTTCGTGCGGGTGCCCGTGGTCGTGGTCGTGGTCGTGATCGTGCGCGTGCGTCGCGCAGCGCTCGCAGTTCACCCAGCCCGAATCGCCGTGCTCGTAGTGTTCCTTCTTCCAGATCGGCACGCGGTGCTTCACTTCGTCGATGATGTAGCGGCAGGCGCGGAACGCCTCGTCGCGATGCCCGCCGGCGACGCCGACCCAGACCGCCATGTCGCCGATCTCCAGCGTGCCGACGCGATGCACGCACACCGCGTGTGCGACGCCGAAGCGCGCGCAGGCCTCGGCGATGATGCGCTCGCCCTCGCGTTCGGCCAGGCCGCTCATCGCCTCGTACTCGAGCCGGCGCACGGCGCGGCCCTCGTTGTGGTCGCGCACCCAGCCCTCGAAGCTGACGTAGCCGCCGTTGGCCGGGGCCGTGAGGCCCGCGGTGCGCGCATCGGCCACGATCGGCGTGTCCTGCAGGCGGAAGCGGCCCATCGCCATCAGCCTCCCGCCACCGGCGGCAGGAAGGCCACCGTGTCGCCGGCCTGGAGCGCCTGCGACCAGCTGCCGAAGTCGTCGTTGACCGCGACGCGCAGGAACTCGGGTGCGAGCTTCAGGCCGTGGCGCGCCTGCAGTTCGGCGTACAGCTCGCGCGGCGTGGCCGCGGCGCTCCTCGAGCGCCTCCTCGCCGCGCCCGGCCTGCTCGCGCAGCAGCGCGAAGTAGCGCACCTTGAGCCGCCGCGGCGCCCGCGCGCCACCGGCGCCGAGGCGCGAGCGCGCCTGCTGGTATTCCTCCGGCGTGTTGATGTTGTCGAGCGCCGCCGGCGCCCGCAGCTCGAGCAGCGCCGCATCGGCCTGCGCGAGGAAGTTGCGCGGGCACTTGTTGCCGGCGGCGATCCAGGCCGCGATCGCCGGAGCGCTCGCCGGCTCGTAGATCGCGCACAGCGGCTCGGGCTTGCCGTCATGGCTGCTGCGGAACGCGGTCGCGAGCCGCTGCGGCGCCCGGGCGGCGATCAGCTGCTGCAGCGTCGCCGCGTCGAGGAAGGGCAGGTCGCAGGCCAGCACCAGCCACGCGGCCGCCGGCTGCTCCTGCTGCGCCGCGTGGATGCCGCCGATCGGGCCGAGGTCGGGGATGCGATCGACGATGGCCGGGTAGGCGGCGCGCTGCCGGTCGTCGCGCTGGTCGGCGCGTACCGAGACGCAGCAGCGCGATACCAGCGGCGCCAGCAGGTCCACGGCGCGCGCGAGCTGCGCGCGGCCGTCGTACTCGAGGCCCGCCTTGTCGCGCTGCATGCGCCGGCTGTGGCCGCCGGCCAGCACCAGCCCGTTGAGGATCGCCGTCATGCCGCTAGGCTATCAGCGCCGGCGCCGGCGCTCCACCGGCGGGCGCGCCGCGACCACGCGGCCGGCGCGCACCGTGCGCCTGCCGCCGGACTTGGTCAGCAGCCGCACGCCGCCGATGCGGATCGCGTGCGAGAGCGCCTTGCACATGTCGTACACCGTGAGCGCCGCGACCGTGGCGCCGGTGAGCGCCTCCATCTCCACGCCGGTCTTGTGGTGCGTCTCGACCCGGCAGCGGATCCGCAGGGCGCCGCGCTGCGCCACGATGTCGATGCTGCAGTGCTCGACGGGCAGCGGATGGCAGAAGGGGATGAAGTCGGCCGTGCGCTTGACGGCCATGACGCCGGCGATGATCGCGGTGTCGAACACCGGCCCCTTGCGCGTGCGATGGCCGCTGGCGCGCAGCGCGCGCGCCACGGCCGGCGGCAGCTGCACGCGCGCCTCGGCCTCGGCGATGCGGTGCGTGGCGGTCTTGCCGCCGACGTCGACCATGGTCGGGCGGCGGCGCGCGTCCAGGTGCGTGAGGCCGTCGCCGCGGCTGCGTCTGCGTCGTGCCATCCGCTCAGCCGCCGATGTGGTTCATCTCGATGCGCTTCGCGCCCTCGTCGGCGTCGGCCTGCTGGCCGCGCAGCTCGCTGTAGCGGTCGCCGCGTGCGCGCCAGAAGCCGCGCAGCAGCTCGAGCAGCGCCGCATCGTCGGCGCCGGCGCGGAGCGGTGCGCGCAGGTCCAGCCCGCTGGTCGCGAACAGGCAGCCGTACAGCATGCCGTCGGAGGTCAGGCGGGCACGCACGCAGTCGCCGCAGAACGGCTGCGTCACCGAGGAGATGAAGCCCACCTCGCCGGCGCCGTCGAGGAAGCGGTAGCGCTTGGCGACGTCGGAGCGGTTGCCCGGCGACGCCGGCTCGAGCGGCCAGCGCGCGGCGATGCGCGCCAGCAGTTCCGCCGAGGGCACCACCTGCTCGCGCCGCCAGCCGTTGCGGCTGCCGACGTCCATGAACTCGATGAAGCGCACGATCACGCCCGTGCCGCGGAAATGCGCCAGCAGGTCGAGCAGCGTGTGGTCGTTGACGCCGCGCTGCACCACCGCGTTGACCTTGATCGGCTCGAGCCGGGCATTCTGCGCGGCGTGGATGCCGGCGAGCACTTCGCCCGGATCGCCGTAGCCGCCGGCCATGCGCGCGAACACCTCGGCATCGAGCGTGTCGAGGCTGACGGTCACGCGGGTGAGGCCCGCCGCGCGCAGCGCCGCGGCATGCTGCGCGAGCAGCACGCCGTTGGTGGTGAGCGCCACGTCCTCGATGCCCGGCAGCGTCGTCAGATCGCCGATCAGCTCCTCGAGCTGCGGCCGCAGCAGCGGCTCGCCGCCGGTGATGCGGAGCTTGCGCACGCCGAGCTCGGTGAACACCCGCACCAGGCGCGTGATCTCCTCGAACGACAGCCGTTCCTGCGACTTCAGGAAGCGGTAGTGCTCGTGGAAACGCTCCTTCGGCATGCAGTACGGGCAGCGGAAGTTGCAGCGGTCGATGACCGAGATGCGCAGGTCCTTGAGCAGGCGGCCGCGCAGGTCGCGCGGCGGCAGCCGATCGACCAGCGAGACGGTGTTGCGGGAGCCTTCATCCATGCCGCTAGGCTACCAGCGCGCGGGCTACCAGCGATACAGCCGCGTGACGAAGCCCTTGGCGTAGGTGTTCGGGCCCGGCGGCAGCTCGACGAAGCCGTCGGTGCCGGCCAGCGCGGCGAAGTCGCCGGAGCCGTTGGTCGGGCTCGGATGCGCCCAGGGACGGCCCCAGTCGTCGAGCGCGACGCGCACCGGCAGGAAGCCGGTCAGCTTCGAGTCCCAGCCAACGCTGTCAGCGAGCGCGAGCCGCTCCGGCTCGCCCGGCTGCGCGCCCATGGCCGCCCACAGCGCGGGAACGACATAACGCGCCATGCACACCAGCGTCGACACCGGGTTGCCGGGCAGCGCGAACACCGCGCAGCCGTCGTGGCTCGCACCGAACCACATCGGCTTGCCGGGGCGCTGCGCGATGCCGTGCAGCACGCGCTCGACGCCGAGCTCGGGCAGCACCTTGGGAAGCAGGTCGAAGCGGCCCATCGACACGCCGCCGGAGAGGATCAGCACGTCGTAGTTGCGCAGGTGCACGGCGAGGCGCGCGCGGATCTGCCCCGCATCGTCGTGCAGGTGTTCGTCGGCGACGCGCGAGAAGCCCTGGCGGTGCAGCGCCGCGACGATGCCGTAGACGTTGGAGCGCCGCACCTGGTGGGGCGCGATCGGTTCGCCCGGCTCGACCAGCTCGTTGCCGGTGGAGATCACCATCACGCGTGGCTGGGCGCTGACGCGCAGGCGCGCCATGCCGGCGCCGGCGGCGATCGCGACCTCGGGCGGGCGCAGCGCGGCGCCGGCCGCGAGCAGCAGCGCGCCCTGCCGCACGTCGCTCCCGCGCCGGTGCACATTGCGCCCGGCCTGCAGCGGCTCGTCCGCCGGCACCTCGGCCCAGCCATCGGCGAGGTGGATGCGTTCATAGGGCACGACCGCGTCGCAGCCGGCCGGCAGCACCGTGCCGGTCATCACCTCGATGCAGTGGGCGGGCGAGTCGAGCGCCAGCGGCGCGTCGCCCGCCGCCTGCAACGCCTGTACGCGCAGGCGGCGCGCGGCGATCGTTTCGGTGGCGAGCGCGATGCCATCCATCGCGACGCGGTCGAAGGGCGGCTGGTCGCGCTCGGCGTAGACGTTCTCGCGCAGCACGGCGCCGACGCAATGCGCCACGGGGAGCGACTCGATCGGCAGGCAGGCGAGCCGCTCGCCGATCAGTCGCGCGGCGGTGGGTGGGTCGATGGCGGCCATCGGGCGATTATATAGAAGCGCCGCTCCCGCCCGCGGCGCCGGCTTTCCGGCGGGCACCACGCCGTGCCACCATGTCGCCCGGACGGCGCGCCCGTAGCTCAGCTGGATAGAGCATCAGGCTTCGAACCTGAGGGTCGGGAGTTCGAATCTCTCCGGGCGCGCCACTCCGCCGCCGGCCAGGCGGCCGCCCGGCGCCTTCGGCCGGCGATCAACGGGCGATGGGGTCGCCGTCGGCGATGCGCACGCTGGCACCGACGCCGGGGCCGGGCGCGTGGTCGAGCGTGACCACGGTCGAGGCTGCCGTCGTCGAGCTTCACGCTCACTTCCCGGTCTTCGTGGCGCGCGCCTTCTGCTCGACCTTGTTGCCGAGGTAGGCGCCGCCCGCCGCGCAACGATCTTGGCGAGCGTCTTGCCGTTGCCCTTGCCGATCTGGTTGCCGAGCACGATGCCGGCGAGGCCGCCGGCGACGATGCCGACACCGCTCCCCTTGCCGTCGGTCTTCACCTCGCGGATGCCGGTGATCACGCCGCAGTTGCCGCACACCGGCGCGATGGCCGGTGCCGCGGTGGCGGCAGCGGTCGCCGATGCGGCGGCGGTAGCGGAATCCGCGGGCATCGCGTCGGCGCGGCCGGCCGCGGCCTTGTGGGAGGCCGTGCCGTGCGTGTAGCTCGTGCTGGCAGAGGAGCGCCAGTGGGCGCCGGGGCGGCGGCGGTACCGGGCCAGCGGTCGGCGCGGCCGTGTCACCGGCGGCCGCATTCAACAGCCGGATCGGGCGAGGCACTGGCCGGCGCGGGCAGGGCAGCGTCGGTGGCGGCGGGCGTCGCGCTCGCGGCCGCGGGTGGCGTGGCGCTCGAGCACGCAGCGAGCAACGCGGCGCGGGTGGCGCCGGCGACGGCAGTCCGGATCAGCTCACGCAGGCGACGATCGGCGTCATGGTGCATCCCCCGGCAGGTTTCGTTGCAGGCCTGGACATGGCCCGCGACCTCGCGAGCACGGGCACACTGGCAGGCCGAGGAGCGCGAACGCGGTCTGAACTGTCAGTGCTTCCGGACAGCTTGCAAGCGGCGGCGTCCGCGAACTGACCCCGAGCAGGCCAGGCGGCGGACCCGCCGCCAGACGCAGAGCGGCACGGCCGCGCAGAACACCACGATCATCATCACGCCGATCCCGAGCCGCGCGAGCGTGCCGAGGGCGAGTCGATCGAGTTCCGACGCCGACCCGCAGCGCCTGGCCGGCGGCGCGGCGCTGCAGGTACTCGCCGGCCACCGCGCCGACGAATGGACCGAGGAGGAACCCGGGCAGGCGAAGAACAGCCCGACGAGGCCGCCGACGAGGCTGCCGATGACCGCGGCGCGCAGCTCGCGCCGACACGACGCGCGCCGATGTGCCGCGAGCGCGTCGACGATGAGGCCAAGCACCATCAGCACGGCGAGCACGAGCAGCGTCGGCCAGCCGATGCCTCGAAGTGGCCGATCCAGGCGGCGAGCAGCGCGCCGAGGAAGATCGCCACCGCCCGGCAGCGCTGGCAGCACCGTGCCGGCGAAGCCGACGGCGATGAGCGCGAGCGCGCCGATCCAGCCGAGCACGATGGACATGCCGATGTTCGCGCGTTCGCGGGCGCGATGCGAGTCCATTAAGATGCCGGCCCCATGACCCAGTTCCTGCTCCTCTCCCGGCGCTGCTCGCGATCGCGACCGTCGTACCGCGATCCGGCGGCCGATCCGATCGCCAACGGCCTCAACTGGTGGATCCTGTACATCGCGCTGCCGGCGCTGGCGCTCGAGCTGCCGACGCTGCACTTCAGCCGCACGCTGTGGTTCGTGGTGGTGGCGCGGTGGGCGATGTTCATGCTGAGCGTCGTGCTGGTGGCGCTGGCTCGGTGCGCGCCTGCAGTGGCGGCGCGAGCGCATCGGCGCGGTCGTCATGCTGGCCTCGCTCAACAACACCGCCTTCATCGGGCTGCCGCTGCTCGGTGATGCGCTGCGCGGCGGCGCCGCGGTCTCGCTCGGGCTGCTGGCCGACCAGCTCGGCTTCTTCCTCGCGCTCACCATCGGCGGCGCGGTGGTCGGCGCGGCCTACTCGGGCGAGCGCGCCGACGCGGCGGCCATCGCGCGCAAGGTGCTGCTCTACCGGCGTTCATCGCCGCGATCATCAACCTCGCCCTCGGGCCGCTCGGCGGCTGGCCGGCGGCCGTACCGCCGGTGCTGCAAGGTGTCGCAGACGCTCGCCGCCGGCGCTGTTCTCGGTGGGGCTGCAGTTGCGGCTGCGCATGGCCGGCAGGCGTGGCGCGGTGGCGCTGACGCTGGCGTGTTCGCCGCTGATGCCGGCGAATCGTGCTGGCCTGCAGCCACGCGTTCGGCGTGCAGGGGCTGCCGCTCACCGTCGGCGCGCTGCGATCGGCGATGCCCGCGATGTTCGTCGCGGTGATCATCATCCGCCGCCATGGGCTGGAGAACGACCTCGGCGACACGGCGCTCAGCCTCGGCATGCTGCTCGTTCCTGCCCCGGGGCGTCCTGCCCCGAGGCCAGCGGCCCCCCCCGGTGACGCGGGCTACTTCGCCGCGACCGGCGCGCTCGCGTCGGCAATGCCGGCCTGCTGCTGGCGATACGCTTCCCAGGCGATCGAGACCAGGTAGGCGTGCATGGCGTCGGCATCGGCGTCGTTGAACACGTCGTTCCACTGCGGCATGCCGAGCGGGCGGCGTGCGCCGCGCAGCACGATGTCGTTGAAGGTCTGGTGCGTCACCGCCGACATGCGCCGCAGGTCCGGGACCGCGCTGCGCGGCACGTTCTGGTGGCAGATGCTGCAGTTCTGCGCGAACAGCAGCCCGCCGCGCGCGAGCACGTCGGCGCGCTTCTCGGTGAGCGGCGGCGGCTCGGGCAACGGGCCGGGGTCGGCGATCGGCTGCGGCTTCGGCGTCGGCCCGCCGTCGAGCCGGTAGACCAGGATGCGACCCTCGTTGCCGTACTTGAACGCGGCGCTCTCCGGGTGCGTGATGAACCAGCCGCCGCCGCCCCAGGCGGCCATCACCGCGACGTATTGCACGCCGTCGATCGCATAGCTCATCGGCGCGGCGATGATCGAGGAGCCGGTGTCGATCTCCTTGAGAACGCGGCCGTCGTGCGCGTCGAACACGCGCAGCAGCCCGGTGTCGGTCCCCTGGAACACCAGGTCGCCGGCGGTGGAGAGCACGCCGGCGTGGTCCCACCAGCCCTCGGCGGGGACTTCCCACACGGCCTTCTGCGCGATCGGGTCCCAGGCGGTGAGGCTGGTGCGCAGCACGCGCGACTCCGGATCGCGGCGCGCCAGCGCATCGAGCTGGCGCAGCACCTCGGGCGAGAGCCCGGGCGAGCCGAGCTGCAGGCCGCTGCTGAGCATCGCGGTGACGCCCATGTTGATGCGCCCCGGGTGGTACTCGTGCCCCCTGGTGGTGTCGAGCATGAACATCGCGGCGCGCAGCGTCGGCAGGTAGACCAGGCCGGTGCGCGGGTCGTAGGACATCGGGTTCCAGTTGTGCCCGCCCATGGTGGAGGGGTACACCAGCTTCGGCCCGGTGGTGTAGTCGACCGCGGCGGCGTCGACGGTGGCGCGGCCGGTCTTCAGGTCCACGCCCTTCGTCCAGTTGACCGGCACGAAGTTCTTCGCCGACAGCAGCTCGCCGGTGCGCCGGTCGAGCACGTAGAAGATGCCGTTCTTCGGCGCGTGCATCAGCACCTTGCGCTGCAGGCCGCCGATCGCGAGGTCGGCGAGGATCATCGGCTGCGTGGCCGTGTAGTCCCACATGTCGCCCGGCACCTCCTGGTAGTACCAGGCGAGCCGGCCGGTGTGCGCGTTGATCGCGAGGATCGAGGTGAGGAACAGGTTGTCGCCGCCCTTAGGGCTGCGCTTGGCGCGGTTATAGAGCGCGGCGTTGCCGGTGCCGACGTACAGCAGGTCGAGCTCGGGGTCGTAGGCCATGCCGTCCCAGGCGGTGCCGCCCAGGCCGACGTCCCAGCGGCTGTGCGCGTCCCAGGTCTTCGCCGCGAGCTCGAGCTCGGGATTCTCGCGTGGCTTCGCCGGGTCACCCGGCACGATGTAGAAGCGCCAGGCGAGCTGGCCGCTGTCGAGGTCGTAGGCGCTCACGTAGCCGCGCGCGTCGTACTCGGCGCCAGCGTTGCCGATGACGACGACATCGCCCGCGACCTCGGGCGCGCCGCTCGAGGTGTAGGCGCGGGCCTTGTCGACGATCGTGTCGACGTTCCAGAGCACGTGGCCGTCGGCGGCGTCGAGCGCGTACAGCCGGCCGTCGTAGGCACCGACGTACACCTTGCCGCGCCACACGGCGACGCCGCGGTTGACGGCGTCGCAGCAGCCCCCGCGGTACACCTGCGCGTCGACCTGCGGGTTGAAGCGCCAGATCTCCAGGCCGTTGCGCGCGTCGAGCGCGTAGACGCGGCCGTCGACCCCCGAGGTGTACATGACGCCGTCGACGACGATCGGCGTGGCCTCCAGGCCCCGGCGCGTGCCGGTGCTGTAGGACCAGGCGAGGCCGAGGCGGCCGACGGAATCGCGGTTGATCTGCTCGAGCGGCGAGTAGTGGCCCTTGCCGAAGTCGCGCCCGCTGGTGAGCCACTCGCCCGGCGCCGAGTCCGCGGCCAGCAGCCGCGCGCGGTCGATCTGCCCGAAGGAGGTTGGCGTGGCCGGCGTCGGCGGCTTGCCGGAGCCGCAGGCCGATGCGAGCAGGGCCAGCGCGAGTGGCGCGAGCGTGGCGGGGAGGCGGGTGCGGGCGCGCCGCGGGACGTGGCTGTGCATGGTGGCGGGAATCTACAATCCGGCGCGCGGCGGACGCAATGCCGCGCTCGTGGCCGCCTGGAATAGGGACCCTTCGGACGTGCAGCCGGTGGACGTGGAACTCGTGGGAGTGGAACTCGTGCTCGGCGGGCGCCGGATCCTGCGCGCCGTCGACTGGCGCATCCGCCCGGGCGAGCGCTGGGTATTGATGGGAGCCAATGGCGCGGGCAAGACGCTGCTGCTCAAGCTGCTCGCCGGCGACGTCTGGCCCACGGCGGAGCGCGGCCGGCGCGTCTACCGTTGGCGCGGCGAGCGCCATGCCGAGCCCTACGGCGTCAAGGACGAGATCGCGTACGTCGGCGCCGAGCGCCAGGACCGCTACCAGCATTACGAGTGGAACCCGCGCGCCGCGGCGGTGGTGGGCACCGGGCTCACCCGCAGCGACCTGCCGCAGGGGCCGCTGTCGGCGGCGCAGCGCGCGCGCGTGGCGGCGCTGCTGCGCCGGCTCGGCATCGCGGCGCTCGCCGGGCGCCGCTTCCTGTCGCTTTCCTACGGCCAGCGCCGGCTCGTGCTGCTGGCGCGGGCGCTGGCGATGCGCCCCGGGCTGCTGCTGTTCGACGAACTGCTCAACGGGCTGGACGGCGCCAACCGCGAGCGCGTGGCGCGCCTGCTCGCGCAGCTGTCGCGCGGCCGGCGGCCCTGGGTACTGTCGACCCACCGCGCGGCCGACATCCCGCCGCGGCGCGACGCACCTGTGCGTGCTCGAACGCGGACGCATCCGCTGGGCCGGCACGATCGCCGCGGCACGCCGCTCGGGCAGGCTTGACGTGGCGGGGATGCCGGCGGCGGGCGCTGCCAGGCGCCGCGCGGGCGCCGGGCGTCCCGGCGCCGCGGCCCCGGCGCTGATCAGCGTGCGCAACGGCTGGGTGTGGCTCGAGGGCGCGGCCGTGCTGCGGCGCCTGCAGTTCACGGTGCGCCGTGGCGATTGCTGGGTCGTGCACGGGCCCAACGGCAGCGGCAAGTCCACGCTGGTGCGCGCGCTGTATGGCGACCTCGGCGTCGCCAGCCAGGGGGAGCTGCGCCGCCGTGGCATCGAGCCCGGCGTGCCGCTCGCCGAATTCCAGCGGCGCGTCGGGCTCATCGCGCCGGAGCTGCAGGCGAACTCCCCTGTACCTCACGGCGCTGGAGGTCGTCGCCTCGGGGCTCGACGCCAGCATCGGGCTCGACGCGCCGCCCGACGCGGCCGCGCGCCGCGCCGCGCGCGCGGCGCTGCGGCGCTTCGGTGCCGCAGCACTGGCCGCGCGCACGCTGCGCGCGCTGTCCTACGGCCAGCTGCGCCGCGTGCTGTTCGCGCGCGCCTGGGTGGGCCGGCCTGATATCCTGCTGCTCGACGAGCCCTACACGGGCCTCGACGCGCGCACGCGCGCGGCCTTGATGCACGCGGTGGCGCGCGCCTCGCGGGCGGCGCGACGCTGGTGCTGGCGACGCATCACCGCGAGGAATGGCCGGCGTCCACGACGCACGAGCTGGAACTCGACGAGGGTCGCGTCGTCCATTGCGGCGCCGTGCGGCGCGACACGGACGGAGAGCGGGATGAGCGAGGTGGAACAGCGGCGCGGCCCGCGCCGCGCGGCCGCGCTGGCGCTGCTCGCTGGTGCTGGCGGCGGCCCTGTGGTGGGCCGGGCACGGCGGGCGCTGGCGCGCACCGCCCAGCGTCGTCGTGCGCGGTGGCGATGGCGGCGGGCTGCCGCGCGCCACGCCGGCGGAGGAGGAGAGCGACGCGGCCGCGCTCGCCAGTGCCCTCGCCCTCGCGCGCGAGCCGGGCATGCGCGCCTTCCTCGTCGCGCGGCACGGCCACGTGGTGCTGGCCGAGTATGCCGGCGGCTTCGATGCGCAGACCCGCGCCGATGCCGGCGGCTTCGCCACCGGCGCGCTGGCGCTGGCCGCCGGCGCGGCCTTCGGCGACGGCTTGATCGACACGCTGCCCGCGGGCGCGCTGGATGCGCCGCGCCTCGCTGCCGCGCTCGCCGCGGCCGCGCGCCGCAGCTATCCCGAGTACCTGTCGGACGCGGTGTGGCGGCCGGTGAACGCGGCGGATGCCGCCATCGAATTGCCGGCGAGCGGCGCGGTGGCGCCGGCGGATTGCTGCCTGCGCGCGCGCGTGGGCGACTGGATGCGCGTGGCCGTGCTGCTGCTCGAGGGCGGGCGCTTCGAGGGCACGCAGGTCGCGCCGCCGGAGTGGGTGCGCCGGATCCCCGAGGCACGCGATGCCGCGCGCGAGCGCGGCTTCGGCGTCTGGCTCGCGCCCGGCGCCCACGGTGCCGAACCCTTGGCCGCCGACGGGGTCTTCTACCTGAAGGGCCCGGGGCGCTGGCGATTGTGGATGGCGCCGACGCTCGGCGTCGCGGTGCTGTACGCCGCCGACGGCGACGCCGCGGGCTGGGACGAGACGCGGCTGCCCAACCGCGTGTTCCGCGCGGTCGTGCCGCATGCCACGCCGGCCATGCCGCGCTCGACGCCTCGTGCCCGGCCACTGACCGCGCCGCGCCTGCCCCAAGGAGTCGATCGCTTGCCCCGCCTGCCCGTCCTGCTCGTCATCTGCGCGATCGACGTCCTCGGCTTCGGCATCATGGTGCCGCTGCTGCCCTACATGGGCTACCGCTTCGGCGCCACGCCGGTGGTCATCACCGCGGTGTTCGGCGTGTACTCGCTGTGCCAGTTCGTCGCCGCGCCGCTGTGGGGCCGGCTGAGCGACCGTTATGGCCGGCGGCCGATCCTCCTCAGCAGCATGGCGGGCGCTTGCGCCTCCTACCTGGTGCTGTACGCCGCGCAGGGCGTCGGCGCGCTGTTCGTCTCGCGCGCGCTGGCCGGGGCGATGGCGGGCAACCTCTCCGCGGCGATGGCCTATGGTTCGGACATCAGCAGCGTCGCGACGCGGGCGCGTACGCTCGGCGCCATCGGCGCGGCGATCGGTCTCGGCTTCATGCTCGGGCCGCTGGTGGGTGGCCTGATGGCCGGCAACGACATCGCCAGCGCGAACTTCCACCATCCGGCGCTGCTGTCCGCCGCGCTCAGCTTGCTCGCCATGCTGCTGGTGTGGCGCGCGCTGCCCGAGAGCCACACGGCCGAGCATCGCGCGCAGACGCTCGCGGCCGCGCCGCGCTCCCGTCCCTGGGTACTGCTGCGCGCGCGTCCGGCGCTGGCGCTGGTGGCGCTGGCGGCGCTGCTGATGACCTTCTCGCAGTCGACCTTCGAGTCGATCTTCGCGATCTGGGCCAAGGAGGGCTATGGCCTCGGGCCGCGCAGCGTCGGGCTGATGATGGGCGTGCTGGCGATCACCTTGATCGTGATGCAGGGCGGGCTGGTGCGCGCGCTGGTGCCGCGCCTCGGCGAACACCGGCTCGCGGTCGCCGGGATCGCTGCTTACGCGCTCGGCGCGCTGCTGATCGTCGCGCTGCATGGCATCGGCATCGTGCTGCTCGGCTTCGTGTTCTGCGGGCTCGGCGTCGGCGCCTTCATGCCCAGCGGTTCCGCGCTGGCCTCGCGCGAGGCGAGCGCGACCAACCGCGGCGCGGTGATGGGCCTGTACCAGTCCGGCATGTCGCTGGCGCGCGTGCTGGCGCCGTTCAGCGCCGGCCCGGTGTACGCGCACCTCGGGCACGACGCGCCCTTCGTGATGGCGACGCTGGTGGCGCTGCCGGCGATCGCCTGCATCCTCGCCGCGCGCTCGCGCCAGGGCGCGGCGGCGGCGCCGTGATGTACGCCATCGGCGATCGACGGCCGCAGACCGAGGGCGACGACTGGTACGTCGCGCCCGGCGCACGAGTGGTCGGCAGCGTCCGCCTGCGCGCCGGCGCGAGCGTATGGTTCAACGCGGTGCTGCGCGGCGACGACGAGTGGATCGAGGTCGGTCCCGGCAGCAACGTGCAGGACGGCAGCGTGATCCACGTCGAGCCGGGCCAGCCGGCGATCCTCGGCCGCGACGTGACGCTCGGCCACAGCGTCATGCTGCACAGCGCGCGCGTCGGCGACGAATCGCTGATCGCCAACGGCGCGATCGTGCTCGACCGGGCGCGCATCGGCAGCCACTGCATCATCGCCGCCGGCGCGCTGGTGCCGCCGGAGCACGAGGTCCCCGACGGCGTCGTCGTCATGGGCGTTCCCGGCCGCATCGTGCGCGCCGTCACGGCGCGCGACCTGGAACTGATCCGCTACGCCGCGGCGAACTACCGCGAGCGGGCCCGGCAGTACCGCTCGCAGCTGCAGCCGCTGGAGCCGGAGCGGTGAACGCGCGCGCCACGCCGGGACTGGCGGCGGCCGCGGCCGCGAGCTTCCTCGGCGGCGCGCCGCGCTGGTACAAGGCCGGCTTGCTGCTGGCGCTGCTGCTCAACGTCGCCCTGTACGGGCTGGCGGGTCCCACGGTGGCCGCCTGGGCCATCACGGCCGAATTCATCGCGACCCTGGCGCTGGCGCTGCACGCGCATCCGCTCGCGCCCGGCGGGCTGCTGGCGCTCGAGGGCGTGCTGCTCGGCCTCGCCCACCCCGCGGCCATCTACCAGGAGGTCGAGCACGGCCTGCCGATCCTGCTGCTGCTGGTCTTCATGGTCGCGGCGATCGCGTTCATGGAGGAGCTGCTGGTCTACGTGTTCTCGCGGCTGCTGACGGCGGTGCACTCGCCGCTGGCGCTGGCGCTGGGCATGTGCCTGGCCGGCGCCGTGCTGTCGGCGTTCCTCGACGCGCTCACCGTCATCGCCGTGGTGATGACGGTGGCGCTCGCTTCTACCGCGTGTATTTCGCGACCGCGGCCAGGACTGCCGCGCATGCCGGCGACGACCAGCTCGGCCACGAATCGCTGCTGCAGCCCGGGCGGCTGGTCGAGCTGGCGCGGCTGCGCGCGGCGCTGCGCGGCCTGCTGATGCACGCCGCGGTCGGCACCGCCCTCGGCGGCGTGTGCACGCTGGTCGGCGAGCCGCAGAACCTGCTGATCGGCCATGCGGTGGGATGGAATTTCATCGGCTTCGCGCGGGCCATGGCGCCGGTGTCGCTGCCGGTGCTGCTCGCCGGACTCCTCACCTGCGTCCTCGTCGAGCGCTTCGGCCTGTTCGGCTTCGGCACGCCGATCCCGGCCGCGGCGCGCGCCGCGCTGCTGCAGTTCGAGCGCGACGCCGCCGCGCGGCGCACGCCGCGCGATCGCTGGCGCCTGCTGGCGCAGGCCGCGGCAGCCGTGCTGCTGGTCATCGCGCTCGCGTTCCACTGGGCCGAGGTCGGCTTGATCGGTTCGCGATCGTCGTGCTGCTCACGGCCCTGCTCGGCGTGGTCGAGGAGCACCGGCTCGCCGATGCGATGAAGACGGCGTTGCCGTTCACCGCGCTGCTGGTGGTGTTCTTCGCCGTCGTCGCCGTGATCCGCGGCCAGCAGCTGTTCGCGCCGGTGATCCACGCGGTGCTGGCGCAGCAGGGTGCCGCGCAGGCGGGCTGGATGTACCTCGCCAACGGCCTGCTCTCGGCGGTCAGCGACAACGTCTTCGTCGCGACGATCTACATGGGCGAGCTGCAGCACGCCTACGCCGCGGGCCAGCTGGCGGCGGCGCAGTTCGCGCACCTGGCCGTGGCCGTCAATGCCGGCACCAACATCCCCAGCATCGCGACGCCGAACGGCCAGGCGGCCCTCCTGTTCCTGCTGACCTCGGCGCTGGCGCCGCTCCTGCGGCTCTCCTACGGGCGCATGTGCTGGATGGCGTTGCCGTACCTCGTGGTCACCAGCGCGGTGGGGTGGGGGCGGTGGTGTATCTCGTGCGCTTCGCGCTGAGAGACGGAAGAACATGGGCGAGGCGCCGGCGCAGCGCGTGGGAATCCCATCGTGCCCTGGCGCTTAGGACGAAGCGGGAGAGCGTGACCGCGCCTGGTCGTGCGCGCCGGCCGTACGTCGAGAAATCCGACGTGCGCGCGTCGCCGGCCGCGCGGCCGACAGTACAGCGCGCCCAGCGGACCCCACGCGACCGCGCCTGGTGTAGGCGCGGGCCGATCGTCGCGCGCGGCGCGCGCGACGCGCGGGCGTGTGCGCGCGTGGTGCCGCTGCGCGGACGACCCGCGAATACGTAGCGCGACGTGGCGGAGGCGACCTTCCGGTGCCGCATGGAGCCCGTCCGACCCGGCGTGGTGCGCGCCGTAATACCACCGGGTTCGCTGCCAGGACGTGTCATGGCGCGCGCCGCGCCGGGGCGGGGCTTCCACGGGCTCCCCGACGCCGGAACGGCCCGCCACGTCCGCGGCGATCTTCTCGGTCCGTCCGCGCCCCGGAAGCTACGTCAACCGCCCCTCGTAAACCACCACCGCATCGCCGGCGAGCGTCACCGCCTGCACAACGCCACCCTCGACCGCCATCTCGATCCCGACGCGCCCGCCGCGCCCCATGTGATGGCCCTGCCGGCCGGGAAGGCGGCGCGGCCATCGCGCGCCGCGAGCAGGCCGTGCGCCACGAGGTAGACGCCCGAGCGCCGGCCGTGGGCGTTGCCGCTCACCGGATCCTCGTCGATGCCGATCGCGGGGCAGAACATGCGCGCCTCGGTCGTGCAATCGCCGACCGCGGGCGCGAGCGAGAAGGGGAAGAAGCCGGCGATGCCGAGCTCGTCCGACAGCCGGGCGAGCGCGGCGGCGTCGGGGCGGAGCGTCGCGAGGCGCGCGCCGCTGCGCAGCCCGATGAGCAGGCGCGTGCTGCCGCTGCCGGCGACCTGCGCCGGGCAGCGCGCATCGCGATCGGCCGCGTCGAGGCCGAGCGCGGCCAGCACCGGCGCCAGCGCCGCGGCGTCGAGCACCCCGCGCCGAGCGGAGCGGGCGCCTGGCGGATGGCGCAGTGCGCGCCGTGGCCGTCGCGCGCGTCGCGACCGCGACGATGCCCGACTTCTGCTTCTGGCGCCGCGTGCGCTCGCCGCCCGATGGCTCGAGCCGCTGCAGCGCCGTGTGCAGGGCCAGCGTCGCGTGGCCGATGAACGCCGCCTCGCCCCGCGGCGTGAAGAAGCGGGCGCGCAGGTCGTGGTCCGGCGCGTCGGCCGGCAATGCGAAAACGCTGTCACCGTGGCCGAGCTCGCGCGCGAGCGCGACAGCGTCGCCTCCGTCGAGCGCCTCGGCGCCCAGCACCACCGTGGCGGGATTGCCGCCGAAGCGTTCGGCGGTGAAGGCGTCGACGTGGAACAGGCGCACCATGCGCGCCATTATCGCCCGGGCGTGTCGCGCACGGCGCGAGCGTTCGGCGCGCCGCTGCCCGATAGTGGGCGCACACCTTGGGGTGGTCCCGTGCAGGGGCCTGAGACGCCGGATGGGCCGGCGAACCCGTTGAACCTGATCCGGTTAATGCCGGCGTAGGGAGCAGGGATGACACTCACGCGATCCTTCCTCGTGCCGTTCGCGGCGCTTTTCCTCACGTGCGCCGGCGCAGCGGCTGCCGACGCGGAGCTCGACGAGGTCGTCGTCACCGCGCTGCGCGACACCACGGTGGACGCGCTGCCCGCGAGCGTCACGGTGCTCGGCGGCGAGGCGCTGCAGGCGACCGGCGTGCAGCACTTCGCCGACGTGCTGGCCGAGGTCCCGGGGCTGGGCGCCGCCGGCGGCACCTCGCGGCCGCGCTACTTCCAGCTGCGCGGCGTCGGTGAGTTCGAGCAGTACCAGGGCGCGCCGGACCCCTCGGTCGGGTTCCTGATCGACGGCATCGACTTCTCCGGCGTCGGCATGCCGGCGACGCTGTTCGACGTGGAGCGCGTCGAGGTGGTGCGTGGCCCGCAGGCGACCGCCTACGGCGCCAATGCGCTGGCCGGCCTCGTCGCGCTGCGCACGCGCGCGCCGGGCGAGGGATTCGACCTGCGCGGCGAGGCCACCGGCGGCGACTACGGCACCGTGGCAGGCGGGCTCGCGCTCGGCGACGGCGATGCGCAGGGCGGCTGGCGCATCGCCGCGCAGCAGTACAAGAGCGACGGCTTCCGCCGCAATGCCTTCCTCGGGCGCCACGCGACCAACGGCTTCGACGAAGGCACGCTGCGCGGCAAGCTCCGCTGGCAGGCCGACAACGGCCTGCGGCTCGACGCGACGCTGATGCACGTCGACCTCGACAACGGCTACGACGCCTGGTCGATCGACAACTCGCGCGTCACCCGGAGCGACCGCCCCGGTCGCGACGCGCAGCGTTCCGACGGCGCGGCGCTGCAGCTCGCGCTGCCGACGGCCGCCGGCGAGCTGCGCTCGCTGAGCTCCGCGGCGCGCTCGCGCGTCTTCTATTCCTTCGACGGCGACTGGGGGAACGAGGCGCTGTGGAGCGACGTGGCGCGCTGGGGCGCGGATTTCTCTCCCTACGACTACTACGAGCGCATCATCCGCCGCCGGCGCACGCTGGCCGAGGACCTGCGCTTCATCGGCGATGCGGCGCGGCCGCTGCCCGGCGGCGTCCGCTGGCTGGTCGGCGCCTACGCGCTGCGCCTCACCGAGGACGATGACCAGCTCGACGGCTACACCGACTACGCGCTCGGCTGGCAGACGGCGCAATTCCACAGTGGCTATCGCGCGCTCAACACCGCGCTCTACGGCCAGCTCGACCGCGACACCGGCGCGCGCGGCACGCTGAGCCTCGGCCTGCGCGTCGAGCGGCGCCAGGCCCGCTACACCGACAGCTTCGGCACGCTGCTGCGCGCGACCGACACGCTGCCCGGCGGCAACCTGTCGTGGACCTGGCAGGCGGCGCCGCGGCGCCAGTACTACCTGACGCTGGCGCGCGGCTACAAGGCCGGCGGCTTCAACATCGGCAGCGCGGTGCCCGACGATCGGCGCGAGTTCCGCCCGGAGTTCCTCTGGAACCTGGAGGCGGGCCTGAAGCTCGGCGGCGGCGGGGCGCATCCCTACAGCTGGCGGGCGGCGCTGTTCTACATGCGGCGCCAGCACCAGCAGGTGGATACCTCGGTGCAGAGCGACCCGGGCAACCCGCTGCTGTACGTGTTCTTCAAGGACAACGCGCGCGGCGAGCACCTCGGCGCCGAGCAGGAGCTGGCGGTCGAGCTCGCGCCGCACTGGCGGCTCGAATCCACGCTGGCGCTGCTGCGCACGCGCTACCGCGACTACGCCTATGGCGGCCGCAACCTCGACGGCCGCGCGCAGGCCTTCGCCCCCGGCTACCGCGCGTCGCTGGCGCTCGCCTGGCACGCGCCCTCCGGCTGGTACGCGCGCCTCGACGGCGAGGCCGTGGACGCGCTGTACTTCAGCGCCGCCGACGATACGCGCGCGCGCGCCTGCCAGCTGGCGAACCTGCGGGCCGGCATCGCCCGCGGCCGCTGGGACGCGAGCCTGTGGGTCCGCAACCTCTTCGACCGCGACTACGCCGTGCACGGCTTCTACTTCGGCCTGGAGCCGCCGGACTTCGCGGCGAAGCAGTACCTGCAGGCGGGCGATCCACGCCAGGTGGGCGTGACGCTGCGCTACGATCTGGCACGCCCGGGAGAGTGAGCATGGACATCGGTGTCGAGATCAGCCTCTATCCCCTCACGGCGGAGTTCATCCCGCCGATCGAGGACTTCATCCGCCGCCTCAACCGCGAGGGCGGCCTGAAGATCCTGACCAACAGCATGAGCACGCAGGTCTTCGGGCCCTACGACGTGGTCATGGGCCGCGTGGTGCGCGAGCTGCGCGGCACCTTCGAGACCTCGGCGAAGGCGGTGTTCGTCATGAAGGTGCTCGGGCCGCTGTCCGAGCCATGATCGAGGGGTTCGTGGCCGACCTGCGCGCGACCACGGCGCTCGAGGCCGTGGCGGCGCTGCTCGGCCTCGTCTACGTGACGCTGATCGTGCGGCGCCAGCGCGTCGGCTGGATCGCCGGCGCCGCCAGTTCGGCGATCTACGTGTACCTGGCGTACGCGGCACGCCTGCCGATGCAGGCGTTGCTGCAGGCCTGGTACGTGGCGATGGGCGTCTACGGCTGGTACAGCTGGACGCGCAACGCCGCGCAGGAGGGCGGGCGCATCCATTGCTGGCCGCCGGCGCGCCACCTGGCCGCGATCGCCGGCATCCTGCTCGCGAGCGGCGTGACGGCGCGGCTGCTCGCCGCCGAGACGCACGCCGCCTGGCCGTGGATCGACTCGCTGACGACCTGGACCAGCGTGTTCGCCACCTGGCTGGTGACGCGCATGCACCTGGAGAACTGGCTGTACTGGATGGTCAACGACCTGCTGACCGTGTTCCTGTTCGCCGCGCAGTCGCACCCGCTGACCGCGCTGCTGTACCTCGTGTTCTTCGGGTTCTCCGTCGCCGGGTTCCGCACGTGGCGTCGCCAGTACCGCGCCCAGTCGGGCTGAAGGCGCCGCCGGCGGCGGCGCTGGCCTGCGTTCCCGGACTGGAGGCCGGAGCGGCGCCACGTGCCGTGGTGCCGCTGCCCGACGGGACCGTCAACGACGTCTACCGGGTCGAGACCGCCGCCGGCTGCTTCGTGCTGCGCGTCGACGGGCCGGCCTGGCGCCGCCCCGGCGTCGACCGCGGCCGCGAGGCGCAGTTGCACGCGGTGGCGGCCGCGGCGGGGCTCGCGCCGCGCATCGTCCGCCGGGTGCCGGAGCACGGCGTGCTGGTGACCGAATACCTGCCCGGCGCGATGTGGACGCCGGCGGACTTCACGCGTGGCGCGCAGCTCGCGCGGCGCGAGCGGCTCGGCGCGCTGCATGCGCTGGCGATCCCGCCGGTCGCGCCCTTCGATCCGCTCGGGCTCGCCGACGCCTACCTCGAGGCGGCGCGGCAGCGCGGCCGGCCCTGGCGCCGGCGGACGCCGCGCGCGCGACGGCGTCGGGCGCGGCTCGCGACGGCGGTGCAGCACGTCGCCGCCGGCGGCCGGCCCGCGGTACTGGTGCATGGCGATCTCATCCACACCAACCTGCTGCAGGGCGAGCGCCTCTGGCTGCTCGACTTCGAGTACGCGCAGCGCGCCGACCCGCTCTACGACGCCGGTTGCGTGCTGGCCTACTACCCGGCCGCGCGGCCCGCCATCGGCGAACTGCTGGCCGCGGCCTGTCCGGGCGGGCGCGTCGCGCCGGAGGAGCTCGAGGCGGCCACCGCGGTGCACCGTGCGCTCGCCGGGTTATGGCACCTGGCGCGGGGCGAGCCGGGCGAGGCGCCCTGAGCGGAGCCGGGGCCCCGGGGGCCGCGAACCGTGCCTCACTGGAATCCGGGCGCCGGGGCCGGCAAACTACGCGGCCCGACGGGCGGGCGTGCCGCCCGGCCCAGCTTTCGAGGAGTTCCGGAGAATGCCGACGTTGAAGGTGGTCGATCGCGAAGGAGCCGAACACGAGGTCAAGGCCGGCGCCGGTGGTTCGCTGATGGAACCGCTGCGCGACCACGATCTCGGCGTCACGGCGATCTGCGGCGGCATGTGCTCCTGCGCCACCTGCCACGTGTACGTGGACGCCGACTGGTCCGCGAAGCTCCCCGCGCCGATGAGCGACGAGACCGACATGCTCAAGGACCTCACCACCTACCGCAAGGGCACCTCGCGCCTGGCCTGCCAGATCCAGCTGGGCGACGCGCTCGACGGGCTGAAGGTCACGATTGCGCCCGAAGAATGAACTCGCTGTGGATGGTGCTGGTCGCTGTCGCCGCGGTCGCGCTGGCCGTGGTGCGCATCGTGGGCAGCGTGCGCCGCATGCGCCAGGCGCAGGCCTCCGACTGGGACGAGCAGCAGGTCAAGAAGCTGCGCGCCCTCGGCGGCGATCCGTTCCGTCCCTACGAAGTCGACTTCTTCTTCGGCGTGCCGGACGAGGCCGCCTGTGCGCGGCTCGCGCCGGCGCTGCAGGCCGATGGCTGCACGGTGGACTACCGCGCCGTGCCGCCCGACACCGGCAGCGGCTACTCGCTGCACGCCTCCAAGCAGCTGCGCCTCAGCGTCACCGAGATGCAGGAGCACTCGGCGCGCTATCGCGCGCTGGCCACGCAGCACGGCTGCGTCTACGACGGCTGGAACGCCTCGCGCGGGTCCTGAGCCGGCGCGCGGCCGCACCGACCCGCGCCGACCCGCGCCGGCCCGCGCCTCAGCCCTTGCGTTCGGTCTGGCGCTTGACCGCCTCGGCGGCGGCGCGGATCGCCTCGGCGTCGCCGAGGTAGCGGCTCGCGGTCGGCTTGAGCGCCGCGTCCAGCTCGTACAGCAGCGGCACGCCGGTCGGGATGTTCAGCTCGACGATGGCCGCATCGCTCATGCCGTCGAGCATCTTCACCAGCGCCCGCAGGCTGTTGCCGTGCGCGACGATCAGCACGTTGCGGCCGGCACGCAGCTGCGGCGCGACGCGCTCCTCCCAGAAGGGCAGCACGCGCACCAGCGTGTCCTTCAGCGACTCGGTCGCCGGCAGCAGCCCGGCCTCGACGCCGGCGTAGCGGCGGTCGTGGCGCGGGTGGCGCTCGTCCTCGGGCGCGAGCGGCGGCGGCGGGATGTCGTAGCTGCGCCGCCAGACCTTCACCTGCGCCTCGCCGTGGCGCGCCACCGTCTGCGCCTTGTCCAGGCCCTGCAGCGCGCCGTAGTGGCGTTCGTTGAGGCGCCAGGTGCGCTCCACCGGCAGCCACATCAGGTCCATCTCCTCGAGCAGCAGCCACTTGGTGCGGATGGCGCGCTTGAGCAGCGAGGTGAACACGATGTCGGGCACGAAGCCCGCGGCCTTGATCTCGCGCCCGGCCTGGCGCGCCTCGTTGCGGCCCTGCTCGGTGAGATCGACGTCGGTCCAGCCGGTGAACAGGTTCTCCAGGTTCCAGGTGCTCTGGCCATGGCGGACCAGCATCAGTTTTCCAGTCACGGTGCGGTTACTCCGGCAGTTCCAGGTCGGTGATCAGTGCGGCGAGGAAGCGTACGGCCTCGCCGCCGGTGACGACGCGATGGTCGAAGGTGAGCGAGAGCGGCATGCGCAGGTGGACCTCGAGCCGGCCCGCCACCGCGACCGCATCCTCGCGCGCGCGCCCGGTGCCGAGGATCGCCACCGCGGGCGGCACCACCACCGGCGTCGCGTAGCGGCCGGCGAGCGTGCCGAAGTTCGACAGCATGAAGGTGAAGTTGCGCAGCTCCTCGGCGCCGAGCGCGCGCGCGTGCGCGCCGCGCTTGAGGCGCTCGAGGTCGGCGCGCAGCTCGGCCGTGGGGCGCGCGCCGATGTCGCGCAGCACCGGCACCAGCAGGCCCTCGGGCGTATCGACCGCGATGCCGACGTCGATGCGCTCGAACAGCCGGCGGCTCTCGGCCGCCTCGTCGTACCAGGCATTCAGGCCCGGCTGGGCGCGGCAGGCCGCCGCGATCGCGCGCAGCACGCGCGCGGTGTAGTCGTGCCCCGGGCGCCAGCGGTGCAGGTCGGCGTCGTCGAACACCGTGCAGCTGGTGATCGCGTCGCGCGCCAGCGTCATGCTGCGCGCCATCGCGCGCCGCAGGCTCCGCAACGCCTCGACCTCGCCGCCGGCGTCGGGCGCGACGGCGGTGGGCGCGCTGCCCGGCGGCCGCGCCCCGGCCGACACCGCGGCGCCGGGCAGGCCCGCGGCGATCACGTCGGCGAGCGTGACCAGGCCCTCGCCGCCGGAGCCGCGGATGCCCTCGAGCTGGACGCCGAGGCTGCGGGCCAGCGCGCGCGCGGCCGGCACCGCGCGCACGCGTGCCAGCGAGGCGTGGCGCGCGGCGGGAGCGAGCGCGGCCACCGGCGCCAGCTCCTCGGCCGCGGACGGCATGTGGCCGACGACGCTGCCGGAGTCGCTTGCGCCGCCGGCGGCGAACTCCACCAGCGGCGCGCCGGTCTCGATGCGCTCGCCACGCGCGCCGTGCAGCGCGAGGATGCGACCGGCGCGCGGCGCCGGCACGTCGACCACCGCCTTGGCGGTCTCCACCGACACCAGCGGCTGGTCGACCGCGACGACGTCGCCGACCTGCACGTGCCACTCGAGGATCTCGGCGTCGGCGAGTCCCTCGCCGAGGTCGGGCAGCCTGAAGATGCTCATCTGCTGGCGTTCCCCCGCTGGCTCATTCGCTCATGCACTCGCGCACCGCCGCGACGATGCGGCTCACGCCCGGGATGTAGGCCGCTTCCAGGCGGTACAGCGGCATGATGGTGTCGTAGCCGGTCACGCGGCGCACCGGCGCCTGCAGGTCGTACAACGCCTGTTCGGCGACCACCGCGGCGATCTCGGCGCCGACGCCGCAGTTGCGCGCCGCCTCGTGCACGATCACCAGGCGGCCGGTGCGCGTCACCGAGTCGAGGATCGTGCCGTGGTCGAGCGGCGCGAGCGCGGCGACGTCGATGACCTCGCAGCGGATGTTCTCCTGCGCCAGCAGCTCCGCGGCCTTGAGCGTCTCGACCAGCATCGCGCCCCAGCTCACCAGCGTCACGTCCTCGCCGGCGCGCAGCACGAAGCAGCGGTCGATCGGCAGCGCGGCGCCGTCGTCGGCGAATTCCTCGCGCGCGCTGCGGTACAGGCGCACCGGCTCGAGGAACATCACCGGATCGGGCGAGCGGATCGCGCCGAGCAGCAGGCCGTAGGCGCGTGCCGGCGAGGAGGGGCAGACGACGCGCAGGCCGGCGTGGTGGCACAGCAGCGTCTCGAGGCTCTCGGAGTGGTGCTCGGGCGCATGGATGCCGCCGCCGTGCGGCATGCGCATCACCACCGGGCAGGCGAGCCGCCCGCGCGTGCGGTTGCGCAGCCGCGCCATGTGGTTGGCGATCTGGTCGAGCGCCGGGTAGATGAAGCCCATGAACTGGATCTCGGCGACCGGCCTGAGGCCCTGCGTCGCGAGGCCGATCGCCACGCCGGCGATCAGGCCCTCGGCGAGCGGCATGTCGTGCACGCGGCCGGCGCCGAAGCGCTGGCGCAGGCCGACGGTGGCGCGGAACACGCCGCCGTTGACGCCGACGTCCTCGCCGAGCACGACCACGTCCGGGTCGCGCGCCATCTCGCTGGCGTGCGCCAGGTTGATGGCCTCCACCATCGACAGCTTCGCCATGCCGCGCCTCAGTGCCCGCCGGGCGCGAAGCGCCGCGCGTCCTCGACCTGCGGGCGCAGCGTCGCGGGCAGCTCGGCGTAGACGTGCTCGAAGATCGCGGCGACGTCCAGGCGCGGCGTCGCGAGGTAGGCCTGCACCGCGGCCTCGATCTCCGCGCTGCAGGCGGCGCGCCACTCGCGTTCGCGTTCCGCGTCCCACCAGCCGCGCGCTTCCATCAGGCGCTGCAGCCGCAGCAGCGGCTCGCGCGCCCGCGCCGCATCGACCTCGGCGGCTGGCCGGTAGCGCGAGGCATCGTCCGAGGTGGTGTGGTCGCCGAGCCGGTAGGTGAGTGCCTCGACCAGCGTCGGCCCGCCGCCGCCGCGCGCGCGCTCGAGCGCCGCGGCCACCACCTCGCGCACGCCGATCGCGTCGTTGCCGTCGACCTGGATGCCCTCGATGCCGGCGGCGATCGCCTTCTGCGCGAAGGTCCGGGCGCTGGTCTGCGCGGTCGCCGGGTGCGAGATCGCCCAGCCGTTGTTGACCACCACGGTCACCAGCGGCAGCGCCGCGACGCCGGCGAAGTTGATGGCCTCGTAGAAGGCGCCCTCCGAGGTGCCGCCCTCGCCGATGAAGGCGAGCGCGCAGCGCGGCTCGCCACGGGTGCGGAAGGCGAGCGCGGTGCCGGCCGCCTGCGGCATCTGCGAGGCGATCGGCACGCAGAACGGGAAGTCGCCCGGGCTGCCGGCGTAGGCCGTGCCGCGCTCGTCGCCCCCCCAGTAGAGCAGGATGTCGAGCAGGCTGACGCCGCGCCAGAACTTGGTGCCGATCTCACGGTACACGGTGAACAGCACGTCCTCGGGGCGCATCGCCGCGCCGACGCCGACCTGCGTGCCCTCGTGGCCGATGCACGGCGGGTAGGTGCCGAGCTGCCCGGTGCGCTGCAGGTTGATCGCCTTGGTGTCGAACAGCCGCGTGCGCACCATCATGCGGTACATGCGCCGCAGCTCCTCCGGATCGGCGGCGAAGTCCGGCAGGGCGTCGGCATGCCCCTCGGCGTCCACGCGCTGCACGCAGGCGATGCTGAATTCGGCGACGGTGCGCGTGGGGGCCATGCTGCCCCGCATCCTATCAACCGCGATGCGCGCGCGCGAGGTACTCCTCGCTCTGCATTTCCACCAGGCGGCTCTGCGTGCGCTGGAACTCGAAGCGCAGCCGCTCGCCGCCGTACAGCAGGGCCGGCTCGGCCGCCGCCGACAGCACCAGCTTGACGCCCTGGTCGTAGAACTCGTCCACCAGCGCGATGAAGCGGCGTGCCGCGTTGTCGTCGGCCTCGCCGAGCCGCGGCACGTCGGAGACGAACACCGTGTGGAAATCGCGCGCGATCTCGATGTAGTCGACCTGGCTGCGCGCGCCGGTGCACAGCGTGGCGAAGTCGAACCACACCACGTCGCTGCTGCGGCGGCGGGCGCGCAGCCGGCGCCCCTGGACCTGCAGCTCGGCGCCGGGGTCGCCGTGCTCGCCGGCCAGCTGGCGGAACAGCGTCTCGAGCCGGGCCGTGGTGCCGGCCGCGGTGCTGTCGAGGTAGATGCGCGCCTGGCGCAGCTGGCGCAGGCGGTAGTCGATGCCGCCGTCGAGCGGCAGCACGTCGAGCGCGCCCTCGAGCAGCGCGATCGCCGGCAGGAAGCGCGCGCGCTGCAGGCCGTCCCTGTAGAGCTGCGACGGCGGCAGGTTGGAGGTGAACACCAGCGTGACGCCCTGCCGCAGCAGCTCCTCGAACAGGGCGCCGAGGATCATCGCGTCGGCGATGTCGCTCACGTACAGCTCGTCGAGGCACAGCACGCGCGCGCGCCGCGCCATGCGCGCCGCGACCACCGCCAGCGGATCGGGACGATCGCGAATGCGACCCAGTTCCTCGTGGACCTCGCGCATGAAGTGATGGAAGTGGCTGCGGCGGCGCGCGCCGCCGCCGAGGCTGTCGTGGAACAGGTCCATCAGCCAGGTCTTGCCGCGGCCGACGCCGCCCCACAGGTACAGCCCGCGCGTCGCCGGCAGCGGCCGGCGGCGCAGCTGTGCCAGCCGGCGTCGCAGCCAGCCGGGCGCGCCGGCCTGCGCCAGCCGCAGCCGCAGGTCCTCGAGCCGCTCGATGGCGCGCAGCTGCGCGGCGTCCGGCTCGAAGCCGTGCGCGGCGATCTGCTCGTCGTAGAGGGCACGGAGCGAGCGGCCCGCGCGGCGCGAGGTCATGCCCGGAGGATCCTAGAAATCGCGGTAGTTCGGCCCCGAACCGCCCTCGGGCGTGGTCCAGGTGATCAGCCGGTACGGATCCTTGATGTCGCAGGCCTTGCAGTGCACGCAGTTCGCCGCGTTGATCTGCAGGCGACGGCCGCCGGCGCCGTCATCGACCATCTCGTAGACGCCCGCCGGGCAGAAGCGCGTGCAGGGGTTGGCGTACTCGCGCGCGCAGCGATCGGCGCACACGCCGGTGTCGGCGACCTTCAGGTGCACCGGCTGCTGCTCCTCGTGCACGGTCTGCGCAAGGTACACGGCGGCGCTGCGATCGCGCGGCGGCAGGCTGCGCTCCGGCGGCGGCGCAGGCGGCGGCGCGCCGGGCACCAGCTGCCGCAGCGTCGTGTCGTTGGCGTGGTGGCCGAGCGTCCAGGGGCTGTGGCCGGCGAGCAGCGTCTCCACGGCGCCGTTGGCCAGGCCGAACCACAGGCCGCGCTTGAAGCCGGGCTTGATGTTGCGCACCTTGCGCAGCTCGCGGCCGGCGGGCGAGGCGCGCAGCAGGGCATCGTACCCGGCGCTGCCGCCGGTGCGCTGGACGTGCTCGGCCGCGAGCACGCCGGAGCGCACCGCCTGGTGCACGCCCTTGAGTCGCGCGAAATTCAGCAGGCCGGCCGCGTCGCCGACCAGCAGCGCGCCCGGCATCTCGAGCCGCGGCAGCGACTGCCAGCCGCCGGCGGCGATGGTGCGCGCGCCGTAGACCAGCGGCTCGCCGCCCTCGAGGAGCGCTCGCACCGAGGGGTGGTGCTTGAACTGCTGGAACATCTCGAAGGGCTGCAGCAGCGGATCGGCGTAATCGAGGCCGACGGTGAAGCCCACGTACACCTGGTCGTTGGCGAGGTGGTAGATGAAGCTGCCGCCGTAGGTGGAGTTGCCGAGCGGCCAGCCGACGCTGTGGCGCACCAGCCCGGGCTCCACGCGCCCGGGCGGCAGCTGCCACAGCTCCTTGAAGCCGAGCCCGTAGGTGGGCGGCGAGCGGCCCGCGTCCAGCTGGTAGTGCGCGATCAGCTGCTTGCTGAGGCTCCCGCGGCAGCCCTCGGCGAGCACCGTTAGCGGCGCGCGCAGCTCGGCGCCGGCGCTGAAGTTCGGGCCCTCGGCGCCGTCGCGCGTGCGGCCCATGTCGCCGAGCTGCACGCCGGCCACGGCGCCGGCGGCGTCGAACAGCGGCGCGGCGGCGGCGAAGCCGGTGAACACGTCGACGCCGAGGCCCTCGGCCTGCGCGCCGAGCCAGGCCACCAGCTGGCCGAGCGAGAGGATGAAGTAGCCGTGGTTGTCCTGCTGTGGTGGCGTCGGCAGGCGCCAGGCGCGCTTCGCGGTCAGCAGGTGGAACTCGTCGCGCGCCACCGGCACGCACAGCGCCGGCGGCTGCTCGCGCCAGGCCGGCAGCAGCTCGTCGAGCGGCGCCGGATCGACGATCGCGCCCGAGAGGATGTGCGCACCGAGGCTCGCGGCCTTCTCGACCACGCAGACGCTGCGTTCGGGATTGAGCTGCCGCAGCCGGATGGCGCAGGCGAGCCCGGCCGGGCCCGCGCCCACCACGATCGTGTCGTAGTTCATCACGTCGCGTTCGGTGGCGCCCATCGCATCAGCTCCCGTTCGGATCCGCGCCCGCCATTATGCCGTGCGGCGCGGCTGCCGGTGGCGCGAGGTCGGGTTCGCCCAGTTCGGCGAGGATGCGCGCGCGCGCCCCCGCGCGCAGCCGTGCCGCCGCGTCGCGCGCGGCGCCGTCGGGCGCCAGCGCCGCGAGGAACCGCACCTCGATGCGGCCGGGGCGCGGCAGCAGCGTACCCGGGGCGAGGCAGGCGCGCGTCCCGAGGATCACGGTCGGGACCACCGGCAGGCCGGCGCGCGCCGCCGCCGCGAAGGCGCCGCGATGGAACGGCAGCAGCCCCGGCTGGCGTTCGAAGGTGCCCTCGGGGAAGAACACCAGCGCATGGCCGCGCGCCGCCAGGCGCACGACGCGCAGTGCATCGCGTGCCTTGCCGCCGCGGCCGCTGCGCTCGACGAATTCCGCGCCGATCAGCCGCAGCAGCCAGGCGGCCAGCGGCACGGAGTTCATCTCGCGCTTGATGACGAAGCCGAAGTCCGGCGGCAGGCAGGCGGTGAGCACCACGCCGTCGAGGTAACTCGCGTGGTTGGCGACCACGACGCTCGGGTGCGGCAGCACCTCGCGGCCGCTGATGGCGACGCGCATGCCGGCGGCGGCCAGCGCCAGCCGCGCGACCGCGCGCACCAGCGCGCGCCGCCAGCGCAGCGGCGGCAGCAGCGCCAGCAGCGGCAGCGCCGCGAGTGCCGCCGCGACGAACACCAGCCAGGCGAGCACGCCGTGCATGCCGCGCAGCAGCAGCGCCACGCCGCCCGCTCGGTCCGGGCCCGGTGCCACCGGTAGAGGCGGCGCTGCAGGGGGGGTCGGGGTCATGCGGTTTGTGATTCAGTTCCGTATATGTTAACGGTCGATGAGGTCCTGTGAGAGGCGTCACACCCCCCGGCCGGCCTGCGTCCGCATACTGGACCCGCTTCGGATCGCCCGAGGCACGAAGAGTATCCGCGAACCCGCGAGGTCGGCGTCATCTTGAACAAGCAGGCTACCGCTTCCGCCGTGCCGGCAGTGTCCGATTCACTGGATCCGGTGATTACGCGCTTCCTGGACGCGGTGTGGATGGAACGCGGGCTCGCCTCCAATACGCTGGCGGCCTATCGCGCCGACCTGGTCGCGCTCGGGCGCTGGCTCGCCAGCCGGGAGGCGACGCTGGTGCGCGCGACGCGCGCCGACCTGCTCGGCTTCATCGCCGCGCGCGTCGAGGGCGGCGCGCGCCCGCGCTCGACGGCGCGGCAGCTGTCCTCGTTCCGCCGCTTCTACCGCTTCCTGGTGCGCGACGGCGTAGTGCGCGAGGACCCGACGGCGCAGATCGCCATGCCGCGCATCGGCCGCTCGCTGCCGAAGTCGCTGTCGGAGGCCGAAGTCGAATCGCTGCTGGCCGCGCCGGTGATCGCCGATCCGCTCGGCCATCGCGACCGGGCGATGCTCGAGGTGCTGTACGCCACGGGCCTGCGCGTCTCGGAGCTGGTCAACCTGCGCGTCGGCCAGGTGAACCTGACGCAGGGCGTCATCCGCGTGGTCGGCAAGGGCAACCGCGAGCGCCTCATCCCGCTGGGCGAGGAGGCGGTGCGCTGGCTGGGTGGCTTCATCACCAGCGCGCGCGGCGAGATCCTGCTGGACCGCACCACCGACTACCTGTTCCCGACGCGGCGCGGCGACCGCATGACGCGCCAGGCCTTCTGGCACATCATCAAGCGCTACGCCCGCAAGTCCGGCGTCGATCGCGAGCTCTCGCCGCACACGCTGCGGCACGCCTTTGCGACGCACCTGCTCAACCACGGCGCCGACCTGCGCGTCGTGCAGATGCTGCTCGGCCACAGCGACCTGTCGACCACGCAGATCTACACGCACGTCGCGCGCGAGCGCATGAAGGAACTGCACGCGCAGCACCATCCGCGCGGCTGAGGCCGGCGCGCGCGCTTCTGCTAGACTCGCGGGACTTCCACGCGGCGCTGCGCTTCGTAGCAGCGCCTGCCCATCGAGCGAGGGCTCCGCAGCCGTGAAATCCACGCCCGCTTCCCAGCATCGCATCCCCTGGCTGATCGCCGCCTGCGCCGTGCTCGCCGCCGGCTGGGCGCTGCGGGTCGCCGCGGCCGGCCCGGCGGGCGCCGAGGCTGCCGCCGCCAGCGGCGTCGCCGCCGTCTCGGCGCGCATCGCCGGCTCGCACCCCGAGGACTTCCGCGCCTCGCCCGTGCCGGGCATCTACGAATACCGGCATGGCGCCGAGATCATCTACGTCACCGAGGACGGGCGCTACGCATTCACCGGCGACCTGTTCAGCATGGCCGACCGCGTCAACGTCACCGCGGCGCGGCGCAAGGAACTGCGGCAGAAGCTGCTGGCCGACGTGCCCGAGTCCTCGATGGTGATCTTCCCGGCCGCGAAGCCGAAGTACACGATCACCGTGTTCACGGACGTGGATTGCGTCTATTGCCGGAAGCTCCACAGCCAGATCGCCGACTACAACCGCCTCGGCATCACCGTGCGCTACCTGGCCTTCCCGCGCAACGGGCCGGGCACGGAGTCCTGGGCCAAGGCGCAGCAGGTGTGGTGCTCGGCGGACCGCCAGTCGGCGCTGACGCGCGCCAAGCTCGGCGAGAAGCTGCAGGCCGCGCGCTGCGACGATCCGGTGGCGCGTGAATTCGCGCTCGGGCAGGCGATCGGCATCGAGGGCACGCCCGGCATCCTCACGGCCGAGGGCGAGCTGCTGCCCGGCTACATGCCGCCCGACGTGCTGGTCAGCGAGCTGCAGGGCCACGGCCACGGCTGAGCCGCGGCGCGGGCCCGCGGCGCCTCAGCGCTCGAGCAGCTTGCGCTTGTCGGGCTTGCCGTCCCAGTCCTTGCCGTCGGCCGGGGGCGTGCCCTTCTCGGTGATGACCGGCCATTTCCTGGCCAGCTCGGCATTGACCTGCCGGAAATCCTCCTGGCCGGCCGGCAGCTCCTCCTCGGAGTAGATCGCCTCGGCCGGACACTCGGGCTCGCACAGCGTGCAGTCGATGCACTCATCGGGGTCGATCACGAGGAAGTTGGGCCCGGCGTGGAAGCAGTCCACGGGGCATACCTCGACGCAATCCATGTACTTGCACTTGATGCAGTTTTCCGTGACGACGAAGGCCATTGCAGCTCCTGGGCGAGGATGCGGTCCCGGCGGCGGTGCCCGCCGGGCCGGCCCGCTATATTGCCAAAGGCGGCGCCGCGACGGAATTCCTCGCCGGCCGCCGCCGCCGGGACTGCGTCACGCGGTCGCGATCCCGGCCCCAGGGACAGCCGCCGGCCACGCTCAGCGCGGGCCCTTGGGCCGCGCCTGCTCGATGTCCTGGAAGTGCAGGTCCTCGGCGCCGCGGCTGCGGTCGGCCAGGTAGCGCTGCAGCGCGAAGCGCACGCTCGGGAAGGCGATCTCGTCCCAGGGGATCGCCGGCTCGTCGAACAGGTCGACCTCCAGGCTCTCCTCGCTGGTCCCGTACTCGGCCGTCAGCATGCGGGCGCGGAACATCACGTGCACCTGGTGGGCGTACAGCACGTTGACCACCGCCAGGAGCGAGCCGATCGCCACGCGCGTGCAGGCCTCCTCGAGCGATTCGCGCGCCGCGCCGGACTGCAGCGACTCGCCGTTCTCGAGGAAGCCCGCCGGGATGGTCCAGAAGCCGCGCCGCGGCTCGATCGCTCGCCGGCACAACAGGATCCGGCCCTGCCACTCGGGCACGCACCCGACGATGACGCGCGGGTTCTGGTAGTGGATCTCGCCGCAGTGGTCGCAGACGGCGCGCGCGCGGTTGTCGCCCGCCGGGATCAGGAACGCGACCGTGTGCCCGCAGCTCGGACAGTACTTCATCGATGGCCTGCCGCTCTCGTGGCCGCCGCCCGGCGGAGTGCGGTATCGTACCCGCCGCGGGGCCTCGTGGCGGAACTGGTAGACGCAGTCGACTCAAAATCGACCGGGCTTGCCCATCTCGGTTCGACTCCGAGCGAGGCCACCACGACACGGCGCCGGGGGAGGGGGAAATGCTGCGCGAATTCGCCGCCTGGCTGGCGGCCACGCCGCTGAGCCACACGCTGCAGGAAGTGACCTGGATCGTGCCGGCCTCGCAGTCGCTGCACATCATGGCGCTGGCGGTGGTGTTCTCCTCGGCGCTGATGATCAACCTGCGCCTGCTGGGCCTCGGCGCCGGCGGCCGCAGCGTCTCGCAGCTCGCCGGTACGCTCGTCCCCTGGATGTGGCGCGGCCTCGCGGCGCTGGCGCTCACCGGCGCGCTGCAGACCATCGCCGAGCCGGTGCGCCAGTTCGTCGCGCCGCTGTTCTGGACCAAGATGGCGCTGATCGTGCTGGTCGCGGCGGCGACCGCCACGTTCTCGGGCGCGGTGCGGCGCAACGCCACCCTGTGGGACGCGCCGGCGACGCGGCCGCGCGCGGCGCGCTGGTTCGCGCTCGGCTCGACGCTGCTGTGGTTCGCGATCATCGTCTGCGGCCGCTTCATCGGCTACACCTGGGCGTTCTACGCATGAGCGTCGCGGAACTGCTCGGCACGTTGCAGCAGAGCGCCGTCGCCGCCGCGGTGCGGGGCGACATCCCGGGCAGCGAGTGGCTGTTCCCGATCGTCGAGACCGCGCACGTGCTGGCGCTCGCGGTGGTCTTCGGCTCGGTGGCGATGGTGGACCTCCGGCTGCTCGGGCTCGGCGCACGCGGCACGCCGGTGCGGCAGCTGGCGCGCGAGGTGCTGCCCTGGACCTGGATCGCGTTCGTGCTCGCCGCGGCCTTCGGCACGCTGATGTTCGTGTCCAAGGCCGAGACCTACTTCCACAACCACGAATTCCGCATGAAGTTCCTGGCGATGTTCCTCGCCGGCGCCAACATGCTGGTGTTCCAGCTCGGCGCGTTCCGCCGCGCCGCCGAGTGGGAGGCGCGCGAGCCGCCGCCGGCCGCGGCGCGCATCGCCGGCGCGCTCTCGCTGCTGTTGTGGATGCTGGTAATCTTCTACGGACGCTGGGTCGGATTCACGACCTGACTACCCCGGGGCCCCCGTGCGCGCCGGGGGTCGCCGCGACGGCGGCCGGCCACGGGCCCCGGGACACCATGCGGCGCAGCGACTTCGACTTCCAGCTACCCCCCGAACTGATCGCGCAGGCACCGCTCCCGGAGCGCTCCGCCAGCCGCCTGCTGTGCCTCGATCCCGCCGCTGGCCGCTGGACCGACCGCTGGATCCGCGAGCTGCCGCAGCTGCTGGCACCCGGCGACCTGCTGGTGTTCAACGACACGCGCGTGGTGCCGGCGCGGCTCGCCGGCCGCAAGGCGAGCGGCGGCGTGGTCGAGATCCTGCTGGAGCGCCCGCTGCCGGGGCGGCGTGCGCTGGCGCAGCTGCGTGCCAGCAAGCCCTCGCGCCCGGGCACGCAGATCCTCACTGCCGGCGGCGAGCTCGTCGTGCTCGGGCGGCACGGCGATCTCTGGGAGCTCGAGCTGCCCGAGCCGGCGCTGGCCTTCTTCGAGCGGCACGGGAGCGTGCCGCTGCCGCCCTACATCGCGCGGGCGGCCGATGCGGCCGACCGCGAGCGCTACCAGAGCCTGCTGGCGCGCGTGCCGGGCGCGGTCGCGGCGCCCACCGCGAGCCTGCACTTCGACGCCGCGCTGCTCGCGGCGCTCGCCGCGCGCGGCATCGGGCGCGCCACGGTGACGCTGCACGTCGGCGCCGGCACCTTCCAGCCGGTGCGCGCCGAGGCGCTCGACGCGCGTGATGCACGCCGAGTGGTACGAGGTCCGGGCGCCGCCACCGTGGCCGCGGTGCAGGCGGCCCGCGCCGCCGGGCGGCGCGTGGTCGCCGTCGGCACCACGGTGGCGCGGGCGCTCGAATCGGCCGCGGCCGGCGGCGCGCTCGCCGCCGGCGCCGGCGATACTGCGCTTTTCGTGCGGCCCGGCTATCGTTTCCGCGTGATCGACGCGTTGCTCACCAATTTCCACCTGCCGGGCTCCACGCTGCTGATGCTGGTCGCGGCCTTCGCCGGGCGCGAGCTCGCGCTGGCGGCGTACGCGCACGCCGTGCGCGAGCGCTACCGCTTCTTCAGCTATGGCGATGCGATGCTGGTGTTCCCGGCGACGGGGGTGCGCGCGTGAGCGGCGCGGCGCGCTTCGAGCTGCTGGCGGAGGAGGGCGCGGCGCGGCGCGGCCGCCTGCACCTGCCGCACGGCACGGTGGAAACGCCGGTGTTCATGCCGGTCGGCACCTACGGCACGGTCAAGGGCATGACGCCCGCCGAGCTCGAGGGCCTCGGCGCCGAGATCGTGCTCGGCAATACCTTCCACCTGATGCTGCGCCCGGGGACCGAGGTGATCGGCGTGCACGCCGACGGCCTGCACGGCTTCATGGGCTGGCCGCGACCGATCCTCACCGACTCCGGCGGCTTCCAGGTGTTCAGCCTGGCGGAGCTGCGCAAGATCGACGAGGTCGGCGTGCGCTTCCGTTCGCCGGTCGACGGCTCGCCGGTGGCGCTGCGCCCGGAGGATGCGATGGACGTGCAGCGCGTGCTGCGCTCCGACATCGCCATGGCCTTCGACGACTGCACCGCCTACCCGGCGAGCCACGCCGCCGCGCGCGAGTCGATGGAGCGCTCGATGCGTTGGGCGCGCCGCAGCCACTCGCACTACTACCGCGACGCGCCCCCGGGCCACCTGTTCGGCATCGTCCAGGGCGGCATGCATGCCGACCTCAGGCGGGCCTCGCTGGCCTCGCTCCTGGAGCTCGACTGGCCGGGCCTCGCGATCGGCGGGCTGGCGGTCGGCGAGCCGGAGGAGGAGCGCCTGGCGGTGCTCGAGGCGACGCTGCCGCTGATGCCGGCCGACCGGCCGCGCTACCTGATGGGCGTCGGCTACCCGCAGGACATCGTCGCGGCGGTGCTGCGGGGCGTGGACATGTTCGACTGCGTGATGCCGACCCGGCATGCGCGCAACGGCCACCTGTTCACCGCCCGGGGCGCGATCAACATCCGCAACGCCGCCTGGCAGAAGGACACCGGACCCATCGACCCGGCCTGCGGCTGCGAGACCTGCCGGCGCTATTCCCGCGCCTATCTCCGCCACCTGGACCGCTGCAACGAGATCCTGGGCGTGCGCCTCGCCACCCTGCACAACCTGCACTTCTACCTGGACCTGATGCGCCGGATCCGCGCGGCGATCGAGGCCGGGAGCTTTGCCGCCCTGGCCCGCGAGGTCCTGGCCACGCCCAGGAAGGCCCCGGCCTAGGGCCTATGGCATAATGCCCGCCCTTTTTGGCCAGCCGCTCCCCCCGGGGGGCCAGGTTCAGGTGCGATGAGTCTGATCAGCGATGCCCATGCGCAGGCGGCCGCCCCCGCGGCCGGCGGCGGCATGTCCCAGATCGTCATTCTGGTCGTGTTCGTGGCGGTGTTCTATTTCCTGCTGATCCGCCCGCAGCAGAAGCGGATGAAGGAGCAGCAGAACATGCTCGCCAAGCTCGCCACGGGCGACGAGGTGGTCACCACCGGCGGGCTGCTCGGCCGCATCACCGAGGTCGGCGAGCCGTACCTCACCCTCGAGATCGCCGACGGCGTGCGCGTGCGCGTGCTGAAGAACCAGGTCTCGCAGGTCGTGCCCAAGGGCACGATGAAAGCCGCCTGACGGACGGCCATGCTCGACTTCCCGCGCTGGAAATACGTGCTGGTCACGGTGCTGCTGCTGGCGGCGCTGGTGTTCGCGTTGCCGAACTTCTTTGGCGAGGACCCGGCGCTGCAGGTCGTGCGGCGCAACCACGAGGCGATGGACGCCGCCGCCCAGCAGACGGTCGAGAACCTGCTGCGCGAGCGTGCGGTGAGCGCGGCCGGGGCCTACATCGACGCCGGCCGGCTGATCCTGCCGTTCCGCGCGGTGCCCGAGCAGCTCAAGGCGCGTGATGCCGTCAACGAGGCGCTCGGCGCCGACTACCTCTCGGCGCTGACCAACGCGCCGCGCGCGCCGGCCTTCCTGCGTGCGCTGGGCCTGCGGCCGATGCCGCTGGGCCTGGACCTGCGCGGCGGCCTGTACCTGCTGTACCAGGTGGACGTGAACGGCGCGGTCAGCCAGCTGCTCGAGAGCTACGAGCAGGGCTTCCGCCGCACGCTGGTCGCCGCCAACCTCAAGTTCTCCGACATCACCACCACGCACTCGGGCGGCAATGCCGCCGCCGGCCTGGCCGCCGACGGGCTGCGCGTGACCCTGCCGGCCGATGCCGACGCCGCCGCGGTGCGTGGTGCGCTGGCACGCGCCAACAGCGACCTGACGTTCACCGTGGGCAGCGGCGCCACCGGGGCCACGGTCGACATGACGCTCACGGCCACGCAGATCCGCACGCGCCAGGACTACGCCATCGAGCAGAACATCACGACGCTGCGCAACCGCGTCAACGAGCTGGGCGTGTCCGAGCCGATCGTGCAGCGCCAGGGGCTCGACCGCGTCAACGTGCAGCTGCCGGGCGTGCAGAACTCGGCCGAGGTCAAGGACATCCTCGGCAAGGTGGCGACGCTCGAGTTCCGCCTCGCCGACACCACCAACAACGCCTTCCAGGCGCAGCAGAGCGGCCTGGTGCCGCTCGGCTCCAAACTCTACAAGGACAAGGACGGCCGGCCGGTGCTGCTCAAGCGCGAGGTGATCGTCACCGGCGACCAGCTCACCAACGCGCTCTCGGCCGCGAGCACCAACGGCCCGGCGGTCGCAGTGACGCTCGACGGGCGCGGGGGCGACGCCATGCTGCGCACCACGCGCGCCAACGTCGGCAAGCCGATGGCGGTGGTGTACATCGAGAAGAGCCGGCAGGCGGTCGAGGAGAACGGCCAGAAGGTGCAGCGCGAGGTCACCGACCAGAAGGTGATCTCGGTGGCGACCATCCGCGGCGTGTTCAGCAACAAGTTCGAGATCACCGGCCTGATGGCCGGCGAGGCGCGCGACCTGGCGCTGCTGCTGCGCGCCGGTTCGCTGGCGGCGCCGATCTACATCGTCGAGGAGCGCGCCATCGGCCCGAGCCTCGGCCAGGACAACATCGACAAGGGCGTGCGCGCGCTCATCATCGGCATGCTGGCGGTGTTCGTGTTCATGGCGCTGTACTACCACGCCTTCGGCCTGGTGGCGAACGCCGTGCTGCTGATGAACGTGGTGATGCTGACGGCGCTGCTGTCGATCCTGCGCGCCTCGCTCTCGCTCCCCGGCATCGCGGGCATCATCCTCACCGTCGGCATTGCGGTCGATGCCAACGTGCTGATCTACGAGCGCATCCGCGAGGAGCTGCGCAACGGCGTGACGCCGCAGGCGGCGATCCGCGCCGGCTTCGAGAAGGCCTTCTCGGCGATCGCCGACTCGAACGTGACCGCGCTGATCGCCGGCCTGGTGCTGTGGGTGGTGGGAAGCGGCCCGATCCGCGGCTTCGCCATCGTGCTGGTGCTCGGCATCGCGACCTCGATGTTCACCTCGCTGCTCGGCAGCCGCGCGCTGATCACGCTGCTGTACGGCGGCAAGCGCAAGGTCGCGCGGCTCTCGATCGGCTGAGCGCCGCAACCTCCGGGGAACCACCGTGGAATTCTTCAGAAAGGCGACCAACTTCCCGTTCATGTCCACACGCAAGGTGTGGTACGGGCTGTCCATCGCCCTGATGCTGGTCTCGTTCGCGTCCTTCTACGTGCGCGGCCTGAACCTGGCGATCGACTTCACCGGCGGCGTGCGCGCCGAGGCCACCTTCGGCGGCGTCGCCAACGTCGACGCGGTGCGCACCGGCCTCGCGGCCGCGGGCTTCCACGAGCCGCAGGTCCAGAGCTTCGGCAGCTCGCACGACATCGCCATCCGCCTGCCCTCCGAGGCCAACCAGAGCGCGGCCGCGATCCGCACCCGGGTCGAGGGCGTGCTGAAGGCTGTGGATGCGGGCGCCGAGCTGCGCAGCATCGAGGTGGTCGGCCCGCAGGTCGGCAACGAACTGCGCGGCAAGGCGGTGCAGGCGCTGGCGGCGGCGCTGTTCCTGATCTTCTGCTACATCGCGCTGCGCTTCCACACCTGGCGGCTGTCGCTCGGCGCCATTCTCGCGGTGCTGCACGACCCGATCCTGGTGCTGGGCGTGTTCTCGGTGACGCAGACGCCCTTCGACCTCAACGTCGTCGGCGCGATGCTCGCGGTCATCGGCTACTCGCTCAACGACACGGTCGTGGTCTTCGACCGCATCCGCGAGCGCTTCGAGTCGAGCCGGCGGCTGGCGCCGATCGTGGCGCTCGACCAGTCGATCAACCAGACGTTGTCGCGGACGATCATGACCAAGGTCGTGACGCTGATCGTCGTGGTGGCGCTGTACGTGCTCGGCGGCCCGGCGCTCAAGGGCTTCTCCGAGGCGCTGATCATCGGCATCGTGGCCGGCACCTACTCGTCGATCTACATCTCGGCCGCGGTGGCGCTCGACTGCGGCCTGAAGGCCGAGCACCTGCTGCCGGCGTCGGTGAAGAAGCCGGTCGACGACCTGCCCTGAGCCGGGCAACACGCGGAGTTGCCTGCCATGCTGGCACTGCTGACCGACCCCGCCGCCTGGGCCGCGTTCGCGACGCTGACGGTGCTCGAGATCGTCCTCGGCATCGACAACATCATCTTCCTCGCCATCCTCGTGGGCCGGCTGCCGGCAAAGCAGCAGAAGAGCGCGCGCATCACCGGCCTCGCGCTCGCGATGCTGACGCGCATCGCGCTGCTGTTCTCGATCGTCTGGCTGATCCGCCTGACGGCGCCGTGGCTGCACATCGCGGGCCGCGGCATCTCCGGCCGCGACATCGTGCTGGCGGGCGGCGGCCTGTTCCTGCTCGCCAAGAGCGTCCTCGAGATCCACCACACGCCGAGGGCGCCGCCGAGCGGCGCGGCGGCGCGCCTACGCCAACTACGTGCTGATCGTGGTGCAGATCGCGGTCATCGACATCGTGTTCTCGCTCGACTCGGTGTTCACCGCGGTGGGCCTCGCGACCCCGGAGCAGGTGCCGGTGATGGTCGCGGCGATCGTCATCGCGGTGCTGGTGATGATGTGGCTGTCGGGGCCGATCTCGGATTTCGTCGAGCGCCACCCGACGGTGAAGATCCTGGCGCTCGCCTTCCTGATCCTGGTCGGCATGGCGCTGGTGGCCGAGGGCGCCGACTTCCACATCCCGAAGGGCTACCTGTACTTCGCGATGGCGTTCTCGGTGATCGTCGAGATGCTCAACATCCGCCTGCGCGCGCTGCTCGACGCGCGCCGGCAGTCACGCCCGCATAGCTAGCGACGCGGCCCGGCGCATGAGCGCTCGCCACTGCCCGCCGTCAGCCACCCATGCCGGCGTGGCGTGGTCGGGGCTCGCGGCGCTGCTCGCCACCGTCGGCGCGTTCAACTTCGTCCAGCCGCTGCCGGACATCGCGCTCGTCGCGCTGCTGGTGATGGCGGCGACGGCGCTCGGCGTGTTCGTGCCGGACCTCGCCTGGCAGCGCGTGCAGCGACGCTCGCTCGCGGCGACCCTCGCGCCATCGGACTGGCCGCGGGTATTCACCAAGGCGCTCGGCCTGCTCGGCTGCCTGGCCGCCTGCGCGCTGTACTACCGGCTGCTGCCCGAGTACGACGCCGGCGGCTTCTATCGCGGCTACTTCCAGGCGCTGCGCTGGCTGCTGCCGCCGTGGCTGCTGCTGGCGCTCCCGTACCTCTGGTGGGTCGACCGGCGACTCGCGGCGCCGCGCGACGCGCTCTGGCAGCTCGGGCGGGCCCTGCTCGGGCGCTGGGGCGACGTGCGCTGGAGCGAGGTCGGCCAGTACCTGCTCGGCTGGCTGGTGAAGGCCTTCTTCCTGCCGCTGATGTTCGGCTACTTCTGCGGCGACCTGGGCCGCATGCTGCACTACGAGCCGTCGGCCGTGTTCTCCGGCTTCGCCGGCCTGTACGAGTTCCTGTACTTCGCGCTGTTCTTCATCGACGTCGCGCTGGTGTCGATGACCTACCTGTGTTCGCTGCGCCTCACCGACACGCACATCCGCTCGACCGAGCCCTCGCTGCTCGGCTGGGCCGCCGCGCTCGCCTGCTACGACCCGTTCTGGTCGCTGCTCGGCGCGCGCTACCTGCGCTACGACAGCATCCCCTGGGGGCAGTGGCTCGCGCCGCATCCGTGGCTGTACGTTGCCTGGGGCACGCTGATCCTGCTGCTGGTCGCGGTGTACGTGTGGGCGACCATGTCCTTCGGCGGGCGTTTCTCCAACCTCACGCACCGCGGCATCATCACCAACGGCCCGTACCGCTACACCAGGCACCCCGCGTACCTCGCCAAGAACCTCTCCTGGTGGATGCTGGCGATGCCCTTCATGGCAAGCGACGGAGTCGTTCCCGCCCTGCGCCGCTGCGCGCTGCTGCTGTGCCTGAACGCCCTCTATTACGTCCGCGCCAAGACCGAAGAACGTCACCTCGCCCTCGACCCCGTCTACGTCGAGTACACCGCGTGGATCGACGATCACGGCTTGTTGCGCTCGTTCAACCGCATCCCGCTCCTCCGCACGCTGGCGCGCTGGCGCCCGGCATTTCGCCGCAAGCGCCTGCCCTGGATCTGGCCCTGACCGTAACGCGGCGGGCGCGCGGTCGATGGTCCGGAATCGCGCATGGAGCCCGTCCGGCCCGGCACGGTGCGCGCCCGTACAGTTCCTTCCGCCTTCCTCGACAAAATGACTCATGGCGCGCGCCGCGCCGGGACGGGGCTTTCAACGGGCTCCCTTAAGCGATTCCGGAACCCCGCCACGCGCCGCCCCTCCCCCTCCTACCTCTTCAGCATCTCCTCATAATTCCCCGCCATCACTTCCGAGGGCGCGACCCCAGCCCGCAGCGCCTGCCCCATCGCCGCCTCGCGCGCCGCGATCGACTCGGCCGCCGCGAGCACGCGGTCGATGTCGGCGGCACGGATGAACACGACAGCGCTGCGGTCGGCGAGCACGTAGTCGCCCGGATGCACGTCGATGCCCCACAGGCGCACGGGCACGTTGGTGCCGAGCTCGACCACGCGGCCGCGCGCGGTGCGCGCCGTGAGCGTGCGCGTGAATACCGGAAAGCCGAGCGCACGCGCCTCGTCGATGTCGCGCACCGGGCCATCGGCCACGACGCCGGCGACGTCGCGCTGGCGCGCGCCGAGCGACAGCAGCCCGCCCCAGCAACCCGCGTCGATGCCGCTCGACTGCTCGACGGCGATGACGTGGAAGCCACCGGCTTCCGCGGCTGCCTGCTCAACCCGGACCCGTACGAGAACGGCGGCACCGAGGCGCCGGCCCTCGGCGACCGCTACTGGTACCCGCTGTACGAGAAGCTGTGCGAGCTCGACGTGCCGGCGCACATCCACGCCACCGGCTCGCAGTCGGCGCGCTCGCCCTACACGCTGCACTTCGTCAACGAGGAGACCATCGCGGTCTTCGGCCTGGTGAACTCCGACGTGCTCAAGGATTTCCCGCAGCTCAAGATCATCGTCTCGCACGGCGGCGGCGCGATTCCCTACCAGCTCGGCCGCTTCCAGTCCGGCGGCAACCGCAAGGGCATCGACTTCCTCGAGCGCGCGCGCCAGCTCTACTACGACACCGTGCTCTACACCGAGGACGCGCTGCGGCTGCTGATCAAGACCATGGGCGCCGAGCGCTGCCTGTTCGGCGCCGAATGCCCGGGCGTCGGCTCGACCATCGACAAGGCCACCGGGCGCACGCTGGACGACGTGCGGCCGATGATCGACAACATCGAATGGCTGGACGCGGCCCAGAAGCAGGCGATCTTCGAGGGCAACGCGCGGCGGTTGTTCAAGCTGTGAGCACCGTGACACCCGCCGCCCGCGATCGGGTCCAGCGCCTGCGCGCCCTGGATGCCTGCGCACTCTCCGACGCGCTCGATCGGCTCGGGCTCGGCGGCGTCGCGAGCGGCGTCCCGCAGCAGTCGGGCAGCGGCTCCATCGCCGGGCTGGTGGTGACGCTCAAGGTCAGCCCCGGGGCGCCGCCCGCAGGGCCGCCGCGCCACCTGGCACGGCGGCGATCGATCCGGCAGCGGCTACCACGTCATCGCCGTCGAGCAGTCGAGCGGCATCGACACTGAGTTGCTGGGGCGGGCTGCTGTCGCTCGGCGCGCGCCAGCGCGACATCGCCGGCGTCGTGGCCGATGGCCCGGTGCGCGACATCGACGAGGCGCGCGCGCTCGGATTTCCCGTATTCACGCGCGCGCTCACGGCGCGCACCGCGCGCGGCCGCGTGGTCGAGCTCGGCACAACGTGACCGTGCGCCTCTGGGGCATCGACGTGCATCCCGGCGACTACGTGCTCGCCGACCGCAGCGCGGTGGTGTTCATCCGTGCCGCCGACATCGACCGCGTGCTCGCGGCGGCCGAGTCGATCGCGGCGCGCGAGGCGGCGATGGGGCAGGCGCTGCGGGCTGGGGTCGCGCCCTCGGAAGTGATGGCGGGGAATTATGAGGAGATGCTGAAGAGGTAGGAGGGGAGGGGCGGCGCGTGGCGGGGTTCCGGACGCTTAAGGAGCCCGTTGAAGCCCCGTCCCGGCGCGGCGCCGCGCCATGGGAAATTTTGTAGAGGAACTCGGAAGGGACAATACGGGCGCGCACCGTGCCGGAGCGGACAGGCTCCATGCGCGATTCGAGGGAACCCCGCCACGCGCCCGCCCTTCGCGCAACTGCGGGTATCAGCATCTGCTCGTCATGCCCCTGCGCGCGGGATGGGACGGCGTGGCATCGGGCGTTGGTGCGCGGGTGCGTGCTTTTGTCGCTGCACGTTTCGCATCGGTTTCGCTTCGGCACGGCGCGCGGGGTGCGGCGGGGCGGCGTCCGGGCGTCCGGGAGCGCGCATGGGGCCTGTCCGGCCCGGCGTGGTGCGCGCCCGTACAGTTCTGTCCGCGTTCCCCGACAAAATGACTCATGGCGCGCGCCGCGCCGGGACGGGGCTTTCAACAGGCCCCCTTAAGCGCTCCCGGACGCCCGGACGCCGCCCCGCCTCCCGCTCCTCACTCCCCGTGCCGGAGCGACTCCTGCGCCGCGGCCCGCAGGCGGCTGTGATGCCGCCCATAGAACGCATACACGCATATCCCCAGCACCGCCCAGATGGCAAGCCGCAGCCAGGTACCCAGCGGCAGCGAGACCATCAGCCAGCCGCAGAATCCGGCGCCGGCCAGGCAGGTGAACCAGGGGAGCGGCACGCGGAACGGGCGGTGCAGCGTCGGGCGCGTGTAGCGCAGCACCAGCACGCTGACGCTCACCATGACGAAGGCGAGCAGCGTGCCGATCGAGACCAGTTCGGAGAGCAGGCCGAGCGGGAACAGGCCACCCATCAGCGCGGCGAGCGTGGCGGTGACGGCGGTGGCGACGTGCGGCGTGCGGAACTGCTCGTGGACGCGGCCGAAGGCCGGTGGCAGCAGCCCGTCGCGCGCCATCGCGAGCAGGATGCGCGCCTGGCCGAGGATCATCACCAGGATGACCGAGGTGAGGCCGAAGATCGCCCCGGGGACCACGAACCGGCTGAGCCAGGCGAGGCCGGCGTGCGATTCGAGCGCCACCGCCACCGGCGCGGCGTCGTTGAGCTGCAGGTAGGGCATCAGGCCGGTGAGCACCGCCGACATCAGGATGTACAGCAGCGTGCAGATGCCCAGGCCCATCAGGATGCCGAAGGGCAGGTCGCGCTGCGGATTGCGCGCTTCCTGCGCGGCGGTCGAGACCGCGTCGAAGCCGATGTAGGCGAAGAAGATCACGCCGGCGGCGCGCAGGATGCCGGAGAAGCCGAAGTTGCCGTACTCGCCGGTGGTGTTCGGCGGGATCAACGGCTGCCAGTTGGCGCCATCCACGTAGAAGATGCCGAAGCCGATGACCGCGATGATCACCGTGACCTTGAGCGCGACGATCAGCGTGTTGACGATGGCCGACTGGCGGATGCCGACGTAGCAGATCGCGCCGGCCAGCGACGCGATGAACACCGCCGGCAGGTTGATGATCGCCCCGGTCTTGACCAGCGTCAGGGTCTCGCCGACGGTGGCGAGCGGTGCCGAGGTGAGGGAGGGTGGCAGGAAGTTGATGTGGTACTGCTCGAGGAATTTCACCATGTAGCGCGACCAGCCGACCGAGACCGTGCTGGCGGCGAACATGTACTCGATCATCAGGTCCCAGCCGATGAACCAGGCGGCGAACTCGCCCAGCGTCGCGTAGCTGTAGGTGTAGGCGCTGCCGGCGAGCGGCACCATCGAGGCGAACTCGGCGTAGCACAGGCCGGCGAACACGCAGGCGATGCCGGCGAGCACGAAGGACAGCACGATCGCCGGGCCGGCGTGCAGCGCGGCTTCCTGGCCGGTGAGCACGAAGATGCCGGTGCCGATGGTGGCGCCCACGCCGAGGAAGGTGAGCTGCCAGGGCCCGAGCGCGCGCTTGAGCTTCGAGGCGGCGTGCTCCGCATGGAGCTGTTCGAACGGCTTGGTCGCGAGGAGATGCTTCATCGTGCGGACCCCTGGGTGCCAGGCGACTGCGCGCCGGTTGGCGAACGACTCTACACGCTGCGCAGCGCCGCCGGTACATGCGGCTGGAGCAGCGCGACCAGGGCGTCGTAGACCTTGGGGCTGGCGGCGAGGACGTCGCCGTGGGAGTGGTGGTAGTCGCCGCCGTCCACGCGGCTGACGCGGCCTCCGGCCTCCTGCACCAGCAGGGCGCCGGCGGCGGTGTCCCAGGACTTCAGGCCCAGCTCCCAGAAGCCGTCGACGCGGCCGGCGGCGACGTAGGCCAGGTCGAGCGCGGCCGAGCCCGGCCGGCGGATGCCGGCGGTGTGCACCATCACCTCGCGGAACATGGCCAGGTAGACGTCCACGTCGGGTGAGTCGTCGCGGTAGGGAAAGCCGGTGGCGATCAGGGCGCCTTCCAGGCCGCGCTGGCCGCTGGCGCGGATGCGGCGGTTCTCGAGGTGCGCGCCGCCGCCGCGGCTGGCGGTGAACATCTCCTGGCGCATCGGGTCCCAGACCACCGCGTGCTCGAGCCGGCCGCGCACCTCGCAGGCGATCGACACGGCGAACACCGGGAAGCCGTGCAGGAAGTTGGTCGTGCCGTCCAGCGGATCGATGATCCACACGGTCTCGTTCGAACCGCTCGGGCCGCTCTCCTCGGCGAGGAAAGCGTGCTGCGGGTAGAGGCGGCGGATCTCCTCGATGATGGCGCGCTCGGCGGCCCGGTCCACCTCGGAGACGAAGTCGTTGCGGCCCTTGGTGGTGACGTCCAGGCCCTCGAGCCGCACGAGGCTGCGCACGATGATCTCGCCCGCGCGGCGGGCGGCGCGGACGGCGATGTTGAGCAGGGGATGCATCGCCTTAGAATACCATCTATGAGCGCCTTTCCCGTCCGCATCGTGCTGGTCGAGCCCTCGCATCCGGGCAACATCGGCGCGGTGGCGCGCGCGATGAAGAACATGGGCCTCGCCGAGCTGCACCTGGTGCGGCCGAAGTCCTTCCCGCACCCCGAGGCGGCGGCGCGCGCCTCCGGCGCGCTCGACGTGCTCGATGCGGCGCGCGAGTGCGCCACCACGCTGGCTGCGATCGAGGGCTGCGGACTGGTGCTCGCGACCACGGCGCGCGAGCGCGACCAGTACTTCCGCGTGCTCGACGTGCGCGCGGCGGCCGCGCGCGCGGTGGCGGCGAGCGCCGCCGCGCCGGTCGCCGTGCTGTTCGGCCCGGAGCGCAGCGGCCTCACCAACGAGGACGTGGCGCACGCGCACGCGCTGCTGCGCATCCCGACCAGCAGGCCCTATGCCTCGCTCAACCTCGCGATGGCGGTGCAGCTGGTCTGCTACGAGCTGCTGCGCGCGCACGCCGGAGGCCGCGGCGCCGGCCGCCGCGCCCGCGGTGCCGCTCGCGCCGCCGGAGGACATGCAGCGCCTGTACGTGCACCTCGAGCAGGTGCTCGAGGAGATCGACTTCCGCGACCGCACGCAGAGCAGCACGCACCTGATGAACCGCATCCGCCGCTTCCTGCAGCGCGCCGAGCTCGACGCCAACGAGGTGAACATCCTGCGCGGCATCCTCACCGCCGTGCAGCAGCGCCGCCGCCGGGCGGGCGCCGACACGCCGGGTGCCCGGACGCCCCGGGCACGGCCAGCGCGCCGGCGGCGACGCCATGAGCGACGCACCCGTCATCTACCTCGACCACGCCGCGACCACGCCGGTGGACCCGCGCGCGTCGAGCGCATGCTCGCCTGCCTCGGGCCTGGCGGCACTTTCGCCAACGCCTCCTCGGCGCATGCGCCGGGCCGTGCGGCGCACGCGCTGGTCGAGGCGGCGCGCGCCGCCGCCGCACGCCTGGTCGGCGCCGACCCGGCAGACGTCTACTTCACCTCCGGCGCGACCGAGTCCGACAACCTGGCGGTCCTCGGCCTGGCGCGCGCGGCGCGCGGCGCGCGCCACGTCGTCACGACGCGCATCGAGCACAAGGCGGTGCTCGACGCCTGCGCGCGCCTCGAGAAGGAGGGCGTCGCGGTCACGTACGTCGAACCCGCGGCCGACGGCCGCGTGCTCCCGGAGCGCATCGCCGCGGCGCTGCGCCCGGAGACGCTGCTGGTCGCCGTGATGCACGCCAACAACGAGACCGGCGTGGTCAACGACATCGCCGCGATCGGCGCGCTGTGCCGCGCGCACGGCGCGGTGCTGCACGTCGATGCCGCGCAGAGCGCCGGCAAGCTGCCGCTCGACGTGCGCGCCATGGGCATCGGCCTGCTGGCCGTCGCCGCCCACAAGATGTACGGGCCCAAGGGCGTGGGGCTGCTGTACGTGGATCCGGCGCTGCGCGCCCGGCTGCAGCCGCAGAGCCATGGCGGCGGGCAGGAGCGCGGCCTGCGCTCGGGCACCCAGGCCGTGCACCAGGTCGTCGGCTTCGGGGCCGCCTGCGAGATCGCGCTCGCCGAAATGGAGGGCGAGGCGCGGCGGCTCCTCGGCCTGCGCGAACGCCTGTGGGGGGCGCTGCGCGCGCTCCCCGGCGTGCTGCTCAACGGCCATCCGACCGAGCGGCTCCCGGGGACGCTGAACGTCGCCTTCACCGGCGTGGAGGGCGAGAGCCTCTTCTACGCGCTGCCGGGCCTCGCGGTCTCGAGCGGCTCGGCCTGCAATTCCCACAGCGCCGAGCCGTCCTATGTCCTGCGGGCCCTGGGACGCGACACCGAGACCGCCCAGTCCTCGCTGCGCTTCAGCCTGGGGCGCTGGACCACCGAAGCCGAGGTCGATGCCGCCGCCGCCGCGGTGGTGCGGGCGGTCACCCGGCTGCGCGCGGTGGCTCCGTGAGCGACCCGGTCCGGCAGCACTTCGACACGCTGGCCGGGGCGGGGCGCCTCGGCGCGGGTCCCGGGCGCGTGGTCAGCGGCCGGGCCGGCAGCCGTGCCCAGGGCACCGAGGTGCGATTCGAATGGCGGGTGGAGGGCGGGCGGATCCTGGAGGCCCGGTTCCTCGCCTACGGCTGCCCCTGGACGCTTGCGGCCTGCGACTGGCTGGTCGCCCAGCTCGCCGGCCGCGGCCGGGAGACCCCCTGGCCGGGCGATCCCGAAGCCTGGGCCCGCGCGCTCGGGATCCCCCTGGAACGGCTGGGGCGCCTCCTGGTGGTCGAGGACGCGCTGCGCGCGACGCTTGGGGCCTGGGACTGAGCCGGCGGCCCATGGGCGCCGCAGCAGCGCCCGGCCGGCACCCGCCCGGCCGAAGCCCGGCCCGGGCCCGGGGAACATGCTCTGCTAAGATCGGTCCCAAGGACTTGAGAGCCATGGCCATTTCCCTGACACCGTCCGCCGCCAACCGCGTCCGCGAGCACCTTGCCCGCCGGGGCCAGGGCCTGGGCCTGCGCCTGGGAGTCAGGATGGCCGGCTGCTCGGGCTTCGCCTATGTCGTCGACTTCGCCGACAGCACCGGGCCGGATGATGTCGTCTTCGAGGACCAGGGGGTCAAGGTGTACGTCCACCGCGCCGCCCTGGACAAGCTCGATGGCACGCGCGTGGACTTCATCCGCCAGGGCCTGAACGAGTCCTTCCGCTTCGAGAACCCCAACGTCAAGGGCGAATGCGGCTGCGGCGAGAGCTTCACGGTCTGATTTCCCCTTAACAATCGGGCACTTCCACGCGCGCCGGCGTTGCCGCCGGTGCGTGCTTGCAGCTAGAATCCCGAACCTTTTTCCACGAGTTCTGCTGAGGAGTCCGCGAAGATGGCGCTCGAGCGCACCCTGTCCATCGTCAAGCCCGACGGAGTCACCCGCAACCTGATCGGCGAGGTGTATCGCCGCTTCGAATCGCAGGGCCTGCGCATCGTGGCCGCGCGCATGCTGCACCTCTCGCAGGCACAGGCGCAGGAGTTCTACGGCGTGCACAAGGAGCGTCCGTTCTACAAGGACCTCGTGCGCTACATGACTTCCGGCCCGGTGATCGCGCAGGTGCTCGAGGGCGACAACGCCATCCAGAAGAACCGCGACATCATGGGAGCCACCGATCCGAAGAAGGCCGCGCCCGGCACGATCCGCGCCGACCTCGCGCAGAGCATCGAGGCGAACGTGGTGCACGGTTCGGACGCCCCGGACACGGCGGCGCGCGAGATCGCGTTCTTCTTCAGCGGCACGGAGATCTGCCCGCGCGCCTGAGCGGCGCGCGGCGGGCGGTTCCGGGAGGCGCATGGGCGCGCTGCCACAGGCAACGCCGGAATCGGGCACGCAGCGCGTGAACCTGCTCGGGCTGGCGCGCCCCGAGTTCGAGGGCTTCGTCGCCGGGCTGGGCTCGAAGCCCTTCCGCGCGCGCCAACTGATGCACTGGATGTACAAGCGCGGTTGCGGCGACTTTGCCGCGATGAGCGACCTGGCGCGCGACTTCCGCGCGCTGCTGGCCGAGCGGGCCGAGATCCGCACGCCGGAGATCGTCACCGTGCAGCAGGCGAGCGACGGCACGCGCAAGTGGCTGCTGCGCGCCGATGCCTCGCAGGCCTTCGAGATGGTGTTCATCCCGGAGGCCGAGCGCGGCACGCTGTGCATCTCCTCGCAGGTCGGCTGCGCGCTGGACTGCAGCTTCTGCTCGACGGCGCAGCAGGGCTTCAACCGCAACCTCACGACCGCCGAGATCGTCGGCCAGGTGTGGCTCGCCAAGCAGGAGCTCGGCGAGGCCCCCGGCACCGACCGCGTCGTCACCAACGTCGTGCTGATGGGCATGGGCGAGCCGCTTGCCAACTTCCGCAACGTCGTGCCGGCGATGCGCATCCTGCTCGATGACCTGGGCTTCGACCTCTCGCGCCGCCGCGTGACGCTGTCGACTTCGGGGCTGGTGCCGCAGATCTACAAGCTCGCCGCCGAGAGCAACGTCGCGCTCGCCGTCTCGCTGCACGCTCCCGACGACGAGTTGCGCAGCCAGCTGGTGCCGATCAACCGCCTGCACCCGATCGCCGAGCTCCTCGAGGCCTGCTGGCACTACATCGACGAGCAGAACGGCCGCAGCGTCACCTTCGAGTACGTGATGCTCGAGGGCGTCAACGATTCGCCTGCCCAGGCGCGCGCGCTGGCGCGGCTGCTCGCCGGCCACCCGGCCAAGGTGAACCTGATCCCGTTCAATCCGTTCCCGGGCACGCGCTACCGCCGCTCGCCGGACGCCGCCGTCGAGGCGTTCCGCGACCTGCTGATCCGCGGCGGCGTGCTGGCGACCATCCGCCGCACGCGCGGCGAGGACATCGACGCGGCCTGCGGCCAGCTGGTCGGGCGCGTGCGCGATCGCACGACGGTGCGCCTCGGCACCCGCAACCTCGGGGCGCCGGCATGAGCGCGCCGCCGCGCCACGCGCTGGTCCTGCTGGCCTGCGCCGCGCTCGCCGCCTGCGCGACGAGCGGTGGCGCGGCCAAGCCGGCGACCAGCGGCAGCAATGCCGCGGCCTTCAACCTGCAGCTCGGCGTGACCTACCTGCAGCAGGGCAACCTCGCCGTCGCGAAGGACAAGCTCGAGCGGGCGGCGAAGCAGGACCCCGACTCGCCGGCGGTGCACAGCTCGCTCGGGCTCCTGTACGAGCGCCTCGGCGACCAGAAGCGCGCCGATGCCGAGCACAAGCGGGCGCTGGCGCGCGCGCCGGGCGACCCGGACGTCCTGAACAACTACGCCGTCTACCTGTGCCGCAACGGCCGCACCGCCGAGGGCGTGCGCCGCTTCGAGCAGGCGGCCGGCAATCCGCTGTACCGCACGCCATGGGCGGCCTATACCAACGCCGGCGTGTGCCTGCGTGCCGCGCAGCACGACGCCGAGGCCGAGCAACGCTTCGCGCGCGCGCTGCAGCTCCGCCCCGACTACGCCGAGGCCGTGCTGCAGCTCGCCGACCTCGAGTTCGCCACGCAGCGCGGCGATGCGGCGCTCAGGCGCGTGCTCGACTACCTGGCCGTGAACGGCGCCACGCCCGACCTGCTGCTGCTCGGCTGGCGCGCCGCCGAAGCGCAGCAGGAGCGCGGCGTCGCGCTCGGCCTGGCGCAGCGCCTGCGCACCGAATTCCCCGATTCGCCGCAGGCGAAGCTGTTGCCCGCGGCGCCGCCGCAGGCCCGGTGAGGGCGGCCGTCATGTCGGACAACGAAACCGAGAGCGGCACCGCGGCCGCGCCGCCGCCACCTGGCCTCGGCCAGCGGCTCGTGGCGGCACGCGAGCGGCGCGGCCTCTCCGTGCTGCAGGCCGCCGAAAAGCTGCACCTCGAGCCGCGCGTGATCGAAGCCCTCGAGGCCGAGAACTTCGAGGCGCTGGGAGCGGCGGTGTACGTGCGCGGCCACCTGCAACGCTATGCCGAGCTGCTGGGCGAGAACGCCGGCGAGCTGCTGGCCCTGTACACGGCGCTGGCGCATGCGCACACCACACCCGACCTGACGCAGGTCATCACCGAGCGCAATCGCGCGGCGCCCCCGGGCGCGCGCGTCGGCATGTGGCAGGGTGGGTTGCTGACGCTGGCGCTGGTGGTCGCGGCACTGGTGTGGTGGGCCATGCGCAGCGGGCCGGTCGCGCCGCCCGCGGGCCCGGCGGACGCGGCGGGCGGTGCCGCGCCGGCCACGCCGGCCCCGGCCGCAACCGCGACCAACGTGCCCGCGCCGGCCCTGCCCGCCAACGGCGCGGCGCCGTCGTCCGCGCGTGCCACGCCCGCCACGGGCGCGAATCCCGCCGCATCGGCCCGGCCCGTGGTGTCGCCCTCGCGGCCCGAGCGGGCGGCCGCGGCTCCCGCACCCGCGCCGGCCGCCGGTGCGCCGTCCGCGGCGCCCGCGTCCGGCCCGCCGGCCGCAGCGGCAACGCCGGCCACGGCTCCGGCGGCCGCCGCCGCCGCACGCCGGCCACCGGCGCGCGCATCGTGCTGCGCTTCCGCGAGGACAGCTGGGCCGAGGTCTACGACGCCAACGGCACCGCGCTGTACCGCGACATCGCGACGGCCGGCGCCGTGCACGAGCTGCGCGGCGCGCCGCCGCTGCGGCTGGTGCTCGGCAACGCCGCCGGCGTCGGCATCAGCGTCAACGGGCGCGACGTCAGCCTCGGCGCCTCGCTCCAGGCCACGCCGAACGCGCAGTTCTCGCTCGATCGCAGCGGCCGCGTGACCGAGTCGCCATGAGCAAGGCGATCCAGCCGGTCCGCGGCATGAACGACGTGCTGCCCGCCGAGATCGGCGCCTGGCAGCACCTCGACCGCGTCACGCGCGCACTGCTCGAGGGCTACGGCTACGAGGAAGTGCGCACGCCGATCGTCGAGCACACCGAGCTCTTCCGGCGCGGCATCGGCGAGTTCACCGACATCGTCGAGAAGGAGATGTACACCTTCGCCGACACCGGCGGCGACAGCCTGACGCTGCGGCCGGAGGCGACCGCGGGCGTGGTGCGCGCCGTCATCTCCAATGGCCTGCTGCGCGGCGCGCGGCTGAAGCTGTGGACCGCGGGGCCGATGTTCCGCCACGAGCGCCCGCAGAAGGGCCGCTACCGCCAGTTCCACCAGTACAGCGTCGAGGCGGTCGGCTTCCCCGGCCCGGACATCGACATCGAGCTGATCGCGCTCAGCGCGCGGCTGTGGCGTGCGCTCGGCATCGCTCGCGTGCGGTTGCAGGTCAACTCGCTCGGCACCAGCGAGGCGCGCGCCCGCTACAAGGAAGTGCTGGTCGACTACCTGCAGGCGCACGCGGCGGCGCTCGACGAGGACAGCCGCCGGCGCCTCGGCGGCAACCCGCTGCGCATCCTCGACAGCAAGAACCCGGCGATGCAGGCCGTGATCGCCGGCGCGCCGGTGCTCACCGACCACCTGGACGCGGAGTCCCAGGCGCATTTCGCCGAGCTGCGCGCCGGACTCGATGCGCTCGGCATCGCCTACAGCGTCAATCCGCGCCTGGTGCGCGGACTCGACTACTATTCGCGCACGGTATTCGAGTGGATCACCGACGCGCTCGGTTCGCAGGACGCGGTCTGCTCGGGCGGCCGCTACGACGGCCTGGTGCCGCAGCTCGGCGGCGAGCCGACGCCGGCCATCGGCTTCGCGCTCGGCGTCGAGCGCGTGGTCGCGCTGCTGGCGCAGGGTCCGGCGGTCCCGGCCGCGCCGCCGCCCGCGGTGTACCTGATCGCCGCCGGCGAGCGCGCCCAGCGTGCCGCGCCGCGCGTCGCCGAGGCGCTGCGCGATGCGCTGCCCGGCCGTGGCGTCATCCAGAACCTCGGCGGCGGCAACTTCGGCACCCAGTTCCGCCGCGCCGACAAGAGCGGCGCGCTGCTCGCGGTCGTGCTCGGCGAGGCCGAGCTCGAGCGCGGCGTCGCGGCCGTGAAACCTTTGCGCCGCGAGGGCGGTCAGAGCGAATGCCCGCTCGAGGACCTGCCCGCGCGCGTCGCCGCATTCGTACAGGAGGGTTGAGTGGACGACTATCTTTCCGACCAGGAACAGTGGGAACGGCTCAAGCGCTGGCTGAAGGAGAACGGCCCGTGGGCGCTCGCGGGCGTCGCGATCGCGGCGCTGGCCGTGGCCGGCTGGCGCTGGTGGGGCGAGCGCAAGGAGCAGGCGCTGCTCGCCGCCGCGGCCGACTACCAGGCGCTGTTCGCGACCTTCACGCGCAATGACCTCGCCGCGGCCGAGAAGCAGGCCGATGCGCTGGTCGCGGCGCACCCCGGGACCGGTTACGCCGACCAGGCCGAGCTCGCGGTGGCCCGGCTCGAGATCGAGAACGGCCAGTCGGGCGCCGCGGCGACCCGCCTCGCGCGCGTGATGCAGCAGAGCCGGGATCCGGCGCTGGCGCTCGCGGCGCGGCTGCGGCTGGCGCGCGTGCAGCTCGACCAGGGCCAGGCCGACGCGGCGCTCGCCACGCTCGGCGGTGCCGAGGCCGGCGCGTTCGCGCCGCGCTTCGCGGAGGTGAAGGGCGACGCGCTGCTCGCCAAGGGCGATCGCGCCGGTGCGCTGGCCGCGTACCGCGCGGCGCGCGCCGCCGGCACCGCGGTCGACACCGACCTGCTCGACCTGAAGATCAACGACCTGACGCGTTCCGGCTCATGAACGCACGCATCCTGGCGGTGGCCCTGCTGTCGACGCTGGCGCTCGGCGCCTGCGCGCACAACACGAAGAAGGGCGAGTCGACCAAGCCGGCGAAGCTGGTGGGCTTCAAGCCCGCGGTGCGCATCGAGCGCGTGTGGCACGCCTCGGTGGGCGGGCAGGCGCCCAAGCTCCGGGTCGGGCTGGGTGCGGCGGTGGATGGCGCAGCGGCGTACGCCGCCGGCCACAAGGGCGACGTGGCCGCCTTCGACCTGCAGAAGGGCCGCAGGCTGTGGCAGCGCGACCTGCGCGCGCCGCTGTCGGCGGGGCCGGGCGCGGGCGAGGGCCTGGTGGTGGTCGGGACCAGCGGCGGCGCGGTCATTGCGCTCGCCGCCGCCAACGGCGCCGAGCGCTGGCGCGTGCAGGTGGGTTCGGAACTGCTGGCGACGCCGGTCGTCGGCGGCGGCCTGGTGCTGGTGCGCGCGGTCGACGGGCGGCTGCTGGCGCTCGATGCCGGCGACGGCTCGCGCCGCTGGGTGGCCGACCAGCAGGTGCCGCGACTCTCGCTGCGTGGCAACGGCCCGCCGCTGATCAGCAACGACCTGGCCATCTGCGGCTTCGACAATGGCCGGCTGGTGGCCGTGACGCTCAGTGGCGGCGCGCCGGCCTGGGACATCGCGGTCGGCCAGGCGCACGGCAGCACCGAGATCCAGCGCCTGATCGACCTGGATGCGCCGGTCGTCGCCGATGGCGATGACCTGTACGCGGCCGGCTACCAGGGGCGCGTGGCGCGCATCGTGCGCGACAGTGGCCAGCTGCTGTGGACGCGCGACCTGTCGAGCTACCGCGGCCTCGCGGTGACGGCCGACGCGGTCTACGTTTCGACCAGCGAGGGCCAGGTCGTGCGCCTCGACCGGCGCACCGGGACCGAGAAGTGGCGGCAGAAGGCGCTCCTGCGCCGCGGCCTGTCGGCGCCGGTGGTGGTCGACGGCCGCGTCGTGGTCGGCGACTACGACGGCGTCGTGCACTGGCTGGATGCCGAGGATGGCCACTTCCTGGCGCGCAGCAAGGCGGGCGGGCGCATCAGCGCGCCGCCGCGCGTGCTCGATGGCGGACGCGTGCTGTTCTTCGACGACAAGGGCGGCCTGAGCGTGTTCCGCGCCGCGGCACGGAAGTGATGCGTCGATGCTGCCGGTCGTCGCGATCGTCGGCCGCCCCAACGTCGGCAAGTCGACGCTGTTCAACCGCCTGACGGGCACGCGCGACGCGATCGTCGCCGACGTGCCGGGGGTCACGCGCGACCGCCAGTACGGCTATGCGCGCCTCGGCGCCGTGCCCTGCGTGGTGATCGACACCGGCGGCCTGGTCGAGCAGCCCACGGGGCTGGATGCCCTGATGCGCGTGCAGACCGAGAAGGCGGTGGCCGAGGCCGACCGCATCGTCTTCCTGGTGGACGCGCGCACCGGCCTCACCGCGCAGGACCAGTTCGTCGCGCGCGCGCTGCGCCGTGCCGGCAAGCCGGTGACGCTCGCGGTCAACAAGGGCGAGGGGCTCGATCCGGACGTCACCGCCGCCGATTTCCATGCACTCGGCTTCGGCGCGCCGCGCGTCATCGCCGCGAGCCACGGCAGCGGCTGCCGCGAGCTCATCGACGACGTGCTGGAGGGCTGCGAAGCGGGCGTGGCGCCGGCCGAGGACCTCGAGGCGATCCGCGTCGCGATCATCGGCCGGCCGAACGTCGGCAAATCCACGCTGGTGAACCGCCTGATCGGCGAGGAGCGCGTGATCGCCGGCGACGTGCCCGGCACCACGCGCGACAGCATCCTGGTGCCCTTCGAGCGCGACGGGCGGCGCTTCGCGCTGGTCGACACCGCCGGCGTGCGCCGGCGCGCGAAGGTCGAGGACCCGGTGGAGCGCGCCAGCGTCGCGCGCACGCTGCAGGCGATCGCCGAGGCGCACGCGGTCGTCATGGTGCTCGACGCGCACGACAGCATCGGCGAGCAGGACGCGAGCGTGCTGGGCGCGGCGCTGGAGCGCGGCCGCGTGCTGCTTATCGCCGTCAACAAGTGGGACGGCATCCCGATGGAGCAGCGCGAGGAGATCCGCCGCCAGCTCGCGCTCAAGCTCGACTTCGTGCCGTTCGCGCCGCTGCATTTCATCTCGGCGCGCCACGGCACCGGCGTCGGCGAGCTGGCGCGCGACCTGGTCCGCGGCTTCGACGCGGCGATGCGCGAGATGCCCACCAGGCTGCTGTCGCGCGTGCTGGAGAAGGCGCTCGAGGCGCACCAGCCGCCGCTGGTGAAGGGCCGGCGCATCAAGCTGCGCTACGCGCACCAGGGCGGACGCAATCCGCCGCGCGTCATCATCCACGGCAACCAGACGGCCTCGGTCCCCGAGGCCTACCGCCGCTACCTCGCCAACGTGTTCCGCGAGGCCTTCGACCTGTACGCGACGCCGGTGGCGGTCGAGTTCCGCACCGACGCCAACCCCTACGACCGCTCTAGGGCCCGGCGGCCGGCACGGGCGGCAGGAACAATGCCGGGTCGACGAAAGCGCGGTTGAGCGCCACGCCGAAGTGCAGGTGCGGCCCGGTGACGCGGCCGGTCGAGCCCACGAGCCCGACGACGCCGCCGGCGGCGACGCGCGCGCCGGGCGCCACGTCGATGCGGGAGAGATGGCAGTACATCGTGATCAACCCCGCGCCGTGGTCGATCAGCACCGTGTTGCCGTTGAAGAAGTAGCCGCCGGTGTCGATGACCGTGCCGGGCGCCGCGGCGCGCACCGGCGCGCCCTCGGCCGCGGCAATATCCATGCCGGAATGCGGCGCGCGCGACTCGTTGTTGAAGAAGCGCCGCAGGCCGAAGGAGCTCGAGCGCGCGCCGTCGAGCGGCGCGGCGAGGCGCAGTGAATCCGGCGTCGCGTCGCTGAAGGTGGCGAGCGCGGCGCGCAGGCGCTGCTGCTCGTCCTGCACGCGCGCGAGGTCGGCGGGCGAGAGGTTCACCTGCGCGGGCGGGACCTTCAGCCGCTGCTCCAGGTAGCGCTTGGGCAGCACGCGGAAGGGCAGGCGCGTGCCGCCGCCGGGGCCCGCGATGCGCGCCGCGGTGGCGCCCGCCGGCGTCGCCAGCGGCAGGCCGACCAGCGCCACCCATTCCGTCCCGCGTCGCAGCACCATGACGCGATGCCCGCCGTAGGTGACGACCGGCGGCGGGGCATCGGGTGGCGTGCCCGGCATCACGGCAAATGGCAGCATGGCGACGCCGCCGGGCACCCGGGCTTCGCGTGGAAGTTCGTTCGGTGCCGCGGATGCGGATGCCGCGGGCGCCACCCGGAGCAGGGCCGGGCCGGCCAGCAGCGCCACCGCCGCGAGCGCCGTCCACCGCTCCCGCGCGCCGCTCATGACCCGCCCCGCGCCAGTACGCGCGCCCGCAGCGTGCCGTTCACCAGCCGCGCGTCGATCTCCTCGCCCGGCTCGACCGCGCCGGCGTCCGTGAGCAGCGCGCCGTCGCGCGCGCGAGTCACGACCGCGAAGCCGCGCGCCAGCGTCGCGAGCGGGCTCACGGCCTGCAGCGCGCGCGCGGCGAGCTCGACGCGCGCGCTGGCGTGCTGCAGCCGCTCGCGCCAGGCGCGCTGCAGGCGCTGCTCGAGCTCGTCGAGGCGCTGGCTGGACTGCGCGAGGCGCGTGCCCGGGTGGGCGCGCTCGAGGCGGTGCTGCAGGTGGGCGAGCCGGCGGCCGTCCTCGGCCAGGTGGCGCTGCACGGCCGCCGCGAAGCGCGCGCCGAGGCGCGCGAGCTGCGCGAGCCAGCCGGCCGTGTCCGGCGCCACCAGCTCGGCCGCGCCGCTCGGCGTCGGTGCGCGCCGGTCGGCGACGAAGTCGGCGATGGTGACGTCGGTCTCGTGGCCGACGCCGCTCACCACCGGGATGGGGCAGCGTGCGATCGCGCGCGCGACGCGCTCGTCGTTGAAGGCCCACAGGTCCTCGAGCGAACCGCCGCCGCGCGCCAAGATCAGCACCTCGCACTCGGCGCGCGCGCCGGCGAGGTCCAGCGCCGCGGCGATGGCCGGGGCGGCGGCGGCGCCCTGCACCGGCACCGGGTAGACGATCACGCGCGCCGCCGCGTAGCGGCGCGCGAGGACGTGCAGGATGTCGCGCAGCGCCGCGCCGGTCGGGGAGGTGATCACGCCGATGCTCGCCGGCGCGGCCGGCAATGGGCGCTTGCGCTCGGGCGCGAACAGGCCCTCGGCCGCGAGCCGGCGGCGCAGCTCCTCGAAGGCGCGCTGCAGCGCGCCGAGGCCTGCCTCCTCCAGCGAATCGACGATCAGCTGGTAGTCGCCGCGCGGCTCGTACAGGCTGATGCGGCCGCGCGCCAGCACCTGCTGGCCGTCGCGCGGCTGGAAGCGGGCGTGCTGGTTGCGCTGGCGGAACATCGCGCAGCGCAGCTGCGCCTCGCTGTCCTTGAGCGTGAAGTACCAGTGCCCGGAGGAGGGGCGCGCCAGGTTGGAGATCTCGGCCTCGACCCAGACCCGGCCCAGGCCCGCCTCGAGCAGCAGCCGGGCCTCGCGATTGAGGCGCGAGACGCTGTAGACGGCCTCGCCGCCCGTGCCGCCGGGCCGGGGGCCGTCCGCCGCATCGGTACTCATCGCCCGCGAGTCTACACCAGGATTTACAGTGCCGGGCCGCATTGGCTAGAATGAGCCGCTTCTTCAACGTGGCCTTGCCGAGGGTCCATGCGCATCATCGAAGAAGCACTCACCTTCGACGACGTCCTGCTGGTGCCGGCACGCTCCGACGTGCTGCCGCGCGACGTCAGCCTCTCCACGCAGCTCTCGCGCCGCATCCGCATCGGCCTGCCGATCCTCTCGGCCGCCATGGACACGGTCACCGAGGCGCGCCTGGCGATCACCATCGCGCAGGAGGGCGGCTGCGGCATCGTACACAAGAACATGTCGATCGAGGCCCAGGCCCGCGAGGTCGCCAAGGTCAAGAAGTTCGAGAGCGGCGTGATCGTCGATCCGATCACCGTCAGCCCGGATGCGACCATCCGCCAGGTCATCGAGCTGACGCGCGCGCGCGGCATCTCCGGCGTGCCGGTGGTCGACGGCTCGCGCGTGGTCGGCATCGTCACGCATCGCGACCTCAGGTTCGAGACCAAGCTCGACGCGCCGGTGAGCTCGGTGATGACGCCGAAGGCGCGCCTGGTCACGGTGCGCGAGAACGCGCCGAAGGACGAGGTCCTCGGGCTCCTGCACAAGCACCGCATCGAGAAGGTGCTGGTGGTCGACCCGACCGGCGAGCTCAAGGGCATGATCACCGTCAAGGATTTCCAGAAGGCCACCGAGTTCCCGCGCGCCGCCAAGGACGAAGGGGGCCGGCTGCGCGTGGGCGCGGCGGTCGGCACGACTCCCGACACGCTGGATCGCGTCGCGGCATTGCGCGACGCGGGCGTCGACCTGGTGGTGGTGGATACCTCCCACGGCCATTCGCGCGGTGTGGTCGAGATGGTCGCGAAGCTCAAGGCGCGCTGGCCGGAGCAGGAGATCATGGCCGGCAACATCGTCACGGCGGCCGCGGCGCTCGAACTGGTCGCGGCAGGCGCCGATGCCGTCAAGGTCGGCATCGGCCCGGGCTCGATCTGCACCACGCGCATCGTCGCCGGCGTCGGCGTGCCGCAGATCACCGCGGTGTCGAACGTCGCCGCGGCGCTCGCCGGCAAGGGCGTGCCGCTGATCGCCGACGGCGGCATCCGCTACTCGGGCGACATCGCCAAGGCGATCGCCGCCGGCGCGCACGCCGTGATGATCGGCGGCCTGTTCGCCGGCACCGAGGAATCCCCGGGCGAGGTCGAGCTCTACCAGGGCGCCTCGTACAAGCAGTACCGCGGCATGGGCTCGCTCGGCGCGATGGCCGACCGCCACGGCTCGGCTGACCGCTACTTCCAGGACACCAGCACCGAGCTCGAGAAGCTCGTCCCCGAGGGCATCGAGGGGCGCGTGCCCTACAAGGGGAGCCTGGTGCAGATCCTCTACCAGCTCGCCGGCGGCCTGCGCGCGGCGATGGGCTACACCGGCAGCGGCAGCATCGAGGAGATGCGCACGCGGCCGCAGTTCGTGCGCATCACCAACGCCGGCGTGCGCGAGAGCCACGTGCACGACGTGACCATCACCAAGGAGGCGCCCAATTACCGCATCGGCTGACGGCGCCGGCGCACGCGCGGACATCCACGCCGACCGCGTCCTGGTCCTCGACTTCGGTTCGCAGTACACGCAGCTCATCGCGCGCCGGGTGCGCGAGCTCGGCGTCTACTGCGAGATCCACCCCTGGGACATGGACGTCGCGGCGCTGCGCGCCTACGCGCCGCGCGGCATCATCCTCTCCGGCGGCCCCGAATCGGTCACGCAGGCGGCCGCGCCGGTGGCGCCGCACGCCGTGTTCGAGCTCGGCGTGCCGGTGCTCGGCATCTGCTACGGCATGCAGACCATGGCGGCCCAGCTCGGCGGCCGCGTCGAGCCGGGCAGCGTCAAGGAGTTCGGCTACGCCGAGATCCGCGCCCGCGGCCACAGCGCGCTGCTGCGCGACATCGAGGACCGCGTCAACGCCGAGGGACACGGCCTGCTCGACGTCTGGATGAGCCACGGCGACCGCGTCGTCGAGCTGCCGCCGGGCTTCAAGGTGATCGCCGCCACGCCCGACGTGCCGCTCGCCGGCATGGCCGACGAGTCGCGCCGCTTCTACGCGCTGCAGTTCCACCCCGAGGTGACGCACACGCCGCAGGGCACGCGCATCTACGCGCGCTTCCTGCACGAGATCTGCGGCCTCGGCAATGCCTGGACCGCCGGCCACATCATCGAGGACGCGATCGCGCGCGTGCGGGCGCAGGTCGGGCGCGGCAAGGTGCTGCTCGGCCTGTCCGGCGGCGTCGATTCCTCGGTGGTCGCGGCGCTGCTGCACAAGGCGATCGGCGGGCAGCTCACCTGCGTGTTCGTCGACCACGGCCTGTTGCGCCACCAGGAAGGCGACCACGTGATGCAGGTGTTCGCGCGCAACCTCGGCGTGCGCGTGATCCGCGTCGACGCGGCCGCGCGCTTCTTCGGCGCGCTCGCCGGCGTCGCCGACCCCGAAGCCAAGCGCAAGATCATCGGGCGCCTGTTCATCGAGGTGTTCGAGGAGGAGGCGGCCAGGCTGAAGGACGTCGCCTTCCTCGCCCAGGGCACGATCTACCCCGACGTGATCGAGTCCGCCGGCGCGAAGACCGGCAAGGCGCACGTCATCAAGAGCCACCACAACGTCGGCGGCCTGCCCGAGCGCATGCGCATGCAGCTGGTCGAGCCGCTGCGCGAGCTGTTCAAGGACGAGGTGCGCGCCATCGGCCTCGAGCTCGGCCTCCCGGCCGAGATGGTGCACCGCCATCCGTTCCCGGGGCCGGGCCTGGGCGTGCGCATCCTCGGCGAAGTGACGGCCGCGGCCGCGGACACGCTGCGGCTCGCCGACCACATCTTCATCGAGGAACTGCATCGCGCCGGCTGGTACGCGAAGACCAGCCAGGCCTTCGCGGTGTTCCTGCCGGTCAGGAGCGTCGGCGTCACCGGCGACGGCCGCCGCTACGAGCCGGTGATCGCGCTGCGCGCGGTGCAGACCATCGACTTCATGACCGCCCACTGGGCGCACCTGCCGTACGAACTGCTCGACGTGTGCTCGCGCCGCATCGTCAACGAGGTGCCGGGCGTGTCGCGCGTGGTGTACGACATCTCGGGGAAGCCACCCGCGACGATCGAGTGGGAGTGATTAGGTGCCTTTCGCGGCCTATCGGCATCACGCGAAATGTGAGCCTAAATCACTGAATAAAAACAAATAAGCTCTCCGGATCGTTCGCCATCTATCGGCACCAAGCGGGGCAGTCTGACGGTAAAACGGCGTAGCCGCGCGGTCCCTGCCATCTCCTCCGGGACGCGCCCCAGCGCCCGCTGCCGCCCGTGCAGCGGCTGCGCGCACGGCCGGGGCAGGGCGAGCCTGCTTTGAAGTCGAAGGTAACGGGCGCTTTCCGCTGATTCAGGTGAGCCGGGCGCCGGGGTTGGCGGGTTTCAGGCGGCTTTCGGCGGCAAGCCCGGCCTCGCGTAAGGCCCGTTCGACGAAGCAGGTTCTTGCGGCGGAGGCCGCTTGAATTTCCTGTCCGCCGCCGGCACCGGGAGTTCCGGGCATTGGCGACACGGCGTCACGCTCAGGGGCTCACGCCCTCGAACTGGGACGGAGCCCAATCCCATTGACTTCTGGATCGGCGATCGCGGGAGACTGCGAGGACGCAACATACCGAAACGCACCGGCCCACTCTCCTGCACTTGTTAGGGCAGCATGTCCGATTGTTCGCGAAGAGCGGCCGGCATCGGCGGCGGGACCTGGCTTGCGGTGGTGGCAGAAATTCTGCGGGAATATACTTGGATTGATGCGCGCATTCCCTTCTGCTCTGCTTTTGTTCCTTGTCGGCACGACGGACACCACTGCCGTGTCGGCAGCCGATGCTTCCAGTGCAGCCGGCCTCGTGAACTCCTTAACGTCATTGTCATCGTCGCCGATGATCTCGGATACGGTGACATCGGCGCTTATGGCGGCACCCGCATCAGGACGCCGAACATCGATGCGCTTGCGCGATCCGGGTTGCGCGCAGTGCAGGCCTACGCGAGCGCCAACGTATGTTCTCCGGGTCACGCCGCGCGGGCTTGATGACCGGCCGCTACGCGATTCGCTCCGGATTGGCGTGAAAGTAGTAGAAGCCAACGACGAGCGCGGCCAACCACCGAGGAGACTACGCCGGAGTTGCACGCCGTGCCGAATTGCGAACGATGTATATCGGAAAGTGGCATCTGGGCAACTTGCGCGAGTTCTCGCCCTGAAGCACGGCTTGGCGAGTTCTTCGGGGTGCCCTATAGCAATGACATGCCGGACTTCGCGTTATATGCCAACGACCAGAGAATCGAGTACCCAGTTGATCAGTCGACGCTGACCCGGCGCTTCACTGAGAAGGCCGTGGAGTTCATTCGTAACGCGTGAAACGTTCCGTTTCTGTTGGTATCAGCGCATACGGCGCCGCATATCCCCCCTGTATCCGTCGCGTGCTTTCCATGGAAGTCCCCTTGCAGGAGCGTACGGGGACGTCGTCGAGGAGATTGACTGGAGTACGGGGTGAGCTGCTGTGACTCTCAAGGAGCGGGGTGTACTGAAGATACTATTGTCATCTTCACGAGCGACACCGGCCCGTTCTTTGAAGGAAGTACGGGTGGACTCAGAGTGCGCGGGTACCCCTGGGAAGGTGGATATAGAGCCGTTCATTGTCTCCGGCCTCGGACTATCCGGCCGGGACGAACGATGCGCTCGATGACTATGAACATCGACGTACTACCCACGATTGCCGAGGCGCTCGGCGTGAAGCCAGCGGCGGAAATCCTGGACGGACGCAGCTTGGTGTCCGCATTTCCCGCGGCAAAGACGTCTCGGCCCATGAGTTCCTGTACTACTTCAACGAGAGGGTCGTCGCGCTGCGAACGGATCGCTGGAAGTTTGTCACCCATGCCTACTACACCAGCAGCCTCGGCCTGTTTGAGAAGTTCGATGGCCTCCCGGGGTTTTCAGCCCCATACGATCTGCTGTTCGATGCCAACGGCCAGGGATGGTGAGTCATACAGCCACGCGGATCGTCACCCGGACGTCGTTGCGTCAATGCGACGAGAGTTGGCGCGCGCGCGCGCGGAGTTCGATCCGCATGGCACCCACCCCTTGAGCAGACGTTTCGAGTGACTTCCGGCTATCTCGGGGCAATTGAAAGGGTGGGCTCCCTCTCGGCAACTCCGGACGTCGATGTCCGATGCGCTGATGGTCTCGGTGGCCTCGCGTGTTGCGGCCAAAGCTTCAGGCCAGCGGCGAAGGAGTAGGCCGTCAAGCCGGTGATCTTGCGCATTGCAGCCAGACGCAGGGCGCGAGCGCCTCGCCAAGTGACACTATGCAAGCATTCCGGTGAACTTCGGGGGTAAGGCCGTCGGTCGTTGTCCGCCCAAGTTCACGCGGAGTCCTGCGCACCTGAATTGTCGTTGAGGCCCACGGCGAACAGGACTGCCGGACAGCGCACGCCGTCATGCACCCGTTGGTGGGGGATCCATGGCCGCCATGGCCTTCGGTAGGCCCTGCGCCGTGCGTGGATCGCCGAATTCGGCAATCTGGTTCGCACCATTCTGCCCGGCGAGAAGACGCACGGGGTTCAGCATGCCAGCATGCATGATCGCCGCGCCAAACTGCCCCGGCGACCCCGGCAATGGCGCCGCCCACCACCGTGCCGCCGGCGCTAGCGCCTATGGCTGCCGTACGCAGAGAGCGCCGTCCAGTTCGCCTTGGCGAGTTGCGCGGCACAGGCCAGCAGGTCCTCCACGGCCTGTTCCTTGTGCGGAGACTCGCCCGCCAACCACCAGCATTTCCGTTCTCTCCGCCGCCCCGTACGGGCGATTGCGTAGAGCGCCCGCTCACCCACTCGAGGGCCGCTGGATCGAAATACGGCTGCAAGCTGTAGCCGTAGCTTCCAGCCTCTGGGCATGGCAAGGTGCGAACCGTCCTGCCTGGTATCAACACGCCGAGAGGTCCAAGGCGAGGATGCGACCGTTGGGTGCGCCTTTCATGGATGGCAGGTAGAGCGTCGCCGTGCGGACTGTAGTTCGCACGGAATCGGTGTAATCCGCGACGCATCGCCAGGGCGCGTCCGCGGCCAATGCCGCCTGTTTTGGCGCTACGCAGAGACGTGATTCGGGGCGCGCACCCGACAGCACTGCCACCGCGTAGTCTGAATCCGCGCTGGCGTCGACGAATGGAAACTCCTGCGGCAACAAGGGTACGCGCATTGGACCTCGCCTTGCAGGATGATGGGATCTTCGTTGACCGGCTGGCCCAGGCGATGCACGCGCCCGCGCATGTTAAGTCGTCGCCTCCGGCGATGTCACTCGCCGGCGCCATTTCAGCAGCGTAGCCGCCGCCATCGGACATCCAGGCCACTGGAAACTCACCCCAGATGGATTGGGCCGTTTCGGGTCGTGGCTGCCTCGTGGCGACGTCCAGCAGGCTGACTCGTCACTTGTCGTTGCCTCTATCAACGTTCACGGCCACGAGCCGCCCGTCGGGGGAGGGGTTGAATTCCGTGATCGTTGCAGATGTTGTCGCCCCCGTCGATTGGGATCGAGCAGGACACGTTCCGTGCCGTCGGCGTCGCGCACCATCAACACGCCGGCGTTCGCCAGCGGCGCGCAGGAAGAACAGCCGCCCGGCGACCCGGCGTTGCAGCCGACGAGTGGCAGAGGCTGCGCTCACTCTCTTGAGCGTCGCCTTCGCCACTTCTCCAGCACCGGTGAAGCATCGAGTTGGGCGCGCTTTTATAGGATCCCGGCGCGCCTTGAGTCACTTCGAAAATCTGCGCCGCCGGGGCTTCCATCCAGCGGTAGGATCCGGCAAAACCAGGCCGAAAAGGCGATCCACCACCGGAACAGTCCGGGTTGGAGGCGGCGTCTTCGCCAATGCCGCCGCCCCAGCTGCGGCGACGCCGACGGCCAACAGCGCAGTCCATGCCCTTGCCACGTGGCATCCCCCGGTGGCCGCAATTCACGTGGGCGTCGTTATAGCATCGTTCAGCCGGCTTCGGCAGAGCTGATACGGAGGTACGGCGCCTGCAGATCCCGTAAGATCGAACCAGCGCCCAGCGAACTGACGACGAAGAACACCAGCCGCATCGGCACCGACGCGTCGTGCTCGATGGCAGCTGGCGCGGGTGGCGAGTGCCGGGTGCCCACGATGCACGCTGGTCGCCGCCAGCGAGCAGGCTGTCTGCAGCAACTCGGCGCGCGGCCGTCGATTTCGCTACACTCGCCCGAACCCAGGCGCTGTACCATATCCATCCGACGTGGATGCCGCCTGCCACGACGAGTGACCACCCCTATGTCGAACGCGCGAGCCGCCGCCCGATCCCCGGCGCTCTGCTGCAGGCATCATGCTCGCCACCGGCTGCAGCACGCTCGGCGAGTGAGGCGGGCGGGATTGCAGCGCGACCTGCAGATCGCGCCGTAGCGGGTCGTTACCCGGAACCCCGATATCGCCGGCGTTGCGGTTCACGTGGAGATGCCCGGCTTCGTCACCTGTCGTGCACCGTCCGGCACCTGCTCACGCACACGAGCGGGCTGCATGATTTCGGCGGCAGCGATGAGTACATCAGGCTCCCAGTGAGCAGGATCCGGCGGCGGCACTGGACGCGCGAGGACCAGCTGCGCTTCGCGATGCCGTACGGCAAGCCCTATGGTGCTCCCGGCAGGGTCTTCGCCTATTCGGATACCGGGTACATCCTCCTGGGGAAATCCTCGAGCGGTCGACCGAGATCACGGCCCGTGCGCTGCTCGGTGGCCGGATACACGCGCACGCGGGCAACGGCTTCGCGATCGCCACGACCGCGCGCGACGCGGTGCCCGGCCCGGGCCGGCCATGGCGTGCCGCAAGAATCCAGCCGAGTCCGGGATGGGCATCCTCGTACGCCGCATCGACGGCATGCGCGTGTACATGCACACGGGTCATTGGGGCACGCTGAGTGCTCACGTCCTGGACCCTCGACGCGAGCGTGGCGATCTCGGTAACTCAGCAGGCGGCCCATGAGCAGCGCGAGCAGTTGCTTCGCACCGTACTGCGCCACATGCCTGCTTCTCGCTCCAGCACCAGCGTCACCGCCGCGAGCTTGAATATGCGGGGCGGCCCATGACCCTGCGCGCCGGCGTCGTGCTGATGCCCAGGCACTACGCCGCCGACCAGCGCGACAAGCCCTGCGCGGCTGCTCGAGGACGACGGCTGGGAGTCGCTGTTCTTCCCCGAGCACCTGCACATCCCCGCGGAGCGCGTGTCGCCCTTCCCATTGGGAACCGAGCTCCCCAAGGCCTACTGGCACAATCTCGATCCCTTCGCGGTCATCGGTGCCACGGCGAGCGTGACCGAACGGCTGCGCTTCGGCACGAGCATCACGCTCGTGGCCCAGCGTGATCCCATCCTCCTCGCCAAGACGATCGCCACGCTCGACGTGCTCTCCGCCGGACGGATCGAAGTCGGCGTCGGCGCAGATGGAATGTCGAGGAGATGGTCAACCACGGCGTCGATCCCGCGCGCCGTTGGGCCGGTGCGCGAGCACGTCCAGGCAATGCAGGCCATCTGGTCGAACGACGTGGCTTCATTCAAGGGTGAGTTCGTCGGCTTCGAGCGCATCTGTTCCCTTCGCCGAAGCCCATGCAGAAGACGGCGCGTGGTCCTGGTGTGCCTATGCTCATCGGCGGGGACGGCAAGCACACCGTGGCGCGGATCGCGCTACGGGACGGCTGGCTTCCGGTACTCGACCACGACGTGGATGACTTCGTGGCCCGCATCCGGGAAATCCGCGCGGGCCTCGCCGAGCGCAATGTACCGATGCCGCCGATGACCGTGGCCTACGGGTTCGGGCGAAGGTCCGGCCTGGCGAACTCGAGAAGCTCGCCATGAAGGCGTCGCCCGGATCCTGCTCGCGCTCGATCCGTTGCCCTACGATGAGATTTGGTGCGTGCCCTCGCCGGGTTGCGCTCACAGGTCGCCCCGGTCCTGGCGAGGTGATGCAGGAGCGCGACCGGCCGCGCCCGCGATGATCTGAACTTCCGGTCCGCGGAAACCCCGCGGGAGGGGCGCTACTCCTTCGCCTTGCGCTCTGGGCCGGGCCGGTGAGGCGACTTCCCGGTGCCGGTACTCCGGGTCGTCCTCGATCTTCTGCTTGAGGTGCGAGAGCTGCCCGGACTGCATCATGGCCTGGCGCATGGCGTCCGGGATGGCCGCGGAGTTGAGCGTCCCGTCCTCGTTGATGCGGGCGAAGACGCGGGTCGCCTTGCCCTCGGTGATGGGGGCGCCTGCGACGGCATTGCGCGCCTTGCAGGCCCAATGCAGCGTTCGCTCGCCGATCCGGGTGAGGGTCACCGTGGTGGCGATGCGGTCGCCGTAGGCGGCCGGGCCGATGAAACGGAAGTGGATTTCGCCCATGACGAAGGTGGTCCGGTCGCGCCGGATCATCTGGTCGATGGGATAGCCGATGGTGCGGAAGAAGTCATGCTCGGTATCGTTGAACCAGGCGACGATCCTCGGGTAGTACACCAGGCCGAAGGGCCGGACTCGCCCCAGTTGACGGTGATTTCCTCCAGTACATGGTTTCGGCCACGCGACCTCCTCCGGTGCGTGTGATCAGATAGGAGCGAGAACGGCGATTGTGGTCGTCGCGTCGGAATCCCGCCATCACCAAGTTGCTCGCCGACGTGCAGGCCTGGACGCCGTCGCCGGGCCGCGCGCGCAGGACGCGCCCAGGACGCGCCTACGGGTCGCGCGTGTCCTGGCGCGCTGCTGCCAGGGCCTGGCGGCTGCTCCACGGCGCGTCGGCCGCGACCTCCCGCCACGCTCCCAGCGGCAATCCCGCCATATTGATGGAGCGCCCGCCGATCGCGGCGCGCACCAGCCGCAGCGTCGGGAATCCCACCTTGGCCGTCATGCGCCGCACTCCGGCGGTTCTTGCCCTCGCGCAGGGTGAGCTCGATCCAGCTCGTCGGGATCTCGGCGCGGTAGCGGATCAGGATCGCGCGGCCACAGCCCTGGCGGTTTCCTCGATCAGGCGTGCCTCCGCGGGCGCCGGGTGCGGAAGTCGCCGAGGTCGACTCGTTGCGCAACGCTCGAGAGCCGCGGCGTCGGCGAAGCCTTCCACCTGTGCCCAGTAGACCTTCGCGATCTTGTGCCTGGGCCTGGCGATGCGCCTGCAGGATGCCGTCGTCCGTGAGCAGCAGCAGGCCTTCGCTGTCGGTGTCGAGCCGGCTGGCGGGGTAGACGCCCTTCACGTCGATGAAATCGGCCAGCGTCCTGCGGCCGGGCTCCGGGCTGAACTTGCACGCCACCCCGAACGGCTTGTTGAATGCGATGAGCACGCAGGCGGCGTTCAGGCCAGGGCGCGCTCGGATCCGGTCCGGCGGCACGTAGTGCGCGGGACGCCGCGCCGCGCCGCGGCAAGGAGCGCCCCTGCCGCCGGCGCGGTCGCTGGCCGCAACCACCGCCGCGTCCGGCTCGAACCACTCGCGCACGCCGCGCTCCAGGCCCACGCCGTGCATGTAGTTGTAGAGCGCTCGTAGTGCCACGCCCAGCGCGTCGTGGTCGACGTCGCCGGGGTCGGTGAAGCCGATGCCGTTGCTGGCGAAGGTGGCGCGCGGCGGCGGATGCAGCGTCACGCCGTACTGCTCGGGATGCCGGCCGACCGGCGAATGCACGGTGCAGGTGAAGCGGTGGAAGAAGCCCGACTGGATGCAGCCGGCCGCGAACAGCTGGCGCACGTATTCCAGGGCGTCGACGGTGTCCTGCACGGTCTGCGTGGGGAAGCCGTACATCAGGTAGGCGTGCACGAGGATGCCGGCGTCGGAGAAGGCGCGCGTGACCCGCGCCACCTGCTCGACCGAGACGCCCTTCTTCATGAGCCCGAGCAGCCGATCGGAGGCCACCTCCAGCCCGCCGGTCACGGCGATGCAGCCGCTCTCGGCCAGCAGCCGGCACAGCTCCGCCGTGAATGACTTCTCGAAGCGGATGTTGCCCCACCAGGAGATCGACAGCTGCCGCTGCAGCAGTGCGTTCGCCAGCGACTTCAGCGCCTTGGGCGGGGCGGCCTCGTCCACGAAGTGGAATCCCGTCTGGCCGGTCTCGCGCACCAGCGACTCGATGCGGTCGACCAGCACATCGGTGGCCGCCAGGTCGTAGCGCGAGATGTAGTCGAGGTTCACGTCGCAGAAGCTGCACTTCTTCCAGTAGCAGCCGTGCGCGACGGTCAGCTTGTTCCAGCGGCCGTCGGACCAGAGACGGTGCATGGGGTTGAGCAGGTCCAGGAGCGAGAGGTAGTCGTCCAGCGGCAGGCCGGCGTAGGTGGGCGTGCCGCTGTCGGAGAAGGCGATGTCGGGTTCCTGGAAGTCGACGTAGTGGCGCTCGCGCGTGTAGGTACGCACCAGCCGTTCGATCGGCCGCTCGCCGCGCAGGTGCTCGATCAGCGCCAGCAGCGGGCGTTCGCCGGCGTCGAGCGTGACGAAGTCGAAGTAGTCGAACACGCGTGGCTCGTCCATCGAGCGCAGTTCCGTGTTGCAGTAGCCGCCGCCCAGCACGGTGGTGAGCGCCGGAGATGCCTGCTTGATGGATTGCGCGATACGGAAGGCGCCGTAGACATTGCCGGGAAACGGAGCGGTGACGAGCACCAGGTCCGGCCGGTGCCGTGACAGCGCCTCGAGCGTCAGCGCGTGCAGGTAGCCGTCCACCAGGCTGTGCGGTTCGGCGAGCGCCGCGTGCAGCGGCTCGAAGTCCGGCTGGCTCGACGCCAGCGATTCCGCGTAGCGCACGAACTCGAAGCGCGGGTCGACGGCGTCGCGGATGACGTCGGCGAGATCATTGAGATACAGCGTCGCCAGGTGTTTGGCGCGGTCCTGCAGTCCCAGTGCGCCGAAGGCCCAGTCCAGTGCATCGGCTTCGTCCTGCGCGCCGCCGACGTAGCCGTCGAGCGTGGCGAAGCGCGGGCCTTCGGGCAGGAAGCGCCGCGAGGCGATGCGGTGGGCCAGGGTGGGATCGCGGCCCTGCAGGAAGCGGATGGCCGGCGCGATGGTCGCGCGGTAGTCCTCGAATCGATCGGCAAAGAAGCGCGTGGCCGTCGTGTGCCGCCTGCGGGGCAGGGCGCCCACCCGGGCATGCATGTCCTGCAGACCGTCCGCCGACAGGAGCTTCAGGGCGAGGCCGAGCGAGAGATCCACCTGTTCCGCGGCGAAGCCGCGCGATCGCAGGAAGCCGGTGAGGTACGCCGTCGAGGGGTACGGCGTATTGAGCTGCGTCATCGGCGGAATGACCGACAGGATGCGGAACCCGGGCATGCCGAAAGTATATCGCGCCATACCCGGCGCGCAGCGCCGGGTCTAAGATCGGGGCATGGAGTTCACGCTCGACCTGCAGCTCATCCGCGGCATCCTCGCGCAGGAGCGCGAGCGCGCGCGTGGGGAAATCCGGGCCATGGGAGCGCTGCGCGCGCTGGCCAGCTCGCAGCCGCGCCACGACGCGCGGCTCGCCAGCGCGCCGGATGCCGGCACGCTCGCGTGCCGCGCGGGCTGCAGCTGGTGCTGCCACTTCAGCGTGGATGTCCGCGCCGCCGAGGTCTTCCGGATCCTCGATGTCATCGAAGCGACGTTCACGCCCGGGGAGCGGGCGCGTGTCCTGGCGGAAGTGCGCGCCAACAGCGCGACACTGCGGAGCCTGGGCGAGGAGGAACGCGCCACGCGCAACCTCGAATGCCCGTTCCTGGATGCGGGCCGCTGCACGATCTACGCGGCGCGCCCGCAGACCTGCCGCAACTACCATGCGACCGACGCGGCCGGGTGCCGCCAGTCCTGGGAAGCACCCGCCGACCTGGGGATCGATCCGGCCTTCGCGCCCGGTGTCTACCAGGCGGGCGTTGCGCACGTCGAGGCCTTCAGTGCCGCGCTGCGCGATGCGGGCCACGACGTGAAGGCCTACGAGCTCAATGCCGCCCTCGACGCGGCCCTGTCCGATCCCGGGGCGCGCGCGCGCTTCGAATCCGGGCTGCAGCCATTCTCCGCGCTCGGTGGCGAGGACGTGCCCGCGGAGTTCGACGACCTGGAGCCCTGACTCCCCGGGCGGTGCCGGCTTCAGAACCGCTCGTCGGGGCGCAGGTAGCGCCACTGTCCGACGGCAGGCCGCCCAGCAGCACCCGGCCGCTGCGTACGCGTTTCAGCCCGGTCACCACGAGCCCGACCAGCTCGCACATGCGGCGGATCTGGCGCTTGCGCCCTGGCGCAGCACGAAGCGCAGCTGGTGCGCGTTCTGCCAGGACACCAGCGCCGGCTTCAGCTTGACGCCGTCGAGCGTCAGTCCGTGCCGCAGCCGCTGCATGCCCTCGTCGGAGAGCACGCCTTCGACCCGGACCAGGTACTCCTTTTCCACGCTGGAGTCCTGGCCAATGAGTTGCCGGGCGATGCGCCCGTCCTGCGTGAACACCATGAGCCCGGTCGAGTCGATGTCCAGCCTGCCGGCGGGGGCGAGGCCCCGCAGGTGATCGGCATGGAACTGCGTCGGCGAGGTGTCGCCTGGCCAGCGGTTCTCGGGCCGGATCAGCACCATCGCCGGCTGGTAGCCATCCTCGGCCTGCCCGGAGACGTAGCCGACGGGCTTGTGCAGCAGGATCGTCACCTGCGTGTCCTGGTGCTGGCGCGCCGCGGGGTCGATCTCGATGCGCGCCCGGGGCGAGACCCGCACGCCGAGCTTGTCGACGACCTGGCCGTCGACCTTCACCCAGCCGTTGGTGATCCACCGCTCGGCTTCGCGGCGCGAGCACAGGCCGAGCTCGCCCATGCGCTTGGAGAGCCGCGGATCCTCCGGTGCGTCCTGCGTCATTAGCTCATTCCGGTGCGGCCTGCAGCGGCCGGTGCAGTTCGTACTGGCAGATGTTCACGCTCGCGGCGACGTTCAGCGATTCGACGGCGCCCGTGCCCGCGATCGTGAAGGGCTGCGCCCGCAGGGCGGCCAGCACCTCGCGCGGCAGGCCGCGCGCCTCGTTGCCGTAGACGTAGCAGTCGAACCGGCGGAATTCGGGTGCGCTGATCGGCCGGCCCGCGAGATCCGGGCAGGCGATGCGCGGGAAGCGCGCCGGGAGCGCGTCGATCGGCACCCCGGATTCGTGCGGCACGTGGAAGATGGCGCCCATGCTGGCGCGCACCACCTTGCCGTTGTGCAGGTCGACGCTGCCGGGGCCGAGCAGGCAGCGGAACCCGCCGAACCAGGCCAGCGTCCGCAGGATGGTGCCCAGGTTGCCGGGATCCTGGATCTCGTGGAGGTAGATGGCGCGCTCACCAGGCCCGGGGGCGGGCGCGTCCAGCAGCGGCACGACCGCGACGATCCCCTGCGGCGAGCGCGTCTCGCTGATCTGCTCCATGTGGCGCGCATCGATCACGTGCGTCGCGAGCGTACTGGCCCAGTCGCCATGGTCGCGCGTGACGTAGACCTCGCTCGCCGCGCAGGCGTGCATCGCGCTCCGCGGCCTTCTGCAGCTCCAGCACCAGGTGCTCGCCCTCGACCAGGAAGCAGCCGGACGCCTCGCGGAACTTGCGCTGGTGGAGCTTGCGGATGTCGGCGATCTTCATGCGAGGCTCCGTGCCACGGCCTCGGCCACGCGGATGCCATCGACGCCGGCCGAGAGGATGCCGCCGGCGTAGCCCGCCCCCTCGCCGCAGGGGTAGAGCCCGCGGACGTTGAGGCTCTGCAGCGATTCGGCGTCGCGGGTGATGCGCACCGGCGAGGACGTGCGCGTTTCGACGCCGGTGAGCACGGCATCGTCGCGATCGAAGCCGCGGATCTGCCGGCCGAAGGCCGGCAGCGCCTCGCGCAGCGCCTCGATCGCGTAGCCGGGGAGCGCGTGCGACAGGTCGCAGGGCCGCACGCCGGGCTGGTAGGAAGGCTGGATCGCGCCGAACTGCGTGGAGGCGACGCCGCGCAGGAAGTCGCCCACCTGCTGGCCCGGCGCGTCGTAGTTGCCGCCGCCCAGCACGTAGGCCCGCGATTCCAGGTCCTCCTGCAGGGCTATGCCTGCGAGCGGGCCGCCGGGGAAATCCGCCTGCGGCTGGATCCCCACGACCAGCGCCGCGTTGGCGTTGCGTTCGTTGCGCGAATACTGGCTCATGCCGTTGGTGACCACGCGCTGCGGTTCGGAGGTGGCGGCCACCACCGTGCCGCCGGGGCACATGCAGAAACTGTAGACCGCGCGCCCGTTGGCGGCGTGGTGCACGAGCTTGTAGTCGGCGGCGCCGAGTTCCGGGTGGCCTGCGAAGCGGCCGAGGCGCGCGGCGTCGATCAGCGACTGCGGGTGCTCGATGCGCAGGCCGACGGCGAAGGCCTTGGCCTCGAGGAACACGCCGCGTTGCTCGAGCATGCGCAGCGTGTCGCGCGAGCTGTGCCCGAGCGCCAGCACGATGTGGCGGCCGGGCAGCGTCTCGCCGCTGGCGAGCGCCACGCCCTCGACCTGGCCCTGCTCGATCAGCAGGTCGGTGACCTTGCTCTCGAAGCGCACCTCGCCGCCGAGCGCGATGATCTCCTGGCGCATCGCCGTCACCACGCCGGTCAGCCGGAAGGTGCCGATGTGCGGCTTGCTCACGTAGAGGATCTCGGCGGGCGCGCCGGCGCGGACGAATTCCTGCATCACCTTGCGGCCGTAGAACTTCGGGTCCTTGATCTGGCTGTAGAGCTTGCCGTCGGAGAACAGGCCGGCGCCGCCCTCGCCGAACTGCACGTTGGATTCGGGCGTCAGAGTGTGCTGCCGCCACAGCGCCCAGGTGTCGCGCGTGCGCCGCCGTACCTCGCGGCCGCGTTCCAGCACGATGGGCCTGAAGCCCATCTGCGCCAGCAGCAGCGCCGCGAACAGCCCGCAGGGACCGAAGCCGACCACCAGCGGGCGCTCGCCGGGCGCCGCCGGCGCGTGGGCCACCGGCTGGTAGCTCATGTCCGGGGCGATGCCCACCTGCCGGTCGTGGGCCCAGCGGTGCAGCACGGCCGCCTCGTCGCGCACGGCGACGTCGACGACGCAGACGAAGCGGATGCCGCTGTGCTTCTTGCGCGCGTCATGGCTGCGCTTGACCAGGCTGACGTCGAGCAGCCCGGCCGCGTCCAGGCCGAGGCGCTTGAGCACGGCCTGGCGCAGGGAATCGGGCGTGTAGTCGAGCGGCACCGACAGTTCAGTAATGCGGATCACCGCCGACTTCCTGGCCGCTCGATGCGGCAGAGGGGTAGAATCCCGCGATTCTAACGCGTGATCTCCCCGGATAGATGGCCCGATCCAAGAGCAGCGGCAACTGGCTGTCGCGACACGTCAGGGACCCGTTCGTCAAGCAGGCGCAGAAGGACGGCTATCGCTCGCGCTCGGCCTACAAGCTGCTGCAGCTGAACGAGAAGGACCGGCTGATCCGGCCGGGCATGCGCATCATGGACCTCGGTTCCGCGCCCGGCGGCTGGTCGCAGGTGGCCAGCCGGCTGGTCGGCGGCAAGGGGCGGATCCTGGCCACCGACATCCTGCCGATGGACGGCCTGCAGGGCGTCGACTTCATCCAGGGCGACTTCACCGACGCCGCCATCGTGCAGCAGGTGCTGGACTGGCTGGGCGGCGAGAAGTTCGACCTCATCATTTCCGACATCGCGCCGAACCTCACCGGCATCGATTCCGCCGACCAGGCCTCATCCATCTACTTCCTGGAGCTGGCGCTCGACACCGTGTGCAAGGCGCTCAAGCCCGGCGGCAACTTCGTCGCGAAGATGTTCCAGGGCTCGGGGTCGGATGAGTACGTGAAGGAGCTGCGCAAGCACTTCGAGAAGGTGCTGATCCGCAAGCCCGAGGCCTCGCGCAAGGAATCGCGCGAGGTGTACCTGGTGGCCAAGGGCTTCAAGGGCTGAGCGGGGCACCGGTCGGGCGGGCACGCGCCGCCTTTTGTAAGTACTATCGCCGGATACCCGGCATAAGGACCCTCACCATGACCTCGACCCCCTCGGGCCTGCAGTACGAAGATACCGTCGCCGGCAGCGGCGCCACCGCCCGCGCGGGCAACAACGTGACGGTGCACTACACTGGCTGGCTGTTCGACGCCGCCGCGCCGCAGTGCCGCGGCCGCAAGTTCGACTCGAGCAAGGACCGGAACGATCCGTTCGAATTCGCGCTCGGCGCGGGTCACGTCATCCGCGGCTGGGACGAGGGCGTGCAGGGCATGCAGGTCGGCGGCACCCGCGTGCTGACCATCCCGCCGGGGCTGGGCTATGGCGCGCGCGGCGCCGGCGGCGTGATCCCGCCGAACGCGACGCTGGTGTTCGAAGTGGAGCTGCTCGGCGTCTGACGGCTGGGCGTGCGCTACTGCGCCAGGTAGCCGCCGTCGACCGGGTAGTACGCACCGGTGATGTAGGAGGCTTCGGCGCTCGACAGGAAGGTGACCAGCGCAGCCACTTCCTCGACCTTGCCGAAGCGGCGCAGCGGATGGCGCGCGATGAGCATCGCCTGCGCCTCCGGCGGCAGGTTGTCGAGCCAGCTGGTGTTCGTGAAGCTCGGTCCGACCGCGTTGATGCGCACGCCCTGCGGGCCGTATTCCAGTGCCACCGTCTGCGTCAGGCCGACGACGCCGTGCTTGGCGGCCGTGTAGGCCACGGTCGTCTCGAAGCCCACGGCGCCGAGGATCGAGGCGATGTTGACGATCGCGCCGCCGCCGCTCTTCAGCATGGCGTTGACCTGCGCGCGCACGCCGAAGAACACGCCCGTGAGGTTCAGGTCGATGACTTCCTGCCATTGGGCATCGGTCATCACGCCGGAGGGCACCATCGCGCCGCTGATGCCGGCGTTGTTGCAGGCGACGTCCAGGCGCCCGTGCCCGGCGAGGATCGTGTCGATCAACCGGCCGTGCTCGCTGGCGCGCCGGACGTCGGCCACGACCAGCTGCGCGCGGCCCCCGGCCGCGGCGATCCGCTCGACCGTCGCGCGCCCCTTGGCCTCGTTGATCTCGGCGACGACGACCCGCGCGCCTTCCTGGCCGAAGCGCAGCGCGATCGCGCGCCCGATGCCATCGCCCGCGCCCGTCACCAGCGCGACCTTGTCCTGCAACATTCCAGCCATGGAGACCGTCCGTTGTTGGCCGGGCCCCAGGGCCCGCGCATCGGCGGACTCTAGCACGGCACGGGGGCGCCCGAGCAGCGCCGGTGGCCGCTACGACGCGGCGCGCGCCGCCTCGATCGCGGCGACGTCGATCTTCTTCATGCCCAGCATCACGCCGAAGACGCGCGTGCGCACGGTGGGGTCCGGATCGCCGAGCGCGCGCGTCAGCGCGAGCGGCGTCACCTGCCACGAGAGGCCCCAGCGGTCCTTGCACCAGCCGCACTGGCCTTCCTGTCCGCCATCGCGGGTGATCGCGTTCCAGTAGCGGTCCGTCTCGGCCTGGTCGTCGGTCGCGACCTGGAAGGAAAAGGCTTCGCTGGGCTTGAACACCGGTCCGCCGTTGATGCCCACGCAGGGGATGCCCATCACGGTGAACTCCACCAGCAGCACGTTGCCTTCCTTGCCGTGGGGATAGTCGCCGGGCGCGCGGTGCACGGCGCGCACCGCGCTGTCCGGGAAGGTGGTGGCGTAGAAGCTCGCGGCATCCAGCGCCGCCTGGTCGAACCACAGGCAGACGGTGGCCTTGCTCATGATCACTCCCCCTTCGGGCCGACGACGCCGAACAGGGCGCCCTGCGGATCCGCGGCGATGACGACCCAGTCTCCGCCCGGTACCTCGTGCAGGTCGCGCAGGATCCGGCCACCGCCCCGCGCAATGGCCGCCCTTGCGGCGGATGCGGAGCGCACGCCGAAGTAGAAGGTCCACGTGAATGCCGGATTGTGCGGGACCTGCCGCATCATCGCGCCGATGCGCTGCCCGTCGTGGTCGATGAAACAGTAGTCCCCCAGCGGACCCATCGGCATGACTGCGTTGAACTGGAAGGCGAAGTGCTTCGCGTAGAAGGCCCTGGAGCGCGCGAGATCCGGGCTCGACAACTCGTTCCAGCGCACGTGCTGCGGTCTTGCCGGATCGAAGACGTCGCTGCGCGCATCCGGCCTGCCCGGCGGTGGCACCGGGGCCATGACGTAGAAGGGCGTGCCCGCGGGATCGGCCACCATGGCCATGGCGCCGACCGGCAGGTCCATGCGCGGCATCAGCACGTGGCCGCCATCGGCGGTGATGGCTCGCACGGCCGCATCGACGTCGGCGACGTGCAGGTAGCCCACCCAGCACGGCCGCGCGCCGTGCGCGACCATGTCCGGCGTGAGTTGCAGCACGCCGCCCGCGCCGCCACCGTCATCACGCAGGATGTGGCGGTAGTCCTGGCCGCCGGCCCGTGGATCCGGCCGGTCCGCGATCTTCCAGCCGACGACCGCGCCGTAGAAGCGCGCGGCGACGTCGGAGTCGGTGGTCATCAGTTCGTACCAGATGAAGTGGCCGGTCGCGTCAGGCATGGCGTTTCTCCAGGTCGAAGAGCAGGCGCAGGTAGCGCCTGAGGTGGCCGATGGCCTCGAGCAGCGGGGCCGTGCTGCCCTGGGCCTTGGCCAGGACGAAGCCGCCCTGCAGTACGGTCTGCGTGTAGGTGGCGAGGCTTTCGGCGGTGACCTTGAAGCGCGGCGGGTGCTTCGCGATCGCCTCGCGCAGGTCCTCGGCGAGGCGTTCCGCATGGGCGCGGATCGCCGTGCCGCACGCGGCGCGGACCGGCTCGGAGCTCGCGAAGACTTCCTGCACGGTGGTGCCCGCGAAGCAGGTGACGGCCTCGAGCGGACCCTGGGCGATGGCCGCGCGAAAGTCGAGGTAGCCGAAGATGCGGTCGAGCGGGTCGCGATGGCGGTGGTAGTCGGCGGCGGCGAACAGCGGGGCGGTGACCGCGGTCCAGTGGCCGGCGGCCGCGACGCCCAGCGCTTCCTTCGATTCGAAGTGGTGGAAGAAGGCGCCTTTCGAGACGCCCGCCGCCGCGCAGAGCTGCTCGACGCTGGTGGCCGCCCAGCCCTGGCGGCGCACGAGCGCATGCGCGGCGTCGAGCAGGGCGGTGCGGGCCGTGCCGCGCACGCCGGGCGTGCCGGATCGCTTCCTGCGCTGGGGCGTGGACATGGCCAATAGCATACCGACCAGTTGGTATGTGTCAATGGCCGGTTCGCTGCGTGCGCCGGCCGCGCCCGGCGGGCGGTCATCCGGTCGAATACCTATCCGCACGCCGGCGTTTTCGGCTACTTTCTCGGACCAAATTGCAGGGCGGGAGTGTCCATGGCAGCGCAGTTGATCAAGGGGGCGCCGGTCGCCGAGGCGATCCGGGCCGAACTCACCAGGGAGATCGAAGCGCTGAAGGCCCGGGGCCTGACGCCGAAGCTCTCGGTCGTCCTCGTCGGCGAGGACCCGGGCAGCGTCTGGTACGCGCGCAACAAGGTGAGCACCGGCGCCAAGATGGGCGCGGTGGTGGAGGTGCACGGCCTGCCCGCGGACACGCCGGAGGCCGACGTGGTCGCGCTGGTGAGGAAGCTCAACGCCGACGCCGACGTGCACGGGATCCTCGTGGAGCTGCCGCTGCCCAAGCACATCAGCAAGGCGAACGTGATGAACGCCATCCTGCCGGCCAAGGACGTGGACGGCGTGACGGCCGAGCAGCGCGGCTACGTGCTCGGCGACATGGAGGCGCTTGCGCTGGTGCCCGCGACGCCGCTGGCGTGCATCGAGCTCGTCAAGCGCTCCGGCGTCGACATCAAGGGCAAGCGCGTCACGGTGGTGGGCCGCGGCGACACGGTGGGCCGCCCGCTCGCGATGCTGCTCCTCTCCAAGGGCCGTGACGCGACGGTCACCGTCTGCCACAGCCGCACGACGGACCTCGCGGCCGCCTGCCGCGAGGCGGACATCCTCTTCGCCGCGGCGGGCGCCGGGGCGAACCATCTCATCAAGAAGGACATGATCAAGCCCGGCGCCACCGTGATCGACGCCGCGATCAACGAGAAGCCCGACGGCTCCATCACCGGCGACGTCGAGCCCGAGGCGGCCGAGGTCGCGGGTGTGCTCACCCCGGTCCCGGGTGGCGTGGGAAGCCTGACCACCACGATCATCGTGGGCAACACGGTCAAGGCGCTGAAACTGCAGAAAGGTCTCTGAAGGGAAACGTCCATGTCCATCTACGAGAAGAGCCTGAACGACTACCTGGCGCTCGCCGCCTCCAGTTCCCCCACGCCCGGCGGCGGCAGCGTGAGCGCCATCGTCGCCACCAACGCCGCAGCGATGGTGAGCATGGTGGCCAACCTGACGCTCGGCAAGAAGGGCTACGAGGATCACCAGGAGGCCGCCCGGCGCATCGCCGGCGAGGCCGCGGCGCTCATCGAGCAGTTGAAGGGGCTCACGACGCGCGACATGGAGGCCTTCGACCGCTTCGTCAAGGCGTGGAAGCTGCCGGCGACGAACGACGCCGAGAAGCGCGCCAAGGCCGAGGCCAACGAACAGGCCGCGCAGAACGCCACCACGGTGCCGATGGAGATCTGCCGCGCCTGCCTCGAGATCATGAAGCTCGCGCGCGAGCTTGCGCCCTTCGGCAACAAGAGCGCCATCTCCGACGTCGGCGTGGCCGCCTACGTGGCCGAGGCCGCTCTCAAGGCCGCGATGCTCTCGGTCGACATCAACCTGCCGGGCCTGAAGACGCGCGAGTTCGCCGACGTCATGCGGACCGAGCGCGCCCGGCTGTTCGCCGAAGCCGATGAACTGAAGATCCTCGCGCTCGCCGACGTGAAGAAGCGGCTCTAGACGCGCGACGGCCGGGCCAGGCTCCGCAAGCGGGCCGCGGGTCGCGGCGCGCGCCTCGTCGGCCGCGCGGCTATCCAAGGCGGTATTGAACGGATATCTTTTCCCGCTCAGGTGCGCCCGGCCCGTCAGGGCAGGGTGAGGGCACTGGCCGCAGCGGCGAGGTGGGCCAGCCATGAGCTACGAGACGGAGTGTTCGCGCCGGTCCTTCCTGGTCGGCTCGCTGTCGGCCGCGCTCGGCGCCGGCGGCGCCGTGGCGATGGCCGCCGACAGGGCGGCCGCGCCGCGCGGGCGGCTGATCGACGTACACCATCACGTCTTCCCGCCCGCGTACATGCAGGTCAACGCCGCACTGGTGGCCGCGCGCAGCCGCGGCTACACCCAGGTGCTGGACTGGACGCCGGAGCAATCGCTCGCCGACATGGACGCCGGCGGCACGACGACCGCCGTATTGTCGATGACGGCGCCGGTGTGGATCAGCGATGCCGCGACGGCCGTCGGACTCGCGCGGGACGCGAACGATTACGCGGCCTCGCTGGTGCAGCGCCATCCCGGCCGCTTGGCGGCCTTCGTCACCTTGCCACTGCCGGAGATCGACGGCTCGCTGGCCGAGCTCGCGCGCGGCCTCGATGAGCTCCACTTCCCGGGGGTGGCGCTGCTCAGCAACTACAGCGATGCCTACCTCGGCGAACCGCAGTTCGCGCCGCTGCTGGCGGAACTCGACCGGCGTGGCGCGGTGGCCTACGTGCACCCCACGGTCGCCGGCTGCTGCCAGAACCTGGTGCGCGACCTTGCGCCGGCCTTCCTCGAACTGCCCTTCGATACCACCCGCACCGTCGCGAGCCTGCTCTACAGCGGCGCGCTGTCGCAGTACCGCCGCATCCGCTGGATCTTCGCGCATGGTGGCGGCACGTTGCCGTTCCTGGCCGACCGGCTGTCGCAGTGGGCCAAGGCGCGCCCGGATCTCGCCGCGCGGCTGCCCGACGGCCCGATGGCCGAACTCCGGCGGCTGCACTTCGATACCGCGAGCGTGACCAACGCGGCCGCGGTGGCGGCGATTGGCCAGCTCGTGCCGTGGACGCAGGTGCTGTTCGGCACGGATTTTCCATACGTGCACTCCGCAGCCCAGCGCGCCGAACTGGCCCGGAGCCTGCCGGCGACGCGCGATCGCGCCGCGGTGGAGTACGGCAACGCCGCGCGGCTGCTCGGGATCTGATGCCGCTGCGCGCGGCCAGCAGCCATTGGATGTTGATTCTGGTTGCCGGTATTCTTCCCGGCCTTGGGCTCGATGGTTGGAGCCACTCTTCCGTGCCTTGAATAAGGACTGCGATTCCACATGCAAAACCCTGGCCTGGTCAGCTTGTTCCGTCCGAAATCCATCGCCGTGGTCGGCGCCTCCGCATCGCCGGAGAAGGCCGGTTACATGGCGGTCAGGCTGCTGGAGAAATTCACCGGCCAGGTGTACCCCGTCAATCCCAAGGCGACCGAGATCCTCGGCTACAAGGCCTATCCCTCGCTGAAGGCCATCGGCAAGCCTGTCGACCTGGTCATCCTCTCGGTGCCAGCGCCGGCCTGCCCCGACGCGATGCGCGAGGCCGCGGCGATCGGCGCCGGCAGCGTCCTGATCCTGGGCGGCGGCTTCGGCGAGACCGGCGATGAAGGCCAGAAGATCCAGGACGAAGTCGTGGACATCTGCCGCAAGACGGGGCTGCGGTTGCTGGGACCGAACACCGGCGGCTTCGCCGACCCCATCAACAAGCTGGTGGCCAGCTTCTCGGTGTCGTTCGAGAAGCTCAAGCCCGGATCGGTCTCGATCATTTCGCAGAGCGGCGGCATCAGCCTGATCCTGGCCTGCATGCTGGAGAACGACGGCTTCGGGCTGAGCCTGACCGCCGGGCTGGGCAACTCGGTCGACATCGACGGCGCCGACCTCATCGAATACCTGGCCGAGGACGACAACACCCGGGTCATCGCGCTGTACATGGAAGGCCTGCGCGACGGCCGCAGGCTGTATGAAGCCGTGCGCAAGGCGACGCTGCGCAAGCCGGTGGTCGCGCTGACCATCGGCCGGGCGGATATCGGCGAGTTCGCCAAGTCGCACACCGGCAACCTGGTCGGCTCCTACCAGCTGAAGACGTCCGCGCTGAAGCAGGCGGGTGCCGTGGTGGTGGAGAACTCCAATGACCTGGTCGATGCGGCCGCGGCGTTCTCGATCACGCGGCTGAAGCCGGTCGCGGACCCGGGCGTCGGCATGATGGTGGGCCAGGCCGGCGCCGGCCTGCTCATGTTCGACCAGCTGAAGATGGCCGGGGTCAACCTGCCGGCGCTGAGCCGGGAATGCATCGCGAAGATCACGAAGATCCTGCCGCCGATGTATTTCATCAGCAATCCGGTCGATGTCGGCCGCAGGACCCAGGAGGAGTTCGCCGGCATCCTGAAGGTGCTGAACGAGGATCCGACCCTCGACGCCATCCTGCTCTATGGACTGTACGAGCCCACGGCCCTGGACCCGGTGAAGCTGTTCCGCGAACTCGATTTCAAGCTCGCCAAGCCGGTCATCTACGGCACCGCCGGTGAAACCGAAGACGTGCAGATGGTGTGCCGCGAACTGGCCGACCTGGACGTCGTGCCCTACAAGTCGCCGGAGCGTTCGGCCCGCGCCATGCAGGCGCTGGTGGAGGACTCGCGGCTGCAGTTCCGCAAGTCGCAGTACCGGGACACCGGCCGCAAGGCGCGCGCCGTGCAGCTGCCGGCGGGCCCGCTGGACGAACACCAGGGCAAGCAGGTGATGAAGGACATCGGCATCGCGGTGCCGAGCTCCCAGGTCTGCGGGACGCACGCCGAGGCCGTGGCCGCTTTCGGCAAGCTGGCCAAGCCGATCGCCGTGAAGATCCTGAGCGCGTCCGTCCTGCACAAGACCGAAGTCGGCGGCGTGTACCTGAACGTCTCCTCCGAAGCCCAGCTGCGGGCCGCACTGGAGAAGATCGACGCGATCAAGTGCGAAGGCCCGCGTTCCTACCTGCTGGAAGAGATGGCGGGGCCGGGGATCGATCTCATCCTGGGCGGCCTGCGCGATCCGGTCTTCGGGCCGACGGTCATGCTCGGCATGGGCGGCATCATGGCGGAGGCGCTCAAGGACGTGAGCATGCGGCTGGCGCCGATCCAGGCCCAGGACGCCGAGGAGATGATCGGCGAGCTGAACGCCAGCGTCCTGTTCGACGGCTGGCGTGGCAGCCCGGCGATCAACAAGCGGGCGCTGGTGGATGCGATCCTGGCCGTCTCCGACCTGATGGCCGGCGACGCCCGGATCCAGGAGCTGGACGTGAACCCGCTGCGCGCGACGGCCCAGGGCGTCATCGCGCTGGACGCGCTGATCGTCAAGGCCGGCTAGTCGACGCGGATCGGTCGACGCGGAGCGTCGGCCTCAGGCGTCCGGGTTCTCCAGCAGCAGCGCGATGCCCTGGCCGCCGCCGATGCAGGCGGAGGCGATGCCGTACTTCTTGCCGGAGCGCCGCAGCTGGCGCGACACGGTCACGGACAGGCGCACGCCGGTGGCCGCCAGCGGGTGGCCGATGGCGATCGCGCCGCCGTTGATGTTGTACTTCGCGTGGTCCACGCCCAGTTCGCGCTCGACCGCCAGGCACTGCGCGCCGAACGCCTCGTTCACTTCCCAGGCATCCACGTCGTGCACGCCGAGGCCGACGCGCTCCAGCAGCGGGCGGGCCGCGGCCGCCGGGCCGATGCCCATGTTCTCCGGCGGCACGCCGACCACGCAGCCGGCCACCATCTTCGCGAGGGGCTTGAGCTGGTTCGAGCGCAGGTATTCGCCCGAGCCGACCAGCGCCGCCGCGGCGCCATCCACGATCCCGGAGCTGTTGCCGCCCGTCTGCACGCCCTTGAAGGCCGGCCGCAGCTTCGCCAGGATTTCCAGCGGCGACTTGCGCACGTGGTCGTCGCGCGCGAACGCATCCACCTTCTTCGGCAGCTGGATGCCGCGGGTCTTGTAGCCCTCGAGCGCGAATTCCTCGCTCGTCACCGGGGCGACTTCGCCGTCCACGAAGCCGTCCTTCTGCGCGGCGAGCGCCCGCTCGAAACTGTCGTAGGCGAAGCGGTCGACTTCCTCGCGCGACAGCTTGTATTCGCGCGCCAGGGCCTCGGCCGTGTCGCCCATGGTCATCCCGCAGGAGGTGTCCAGGGTTCCCTCGAACAGGAAGTCCTTGAACTCGACGCGGCCGAGCGCGAACCCGCCGCGGTGCGTGTAGGCGGCGATCGGGTTGCGGCTCATCGATTCGGTGCCCACGCACAGGCCGAGCTGGATCTTGCGCAAGGTGATGGCATCGGCGGCCTGCATGAGGATCTCGATGCCCGTGCCGCAGACCCGCTGCGCGAGCGTGGCCGGCACGTCCTTCGGGACGCCGGAGTAGAGGCCGACGTGGCGCGGCAGCACGTAGGCGTCGTAGCTGGCCTGGGCCATGCTGCCGGCGAACACGTGGCCGACGTCCTGCGGATTGGCGCCCGTGCGCTTGAACACTTCCCGGGCCGCCTTGATGCCGAGGTCGATCGGCGATACCAGTCCCAGGACGCCGGTGAATTCCGCGAACGGCGTGCGCACTCCATCGAGCAACCAGATGTCGTCGAAGGTCGATACGATCGCTGCTGACTTGGCACGCATCTTTGGTTCACCTTTGCCGGGGGAATGGGCCTGGAAGTGGCGGCAAGAATAGCCCGGAACCCTGATCGGAATACAGGCCGGCCGCCGGGCGGGCGCTGCGTATCACCCAGCGATCAACCCCGGGTGGCCTCCGTTGGACTACGTACCCGCACGGACTGCGGCGGCTGCGGGGCCCCCGGTCGGGTCCCGCAGCCGCCGCGATGGTGGCGCGATGCGAGCCGCTATTTCGGCGCGCGCGTCGTGTACCAGATCTGCGGTGGCCCCTTGACGCCGGCGTTCTCCATCGCCGACTTCAGTTCCGCCGAGGCGGCGAAAGCCTTGGCTTGCTCCAGCGTGCGGAAATCGTGCATCACCGTCACGTCATTCGGGTCGTCGGCCGATCGATAGACCGACTGCGAGATCACGCCCAGCTTGCGGCGCGTCGCATCGAACGCGTCATAGGCCTTGCGCCGGGTGCCGTAGTCGCTGACCTCGTGGCGCACGAACATGCGTACGTCGGCCGTCGCCGGCCGCGCCACGCCCATCAGCCCGACGGCGAGCACCGCCGTCGCCAGCATTGCCTTGAAGCCCATTGCATCCCCCTTTTCTGTTTCGCGTGTAGGACCCCGTGCACGAGCCCGTCCCGATCGGCCCCCGGCGCTTCGTTGGCTGCGAACCTGCAAGGGAACCCGGTGGTCCCCAGGATATCGGCCGGATCGGACTCGAGCAGGGGGCGTCGAGAAAGACTGTGCAGCCGCCGTCCTGGCGATGAGGTGATTGTGCGCGGGCGCTGCCGCCGGGTCCATGCCATGGCCGCCCGGTCGCTGGAGCCGCTCGCGCCCTGCGGCCAGCGGCCCGGAGATCCTCGCCCTCGCCGACGCTGGAAATCGACTGTAGGCTAGGCATCCGGTACCAGCTTCGCCCTGCCTCCCAACCGCCCGGATACGCGCGCCATGATTCCAGCAAGCGCCCTGAGTCGAACCCTGCTGCTCGCCGTCGTGCCGCTTTGCGTCCTCGCCGAGCCCGCGCACGAGCCCTGGGTCAGCACTGCCAGGGCCGACGGGCAGGGCCACATCGCGGTGCACCTCGTGTACTTCGCCGAGGACACCTGCATCAGTTTCGCGAGCGTCAAGGAGGGGGCGCCGGCGAGCATCGAGGCGCCCAGGAAGACGCCGACGGTCACGGTGGTGCTGAATCGCGGCAAGGGGCCGGAGTGCAAGCAGAAGCTGAAGACACTCGAACAGCTCATCACGATCACCGACTGGCCCAGGGCGCTCTCGGTCGAGGTGTTCTACATCGACCGCAATGGCATCTTCGTGCGCTCGTCGCGGCCGCCCATCGAGCGACCAGGCGCGATCGAACAGGAAATCGAATAGCGATCGTCGGCGCCCGCCATGCTCATCGGTGGCCCCGGGCGCGGTGGTTCGGCCAGGGCGGGCATTTGGCGGTACCCTAGGCGCGCCGTTGGACGCTCGTTGGCCAGGAGGCCTCATCATGAAGTATCCCGCCCGCTGCCTGCCCCTGCTGCTGGCCGTTCTCGCCATTGCCGCCTGCAGCGACCCGCGCCGCGACCTGGACGCTGCCGAATCCCGGCACACGCCGGCGGCATTCCGCGAATTCCTGGCGAAGTACCCCGACGATCCGCTGGCCGCGCAGGCGCGCGCGCGGCTCGAGACGCTGCGCTTCGAGGAAGCGAGCGCCGCGCGCACCCGGCAGGCCTGCAAGGCGTTCCTCGCCGAATTCCCCGCCGGGGCGCACCGCGACGCGGTGCTCGGGCTCGACGAGACCCTGGCCTTCGAAGACGCGGACCGGCAGGGCGGAGCGGCGGCCTGGCAGCGCCTGCTCGGTGAGTTTCCGCGGGGCGCGCATCGCCGGCAGGCCGTGCGCAGGCTGCAGAAGGAATGGGGGAAGGGCGAGTGGCGCCTGGCGCAGATGCGCTGGGATGCCGGCCGGCCCGGCGCCAACGCCGTGAGCGCTCCGGACGGCGCGGTCACCTACATGCCGGAAGGTTCGAAGCTGCGACTCAAGTTCACTTCCTCGGTTCCCGGGGCGGCGCCTCTCGAAATCCAGGCGAAATTCGTCCACCTGAGGTCGCCCACCGCGTACTTCAGGGACGAGTCCGGCCGGTGGATCGCCTGGATCACCAACTCGCCCATGCTGATCCCGCTGCGCGGGGCCGATGAATCGCCGTTCGACCCCGCGAGCGTTACCGATGCCGGGGCGCGGGCGATCGCCCAATGGCGCAACACCGAGGACGAGAACTTTGCGGCGCAGATCGAGTCGATGGACGCGCAGGCCGCCGCGTCGCCGAGGATGATCAAGCTGCTGGGAACGCTGCCGACGCCGGAGGCGCACACGGTCCTGGCGGCCCTGGCGCAGCACGTGGACCCGGAGATCGCGGCGCAGGCGCGCCAGGCGCTGCTCGACTGGAACCAGGCCGACGCACTCCTCAGCCGCGCGCCATAGATTTCGGAGCGAATAGACCCGCAACGCCCCGTCGGTATCGCGGAACGCGGACCGTATACTGGCGGGCGGTCCGGAACGTCCTGTCGAGGAGTGCATCGGCCCATGAGTTCGCGAAATCCCGTTCCCGTCCTCCCGGTCGCGTGGGTCGCCACGCTCCTGGCGGTCCTGGGCTTTGCCGGATCGATCCCGGCGGCGATGGCCGGCGTATCCAGGGGGATGGCGGCCAAGAGCGTCCCGTACACCGAGTACAACGAGAAGAAGGGCGATGTTCCGGCGGGCCATGCCCGTGTCTTCATCTACGTGAAGGGCGGGTACGATCCGGGCCCGAAGGCGCTCGTCAAGTCGCTGCTCGGGGTCGCCTCGATGCGCGAGCGCATGGGCCTGGCGGGCGCGGTGGCGGTCAACGGGCAGGTGTACCTGACGGGTGCCGAGATGTATTTCGCCGTCGACGTGCCGGCGGGCGACTGCCGGATCGCCTAAGAGAACGTGGTCACCAGGAAGGGCCTCGGCTTCAGACGCCGCTGCACGAGGCGGTCGATGCCGGTGACGACGCGGTCGTGCGGTTGCTCGTCGAGCATGGCGCCGACCTCGACGCGCGCGACGCGCTGGGCGGCAGTGCCTGTACCCGCGCCTGCGCCACCGAGAACTTCGCGACGGCGATGTACCTGTACGAGCGTGGTGCCGACGTGAGGCTCGACGAGGGCACCGAAGACGGCAAGGTGCTCGGCGCCACGTGCCAGAACTTCCTGGGCGACCATCTGCTGGCGCACGGCCGGGTGGCCGAAGCCCGCGTCGCGTATGCCGGCGCACGGCGCGATGCGGCGGCGCTCGCCGAGGCGAGTCGGCGCGAGACGAGCAGGCGGCGCTGGAAGACCGCCGGCCTGGTCGCGGTGGGCGCGCTGCTCGGCGCGGCCCAGTCCTACGCGGCTTCCTACCAGGGCGCCCACGAATCGCTGGACCGGGTCCTCGGCTGCTTCGACGGGGCGGGCGAGCTGGCGGCACTGCGAACCTGCATCGACGGACTCGCGCATGGCCACGCCGCTCCCTGACCCCGCGCAGCTTTCGCCGGACGCCGTGCTCGCGCAGGCGCGCGCGCTGGCCACGCTGCCGGCCGCGGAGGTCGAATCGAAGCTCGCGGCGCTGCGCTCGCGCTACCGCGAGTCGCCGCAGCATTTCACGCCCGAAGCCCTGGAGCTGCTGCGCGCGGCCGGATTGCAGGCGCGGCAGGCCCGGGCGGAGGAGTGCGGCGCGCGCGCGCTGGTGGCGCTTAAGGAACTGTTCGGCTACCCGACGTTCCGCGCGGGACAGCTGGAGATCATCCAGGCGGTGATGGCCGGGCGGGATTGCCTCGGCGTGATGCCGACCGGCGCCGGGAAGTCGGTGACCTTCCAGATTCCCGCGCGGCTGATGGGCGGGCTGACGCTGGTGGTCTCGCCGCTGATCTCGCTCATGAAGGACCAGGTCGATGCGATGGGCGAGGTCGGGATCCGCGCGACCTTCCTCAATTCCTCGCTCGAACCCGCCGAGCGCGCGCGGCGCGCGGCGCGGCTGCGGGCCGGGGAGTACGAGATGCTCTATGCCGCGCCGGAGGGCATCGACGCCTCGGTCGGCCGGCTGCTGGACGGGCTCGACGTGAAGCTGGTGGCGGTGGACGAGGCGCACTGCATCAGCGAATGGGGCCACGACTTCCGGCCCTCGTACCGCAACCTCGCGGGACTCAAGCAGCGCTTCCCGGGCGTGCCGGTGCTCGCCCTCACGGCCACCGCCACGCCGCGCGTGAAGCGCGACATCGTCGAGCAGCTGGCGCTGCAGGATCCGCTCGAGGTCCGCGGCTCCTTCTTCCGCCCGAACCTGCGCCTCCATGCGGTGAAGAAGGGCCGCGGCGAGGGCGTGCGCGAGATGATCCTGCGGCTGGTGCGCGCCCGGCGCGGCGAGTCGGGGATCATCTACTGCCTGTCGCGCAAGTCCGCCGAGTCGACCGCGGAGTTCCTCGAGGGCAAGGGCGTGCACGCGGCGGCGTACCACGCGGGCCTCGCGCCCGAGCAGCGCGCGCAGGTCCAGGAGCGGTTCAGCCGCGACGAGCTCGACGTGGTCTGCGCGACCATCGCCTTCGGCATGGGGATCGACAAGTCGAACGTGCGCTTCGTCATCCACCGCGACATGCCGCGCTCGATCGAGGGCTACTACCAGGAGATCGGCCGCGCGGGGCGCGACGGCGCGCCGGCCGACTGCGTGCTCTTCTACTCGTGGGCGGACGTCATGTCGCTCGACCGCCTGGTCGAGGACTCTGACCAGCAGCGCGGCGCGGTGCGGCGCATGTACGACCTCGCCGACGGCGCCGGTTGCGGCTGGCGGCGGCTCGCCGCCCATTTCGCCGAAGCCATCGGGGACTGCGGCGAGTCCTGCGGGAGCTGCACCGGGCGCGACATCGTCGCCGAGGCGCGCGCGGCGCCGGTGGCGGCGCGGCCGGCGCGGGGCAACGCCGCGGGAGCGGGCCACGGGCGGGGACCGGGGCCGGACCTCGAGCCGGCCGAGCCGATCCACGACGCGGGTCTGTTCGAGCGGCTGCGCACCCTGCGCAAGCGGCTGGCCGATGAACGCCAGGTGCCGGCCTACGTGGTCTTCAGCGACAAAGCGCTGCAGGACATGGCGGCCCGCAGGCCGCGGACGCGCGCGGAGTTCCTCGAGGTGCACGGCGTCGGCCAGAAGAAGCTCGAGGAATACGGCGAGGCCTTCCTCGCGGAGATCCTCCGGCCGGAGTGAGCGGCGCCGTCCGACGCCGTCGCCGCGGCGCCTAGCGCGCCTTCGCGTCCTCGACGATCAGCTCCGCGGCGCGCGCCGCCACCGCCATGGCCGGGCCGTTGGTGTTGCCCGAGACCGGCGTGGGCATGATCGAGCAGTCGACGACGCGCAGTCCCTCGACGCCGTGCACGCGGCAGCGCGCGTCGACCACCGAGTCGCGCGGATCGGTGCCCATCGAACAGGTGCCCGTGCCGTGCAGGCCCGGGCTCATGATCCACTTGAGTTCCTCGACCAGCTGCTCATCGGTCTGGAACTGCGCGCCCGGCACGCGCTCGGCGCCGACGTAGGGCTCGAGGGGCGGCGCGGCGGCCATCGCACGCAGCATGCGGATCAGCTTCAGCGCCTTCTCCTGGTCGTGCGGGTCCGACCACCAGCCCGCCTCGACGCGCGGCAGCGTGGCCGGATCGGCCGCGCTGATGCGGACCGAGCCGCGGCTGCGGGGCCGCAGGTCGAAGCCGGAGAAGGTGATGCCCGGCTTCTCCGTGATCGGCCCGCGGCCGGGGTCGGTCTTCTGCTCCTTCGAGGAGCGCATCGCGAACGGCGCGGCGGCGAGCTGGAAGTCCGGCCAGTCGCGCTGGCCCTCGGTGGAGTACAGCATCGTGATCGGCATGCCGACGCGCGCCAGCGGGCCACGGTGCGTGAGGAAGTAGCGCAGGGCATTGCGGTAGACGCGCCAGCCCATGTACTCGCGGTTCAGGCCCGGATCGCCGTGCAGGTCGTAGGAGATCCCCATGTTCTGGTGGTCGCAGAGGTTGCGGCCCACGGCCGGCAGGTCGCGCCGCACGCCGATGCCGAGCCCCGCGAGCAGTTCGCCGGGACCTACACCGGAGCGCTGCAGCAGCGCCGGGGAGAGGAACACGCCCGCGGAGACGATGACCTCGCGCGTCGCCGCGAAGCCCGTTTCGCCGTCGGCCTGCCGGCACAGCACGCCGGTGGCGCGCGCGCCCTCGAACAGCAGGCGCTGAGCCGTGCAGCCGGTGCGGATCGTGAGGTTTGGACGCGTGCGCACCGGCGCGAGGAAGGCCTCGTAGGCCGAGGCACGCCGCCCGTCGCGGCCGACCGTGTATTGCGTGCGGCCCACGCCGTCGATCCCCGGCGCATTGATGTCGCCGACCCATGGGACGCCGAAGCCCTTGCAGGCTTCGACCAGCGCCGCGAGGACCGGCGAGTCGTAGTCCGAGGGCGTGATCTGCTGCGGGCCCCCGCGCCCGCGCGTCGCGTGCGCGCCCGCGGCGCGGTAGTCCTCGAGCCCCGTGAAGCAGCGGCTGATCTCGTCCCAGCCCCAGCCGGCGAGGCCGCGGTCGCGCCAGCCGTCGTAGTCGCGCGGCAGGCCGCGCATGTACCAGGTGCCGTTGACGGCGGACGAGCCGCCGAGCCCCTTGCCGTACACCTGCACGTCGCCGCCGCGGCCGAGCATCGGCTCCACGGGGAAGGCCCAGAAGTACTCGGGGCGGCCGAGGATCTTCGTGAACGCGCCGGTCATCTTGATGAACGGGCTCTGGTTCGTGCCGCCGGTCTCGATGAGCAGGACGCGATTGCGGGGGTCGTCGCTCAGCCGGCGGGCGAGCACGCACCCGGCCGAGCCTGCGCCCACGATGATGTAGTCGAACTGCTGCATCCCCCTAAATTAGAATGAATATTCCATTCTGTCCAGCGGTTGACAGGCGGGGCGCCCTTTGCAAGTCCTGTCCCGATGCGGCGTAATGCCGCAATGCAGATCGAGGTCTGGTCCGACATCTACTGCCCGTTCTGCGGGCTGGGCGACTACCGCCTGCGCCGGGCGCTGGAGCGCTTCGCCCACCGCGCCGCGGTCAGCGTCGTGCACCGCTCCTTCCAGCTCGACCCCGACATCCCGGACGGGCAGGTGCTTTCGAGCGTCGAGTACCTGCGCGAAGCCAAGGGCGCGGACCCCGACCAGGTCGAGGAGATCGGCCGCGAGCTCGAGCGCAATGCCGCGGCCGAGGGCCTGGCGCCCTACCACGTGTTCGACAACCATGTCGGCAACACGCGCCGCGCGCACGAATTCCTCGCCTGGGCGGGCGAGCAGGGCCGGGGCGAGGCGGCCTGGCGGCGCGTGTTCGATGCCTATTTCGGCGAGCGCGCGCCGGTGTGGAGCATCGAGGATCTCGCCGCGCTGGCACCGGGCCTGGGGCTCGATGCCGACGCGGCCCGCGCGGCCCTGGCCTCGGGGCGCCATGCGCAGCGCGTGCGCGCGGACCACGCCGCTGCGGTCAGGCTCGGCGCGCGCGGCGTGCCGTTCTTCCTGTTCGACGGCCGCCACGCGCTGTTCGGCGCGCAGCCGGTCGAGCGGCTGCTCGGGATCATCGAGCGGGCATGGGAAGAGCACGCGCGGGTAGGCCGACCAGGCTACGGATAGGTGCCGACTTGCACGGTGAGTCTCCGTCGCTCGATCCGGCTTCGGATGCCAGCGGATCTCCGACGCCGCAGGTTGTGGTGACGACGGCGGCCGCAGCCCATGCGCTGCCCGTCAGCGAGGTGGCGGCGCGGCTGGCCGTGACATGCGA
>JAXMGO010000018.1:0-91597 GCA_046347255.1 Steroidobacteraceae bacterium
CGACACGCTGGCGCATGCGCAGCTCGAGCCGGCGGCGCCGGGCCAGTCGGCCATGCTGCGCGGCGAGGAGCCGGTGTACTTCTTCTGGCTGCGGCGCGATTCCGGTCCGCTCGACGCCACGCCCTTCGCGGTGCTGGCCCTCACGGCGAAGCGCGGCTCGGAATCCGAGCACCGCACCTTCGCCTACGTGAACGGCCTGCTGCGGCCGGCGATCGAGTGCCTGCGGCGCGAGCTGCTGGCGCGCGAGGAGATCGTGCAGCTGCACGGCTCGCTCCTCGAGCACAGCCAGGACCTGGACATGCTGCTGGCGATGTCCGGCGGCAAGGCCGGCGCCGACGGCAACGAGGACGACCTGCGCGGCATCCTGCGCGCCGCGGTCACGCACCTGGACGCAGGCCTGGGCGCCCTGATCGTGCCGGAGAAGGGACTGGTGCTGGTGCAGCCAGGCCAGGCGCACCCGCTCGACGGCGCGCTGCTCGCCAAGGCGCATCGCCACCTGCTGTCGATGGCGCAGATGCGCCGCGAGGCGGTCATCGTCAACAGCATCAAGCTGCAGGCCGGCGACGACGCTGCCAGCTACCGCATCCTCTCCTGCGCCGTCGGCCGCGCCGACGGGCGCACGATGGGCGTGCTGGCGCTGTTCCGCTCGCAGAAGCAGCCCGAATTCGGCGAGCGCCACGCGCGCCTGGTGGAACTGCTGGCGCGCCGCTCCGCCGCGATCATCGCCAGCAGCTACGACCCGCTCACCGGCCTGCTGACGCGCCCCGCCTTCGAGCAGCGCGTCAACGGCCTGCTCGCTTCCGGCGGCGAGGCGCGCGGCCGCTGCAGCGCGCTGTACGTCGACATGAACCGCATGCACGTCATCAACGACAACTACGGCATGCACGTCGGCGACCAGGTGCTGGCGCGCATCGGCGAGCTGATCCGGCGGCGCATGCCGCCGGGCGCGCTGGCGGCGCGCATCTCCGGCGACCGCTTCGCGATCCTGCTGCCCGCCAACCTCGATGACGCCGCGCGCTTCGCCGAGGCGCTGCGCCAGGGCGCGGAGGAAGCCGGCGCCAGCATCGGCGACGGGAGCCTGCCGGTCTCGGTCAGCATCGGCGTGGCCAGCGTCGAGGCGCGCGCGCAGGAATTCGCCCATGCCTTCGCGGCCGCCGAGACCGTCTGCAAGGCGGCCAACGACCGCGGCCGCAACCGCGTCGAGATCTACCAGGAATCGGACGCCAGCATCGTGCGGCGCTTCGCCGACGTCAACCTGCTGAGCGACCTGCGCGGCGCCATCGACCGCGACCGCCTGCGGCTGTGCGCCCAGGCGATCGCGCCGCTCGATGGCCACCGCGGCACGCCGCACTTCGAGATCCTGCTGCGCATGGAGAACGAGAACGGCGAGACGCTCGGCCCCGATCACTTCCTGTCGGCGGCGCTGCGCTACCAGATGATGCCGGAGATCGACCGCTGGGTGATCGCGCAGACCGTCGAGCGGCTCAAGCCGCACGCCGAGCTGCTGCGCGACGCGGCGGTGGTGTTCTCGATCAACTGCTCCGGCCAGTCGCTGCGCGACGAGAAGTTCACCGACTACATCTGCTCGCTGGTGAAGTCCAGCGGCATCGAGCCGCGGGCGCTGACCTTCGAGCTCACCGAGAGCGCCGCGGTCGGCAACCTGCCGCAGGCCGAGCAGCTGATGCGCCAGCTGCAGCGCCTCGGCTGCGGCATCGCGCTCGACGATTTCGGCACGGGCCTGAGCTCGCTCGCCTACCTGCGCGCGCTGCCGATCTCAACCCTCAAGATCGACGGCAGCTTCGTGCGCGACGTGCTCAAGGATCCGCGCGCCGCGTCGATGATCGAGGTCATCGCGCGCCTGGCGCGCTCGATGAACATGACCACCGTGGCCGAGTACGTCGAGACCGACGAGATCCGCGCACGCCTGCGCGGCCTGGGCGTCGACTACGCCCAGGGCTTCGCCATCGGCCGCCCGGTGCCGCTCGACGAGGTGCTGGCGCAGCTGCCGCTGTACGCCGCCGGCTCGAGCCGCGCGGGCCGCTCGGCGCCGCGGGCCGTCGGGGCGGTGTAAGATCCCGCGGGCATGGAGCCCAAGTCCCGACTGCTGCTCGTCCTGCTGACCGGGGTGCTGCTCGGCGTGCTGCTGTCCTTTGGCGGCGGCGTGCTGGCCGAGCGCGTGCCGGCGAGCCCGGCCGCCGGCGCCGCCGCGCCCGGGAGCGTCCTGCGCTGGGAGGATGCGCGGCTGCTGGCCGAGGTCATGCAGCGGGTGCGCGAGAACTACGTCGACCGCGTCGATGACCACAAGCTGCTGCAGGACGCGCTGCGTGGCCTGGTCGGCGGCCTGGACGAACACTCCGCCTTCCTCGACCGCGACGAATTCGCCGAGCTCCGGCTCAGCACCAGCGGCGCCTACGCCGGCATCGGCGTCGAGGTGGCGGCGATCGACGCGGCCGTCGCGGTCGCGCGCCGGCTGCCCGGTTCGCCCGCCGAGCGCGCCGGCATCGAGACCGGCGACGTCATCACCGCCATCGACGGCAGCCCCCTCGGCGCCGCCGACCTGGACGGCGCGGTCGCGCGGCTGCGCGGGCCGATCGGCAGCCGCGTGCGCCTCTCGATCCTGCCGGCCCGCGGCGGCGCCGGCCGCGACGTGGTGCTGGAGCGCGCCGAGGTCGAGCTGCCGAGCGTCGCCGCCGAGCTGCTGGCACCGGGCTACGGGTACCTGCGCATCAGCAGCTTCACCGATGCCACCGACGCCGAGGTGGCGCGCACGCTGCGCGAGCTGCAGGCGCCGCGCGCGCTGCGCGGCCTGGTCATCGACCTGCGCGACAACCCCGGCGGCGTGCTCGAGGCGGCCGTGGCCGTGGCCGACGAGTTCCTCGACAGCGGCACCATCGTCAGCGCCGACGGCCGCACCGCCGATGCGCGCTTCCGCATGGAGGCGGCCAGCGGCGACGCCAGCGCCGGCGCGCAGCTCGCCGTGCTGGTCAATGGCGGCACCGCCTCGGCCGCCGAGATCCTCGCCGCGGCGCTGCACGACAACGGCCGCGCCGTGCTCGTCGGCCGCAAGACCTACGGCAAGGGCTCGGTGCAGTCGATCCTGCCGCTCGCCGATGGCGAGGCGGTCAAGCTCACCACCTCGCGCTACCGGACGCCGCGCGGCGACTCGATCAACGGCGTCGGCATCGTGCCCGACACGCTGCTGGCCGGCGAGGAGACGCCGCCGGCCGAGCTCGACGCCGCCGATGCCGCGCCGACGCTCGCCAGCCGTGACCGCGAGGTCGGCGTGGCGCTGCAGGCGCTGCGCGCGCACGAGCGGCTGGCGCGCGGCGCGCGCGCCGGCGCCGCCCGGTCGTAGGGGCGCCCGGCCGGATGGAACTGCTGCACGGGCTCGTGGACGTCGTCCTGCACCTCGACCGGCACCTGGTCGAGCTGCTGGCGCAGCATGGCGCCTGGCTGTACGCGATCCTGTTCGCGATCGTGTTCGCCGAGACCGGCTTCGTCGTCACGCCGTTCCTGCCCGGCGACTCGCTGCTGTTCGCCGCCGGCGCGCTCGCCGCCGTCGACGCCAGCGGCACGCTGCGCCTCGCGCCGCTGGTGCTGCTGCTGGCCGGCGGCGGCGATCCTCGGCAACACGCTCAACTACGCGATCGGGCGCGTCGTGGGGCCCGCGCGCCTTCAGCGGCCACAACCGGCTGCTGAGCCTCGAGCACCTGGAGCGCACGCGGCTGTTCTTCGCGCGCCACGGGGCGCTCGCGATCGTGCTGTCGCGCTTCGTGCCGATCGTGCGCACCTTCGCGCCCTTCGTCGCCGGCATCGGCCGCATGCCGCACGCGCGCTTCCAGGGGTTCAACATCGCCGGCGGCGCCGGCTGGGTGCTGGCGTTCTGCCTCGGTGGCTTCGCCTTCGGCAACCTGCCGTGGGTCAAGCAGCACTTCGGCCTGGTGACCATCGCGATCATCGTGGCCTCGCTCGTGCCGCTGCTGGCGAGCGTGCTGCGCGAACGGCGCGGCGGGGCCTGAGCCGCATGCCGACGCGTGGCTACGCCCATCGCATCGACGTGCGCGCACCGCGCGAACTGGTGTGGCGCGCGCTCGTCGAACCCAACTGCTGGCGCAGTGGTACGGGCCGGAGGCGCGCGTCGCGCGGGGGAGCTACCGCATCCGCGTCGACGTCGACCTGGTGCGCGAGGCGCACATCGACGTGTTCGAGCCCGGCCGGCGCCTGCGCCTCATCTACATGCCGCAGTCCGGCATGCCGCCGACCGACTCGGTGATCGTCGATGATTTCATGATCGACAGCGACGCCACCTCGACCTCGCTGCGCCTGCTCGGCTCCGGCTACCCGGAGGACGAGGGCTGGGAGAACGCGCTGGCGCGGCTCAAGGTGGTGCTGGAGAAGCTCGCCGGCGAAACGGCCAGTTGATCAGCAGCACGCCGCCGAGCACGATCGGCATGCCGGTGAGCTGCAGCGGCGTCAGCCGCTCGTCCAGCACCCACCAGCCGAGCAGCGTCGCGATCAGCGGATTCACGTAGGCGTAGGTGCCGAGGCGCGTCGGCGCGGTGCGCAGCGCCAGCCAGGCGTAGGCGGTGTGCGCCAGGCACGAGGCGAACACGACCAGGAAGGCGAGCGCGAGCGTGCCGGGCCAGGAGAAGTGCCAGGCCGCAGCCTCCCGCGCGCCAGCCCCACGAGCGTGAGGCCGATGCCGCCGAGCAGCATCTGCCAGCCGATCAGCGCCTGCACCGCGATGCGCGGCCCGACGTGCGCAGGTAGATGGTGGCCATCGCCCACGACAGGCAGGCGAGCAGCACCGCGCCGGGCGGCACGAAGCCCGTGGCGGTGGCCCGGCGCGCCGTGTGGCCGCACCACCAGCGCCGTGCCGAGGAAGCCGAGCGCGGTGCGGCGAGTTCGCGCCTTCCCGGCCGGTGGCCGCGCGCGCCGAAGGCGCCGAACGCGCACGATCCACAGCGGTGCCGACACGTTCAGCGCCGCCTGGTTCGACGGCAGCCACTGCATCGCCCAGATGCTCAGGCCGTTGGAGATCACGAAGGCGAGCAGCGCCAGCACCGCGAGGTCGCGCCACTCGCGCCCGGCCGGCCGCACGCGCACGCCGATCAGGCGGCTGACGACCAGCATCACCAGCCCCGCAATGACGAAGCGCACGCCGGCGAACAGCAGCGGCGGCAGGTGCAGCACGCCGACGCGCGAGGCGAGGTAGCTCGAGCCCCAGACCAGGTAGACGATGCCGAAGGCCGCGAGCAGCCGCAGCCGCGTGCGCGTCCGGCCGGCGCGCGCGGCGTTCACTGCCAGCCGCAGCGCTGGCCGCGGTTCTGCCCGGCCAGCCAGTGCTGCAGCGGCTGGAAGTACTCGAGGATGGCGGTCGCGTCCATGCGCCGCGTGCCGGTCAGCTGCTCGAGCGTGTCGGGCCAGGGCCGGCTCGCGCCGGCCGCCAGCAGCGCGCGCAGGCGCCGCCCGGCCTCGGCGTTGCCGTAGATCGAGCACTCGTGCAGCGGGCCCTTGAAGCCCGCCGCCTGGCACAGCGCCTTGTGCAGCTGGAACTGCAGGACGAACGACAGGAAGTAGCGCGTGTACGGTGTGTTGCCCGGCACGTGGTACTTGGCGCCCGGATCGAACGAGCGCTCGTCGCGCGCCACCGGCGGCGCGATGCCCTGGTACTGCCGGCGCAGCGCCCACCAGCTGCGGTTGTAGTCGGCCGGGGCGATCTCGCCGGAGAACACCTTCCAGCGCCACTCGTCGACCACCTTGCCGAACGGCAGGAAGGCGATCTTGTCCAGCGCCATCTTCATCTGCTGGTTGATGATGGCCTCGCGGCCCGGCTGCACCGGCCGCACCAGGCCGATCGAGGCGAGATAGCCGGGCGTCACCGACAGGTTGACGGTGTCGCCGATCGCCTCGTGGAAGCCGTCATGGGCGCTGCCGCGGAACAGGTAGGGCTGGCCGCGGTAGCCCAGGTAGTAGTAGACGTGCCCGAGCTCGTGGTAGATCGTGAACAGGTCTTCCTCGGTCGGCTGCATGCACATCTTGATGCGCACGTCCTGGTCGCTGTCGATGCTCCAGGCGCTCGCGTGGCAGACGACGTCGCGGTCGCGCGGCCGCACCAGCATCGAGCGCTCCCAGAAGCTCGCCGGCAGCGCGGGAAATCCCAGCGAGGTGTAGAAGCTCTCGGCCGAGCGCGTCATGCGCACCGCGTCCCAGTGCTGGTCGGCGAGGGCGCGGTCGGCGGTCTCGATGCTGGCCCCGGGGAATGGCTTGAGCAGGTCGTCGTAGATGCGACCCCACTGCTGCGCCCACATGTTGCCGAGCAGCTGCGCCGGGATCGGCTCGCCGGGCCGCACCTTGTCCGCGCCATAGCGCGCCGCCAGCCGCGCGCGCGTGTAGCAGTGCAGCGCCACGTACAGCGGCCGCACCTGCTGCCACAGGCGCTCGGCCTCGGCCTGGAAGGCCTCCGGGCCCATGTCGTACCGCGAGCGCCACAGCGCGCCCATGTCGGCGAAGCCGAGCTCGCGGGCGCCGGCGTTCGCGAGCTCGACGAAGCGCGCGTAGTCGGCGCGCTGCGGCGCCGCGGTGTCGTGCCAGGCGGTCCAGATGCGGGTGAGCTGGTCGTAGTCGCGGCTCTTCGCCATCAGCTCGCTAAGCTCGTCGACCGACATGCAGTGGTCCTGGCCCTCGAGGCACACCTTCGCGGCGCCGAAGCCGGATTCGAGGCGGGCCGCGAGGCGCGTCAGCTCGGCGCGCTGCGCCGCATCGGCCGGCGCCGGCGCCGACACGTCCAGCCGCAGCAGCTCGAGCGCGCGCGCATCGGCGGGCCCGATGTCCTGGGGCGCAAGCCGCTTCGCGGCCTCGACGTCGGCGCTGAAGCGCGCCAGGTAGGCCTCGCTGGCGCGCGCCGCGATCGCCTCGGTGTCGGGCGTGATGTAGACGATCGCACCCAGTCCGACTGCTCGACCTCGTTGGCGAGCGCGCCGAGCCCGGCGTTGACGCGCGCGACGAAGGCATGCGCCTCGGCGGCCGCCGTGCCTGTGGTCGGCGTCGCCACGGCGGCGGCCGTCGTATTCCCGTCCGTTGCTGTGCCCGCGCCCGTCGCCAGCCCCGCGCACAGCAGTGCCGCGCGCCACATCAACGTACGCATGGTGTGTCCTCCTCGCGTGTTGCGCCCGGCGCGGCGGTCAATGCACTCCGCCGGACCAGCGCTTCGCCAGCGGCGCCAGCGCCAGCATCAGCGCCGCGGCGATGATGCCGAACCAGAAGATGCGCAGGTAGCTGCCCGGCACGCTCGCCAGGTTCCCGAAGTCCATGCCGCCGGCGAACAGGCTGGCGATCAGCTCGCCCAGCGCCTGGCGGTGAACCACACGCCGAGGTTTCGCCGGCGAAGCGCCTGGGCGCGAGCTTGGTGAACGCCGACAGCCCCACCGGGCTCAGGCACAGCTCGCCCCAGGTGGACCAGACCGCGATCAGCCAGTTCATGCTGACTGGCTACGGCACGGCGAACGCGGCGGCGGCGGCGATCACCGGGAAGCCGAGCGCCATGCCGGTGAGGCTCAGCGTGAACTTCAGCGGCGCGGACGGGTCGCGCTTGCGCCGGCCGAGCCAGGACCAGCGCCGCGAACGGCAGCGCGAAGATGACGATGTCGAGCGCGTTCAGCGACTGGAACCAGGCGGCCGGCACTTCGAAGCCGCCGATGTGGCGGTCGGTGAAGCGCTCGGCGAACAGGCCGAACGAGGAGCCGGCCTGTTGAAGCCCGACCAGAACACCGCGCAGCCGACGAACAGCAGGATGAGCACGCCGGTGCGCTTCCACGCCGCTCAGGCCGGCGAACAGCAGCAGGTAGCCGAAGTACAGCACCGCGATCCCGACGATCACGTAGGTGGTGCCGTGCTGCAGCGTCACCGGCTCGATGTGCAGCACGCCGCTCCACACCAGCGCGACCAGCAGCGCGATGCCGAGCAGGATGCCGCCGAGCCAGCGCCAGGCCCGCGGATGGATGCCGAGCGGCGCGTCGCTGCGCGCCTCGAGCGGGTTGAGCCCCGCCTCGCCCAGCGAGTGGCGGAACCAGGCGAACTGCGCGACACCGAGGAACATGCCGAAGGCGGCGAACAGGAAGCCGGCATGCCAGCCGTAGTGCAGCGCGAGCCAGCCGGCAGGCCAGCGCGGGGCCGAGCAGCGCGCCGGCGGATGCTGAAGCCGGCGTCGCGGCGGGCGCCGCCTTCCGGGTAGAGCTGCGCGACGATCGCGCTGACATTGGGCTTGAGCAGCGCGGTGCCGAGCACGATCGCCAGCAGGCCGAGGAAGAACACCGGCCGCAGCGTGCCGATGCCGAGCAGCACGTGGCCACAGGCGATGATCAGGCCGCCGCCGATGACCGCGCGCTGCGCGCCGAGCAGCCGGTCGGCGATCCAGCCGCCCGGCACGGAGAGCATGTACACCGCGGCGTTGTACAGGCCGTAGATCGCGGCCGCGGTGCGGTCATCGAGGCCGAAGCCGCCCCGCGTCCGGTCGACCAGGAACAGCACCAGCAGCGCGCGCATGCCGTAGAAGCTGAAGCGCTCCCACATCTCGGTGAAGAACAGGTTGACGAGGCCGATCGGGTGGCCGAACAGCGTGCGTCCCTGCGTCGGCGACACCACGGTGGTCGACTCGTGCACGCCGGCCCCGCCTCAGGCCGCGTCGGCCTGCGCCGCGCCCTTGCGCCGTGCCAGCAGGCGCGCGAACAGGATGCCACCCTCGTACAGCAGGTACATCGGCACCGCCATCACCGTCTGCGAGAACGCGTCCGGCGGCGTGAGGATCGCGGCGATCACGAAGCAGGCGATCAGCACGTAGCCGCGGATGCTGGTGAGCTTCTCGACGCGCACCATCCCCGTCGCCACCAGCAGCACCACCGCCACCGGCACCTCGAAGGTGAGCCCGAAGGACAGCACCAGCACCAGCACGAATTCCATGTACTGCGAGATGTCGGTCATCACGACCACGCCCTTGGGCGCGGTGTGCACGAAGAACTTGAACACCAGCGGGAAGACGACGAAGTAGGCGAAGGCGACGCCGGCGTAGAACAGCAGCACCGCGGAGACCAGCAGCGGCAGCGCGAAGCGCTTCTCGTGCCGGTACAGGCCGGGCGCGACGAAGCGCCACACCTGGAACAGCACGTAGGGCATGGCGATGATCAGCGCGGTGATGAACGCCAGCTTGAACGGCACCATGAACGGCGCGGTGACGGTGGTCGCGATCATCGCGCCGCCGGCCGGCAACTGGTCGCGCAGGGGCCTCGAGAGGAACTCGAACAGCTGGTTCGAGTAGTACATGCAGGGGCAGAAGACGATGATCACCGCGATGAAGGCGCGCAGCAGCCGGTCGCGCAGCTCCAGCAGGTGCGAGATCAGCGTGCCCTCGAGCAGTGGCTCGCGCTCCTCGCTCACGGCGCGCCACCGCCCGGCGGTTCACGATGCGAGCCCTCGCCGGGCGGTGGCGGCGGCTCCGGCATCGCGATCGCGCCCGGCGGCGGGGCGGGCGTCGGCGGCGCATCGGCGGCGGCGGCGCTCGGCCGGTGCCTGGGGGGCCCGGTGCCTGGTGGGCCGGCGTCGGCGTCCACGGCGGGGGTGCCGGCTGGGCCGGGCCGGCGGCGGGCGGCGTGTTCAGGTCGACGCTGGTCTTGATCTGGCTGGCTTCCTGCTCGAGCTGGTCACGGAACTGGCGTGCCATGGCCCGCGCCCGGCCGGCCCAGCGGCCAATGGTCTGGGCGACGCGCGGCAGCTTGTCCGGCCCGAGCACCACCAGTGCCAGGCCGAAAATGACCACGATCTCGGAGAACCCGATGTCGAACATGGACTGGTGCGAACCGGCCCTGGACCGCCCCCGGGATCAGGGACCGGCGGTCCTCAGGCGCTGGGACCGGCCTTTTCCTGGCTCTTGCCGGCGCGGGCCACGTCCGGGAACTCGGCGTCCTTCGGCCCGGGGATCTGCTTCTTGGCTTCCTGGGCCTCCTGCTCCTCGCTCTCGCCCTCGTTCATCGACTTCTTGAAGCCGCGGACGGCCGCGCCCAGGTCCGAGCCGATGGTCTTGAGCTTCTTGGTGCCGAATACCAGCAGGACGATCACCAGGATCAGCAGCAGGTGGCGGGGTGCGAACAGGTCCATGGGGTGATTACTCCGTCCGGTGGGGGAGGTGGTCGCACCTCCGGCCTTGCGATGGGCCCATCATAGGCGAACTGCCGGGGGCGGTCAGCTTTGCAGCCAGAACGTGACCGGCCCTTCGTTGACCAGTGAGACCTGCATCTCGGCCCCGAATTCCCCGCAGGCCACCTGCGGGTGTGCGGCGCGCGCCTGCTGCACCAGCGCATCGAACAGGGCGCGGGCGCGCTCCGGGCCGGCGGCCGTGGAAAAGCCGGCCCGCGTGCCCTTGCGGGTGTCGGCGGCCAGCGTGAACTGGGGCACCAGCAGCAGGCCCCCGCCGGTGTCGGCCAGGCTCCGGTTCATGCGCCCGGCCTCGTCGGGGAACACCCGGTAGCCGAGCACCCGCTCGAGCAGCCGCGCGACCTGGGCCTCGTCGTCGGCCTTCTCCACGCCGATGAGCGCCAGCACGCCCGGGCCGACCTCGCCCACGGTGCGCCCGCCGACGCGGACCCGGGCCTCGCTGACGCGCTGGATCAGGGCAATCATGTGCAGTGGCAAATGCGGCTGCGAATCCGTAAACTTTCGGGCCGCTTCACGCGCATTGTGCCTGTTTTTCCAGCGGAGTTGGCTATGCCGTCCATGAGCCTGTCCTGGGTCCGGATCATCGGCGCGGTTGCGCTGCTCAGCCTCGCCGGCGCGGCGCGGGCCGAAGGCGACGCGGCGCGCGGCGCCAGCCTCGGCTACACGTGCCTCGGTTGCCACGGCATCGACAACTACAAGAACGTCTATCCGACCTACAGCGTCCCGCGCCTGCGCGGGCAGCACCCGAACTACCTGGTCGCCGCGCTCAAGGCCTACAAGAGCCAGGAGCGTTCGCACGCCACGATGCACGCGCAGGCCGCTTCCTTCTCCGAGCAGGACATGCAGGACGTGGTGGCCTTCCTCGCCGGCCCGTCGCTGCAGACGGGCGCGACCCCGCGCGGCACGCCGCCGGCCAAGGTCACCGAGGTGTGCGTGGCCTGCCACGGCAAGGACGGCGTCGGCCTGACGCCCGACTACCCGAACCTCGCCGGCCAGCACGCCGACTACATCACGCGCGCGCTGCACGACTACAAGGCCGGCAACCGCAAGAACCCCATCATGCCCGCCTTCGCCGGCCAGCTCTCCGAGGCCGACATCGAGGCGGTCGCCGCCTACTACTCCTCGCAGCAGCCCGCGCTGCAGACCGTGCCGCGGCGCGTCACGGTGCTCGCGTCGCGTTGACCGCCGCCGCGCCCGCGCCGGGCGCGAGCAGGGCCTGCAGGTAGGCGCCGATCGTGGCGCGCGCGCTGTCCTCGGCCAGCGCGCGGCAGGCGTCCGCGCACCGCGCCGCGTCGAGCGCCAGGTAGGCGGCCTCGCGCCGGCTGGATCGCAGGCGCCACAACAACTGCTCGGCATCGCTGATCCGGCCCGCCGCATCATCGTCGAGGTGCGCGATCAGCGCCGGACGCAGCAGCGCGCCGGCGCTGCCGAGCGACTGCGCGTCGGCCGGCGGATCGATCGCGACCGCGCCGCGCAGGCGGTCGCCGTAGGCGGCCAGCGCCGCGAGCGCCTGGGCGCGCCGCCGCCGCCGCTGCCCATGACCGCGATCCGCGTCGCATCGAGCGCCGGTTGCGCGCCGATCCACACGAGGAGCGAACCGAGTCGCGCGTCATGTCCTCGCGCAACGCGCCGTCCGCCTGCGCCGCGACGGTTCGACCCTGCCGACGCCGCCGCCGGTGCCGCGCGGATTGGGCGCCACCACGGCGATGCCGAGCTCGCCGACCACGAACTGCGCCATGCGTCGTAGCCGGCGCCGAACTCGCCCCGGGCCCGTCGTGCAGCAGCACCAGCACCGGGTGCGGCCCCGGCCCCGCCGGCGCGTACAGGTACGCGGCCAGCTCGCGCGCCCGCCCGCCGCTGCGATCCCAGGTGCGGAAACGGAAGCGCTGCGCCGGCGCCAGCGTGCCGCCGGCCGCGGCGGCCTGGGCCCAGCGCGCCAGCGCGCCGGTGGCGAGGTCGATGACGTCGATCTCCGGCGGCGTCGTCGCCGTGGAGGCCTCGAGCGCGAGCCGCGTCCCGCCCCGATCGAAGCGCAGCCGCCCGATCGCGCCGGCGGGCAGTTCCGCCGGCAGCGCCACCAGCGCGTGCGCGCGCTGGTCGAGCACGGCGAGGTGCCCGTAGCCGGCGTCCGACCAGCTGTAGGCGAGGAAGCGGCCGTCGGCGCTCACGTCGAAGTACTCGACGTCGTGCGGCATCGGCGTCGACAGCGCGCGCGGCGTCGCGCCGTCCAGCGGCGCGAGCTTCAGGCGCACGCGGCCGTCCTCGCCGTCGTCGCGCAGGTACAGCACCGCGTCGCCGGCGGGGGTGAAGCGCGCCGCCGGCAGGCGCATGCGCACCGGCCTGCGGCCACCCGGCGCATCGAGCGGCGTGAGCGCGCCGCTGGCCACGTCGACGACGTACAGCCGCGCGTCGTCCGCATCCAGCTCGCGCAGCAGCAGCAGCCGGCGATCGTCCCGCGACCAGTCGAGCACGCGCCAGCGGCCGGCGCCTATCGCCGCCGTCCATCGCGGCCGGCCCGATCGCGATCGGCGCGATCACGACCGGTGCGGCGGCCACGGCGCCGTGGCCGCGGCCCCCTCGCCCAGGCCGGCCGCGGGCTCGGCGATGAGCACGTCGCTGCTGCCGTCCTCGCGCGTACGCGCGTAGGCCAGGCGCCGGCCGTCGTGCGCCCACAGCGGCGCATCGGCGCGCGGGCGCCTCGAGCAGCGCGAGCGCGGGCGCGCCCGGGTCCAGCACGGCGAGCCGCGCGCGGCCCTGGCCGGCATCGAAGCGCAGCGCGACGCGCCGGGCGTCGAAGGGATGCGCGGCCGCCGCGGTGACGTTGCCGGTCGCGGCGACGCCGTCGGCCGCGCCGGCGCCGTCGGCCGGCGCCAGCAGCTCCGGCGCGGCGAGCGGCCCCGCGATGCGCGCCGCCTGCATCCCGTGCGGAGCGGGCACGGCCACCAGCAGCCTGCCGTCCGCCTGCCAGTCGAGCAGCCGCAGCGCGCCGCTGGCGCGGTAGCGCGCCCAGCTCGCGCCCAGCGGCGCGGGCGCCGCGGCCTCGATGCCGTCGGCGATCACGCCCGCCTGCTCGGTGCGCACGGCGGCGGCGGGCATGGCGGCCAGCAGCAGGGCGGCCGCCGCGAGGCGGGAGGCGAGGTTGAATTGCGGCATGCGCTTGCTATCGTGCCTGCTTCGACGGTAACGCGGTGCGGCGCATTCTGCCTGCGCCGCGCCGCAGGGCAAGACATGTCGCCGGATCCAAGCACTGCCGTCGCGGGGCTGCGCCCGCGGCTGCTCGCGGGCGCCCGCGCGCTCGGCCTCGGGCTCGCCGACGCGCAGGCCGACGCGCTCCTGCGCCTGCTCGGCGAGCTCGCCGCCTGGAACCGCGCCTACAACCTGACGGCGGTCACGGCGCCGGAGGCGATGCTGACGCACCACCTGCTCGACAGCCTCGCCGCCAGCCCCGACCTCGCCGGCGCGCGCATCGCCGACGTCGGCACCGGCGCCGGCTTTCCCGGCCTGCCGCTCGCGATCCTGCACCCGCAACGGCACTTCACGCTGATCGACGCGGTCGCCAAGAAGGTCCGCTTCGTCAATCACTGCGTGCGCCTGCTGGGCCTCGCCAACGTCACGGCGCTGCACGGCCGTGCCGAACGGCTGGCCGCGGCCGGGCCCTTCGACACCGTGGTGGCGCGCGCCTGCGCCGCGCTCCCCGAGCTGGTGGCGCTGGCCGGGCCGCTGTGCGGGCCCGCGACGCGCCTGCTCGCCCTGAAGGGGCGCTATCCCGCCGACGAGGTCGCCGCGCTCCCGCCCGGCTGGCGGCTGGAATCGAGCCGCGCGGTCGACGTGCCCGGCCTCGGGGCCGAGCGCCACATCCTCAGGCTGGCGCGCTGCTCGGGCGATGCAGAACCCGCGCCGGGAGCTTGAGCGCGCTGACGATCGAGACTGCGAGCGCCGCCGCGTAGGGGATCGACTGGATCAGCAGCGCCACCATCCACACGGTGGTGTCGGGGCTGGCGATCTCGCGCGGGAGCGAGCGGATGCTGAAGGCCGCGGCCCACAGCGCCACCATCATCAGCGACTCCTCGCGCGCCGCATTGATCGCGCCGAGCAGCCGCTGGCGGTCGCCCTGCTTCGGCGTGCGGAAGAACGGTTCATTGCGCGTCAGCAGCCCCTTGAGCGTCGCGAGGCCGATGGTGTGCGCCAGCGCCAGGCCCGCGAGCGCCGCGGCGCAGGTCTGCCGCAGGTTGACGCCGACGCGGTGCGTGTACAGGTGCGCCATCTTCACCAGCTTGAAGGTGAACAGCGACAGCGGCAGCACCGAGTAGATCATCAGCGGCGCGTCGATCTTGCCGGGCCGCAGGATCATCGCCGCCGACCAGCCGAGCGCGGCCAGGTTGAACACCAGGTTGAAGCCATCGGCCATCCACGGCAGCCAGCCGGCGATGTAGTGGTAGCGCTGGCCGGCGGTCAGCGTGCTGTGCGCCGGACTGAGCAGCACGCGCGCGTGCGCCTTGAGGATCTGCATCGCGCCGTAGGCCCAGCGGAAGCGCTGCTTCTTGTAGTCGGTGAAGGTGTCGGGCATGAGGCCGCGGCCGTAGCTGCGCGGCAGGTAGAGCGCGTCGTAGCCGGCCTCGAAGATCCGCAGGCCCAGCTCCGCGTCCTCGGTGATGCACCACTCGGCCCAGCCCTTGACCGCCTCCAGCACCCGGCGCCGCACCAGCGTCATGGTGCCGTGCTGGATGATCGCGTTGCGCTCGTTGCGCGTGATCATGCCGATGTAGAAGAAGCCGCGGTACTCGGCGTAGCACATCGCCTTGAAGGCGCTGCCGTCCTCGTCGCTGTAGTCCTGCGGCGCCTGCACGATCGCGATGCGCGTGTCGGCGAAGCTCGGCGCCAGGTCCCGCAGCCACTCCGGCGCCACCTGGTAGTCGCTGTCGATGACCGCGACCACCTCCGCGTCCGGCGCGGTGTGCGCCAGCGCGAAGTTGAGCGCGCCGGCCTTGAAGCCGGCGAGCGGCGCGACGTGGAAGAAGCGGAAGCGCGGCCCCAGGCGCGCGCAGTGCGCCTCGACCGGGCGCCACACCGCCTCGTCCCGGGTGTTGTTGTCGATGACCAGCACCTCGAAGTCCGGGTAGTCGAGGCGCGCCAGCGCGTCGAGCGTCTCGATCAGCATCGCCGGCGGCTCGTTGTAGGCCGGCACGTGCACCGAGACCTTCGGCAGGTATGGCGTGGTCGCGCGGCGCGCCGGGTCGAGCAGCCGCGGGTGCGCGCGGATCCAGTGGGCCTCGGCCCACTCGTGCGCCTCGGCGAACAGCACCGCGATCACGCCCAGCATGCCGAGGATCAGCAGCGTGCCGACCACGATCGTGGTCGGCGTCAGGTACTGCTGCGAGTAGTCGTAGACGATCCACACCGCCGCGGTGGCCGCGGCGTACACCACCACGGCGAGCAGCGTGCGTCCCCAGGTGCGCAGCTGCCCGCTGTGCACGTAGAACAGCGCCAGGACCAGCCCGGCGAGCACCACCGAGGTGATCGCCAGCACGTGCCACTCGGGGATGCGCACGATCGGCGCGACGAACTCGAACTTCTGCTGGCGGTTGACGTCGTAGATGCCCCAGTACGCGCCGACGCCGCCCTCGTCGCGCGCCTTCCACGGCTGGTCGAAGGCCTCCATCACGTAGTAGCGGTAGCCCTGCTTCTCGGCGACCGTGAGGAAGCGGCGCAGGAACAGCGCCTCGTCGGCGAGGCTCGCCTCGGCGTTGCCGCGCGTGCGGCCGTCGGAGGGCCAGCCGACCTCGCCGATGATCACCGGCTTGTCCGGGTAGGCGGCCTGGACGCGCTGCATCGCCGCGACGCAGAAGGCGACCGCGTCGTCGACGCGCACGCCCTCCCAGTAGGGCAGCAGGTGCACGGCGATGAAGTCGACGTGCTCGGCGAGCTTCGGGTTCTGCAGCCAGGTGTTCCAGGTCTCGGCGGTGCCGACCGGCTGGCGGATCGCCTTGCGCGCACGCTCGATGTAGGCGATCAGCTCGTCGACCGACAGCTCGCCGCGCAGCAGCACCTCGTTGCCGATGAACACGCGCACGACGTTCTTGTTGTCGCGCGCCAGCTCGATCACCTTCTTCAGCTCGTACTCGTTGCGCTCGTGGTCGGTGCCCATCCAGGCGCCGAGCGCGACGCTGAGGTTGTGTCGGGCGGCGAGCTGCGGGATGTCGGCCTGGGTGTTGAGGACCGAGTAGGTGCGCACCGCGTGCGCCTTGTCCTGGAACAGCGCCAGGTCGGCGTCGATCTGCGCGTCGGTGGGCGGCTCGCCGGACCAGGGGGTCTGGCCCTCCTGGTAGGGCGAGTAGGCCACGCCCTGGATGCGGCGCGGCCACTCCGGTTCCAGTTCCGGGCGGTTCAGGCGTGCCCACAGGGCATAGGTGATCACCGCGAACACCGCGGCCACCACGATCCCGGACAGCACCCTCCGCATCCGCACTAGTCTACCTGTGTTGGCGCGCGCCCAGACGTTAGACTGTCGTCATGAAGCGGGTCATCGCGGTCGCGAACCAGAAGGGCGGGGTCGGCAAGACGACCACCACCGTCAACCTGGCCGCGTCCCTGGCCGCCACGCGCCGCAAGGTGCTGGTGGTCGACATGGACCCGCAGGGCAACGCCACCGCCGGCTGCGGCATCGACAAGGGCGCGATCGCGCACGGCACGCTCGAGGCGCTGCTGGGCGAGTGCGCGGTGGGCGAGGCCATCGTGCAGGCGGTCGAATCCGGGCTGGCGGTCATGCCGGCCAACCAGGACCTGACCGCCGCCGAGGTGCGGCTGCTCGGCATGGGGGCGGGGCGCGAGCAGCGCCTGCGCCAGGTGCTCGAGGGCGTGCGCGCCGCCTACGACGTGGTCCTGATCGACTGCCCGCCCTCGCTCAACATGCTCACCGTCAATGCGCTGGTCGCGGCCGACAGCGTGCTGATCCCGATGCAGTGCGAGTACTACGCGCTCGAGGGCCTTTCGGCGCTGGTCGCGACCATCGAGCAGATCCGGGCGACGGCCAACCCGGGGCTGGAGATCGAGGGGATCCTCAGGACCATGTACGACCCGCGCAACAACCTCGCCACCGAGGTGAGCGCGCAGCTGATGATGCACTTCGGCGAGAAGGTGTTCCGCACCGTGATCCCGCGCAACGTGCGCCTGGCCGAGGCACCCTCCTTCGGCAAGCCCGCGCTGCTGCACGACAAGGACTCGCGCGGGGCGCTCGCCTACCTGGCGCTGGCCGGGGAGATGCTCCGCCGCGAGGACGAGGCCACCTCGCCATGAGCCAGAAGAAGACCCCGCTCGGCCGTGGGCTCGCGGACCTGCTGGGGCAGGCGCGCCCGCCCGTGGCGCCCGCCGCCGCCGGTGCGCCGGCCGCCGCGCCGCGGGGCGAGGAACTGGCGCGGCTGCCGCTCGACCTGCTCCAGCGCGGCAAGTACCAGCCGCGCGTCGACATGCGGCCCGAATCGCTGGCCGAGCTGGCCGAGTCGATCCGCGCCCAGGGCGTGGTGCAGCCGATCGTCGTGCGCCCGCTGGGCGCCCCCGAGCCCGGCGGGGCGCAGCGCTACGAGATCATCGCCGGCGAGCGCCGCTGGCGCGCCGCCCAGCAGGCGGGCCTCGCCGACATCCCCGCCGTCATCCGCCGCGTGCCCGACGAGGCCGCGATTGCGATGGCGCTCATCGAGAACATCCAGCGCGAGAACCTCAACCCGCTGGAGGAAGCCCGGGCGCTGGAGCGGCTGATCGCCGAGTTCGGCCTCACGCACCAGCAGGCCGCCGAGGCCGTGGGCCGCTCGCGCGTCGCCGTCAGCAACCTGCTGCGCCTGCTCGAGCTCGCGCCGGAGGTGTGCGAGCGGGTCGAGCGGCGCGAGCTCGAGATGGGCCATGCGCGCGCGCTCCTGGGGCTGCCGCAGCGCCGCCAGCAGGTGGAGGTGGCCGCGCTGGTCGCGAAGAAGGGGCTCTCGGTGCGCGAGACCGAGGCCCTGGTGCGCCGCCTCATGCAGCCGCACGCGCCGCCGGGCGACGGGGCGGCCAGCCGCGGCCGGGCCGCCGACCCGAACATCCGCCGGCTCGAGCAGGACCTGGCCGAGAAGCTCGGCGCGCGGGTCGTCATCGAGCACGGCGCCGGCGGCAAGGGGCGCCTGGTGGTGCAATACCACAGCCTCGACGAGCTCGACGGCATCCTGCAGGCCTTCGGGCTTGGTCAATAGGTAGTATCAACGCGCGGCATTGACAGAATGCGGCGGAAAAACGCTGCGTTTGTTGATGCCATGCATACAAGGACCCTATAATCGCGCGCCTTTTGGCGCCGGGACCCCTGCGAAGTGGCGACCCGACCACCCGATGGTGCAAGCGACATCCGGCCGACGGCCGTGCGGATCCTGGCCTGGCAGGCCGGGATCGGTGTCCTCATCGCGGCGGTGTGCCTGGTGCTGTGGGGCGGGCCGGCGGGCGCTTCGGCGCTGGCCGGCGCGGCGATCGGGACCATCGCCAACTTGTACATGACGCTCAAGGCGCTGCGCCCCGCGCGCACGCCGGGCGCCGCCCTCGGGGCGCTGTACTTGGGGCAGCTGGTCAAGGTGGCGCTGACGGTCGGCCTGTTCGTCGCCGTTGCGCGCCTGCCGTGGCTGGCGTGGCCGGCGCTGCTGGTCGCGTACGTCGCGACGCTGGTGGTCTTCTGGTGGGTGCCGTTCCGCATGGCGGCGCAACCGGGTGCAAGTCGAGGGTGAGGGAACGGAACGCGCGATGGCTGTCGAGCAAGCTGAATCTCCGACCGAATACCTGACCCATCACCTCACGCATTACAAGGTCGGCTCGGGCTTCTGGACCTGGCACGTCGACACGCTGGCGATGTCGGCCGCGCTCGGCGCCGTCGTCGGCCTGCTGCTGTGGGTCGCGGCCCGCGGCGTGAGCGCGCAGCGTGCCCCGCGCGGCTTCGCCAGCTTCGTCGAGTTCATCTACGACTGGGTCGACGGCCAGGTCGGCGACATCTACCACGGCAACCGCCGGTTCCTCACCGCGCTGGCCCTGACGCTGTTCACCTGGGTCGTCGCGATGAACACGATGGACCTGCTGCCGCTCGACCTGCCGGGCAACGTCGCGAAGCTGTTCGGCGCGAGCCACTGGCGCGTGCTGCCGACCGCCGACCTCAACGGCACGATCGCCGTCGCGCTGGTGGTGCTGCTGCTGGTGATCGGCAACGGCATCCGCTCCAAGGGCGTCGGCGGCTGGCTGCACGAGTGGATCGCCGCGCCCTTCGGCCCGATGCTGGCGCCGGCCAATGTCATCCTCAACCTCGTCGAGCTGCTGGCCAAGCCCGTGTCGCTCGGCATGCGACTCTACGGCAACATGTACGCCGGCGAGCTGCTGTTCATGCTGATCGCGCTGCTCGGCTTCGCCGTCACCGGCATGAACCCCGCCAGCGGCGTCTTCTTCCTCGTGCAGGTGCTGCTGGGCGCCGGCTGGGCGATCTTCCACATCCTGATCGTGCTGCTGCAAGCCTACATCTTCACCGTGCTGCCGATCGTCTACATCTCGATGGCGGAAGAACACCACTGACGGATTCGCGTTGACCTTCTTTTTCCAGACCAGTTAAGACCAGGAGATCATTGACCATGGAAGCTATCGCAAACGTCCAGGCCTTCACGGCGCTCGGCATCGGCCTGATCATCGGCCTGGGCGCCATCGGCGCCTGCATCGGCATCGGCGTGATGGGCTCGAAGTTCCTCGAGTCGGCCGCGCGCCAGCCGGAGCTCACCCCGATGCTGCAGACCAAGATGTTCCTGCTCGCCGGCCTCATCGACGCGGCGTTCCTGATCGGCGTGGGCCTCGCGATGTACTTCGCCAGCGCCAACCCGCTGCTGGCCAAGCTCGCGGGCGGCTGAAGACCCACCCCACCCGCCAATAACGTCCGAAGCGGAGCCTCGCCCCCATGGACCTGAACGCCACATTCATCGGGCAGATCGTCGTGTTCGCGATCCTGCTGTGGTTCATCTACAAGGTGGTCACGCCGATGCTGGCGGGCCCGATCGGCGAGCGCCAGCGGCGCATCGCCGACGGCCTGGCCGCGGCGGAGAAGGGCCAGGAGGAGCTCAAGGCCGCCAGCAGCCGCGCCAACGACGTGCTGCGCGAGGCGCGCGAGCGCGCCAAGGCGGTCGAGGAGCAGGCCCAGCGCCGCGCCAGCGAGACGGTCGAGTCCGCCAAGCAGGTGGCGCAGGCCGAGGGCGCGCGCCTGGTGGCCGCCGCCCGCGCCGAGGTCGGCAACGAGCAGCAGAAGGTGCGCGATGCGCTGAGCCGCGACGTCGGCGCGCTGGTCGTCGCCGGCGCCAGCCGGCTGCTCGAGCGCGAGATCGACCCGAAGGCGCACTCGCAGCTGCTCGAGCAGCTCGCCGCCGACATCGCCCGCGGCTGATCGAGGGGCACCATGGCCGAGATCGCCACCACCGCCCGACCGTACGCGCAGGCCGCCTTCGCCGCGGCGCGCGCCGCGCAGGCCCTGCCCGGCTGGAGCGCGTTCCTGGCGAGCGCCAGCGCGGTGCTGGCCGACGCGCGCGTGCGGCCGCTGATCGGCAACCCGCGGGTGGCGGGCGAGCAGCTGGTCGGCTTCGTGCTCGAGCTCGCCGGTGCCGCCGGCGACGGCGCCCAGGGCAATTTCCTGCGGCTGCTGGCCGAGAACCGCCGCCTCAGGCTGCTGCCCGAGATCGCGGCGCAGTACGAGGTGCTGCGCGCCGCGGCCGAGGGCCAGGCGGACGTGCAGGTGCTCACCGCGCTGCCGCTGACGGGCGAGCAGGAGCAGCAGCTGGTGGCGGCGCTGCAGCGCCGGCTTGGCCGGCAGGTGCGGCTGCACGTGGAGATCGACAAGGGGCTCATCGGCGGCGCGATCGTGCGCCACGGCGACCTGGTATTCGACGGTTCGCTGCGCGGGCGCCTCGGGCGCCTGGCCGCGGCGGTGACCGGCGCCTGAAGCAATTGCAAGGATTCTCCGAGGAAGCGTATGTCCATCAAGGCATCTGAAATCAGCGAGCTGATCCGCCAGCGGATCGACCGCTTCCAGTCCGCCGCCGAGGCGCGCAACGTCGGCACGGTGGTCTCGGTCACCGACGGCATCTGCCGCATCCACGGCCTGGCCGACGTCCGCTACGGCGAGATGATCGAGTTCGACGGCAGCCTGTTCGGCCTGGCGCTGAACCTCGAGCAGGACTCGGTCGGCGCGGTCGTGCTCGGCGACTACAAGTCGATCAAGGAAGGCGACACCGTCAAGACCACCGGGCGCATCCTCGAGGTGCCGGTGGGCCCCGAGCTGCTCGGCCGCGTGGTCGATGCGCTCGGCAACCCGATCGACGGCAAGGGCCCGCTCAAGACCACGCGCACCTCGCCGATCGAGCGCGTCGCGCCGGGCGTCATCTACCGCAAGAGCGTCGGCCAGCCGGTGCAGACCGGCTACAAGGCCATCGACTCCATGGTGCCGATCGGCCGCGGCCAGCGCGAGCTGATCATCGGCGACCGCCAGACCGGCAAGACCGCGCTCGCGGTCGACACGATCATCAACCAGAAGGGCTCGGGCGTTAAATGCGTCTACGTGGCCATCGGGCAGAAGCAGAGCTCGATCGCCAACGTGGTGCGCAAGCTCGAGGAGCACGGCGCGATGGCGCACACGATCATCGTGGCCGCCTCCGCCTCGACCCCCGCCGCCATGCAGTACCTGTCCGCCTACTCAGGCGTGACGATGGGCGAGTACTTCATGGACAACGGCGAGGACGCGCTGATCATCTACGACGACCTGTCGAAGCAGGCCGTGGCCTACCGGCAGATCTCGCTGCTGCTGCGCCGCCCGCCGGGCCGCGAGGCCTTCCCCGGCGACGTGTTCTATCTGCACAGCCGCCTGCTCGAGCGCAGCGCGCGCGTCAACGAGGAATACGTCGAGAAGGCCACCAGCGGCCGCGTCAAGGGCAAGACCGGCTCGCTCACCGGCCTGCCGATCATCGAGACGCAGGCCGGCGACGTCACCGCCTTCGTGCCCACCAATGTGATATCAATTACTGATGGTCAGATCTTCCTCGAGACCGACCTGTTCAACGCCGGCATCCGCCCGGCGATGAACGCCGGCATCTCGGTGTCGCGCGTCGGCGGCGCCGCGCAGACCGACATCATCAAGAAGCTCGGCGGCGGCATCCGCCTGGCGCTGGCGCAGTTCCGCGAGCTCGCGGCCTTCTCGCAGTTCGCCTCCGACCTCGACGAGGCGACCCGCCGGCAGCTCGAGCGCGGCCAGCGCGTCACCGAGGTGATGAAGCAGAAGCAGTACGCGCCGATGTCGGTCGCCGAGATGGCGCTGTCGATCTACGCGGTCAACAACGGCTACCTCGACAAGGTCGAGCGGCCGAAGGTGGTGGCCGCCGAGGCGGCGCTGCAGTCGTTCGCGAACTCCGGCTACCGCAAGGAGCTCGACGCGATCAACGCCAAGCCCGAGCTCAAGGCGCACGAGGCGACGCTCAAGAAGATCTGCGAGGAACGCGACAGCGATGCCCGAACGGCTGCGGGCCGGCGCCGAACAAGCGCGCGCCCACGATTCCGGGGCCCCAGGGCGGCTCCAAGACGCCGGCTGGAGATCTGCGAGGACTGGCGTCCGGGCGAGGTCGATCACGTGCTCTCGTCAAGTCGAGAGCGCGACGGGCGAGTCCGCCGAATCGCCGCGAGTGGTAGGGACACGAGAGCAAGAGAATGCCCGGCACCAAGGAAATCCGCACCAAGATCGCCAGCGTCAAGAGCACGCAGAAGATCACCAAGGCGATGGAGATGGTCGCGGCCAGCAAGATGCGCCGCGCCCAGGACCGCATGCGCCTGGCGCGGCCCTATGCCGAGCGCATCCGCACGGTGATCGGCCACCTGAACGAGGCCAACCCGGACTACCGGCACCCGTTCCTGGTGGAGCGCGAGCCGAAGGCGGTCGGCTTCATCATCGTCTCGACCGACCGCGGCCTGTGCGGCGGCCTGAACACCAACGTGTTCAAGAGCGCGCTGCTGGCCTTCAAGTCCTGGCAGGCGCGCGGCGCCAGCGTCAGCCTGTGCCTGATCGGCACCAAGGGCCTGACCTTCTTCCGCCGCCTGGGGCTCCCGGTGCTCGCCAGCATCACCGGCATCGGCGATCGGCCGCACGTCAAGGAGCTGATCGGCACCGTCAAGGTCATGCTCGACGCCTACCGCGAGGGCCGGATCGACCGGCTGTACATCGTCAACGCGCGCTTCGTCAACACCATGACGCAGACGCCGGTGGTCGAGCAGCTGCTGCCGGTCGAGACCATCGACCAGTCCGAGCTGCAGGAGCACTGGGACTACATCTACGAGCCCAACGCCGCCGAGATCCTCGACGGCGTGCTGATGCGCTACATCGAGTCGCAGGTGTACCGCGGCGCCGCCGAGACGGCGGCCTGCGAGATGGCGGCGCGCATGGTGGCGATGAAGGCGGCGTCGGACAACGCCGGCAAGCTGATCGGCGAGCTGCAGCTCGTCTACAACAAGGCGCGGCAGGCGGCCATCACCAAGGAGCTGGCGGAGATCGTCGGCGGTGCGGCCGCGGTTTAGGGATTCCCGAGGAAGACAATCAATGGCAACCGGCAAGATTACCCAGATCATCGGCGCGGTCATCGACGTGGAGTTCCCGCGCGAGTCGATCCCGAGGGTCTACGAGGCGCTCAAGCTCAGCGACGTCGACCTGACGCTCGAGGTGCAGCAGCAGCTCGGCGACGGCGTGGTGCGCGCGATCGCGATGGGCCCCTCCGAGGGCCTGAAGCGCGGCCTCGCCGTGCAGTCCACCGGCGCGCCGATCACGGTGCCGGTCGGCAACGGCACGCTCGGCCGCATCATGGACGTGCTCGGCACGCCGCAGGACAACCGCGGCCCGGTGCAGACCAAGGACCACCTGCCGATCCACCGCCCGGCGCCGTCCTACGACGAGCAGGCCGGCGGCCAGGACCTGCTGGTCACGGGCATCAAGGTCATCGACCTGCTGGTGCCGTTCGCCAAGGGCGGCAAGGTCGGCCTGTTCGGCGGCGCCGGCGTCGGCAAGACCGTCAACATGCTCGAGCTGATCAACAACATCGCCAAGCAGTACAGCGGCCTCTCGGTGTTCGCCGGCGTCGGCGAGCGCACCCGCGAGGGCAACGACTTCTACCACGAGATGATCGAGTCGGGCGTCATCGACAAGGACAACCTCGCCAACTCCAAGGTGGCGATGGTGTACGGCCAGATGAACGAGCCGCCCGGCAACCGCCTGCGCGTCGGCCTCACCGGCCTGACGATGGCCGAGTACTTCCGCGACGAGAAGCAGGCCAACGGCCGCGGCCGCGACGTGCTGCTGTTCATCGACAACATCTACCGCTACACGCTCGCGGGCACCGAGGTGTCGGCGCTGCTGGGCCGCATGCCCTCGGCGGTCGGCTACCAGCCGACGCTGGCCGAGGAGATGGGCGTGCTGCAGGAGCGCATCACCTCCACCAAGACCGGCTCGATCACCTCGATCCAGGCGGTGTACGTGCCGGCGGACGACCTGACCGATCCCTCGCCGGCCACGACCTTCGCGCACCTCGACGCCACCGTCGTGCTGTCGCGCCAGATCGCGGCGCTCGGCATCTACCCGGCGGTCGATCCGCTCGATTCGACCAGCCGCCAGCTCGATCCGCTGGTGGTCGGCGAGGAGCACTACAACACCGCGCGCGGCGTGCAGGCGGTGCTGCAGCGCTACAAGGAGCTGCAGGACATCATCGCGATCCTCGGCATGGACGAGCTGTCGGAAGAGGACAAGCTCACCGTGTACCGCGCGCGCAAGATCCAGCGCTTCCTGTCGCAGCCCTTCAACGTCGCCAAGGTGTTCACCGGCCAGGACGGCAAGATCGTCCCGCTGAAGGACACCATCCGCGGCTTCAAGGGCATCATCGCCGGCGAGTTCGACAGCCTGCCCGAGCAGGCCTTCTACATGGTCGGCTCCATCGAGGAAGCGGTCGAGAAGGCGAAGACGCTGCAGTAAGCGGCGACGGGAAGCACACGCACCATGGCCGAGAGCAGCATCCACGTCGACATCGTCAGCGCCGAGGGCGAGATCTTCTCCGGCGAGGCGCAGATGGTGTTCGTGCCGGCCTCGCAGGGCGAGATCGGCATCGCGCCGCGGCACGCGCCGCTCCTGACGCTGCTGAAGGCCGGCGAGGTGCGCGTGCGCCAGGCCGACGGCACCGAGCACTACTTCTTCGTCGGCGGCGGGGCGCTGGAGATCCAGCCGAAGAAGGTCACGGTGCTGGCCGACACGGCCGCCCGCGCCCACGACCTCGACGAGGCGGCGGCGCTCGAGGCCCGCAAGCGCGCCGAGGAGGCGCTGGCCGGCAAGATCGACAAGATCGAGCAGGCCGAGGCGCTGGCCGAGCTCGCCCGGGCCGCCGCGCAGCTGCGGCTGCTCGAGAAGCTGCGCAAGCTCAAGGCCTGAGCCCGGGGGGCCTCGGCCGATACCGCTAAAGCAGCCGGCGGACCGGCCGATACCGGATTCCGGTATACGCCGGGATCCAGCCGTTCCATGCCCGACTTCCGCAGCGCGTCGAGCTGGCGCGGCCGACGCGGCGCTGCAGCTGGCGTTCCGGCGTTCCGGCATCGGCCTGTGGTACTACGACATGGCGCACGGCCGAGCCTGGCAGTCGGCCGCATGCGGGAGATGTACGGCTACGCGCTCCGAGGCGGCCGACGTCGACGCGAATCGCGCAGCTGCACCGAGGATGCACCGCCATCGCGCGCGCCTGGCCGACATCGCCGCAGGGCGCATGGGCTCGCGTGCGAGTGCCGCGTGCAGCACGCCGCCGGCGGCTATCGCTGGACCCTGGTCCGAGGCCGCGTCGCGCAGCGCGATGCCAGCGGGCAGCCCGCCGCCTCTGATCGGCGCGTCGGTGGACATCACGGCGCGCCGCATCGCGGAGCAGGCGCGCGACGCCGGCCGCCGGCTGGTCCAGACCGTCATCGAATCGATCCCGGCCATGGTCTTCTGGAAGGACCGCAAGGGCGTCTACCGGGCTGCAACCAGGTCTTTGCGCGCGCGGGCGCGCGATTCGCCGGTCGACGTGTTGGGCGTACCGATGCCGAGCTCAACTGGTCGCCGACGGGTCTGGCAAGATCGAGCGCACCGATGCGCTGATCCTCGCCGGGCGCGCTGGAGCTGCGCAACGAGCTGCCGCGAGATCTTCCTCGCGAACGAGCCCCACGCGTGCTGGTCAGCGGTGCCGCTGCGCGCCGCCGACGGCGCGATCGCCGGCCTCCTCGGCGTGGTGGTCGACGTCTCCGGACATGCAGAAGGCGCAGGAGGCACGCGCCGCGGCGAGCAGCGCTGGGGCGCGGCTGCTGGGGGCCAGCGCCGGCGCAGCGGTGCTCGAGATCGACTACCGCACCGTACGCAACGTGTATCGCTCCCAGATCGGCGAGCTGCTCGGCTACGCGCCGGCGCGCTGCAGTGGTCGGACGGCTCTGGCATCGAGCGCGCCCATCCGACGACCTCGCGCGCGCCGAGCGCAACACCGAGTCGATCGACGCCGGGCGGCGCGACGCCGTCGAGCACGAGTTCCGCTGCGCTGCAAGGACGGCGGCTACAAGTGGTTCCTGGTGCGCGGGCGGGTACTCGAGCGCCAGTCCGTGGCCGCCCGCAGCGCTTCCTCGCCACGCACACCGACATCGACGCGCGCAAGCAGGCGGAGCTCGCCGCCGAGTCGAGCCGCCAGCTGCTGCACGCCATCATCGACGCGATCCCGCACAGCATCTTCTGGAAGAACGACCGCGGCGTCTACCTCGGCTGCAACGCCGCCTTCGCGCGCAAGACGCGCTTCGGCACGCGCAGGCGCGTCCTCGGCCGCCGCGATGTCCAGATCGGCTGGGCGCGGAGCGCCTGGCGCTGATCCACGAGATCGACCACGCCGTGCTGGTCCGCGGGCGGCAGAGATGATCAACCAGCACGTCGAAGTGCCGGCGCCGGACGGCGTCGGTCATCGGCTCTCGACCGTGCTGCCGTTCCGCCACGAGGCCAGCGGATTTTCCGGCGTGATCGGCGTGATCACCGACGTCACCGAGCTGCAGCGCGCGCGCGCCTCGCGTGCGGCTCGCCGAGAAGCGCTGGCAGGCGCGTGGCGCTCGAGAGCTCCGGCGCCGCGTGTGGGAACTCGACTCGAGCACGGCACGGATCTGGCACTCGCCGCGCATGGGGCGATGCTCGGCTTCGGCCGCACTGCGCTGGAGTTCACGCTCGACCAGATCGACGACCTGGTGCATCCGGATGACCTGCCGGTCCGCGCTGGCGCGGCGTGCGCGAGCGGGTGGACAGTGGCGCGACCGACCGGCATCGAAATGCAGTATCGCCTGCGCTGCGCCGATGGCAGCTACCGCTGGATGCTGGCGCGCGGCGCCGTCGTCGACCGCGACTTCAGCGGCCGGCCGCGGCGCCTGGTCGGCACGCACACCGACATCGACGACGAGTACGAGGGCCGCGACCGCGCCGCGCAGGCGCGCCAGCTCGAGTCGCTCGGCCGCCTGGCGGCCGGCGTCGCGCACGAGATCAACACGCCGCTGCAGTTCGTCAGCGACAGCGTCAGCTTCCTGCGCAGCGGCATGGACGACATCGCGCAGCTCGCCGCGAGCTGCGGCCAGTGCGGACTCGAGCGCGCCAGCGTGGACATGCCGCGGGCGCTGGAACTGGTGCAGCAGGGCATCATGCGCATCGCCGAGATCGTGCGCGGCATGCGCGTGTTCGCGCACCCCGACTCGCAGGCCATGGAACCGGTGCGCGTCGAGGACCTGCTGCACAGCGCGCTGGCGATCGCGCGCCACGAATACAAGCACGTCGCCGAGATCCGCACCGCGTTCGCCGAGCTGCCGCCGTTGCCGTGCCACCCCGGCGAGCTGAGCCAGGTGTTCGTCAACGTGATCGTCAACGCCGCCCACGCCATCGCGGAGCGGGGCGGCGGCGGTACCTCGCCCGGCGTGATCGAGCTGCGCACCAGCCGCGACGCCGACAGCATCGTCATCGAGATCGAGGACACGGGCTGCGGCATCGAGCCGGAGTGCCTCGAACGCATCTTCGATCCCTTCTACACGACCAAGCCCTCCGGCCAGGGCACCGGCCAGGGGCTGGCGATCGCGCGCACGGTGGTCGAGCAGCACCATGGCGGCCGCATCGGCGCCCGCAGCCGGGTGGGCCAGGGCACCGTCATCCGCATCGTCCTGCCGCTGGGCGCATCCCGGGACCTGGCCGCCGCCTGAGGCGGCAGCGCGTCACACTTCCCCGGGGCCGGCCGCCCCCCCGCGGCCGCCGTCGATCCGCGCCCGCGTTCACACTGGGGATTTCCCGACCTGTGCTAGGCTGGCTGCATGCCCCGCAGGACCCCCGCGACAGCGCCGCTTTCGATCGTCATCCTGGCCGCCGGCCAGGGCAAGCGCATGAAGTCCCAGCTGCCCAAGGTGCTGCAGCCGCTCGCCGGCCGGCCGCTGCTGGCGCACGTGCTCGACACCGCGGCCCGGCTCGACGCCGCGGCCACCCACGTGGTCTACGGCCACGGCGGCGAGCAGGTCCGCGCCGCGCTGCCGGAGGCGCCGGTGCACTGGGCGCTGCAGGCCGAGCAGCTCGGCACCGGCCACGCCGTGCAGCAGGCGATGCCGCAGGTCCCGGACGAGCATCGGGTGCTGGTGCTGTACGGCGACGTGCCGCTGCTGCGCGCCGAGACGCTGCAGGGCCTGGTGGCGCTCGCCGGGCCGCGCAGCGTGGCGCTGCTCACCGTGACGCTGGACGACCCGACCGGCTACGGCCGCATCGTGCGCGATGCCCGCGGCCAGGTGCTGCGCATCGTCGAGCAGAAGGACGCCAGCGCCCGCGAGCTGCGCATCCGCGAGGGCAACACCGGCGTGCTGTGCGCGCCGGCCGGATTGCTGCGCCGCTGGCTCGCGAAGCTGCGCAACGCCAACGCCCAGGGCGAGTACTACCTCACCGACATCATCGCAATGGCGCGCCGCGACCGCCTGCGCGTCGCGCCGCTCGCCGCGCCGGACGCCACCGAGGTGCTCGGCGTCAACGACAAGCTGCAGCTCGCCACGCTCGAGGCCGCCTACCGGGCGCGGCGCGCCGCCGAGCTGATGCGCGCCGGGGCGACGCTCATCGATCCCGCGCGCATCGACGTGCGCGGCGAAGTCACGGTCGACAGCGACGTGCTGCTCGACGTCAACGTCGTGCTCGAGGGACCGGTGCACCTCGGCCGCGGCGTGCGCGTCGGGCCGAACAGCGTCATCAGCAATGCGCGCATCGGCGCCGGCAGCGAGGTCCGCGCCCACTGCGTGATCGAGAACGCCAGCGTCGGCCCCGACTGCCAGGTGGGCCCGTTCGCGCGCCTGCGGCCCGGCGCGGAGCTCGGCGCCGGCGCGCACGTCGGCAACTTCGTCGAGATCAAGAACAGCACGCTCGGCGCCGGCAGCAAGGCCAACCACCTGAGCTACGTCGGCGACGCCACGATCGGCGCCGGCGTCAACGTCGGCGCCGGCACGATCACCTGCAACTACGACGGCGTCAACAAGTGGCGCACCGAGATCGGCGACCGCGCCTTCATCGGTTCGGGCACCATGCTGGTGGCGCCGGTCAAGGTCGGCGCCGGCGCGACCATCGGCGCCGGCTCGACCATCACCAGGGACGCGCCGCCGGAACAGCTCACGCTGGAGCGCTCGCACCAGGTGAGCGTCGCCGGCTGGCAGCGGCCGACACGGAAGAAATAACACCAGCCGGAAGGGTGCCGATCCATGTGTGGAATTGTCGCGGCGATCGCCGAACGCAACATCGTCCCGGTGCTGATCGAGGGCCTGCGGCGCCTCGAGTATCGCGGCTATGACTCGGCCGGCATCGCGCTGCTCGACGCCAGCGGCGCGCTCGCGCGCCAGCGCACCGTCGGCAAGGTCAAGGCGCTCGAGGAGGCGATCGCCGCCGCGCCGACCAGCGGCCGGCTCGGCATCGCCCACACCCGCTGGGCCACGCACGGCGTGCCGAGCGAGCGCAACGCGCACCCGCACCTCTCGCGCGACGGCCTGGCGCTGGTGCACAACGGCATCATCGAGAACCACGAGGAGCTGCGCGCGCAGCTCACCGCACTCGGCTACCAGTTCACCTCCGAGACCGACACCGAGGTGGTCGCGCACCGCATCCACTTCCACATGGAGAAGGTCAACGACCTGTACCGCGCGGTGCGCGCCACGGTGGCCGAGCTCGAGGGCGCCTACGCGCTCGCGGTGATCAGCCAGTCGGACCCGGGCCGCATCATCGTCGCGCGCATGGGCTGCCCGGTGGTGGTCGGCCTCGGCGTCGGCGAGAACTTCGTCGCCTCGGACGTCGCCGCGCTGCTGCCGGTCACGCGCCGCTTCATGTTCCTCGACGAGGGCGACGTCGCCGAGGTGCGGCGCGACGGCATCCGCGTCATCGACCGCGAGGGCAACTCGGTCGACCGCCCGGTGAAGGAGAGCGAGCTGTCGGCCGACGCCGCCGAGAAGGGCCAGTACCGCCACTTCATGCTCAAGGAGATCCACGAGCAGCCGCGCTCCGTGGCCAACACGCTGCAGGAGCGCGTCGCCAACGGCCGGCTGCTGGAGGCCGCCTTCGGGCCCGCCGCCGGCGAGATCTTCAAGCGCGTCGAGGCCGTGCACATCGTCGCCTGCGGCACCAGCTACCACGCCGGCGTGGTGGCGCGCTACTTCATCGAGCAGATCTGCCGCATTCCCTGCCACGTCGAGATCGCCAGCGAGTTCCGCTACCGCAACCCGGTGGTGGCGCGCAACGCGCTGTTCGTCAGCATCTCGCAGTCGGGCGAGACCGCCGACACGCTGGCGGCGCTGCGGCTGGCGAAGCAGACCGGCTTCCTCGCGACGCTGGCGATCTGCAACGCGCCGGAGAGCTCGCTGGTGCGCGAATCCGAACTGGTGATGCTGACGCGCGCCGGCCCGGAGATCGGCGTCGCCTCGACCAAGGCCTTCACCACGCAGCTCACGGCGCTCGGCATGCTGGTGATCGCGCTGGCGCGCCACCACGGCTCGGACGCCGAGCGCGAGCGCGGCCTGGTGCAGCGGCTGGTGGAGCTGCCGGGCCTCATCGAGAAGACGCTCGAGCTCGACCCGGTGATCCACAAGCTGGCGCTGCGCTTCGCCGACAAGCACCACGCGCTGTTCCTCGGCCGCGGCGCGCTGCATGCGGTGGCGATGGAAGGGGCGCTGAAGCTCAAGGAGATCTCCTACATCCACGCCGAGGCCTACGCCGCCGGCGAGCTCAAGCACGGTCCGCTGGCGCTGGTCGACGCCGACATGCCGGTCATCACCGTGGCGCCGAACAACGACCTGCTGGAGAAGCTCAAGTCCAACCTGCAGGAGGTGCGGGCGCGCGGCGGCGAGCTGTACGTGTTCGCCGACCCGGAGTCGGGCTTCGAGTCGAGCGACGGCGTGCACGTGATCCAGATGCCGCGGCACGTCAGCTACGTGCAGGCGCCGATCGTCTACACCATCCCGCTGCAGCTGCTCGCCTACCACGTGGCGATCCTGCGCGGCACCGACGTCGACCAGCCGCGCAACCTCGCCAAGAGCGTCACGGTCGAGTAGCCTTGGCGCGGGCTGTGCACACCCGGGGGTGAGCGGCAGTGGCAGGCAAGCGCGCGCGGTCGGCAACTGAAGTGGAGCGGATCCCGCTGCGCCGGCGGCGGCTCATCGAGGGCATCGAGCGGTTCGCGACGCGCCGCCGCCTGCTGGCCGGCGGCGAGGCCGCGGCCTACTACGCCGGCGTCGACGAGGAGGAGCTGGCGCGACGCCCGCCGCAGCACTGGGCGGCGGTCGCGGCCCTGCACCGGCGCTGCGGCGCGCGGCGGCGCCGCGGCGAGGCGCTGGTGCGCGTCTTCAATCCGGCGCCGCGCAGCGGCGGCTTCGATTCGCCCAACACCTGCGTTTGTGTCGTCACCGACGACATGCCCTTCCTGCTCGACTCGCTCGGCATGGCCTTCGCGGCCGCCGGCGCCGGCGTGCAGCTCATCGTGCACCCGGTGCTGGGCGCGCGCCGCGGCGCCGACGGCCGGCTGCGCGCGCTCGGGGCGCGGACCGGCGCGGGCGCGCCGCGCGAATCCTGGCAGTACTTCGAGATCGACCGGCAGGCCGATGCCGCCGCCTGCGAGGCCATCGCCGCGCGGCTGCGGCACTCGCTGCGCGACGTGGCGCTGGCGGTCGCCGACTGGCAGGCGATGCGCCGCCGCCTGGGCGCGGTCGCCGCCGGGCTGCAGGCGCCGCGCGGCGCCGCGCGCGCCGAGTTCGCCGAGGCACGCGCCCTGCTCGAGTGGATGGCCGGCGGGCAGTTCGTGTTCCTCGGCTACCGGCATTACCGCCTGGAGCGCGGCCGCGCCAGCGACGTGCTGCGTTCCGACGTGCGCAGCGGGCTCGGCATCCTGCGCACGCCGGCCGCGCACACCGCCGCGGCGCCCTACCGCCTCGCCGGCGCGGTGCGCCAGCTGGCGCGCGCACCGCACCCGCTGGTGCTGACCAAGGCGGCCTCGGTCTCGACCGTGCACCGCGCCGCCTACCTCGACTACGTGGGCGTGAAGCAGTTCGACCGCGCCGGCCGCGTCACCGGCGAGCACCGCTTCCTCGGCCTGTGGACTTCCACCGCCTACCATCGCTCGCCGCGCGAGATCCCGCTGCTGCGCCGCAAGGTCGAGCAGGTGGTGGCGCACTTCGGCCTCGCGCCGCAGAGCCACGACGCCAAGGCCGTCGTCAACGTGCTCGAGACCCACCCGCGCGACGAGCTGTTCCAGGCGAGCGTGCCGGAGCTGATCCACGGCGCGCGCGCGGTCGTCAACCTGTACGAGCGCCGCACCGTGCGGCTGCTGCTGCGCGACGATCCCTTCGGCCGCTTCCGCTCCTGCCTGGTGTACGTGCCGCGCGACCGCTACACGACCGAGGTGCGCCGGCGCATCGAGGCGATGGTGAGCGCCGCCTGCGGCGGCCAGCAGCCCGAGACCCAGGTGCAGATCTCCGACTCGAGCCACGCGCGCATGCAGATGCTGCTGCGCGTCGCCGCGGGGTCGGCGCCGCCGGTGGACATCGAGGCGCTGGAGGCGGCGATCGACGCGGCTACGCGCACCTGGTCCGACCGCCTGCTCGAGGCGCTCGGCCAGCACCACGGCACGGTGCGCGCGCGCGCGCTGGCGCAACGCTACGCGCCCGCCTTCCCGCCGAGCTACCAGGACGACGTCGCGCCGGCCGCGGCGCTGGCCGACATCGCGGCGCTGGAGCGGCTGCAGTCCTCGCCCGCCGGCGCGCTGATGCTGGCGCTGCGGCGCGCGGCCGACGGCGGCGGCCTGCACCTGCGCATCGCGCGCAACGGCGAGGCCATCGCGATCTCGACGCTGCTGCCGATGCTGGAGAACTTCGGCCTGCGCGTGCTCGCCGAGCGCGGCTATGCGCTCGCCGGCCTGCCGGCCGGCACCGCCAGCGTGCAGGACTTCGAGCTCGACTACGCCGGCGGCGCGCTCGACGTCGCGCGCTGCGGCGCGCGCTTCGAGGAGGCGCTGCTTGCCGTGTGGCGTGGCGAGCTCGAGGACGACGGCTTCAACCGCCTGCTGTTCGCCGCCGACCTCGCCGGCCGCGAGATCGTCGTGCTGCGCGCCTGCTGCCGCTACCTGCTGCAGGCCGGCGTGCCCTTCAGCAGCGCCTCGATGCAGCGCGCGCTGCTGGCTGCGCCGCGCATCGCCGCGCTGCTGCTGCGGCTGTTCCGCGAGAGCTTCGATCCGGACCTGCCAGCGCGTGGCCGCGAGGCGCGCCGGCGCCGCGTGCTCGGCCAGATCGAGGCGCGCCTCGAGGCGGTCTCCAGCGCCGACGACGACCGCATCCTGCGCGGGTGCCTGGCGGTGCTGGCCGCGGCGCTGCGCACCAGCCATTTCCGCCGCGGCGCCGACGGGCAGCCGCCCGCGACCTTCGCGCTCAAGCTCGATGCGCGCGCGATCGCCGAGCTGCCGCAGCCGCGGCCGCGCTACGAGATCTACGTCTACAGCCCCGAGGTCGAGGGCGTGCACCTGCGGATGGGCGCGGTGGCGCGCGGCGGACTGCGCTGGTCGGACCGGCGCGACGACTTCCGCACCGAGGTGCTGGGGCTGATGAAGGCCCAGAACGTCAAGAACACGCTGATCGTGCCGGCCGGCGCCAAGGGCGGCTTCGTGCCGCGGCGGCTCCTCGCCACCATGGAGCGCGACGAGCAGCAGCGCACCGGCGTCGCCGCGTACCGGCGCTTCATCGGCGCGCTGCTCGACCTCACCGACAACATCGTGCGCGGGCGCAGCGTGCCGCCGCCGCGCGTCCTGCGCCGCGACGGCGACGACCCGTACCTGGTGGTGGCGGCCGACAAGGGCACGGCGAGCTTCTCCGACACCGCCAACGGCATCGCGCTCGACTACGGCTTCTGGCTCGGCGACGCCTTCGCCTCCGGCGGCTCCGCCGGCTACGACCACAAGGCGCTCGGCATCACCGCGCGCGGCGCCTGGGAATGCGTGCGCCGCCACTTCCGCGAGCTCGGCGTCGACGCCGACCAGGCGGCGATCAGCGTCGCCGGCATCGGCGACATGTCCGGCGACGTGTTCGGCAACGGCCTGCTGTGCTCGCCGCACCTCAAGCTGGTCGCCGCCTTCAACCACCAGCACATCTTCCTCGACCCCGCGCCGGATCCGGCCAGGAGCCACGCCGAGCGCCAGCGGCTGTTCCGCCTGCCGCGCTCGGGCTGGAACGACTACGACCGCCGCCTGATCTCGCGCGGCGGCGGCGTCTGGCCGCGCAGCGCCAAGCGCATCGAGCTCGCGCGCGAGGCGCAGCAGCTGCTCGGCGTCGCGCAGGGTTCGCTGACTCCGGCCGAGCTGATGCGCGCGATCCTGCGCATGCCGGTGGACCTGCTGTGGAACGGCGGCATCGGCACCTACGTCAAGGCGCGCAGCGAGAGCCAGGCCGACGCCGGCGATCGCGGCAACGACGCGGTGCGCGTCAACGGCGCGGAGCTGCGCGCCCGCGTGGTCGGCGAGGGCGGCAACCTCGGGTTCACGCAGCGCGGCCGCATCGAGTACGCGCTGGCCGGCGGGCGCATCAACACCGACTTCGTCGACAACTCCGCCGGCGTCAACACCTCGGACTTCGAGGTCAACATCAAGATCCTGCTGGACGGCCAGGTGCGCGCCGGGCGGCTCGCGCCGGCGGCGCGGCGCCGGCTGCTGGCATCGATGGCCGACGAGGTCTGCGAGCTGGTCCTGCGCAACAACTACCTGCAGAGCCAGGCGATCAGCACGCAGGAGGTGCTGGGGCGCGAGGCGCTGCCGGCGCAGCAGCAGACCATCCGCGCGCTCGAGCGCTTCGGCGGCCTGGACCGCGCGCTCGAGGGCCTGCCGGACGACGCCGATCTCGCCGAACGCGCGCGCCACGGCCCCGGGCTCACGCGCCCCGAGCTCGCGGTGATCCTCGCCTACAGCAAGATCTGGCTGAAGGGCATGCTGCTCGACTCCGACGTGCCCGAGGATCCGTTCTTCGCCCGCGAGGTCGAGCGCTACTTCCCCGCCGCCGTGCGGCGCCGCCACGGCGCGGCGATCCGCCGCCACCGCCTGCGCCGCGAGATCGTGGTCACCGCGACCGTGAACAGCCTGGTGCACCGCATGGGCCCGGGCTTCGTGCCGCGCACGCAGGAGGTCACCGGCGCGCGGCCGGCGTCGATCGCGCGCGCCTACACCATCGCGCGCGAGCTGTTCGACGCGCGCCTGCTGTGGACGCGCATCGAGCAGCTGGACCACCGCGTGCCGGCGGCGCTGCAGTACCGGATGATGGCGCGCGTCGGCGCGCTGCTGGCGCACGCCAGCGAGGCGCTGCTGCACGCGCGCGGCGCCGACCTGCCGGTCGAGAGCCTGGTGCGCAGCTACCGGCGCGACGTCGGCCGGCTGGCCGAGCACGTCGGCGCCCTGGTGCGCGGCCTGGAGCGCGAGCGCTACGAGGCGGCGCTGGCCGAGTACGCGGCCGCGCGCGTGCCGGCGGCGCTGGCGCGGCGGCTGGCGGCCTGCGAGGCGCTGGAGACGGCCTGCGAGCTCGCCGACCTGGCGCGGGCGCGGCGCCTGCGCGTCGGCGATGTCGCCGCCGTCTGGTTCGAGGCCGGCGCCGCGCTGTGGCTCGACGGCCTGCGCGCCGGCATCGATGCGCTCGAGGTGCAGGGGCCCTGGCAGTCGCTGGCGCAGGCCGGGTTGCGGCGCGGGCTACGCGCCGTGCGCCTGCACGTCACCGGCGCCGTGCTGGGCCGGCCGGTGCGCGGCGGCGCGGCGGCGCGCGTCGCCGACTGGCTCGCGGCGCGCGGCGCCGAGGGCCAGCGCTGGGAACGCACTGCGGCCGAGCTGCGCAACGCCGGGCGCGCGGATTTCGCCACGCTGTCGGCCGCGCTCGACGCGGTGCGCAAGCTCGCCGGCGCGCACTAGGCGCGCGTACGCCACCGTCGCCGTGCCGCGGCCTGCGGCTACAGCGCCTGCGTGAGGAACAGCATCTGCTCGCCCGGATGCCCCATGTCGGGCGGGCGGAAGCCCTCGGACTCGTACAGCCCGCGCGCCGCCGCGTTGTGGTCGAGCACCTCGAGCGTGACCTTGCAGCAGCCGTGCTCGCGCGCCCAGGCGGCCACGCCGCGCAGCAGCGCGCGCCCGACGCCGCGGCCGCGGCATTCCGCGCGCACCGACAGGTCGTGGATGTTCACCAGCGGCTGGGCCGCGAAGGTCGAATAGCCGCCGAAGCACACGGCGACGCCGACCGGCCGCGCCCCGTCCCAGGCGAGGAACACCAGCGTGGTGGCGTGCTGGCGCAGCCCCGGGATCAGCGCCGCGCGCACTTGCGCCGGCAGCGGCTCGCCGCCACCCATGGGGTCGCGCGCGTAGCAGTCGATCAGCTCGAGGACCGCCTCGGCCTGCGCCGCATCGCCCAGGTCGGCGCGCGCCACGCGCAGGTTCATGCCAGCACCGCCAGCTGCGGGTCGAGGCGTTGCAGCAGTCGCAGGGCCATCGGGTCGTCCTCCAGCAGGCTGAAGTCCTCGTACTCGAATCCCGGTCCCACCGTGCAGCCGAGCAGCGCGTACTCGCCCAGCGGGCGGGCCGCCTGCCACCACAGCGCCGGCACGGTGTGCACCGGGCCGGACTCCTGGCCGACGGCACCGAGCCGCACGCGCTCGATGCGCTGCAGCTCCGGCGGCGCGAGCAGCAGCTCCAGCGGCCCGCCTTCGTACAGGTGCCACGCCTCGTCGGAACGCACGCGGTGCCAGCGGCTGTGGTCGCCCGCGCCCAGCAGGTAGAAGATCGTGGTCAGCGCCGCGCGCGGCGCCCGGCCGTCGCCGGTCTCGACCTGCATCTCCGAGCGGTACAGCTCGCGGAACCAGCCGCCTTCGGGATGCGGCTCGAGCTGCAGCTGTTCGACCAGCAACCGGGCGCGCGGATTCATGGTCCGCAAGCCTAAACCATGCGCTATGATGCCGCACGCCATGCGCACACCCTCCACACTGCGCGCGCTGCTGGCGGCAGCGGCCGCGCTCTGGAGCAGCCATCTCTCCGCCGCCGCGCCGCCGGTGGCCGCGCCGACCGCTGCGGCCACGCCGACCGCCGCCGTCACGCTGACCGAAGGCGTCGAGTACGCCCGGCTGCCCGGGCCCGAGCCGGCGGCGAAAGCGAAGAAGATCGAGATCCTCGAGGTCTTCAGCTACGGCTGCGTGCACTGCTTCCACCTCGAGGAGGCCCTGCGCGCCTGGAAGGCGCGGCTCCCGGCCGACGTCGAGCTGCACTACCTGCCGGCCACCTTCCGGCCCGAGTTCACGCTGTACGCGCGCGGCTTCTACGCGGCGCAGGCCCTCGGGCAGCTCGAGGCCACGCACGCCGGCGTGTTCGACGCCATCTGGAACGGCCACGCGCAGGTGCGCTCGCTCGCCGATCTCGCCGGCATCTACGCCGGCCTCGGCGTCGATCGCGCGCGCTTCATCGAGGCGGCGCAGTCGGCCGACAACCGCGCCGCCGTCGATGCCGCGCACGAGCAGGTCGCGCGCCTGCAGGTCGACGGCACGCCGACCTTCATCGTCGCGGGGCGCTACCGCGTGCTCGGCGACCTGATCGACGATTCCGCGGACCTGCTGCGCCGGGTCGATGCGGTGATCGCCATGGCGCGCGCCGAGCGGCGCGCGGGACGCTGATGCCGCACGTCGATCCGCTGCCCTACGCGGCGACGCCCGAATTCACGGAGCGCTTCGAGCACTACCGCGCCACGCGCGGCTTCGTGCCCAACAGCATCCGCACGATGGCGCGCCGCCCCGCCATCGCCAACGCTTTCATGGACCTGAACCGCGCCGTGCTCTACCAGGGCACGGTGAGCGAGGAGCTGAAGATGCTGGTGAGCCTGGTGGCGAGCCAGGCGAGCGGCTGCCGCTACTGCCAGGCGCACATGGCGAACCTGGCGCGCATCTACCACGCCTCCGCGGCGCGCATCGCCGCGGTGTGGGACTACGCCACCAGCCCGCTGTTCAGCGCCGCCGAGCGCGCCGCGCTGCGCCTCGCGCACCACGCGGCCCTGGTCCCCAACGAGTCGGACGCGGCGGACTTCGCCGAGCTGAAGCGGCACTTCGACGACGGCCAGGTCGTCGAGATCGTGGCGACCGTGGCGCTGTTCGGCTACCTGAACCGCTGGAACGACACCATGGCCACCGAGCTCGAGCCACTCCCCGCCGGGGTCGCGGGCGAGCTGCTCGGCGCGCGCGGCTGGGAAGCCGGCAAGCACGGCGGTGGCCCGAACGACGGCGAAGGCGCGTCGCGCGACGCGGCGGGCTGAGCCGAGCTCAACCGCGCGCCGCGCGCAGCATCGCCGCGAGGCTCCGCTCCACGTCCGCATCGGTCGTGTTCCAGCCGCACACGCTGATGCGCATCGCCGTGCGTCCCTGCCACACGGTGCTGCCGGCCCAGCAGGTGCCGTCCTCCTGCAGCCGCGCGATCGTGCGCAGCGTGTGCTCCGGCGTGCCGAAGGACACCAGCACCTGGTTGAGCACGACTTCGTTGAGAATTTCGCAGCCAGCGGCGCTCAAGCCCGCGGCGAAGCGCCGCGCCTGGCGGCAGTTGCGCTCGACGAGCTCGGCCACGCCGGCGCGACCGAGCGCGAGCAGCGCGGCCCAGACCTCCACGCCGCGCGCGCGCCGCGAGAGCTCGGGCGTGTAGTCCGAGGGGATGCGCTCGGCGGCGTTCTTCGGCAGGTATTCGGCGCTGATCGCCATCGCGGCCGGCAGCGCATGCGCGTCGCGCACGAAGGCGAGGCCGGAGTCGTACGGCACGTTGAGCCACTTGTGCGCGTCGGTCGCCCAGGAATCGGCGAGCTCGAGCCCGCGCACGTGGTGGCGCAGCGCGGGCGAGGCCGCCGCCCACAGGCCGAAGGCGCCGTCGACGTGGATCCAGGCGCCGGCCGCGCGTGCCGGCGGGCAGAGCGCATCGAGCGGATCGAAGGCGCCGGTGTTCACGTTGCCCGCCTGCAGGCACAGGATCGTCGGCCCGCTGATCGGCGGCAGCGCGTCGGGGCGCATGCGGCCCTGGCCGTCGACCGCGACGCGGCGCACGCGCGCGCGCCCGAGGCCGAGGAGTCCCAGCGACTTCAGCAGCGTCGGGTGCGCCTCCTCGCCGACCAGCACCGTGATCGGCGGCGCGCCGAACAGCCCGTCGGCCTCCACCGCCCAGCCGGCGCGCTCGAGCACCGCATGGCGCGCGGCCGCGAGCGCGGTGAAGTTCGCCATGGTCGCGCCGGTGACGAAGCCGCCGATCGTGCCGGCGGGCAACCCCAGCAGCTCCACGAGCCAGCCGAGCGAGACGCGCTCGAGCTGGCTCACGCCCGGCGTGCTCACGTGCAGGCCGGCGTTCTGGTCCCACGCCGCGGCGAGCCAGTTGGCCGCGAGCGCCGCTGGCAGGCTCCCGCCGATCACGAAGCCGAAGAAGCGCGGGCCGGCGCTCGCCATCGTGGCGGGACTCACCGCCGCGTCGAGCAGCGCCAGCACGTCCGCCGGCGCGCGGCCGGCATCCGGCAACGGGAATTCGAGCCGGGTGAGCTCCGCGGTGGCGCGTGGGTCCGGCCGCACCGGCCGCTCGCCCAACTGCGCCAGGTAGCGCTGCGCGCGCCGCGCCGCGTCCTGCATCAGCTCGTTCATGCGGACATCTCCCCGCGGTCGTACCGCGCGTTCAGTCGAGGCGCTCGGCGCGCACGTCGGCGAGCTCGCCCCGCTCGTCGGTGGCGATCGTGATCTGCATCGGCCGGCAGCACACCTGGCAATCCTCGATCCAGCTGCGCGAGCCGTCGGTGAGATCGACGGCCGTGCCGCCGACCTCGCCGCACCAGGGACAGAGGAACTCCGCGAACGCGCCGAGCGAGGCCACGGCATCGGCGGGCTCGAATACCGGTTCCAGTCCGTACAGCTCGTCGACGGTGCGCGCGTCGGCCCGGCCGATGCGCTGCAGCAGCCGCTGCGACGGGGTATCCTGATCGTGCTTCGCCATGGCGGGCATCATCGCGCCCGGCGCCGCGGACGTCCACGGAGATCACATCAATGCGCGTTCGCAACCGTGCGGCTCCGCTGCGCCCTGGAGACCGGGGGATGGCCGCCCGATCCCCAGGGCGGCGCCAGCGCGATGATCGGCGAGTGAGGCGCCCGGGCCCTGCGCTACACTTCCGCAAGTGTCGGGAGAGGGTTCCCGTGCGGTCGTGACGGCGCGGGGCCGGAATTCCTACAGTCCATGACCCGGCGCCCGCCCCGACGCACCGCCCGCCGGCGCCCCAGCCACATCCGGAGCCACGCCATGAACGCCCCCGCCATTCCCGAAGCCGTGCGCAGCCGCATCGACGCCTTCGTCGCCCGCCCGCGCCAGTTGCTCATCAACGGTGAGTGGCGCGCCGCGCTGGGCGGCGCCACCTTCGCGGTCGAGGACCCGGCGACCGCGAGCACCTTCGCCGCCGCCGCCGCCGGCGAGGCCGCCGACATCGACGCCGCCGTCAAGGCGGCGCGCGCCGCCTTCGAGAACCCGAAGTGGACGCACCTGGCGCCGTCGGTGCGCGCGCGGCTGCTGCTCAAGCTCGCCGACGCGATCGAGGCGAACGTCGACGAGCTCGCGCTGCTCGAGACGCTCGACAACGGCATGCCGCTGATGCTGGCGCGCTTCGGCTCGGTGCTCGGCGCCGCCGAGAGCCTGCGCTACCACGCGGGCTGGGCCACCAAGCTCAACGGCGATACCGTGTCGTTGAGCGCCCCGGGCGAATCCCTCGCCTACACGCTGCGCGAGCCGGTCGGCGTGGTCGGCCAGATCGTGCCCTGGAACCTGCCCTTCGTGATGGGCGTGTCGAAGATCGCCGCGGCGATCGCCGCCGGTTGCACCGTGGTGCTCAAGCCCGCCGAGCAGACGCCGCTCACCACGATCCGCCTCGGCGAGCTCATCCAGGAAGTCGGTTTCCCGCCCGGTGTCGTCAACATCGTCACCGGCTACGGCGAGACCGCCGGCAAGGCGCTGGTCGACCATCCGGACGTCGACAAGATCGCCTTCACCGGTTCGACGGTGGTCGGCAAACAGATCCTCGCCGGCTGCGCCGGCAACCTCAAGCGCGTCACGCTCGAGCTCGGCGGCAAGTCGCCGGTGTTCATCTTCCCCGATGCCGACCCGGGCCTCGCGACCGAGGCCGCGGCCCGCAGCATCTTCATGAACAGCGGCCAGGTGTGCGCCGCCGGCTCGCGCCTGTTCGTGCACGAGAAGCTCTACGACAAGGTCGTGCAGGGCGTCGTCGACAACGCCAAGAAGATCAAGCTCGGGCCGGGCGTGGACCCGTCGACGACCATGGGCCCGCTGGTCTCGGCCGAGCAGCGCAAGCGCGTCGTCGGCTACATCGAGTCGGGCGCGGGCGAGGGCGCCAAGGTCCTCACCGGCGGCCACGCGGTACCGGGCGCCGGCTACTTCGTCGAGCCCACGGTGCTCGGCAACACCACCGCCAACATGCGCGTGCGCCGCGAGGAGATCTTCGGGCCGGTGCTGTGCGCCATGTCCTTCGGCGACGCCGATGTCGAGGCGCTCGCGCGCCTCGGCAACGACACCGACTACGGCCTCTCGGCCGCGATCTACACGCGCGACCTCTCGGCCGCGCACAAGCTGGCGCGGCGCCTGAAGGCCGGCACGGTGCGCATCAACTTCGTCGGCGGCGTCGATCCGGCGATGCCGCTCGGCGGCTTCAAGCAGTCGGGCTGGGGCCGCGAGAACGGCCGCGAGGGCACGCTGATGTACACGGAGACCAAGGCGGTCTCCGTCGGCCTGTAGGAGCGGCATGGCCATGGCGACCACGGCGCGCGAATACGACTACATCATTGTCGGTGCCGGCTCGGCCGGCTGCGTGCTCGCGCACCGGCTGAGCGCCAACCCGCAGGCGCGCGTGCTGCTGCTCGAGGCCGGCGGCTCGCACAGGAAGTTCTACATGACGATGCCGCTCGCCTTCCTGCGGGCGATGCTGAACCCGGCCTTCATCTGGGACTACAGCAGCGAACCCGAGCCCACGCTCGAGGGCCGCAGCCTGCGGCTGCCGCGCGGCAAGGTGCTCGGCGGCTCCTCCTCGATCAACGGCATGTTCTACATGCGCGGGCACTCGAGCGACTTCGACGGCTGGGCGGCCGACGGCTGCCCGGGCTGGAGCTATGCCGAGGTGCTGCCGTACTTCCGCGCCATGGAGACCAGCTGGCGCGGCGAGAACGCCTGGCATGGCAACACCGGCCCGCTGCCCGTGCAGCCCATCGACACGCGGCTGCTGCTGCACGATCCGCTGATGCGCAGCGCCGCCGCCGCCGGCTTCGCCACCTCCGCCGATTTGCACGCCGAGGTCGAGGAGGGCTTCGCCCGCGGCGAGGTCACGATCGATGCCCGCGGGCGGCGCGCCAGCACCGCGCGCGCCTACCTCGATCCGGTGAACACGCGCCCCAACCTCACCGTGCTCACCGGCGCGCTCACCGAGCGCGTGCTGGTCGAGAACGGCCGCGCGACCGGCGTGCAGTTCCGGCGCAACGGCGCCGTCGAAACCGCGCGCGCCGCCGGCGAGGTGCTGCTCGCGGGCGGCGCCTACAACTCGCCGCAGCTGCTGATGCTCTCCGGCATCGGCAATGCCGATGAACTCAAGGCGCTGGGCATCGCGCCGGTCGTGCACCTGCCGGCGGTCGGCCAGAACCTCTCCGAGCACGGCCGCGTGCCGGTGGAGTTCAGCCTGGGCCGGCCGGTCAGCTTCCTCAACCAGCTGCGCGCCGACCGCGTGGTGTTCTCGACGCTGCGCTGGTTCCTGCAGGGCACCGGCGCCTTCGCCACGCAGATCAACAGCTGCAACGTCGTCATCCGCACCGAGGCCGCGCAGCGCCGCCCGGACGTGCAGCTGATGTGCAACCCGGTGCGCATGGACGCGCGCATCTGGTGGCCGCTGGGAGCGACCCAGCAGCACCGCATCACCGCCGACGTCGTCGTGCTGCACCCCGAATCGCGCGGCAGCATGCGGCTGCGCTCGGCCAACCCGGCCGATGCGCCGCGCATCCAGCTCAACATCTTCTCCCACCCGGCCGACCTCGCCACCGCCAAGCGCGGCCTTGCCGCCGCGCGCCGCATCTACGCGACCGCCCCGCAGGCCGATCTCATCGAGGCGGAGACGGCGCCGGGCCCGCAGGTGCGGAGCGATGCGGAGATCGAGGCCTACATCCGCCGCAGCGCGGGCGTCACGCAGCATCCGGTCGGCACCGCCCGCATGGGGTCGGACGAGCGCGCCGTGGTCGACCCCGCGCTGCGCGTGCGCGGCGTCGCGGGCCTGCGCGTCATCGACGCCTCGATCATGCCGACCGTGCCCGGCGGCAACTGCAACGCCACCGTCATCATGGTGGCCGAGAAGGGCGCCGACCTGATCCTCGGCCGCTCGCTGCCCGCCGCCGACCCCCGCAGGAGGACCGCCGCATGAGCGAAGCATCCAAGCTCGACCTGGCGCTGGAGCACGTCTTCGACGTGCGCATCGATTTCCACCAGCGCTTCATCTTCGGCCCGATCTACAGCGACACCAAGCACGGCTACACCTCGGTGAAGAGCGGCACGGTGAGCGGCCCGCGCCTCAACGGCAAGGTGCTCGACTACAGCGGCGCCGACTGGCCGGTGGTGCGCGCCGATGGCGTGGTCGAGCTCAACGCCCACTACATCCTCCAGGCGGACGACGGCACGCCGATCTACATCCGCAACATGGGCTACGTGTATTCGCCGAAGGCCGACCGGCCCGGGTACTTCCGTTGCACGCCGTACTTTCGCGCGCCCGCCGGGCCGTACGAGTGGCTCAACCGCACGGTGATCGTCGGCGGCGGCGAGCGCCACACCAACCCGGACCACACGCTGTTCCGCTACTACGCCGTGCTGTGAGCGAGTTCGACTACATCGTCGTCGGCGGTGGTTCGGCCGGCTGCGTGCTGGCCGCGCGCCTCTCCGAGGACCCGGGCGCGCGCGTGCTGCTGCTCGAGGCTGGCCCGAGCGAGCGCGGGCGCCTGAAGATGCGCATCCCGCTCGCCTGGCGCGACACGTTCCGCGATCCCTCCGTCTCCTGGGGCTTCATGACCGAGCCCGAGCGCTGGGCCGACGATCGCGTCGTCCCGGCCCCGCGCGGCCGGGTGCTCGGCGGCTGCGCCTCGGTGAACGGCATGATGTACTCGCGCGGCTGCCGCGCCGACTACGACGCCTGGGCGCGTGCCGGCATCACCGGCTGGGGCTACGACGACGTGCTGCCGTACTACCGCCGCTCCGAGGCCAACTGGCGCGGCGCCTCGCGCTGGCACGGCGCCGACGGCCCGCTCACCGTATCGCGCCACCGGCCGGACGACTACGTCTACCCGCGGCTGATCGCCGCGGCGGAGAAACTCGGCTACCGCCACCTCGACGATTTCCACGGCGCCGATTTCGAGGGCTTCTGCGCGCCGGACTTCAACGTGCATCGTGGCGAGCGCGCCAGCACCGTGACGCGCTTCCTCCGGCCCGCGATGGGCCGGGCGAACCTGCAGGTGATCACCGGCGCGCTGGCGCGGCGCGTGCTGTTCGAGGGCAGGCGCGCAACCGGCATCGAGTACGAGGTCGGCGGGCAGGCGCGCCAGGCGCGCGCCACGCGCGCGGTGGTGCTGTGCGCCGGCACCTTCAACAACCCGCAGCTGCTGATGCTCTCCGGCGTGGGGCCGGCGGCCGAGCTGCAGCGCCACGGCATCGCGGTGTTGCAGGACCTGCCCGGCGTCGGCCGCAACATGCAGGAGCACCAGTCGCTCGCGATGATCTACGAGGCGAGCGGCCCCTTCACCTTCGACCGCGAGCTGCGCCTCGACCGCATGGCGCTCGCGGCGCTGCGCTGGCAGCTGTTCGGCACCGGGCCGATGGCGGGCCTGCCGGTGGCGGCGCAGGGCTTCGTGCGCACCGATCCGTCGCTCGCCACGCCCGACCTGCAGCTGCTGGTGAGCCCGGTGTCGATGCTGGCGCAGCCGTGGTTCCCGCTCTGGCGCCGCGGCGCGGGCCACGTGTTCTCGGTCGCCTGCGTGCTGGTGCGTCCCGAGAGCCGTGGCGAGGTGACGCTGCGCTCGGCCGATCCGCGCGACAAGCCGGTCATCCGCCTCAACCTCCTGCAGGCCGAGGCCGACCGCGTCGCCTTCCGCCGCATCGTGCGCTTCGTGCGCCGCTACCTCACCACCGAGCCGGCCGCGTCGCTGGTGCGTGCCGAGCGCGCGCCAGGTCCGGCCGTGCAGAGCGACGAGCAGATCGACGCGCACATGCGCAAGAGCGTCGCCACCGCGATGCATCCGACCAGCAGCTGCGCGATGGGCGTGGACGCTCAGGCGGTCTGCGACCCCACCCTGCGCGTGCGCGGCGTCGAGGGGCTCTACGCCGCCGACGCCTCGGTGCTGCCGAGCATCGTCAGCGGCAACACCAACGCGCCGGCGATCATGGTGGCGGAGAAGGCGGCCGACCTGCTGCGCGCACGGTCGGTGCCCGCATAGCCGCCGCGGCCGCGGGCGGCGTACCGCCCGCTACGCCCCGCTCGCCGCCAGGCGCGCCTCCACCGTCTCCCACTGCACGCTGGCGAAGAACGCGTCGATGTACTTCGCCGCCGCGGCGCCGTAGTCCATCTGGTAGGCATGCTCGTACATGTCCATCACCAGCACGGGCTGGCTGGTGGTCGAGCCGTGCGCATGATCGCCCAGCCAGTAGTTCTCAAGCACCTTGAGCGTCGGGTTCCACGCCAGCACCGCCCAGCCCGAGCCACCCGCGAGTCCGTTGCCGATCTTGCGGAACTCGGTCTCCCAGGCATCGTAGCTGCCGAAGCTGCGGGCGATGAGGCTGCGCAGCCGCGCGCCCGGGCCACCGCCTCCGCCCAGGTTGCCGAAGTAGTGCTCGTGGTAGACGACGCTGCCGGTACGCAGCAGCTGCTCGCGCTTCAGCCCGGTGTACAGGTACGGCGGCGTGCTCGCGTCTGCCGCCGCCGCGGCCAGCCGGGCACGGATGGCGTTCAGCGCCTTGACCGCGCCGGTGTAGTTGTTCTCCCAGTGCGAGACGATCAGCCGCTCGGAGATGCCGTGCAGCGACTTCGGGTCGAAGGGCAGCGGCTTGGGCGCCAGCACCAGATCGAAGGCTGGCGCGGGCGGTGCGGCCGGCGCGGCAGGGGCCGGCGTGAGGGCGGGCGTCGCGGTGCCCGCCGCGGCCGCTTCGCCGCCGCGCGCGCTGCCCGCCAGGGTGGTCGCCAGCGCCGATGCCGCCAGCGTCTGCTGCATGAACGCACGTCGCGATTCACTGGCCATGGTCGGCTCCTGTCGTGGGATGGGAGCCGCCGATGCTACGCCGCCCGCGGGCGCGCGTGGCCGGCCGCGGGGGCCCGGCGCACGCCCGGCGGCATTAAGTTTGCGACATGCGCCCCGTGGCGCCGCCTCAGTACACGACGACGCTGCGGATCGACTCGCCCTGGTGCATGAGGTCGAACGCCTCGTTGATGCGCGCGAGCGGCATCGTGTGCGTGATCAGCGGGTCGATCTGGATCTTCCCGTCCATGTACCAGTCGACGATCTTCGGGACATCGCTCCGGCCGCGTGCGCCGCCGAAGGCCGTGCCCTTCCACACCCGCCCGGTGACCAGCTGGAACGGCCGCGTCTTGATCTCCTGGCCCGCGCCGGCGACGCCGATGATCACCGACACGCCCCAGCCGCGGTGGCAGCACTCGAGCGCCTGGCGCATGACGTCGACGTTGCCGATGCACTCGAAGCTGTAGTCCGCGCCGCCGTCGGTGAGGTTCACCAGCCAGGGGACGAGGTCGCCCTGCACTTCCTTCGGGTTGACGAAGTGCGTCATGCCGAACTGCTCGGCCAGCGCCTTGCGCTTGGGGTTCAGGTCCACGCCGATGATCTTGTTCGCGCCCGCGAGCCGCGCGCCCTGGATCACGTTCAGGCCAATGCCACCCAGGCCGAACACTACTACGTTGGATCCCGGTTCCACTTTCGCCGTGTTGATCACCGCGCCGATGCCGGTCGTGACGCCGCAGCCGATGTAGCACACCTTGTCGAAGGGCGCGTCCTCGCGGATCTTCGCCACCGCGATCTCGGGCAGCACCGTGAAGTTCGAGAACGTCGAGCAGCCCATGTAGTGATGGACCTTCTGCCCGCCGAGCGAGAAGCGGCTGGTGCCGTCGGGCATCAGGCCCTGGCCCTGCGTCGCGCGGATCGCGGTGCACAGGTTGGTCTTGCGCGAGAGGCACGACTTGCACTGCCGGCACTCGGGCGTATAGAGCGGGATTACGTGGTCGCCCTTCCTGACCGAACTCACGCCCGGACCCACGTCCACGACGACGCCGGCCCCTTCATGGCCGAAGATCGCCGGGAACAGCCCCTCCGGATCCGCGCCCGAGCGCGTGAACTCGTCCGTGTGGCACACCCCCGTGGCCTTGAGCTCCACCAGCACCTCGCCGGCCTTCGGGCCCTCCAGCTCCACGGTCTCGATGGCGAGCGGCGATCCGGCCTTGAAGGCCACGGCGGCGCGGGTCTTCATTACTTGAGCACTCCCTTGGCCTTGGCCGTGTGCGTGGCGATGGCGTCCATCAGCGGCGGGGAGAGGCAGTCATAGGGCTTCAGGCCCAGCTCCTCGAGCCGCGCGCGCACCGCGCCCATCTGCTTCGGATCGAACCCCGACTCGATGATCGAGGAGACGAAGGCGGCGAACTCCGGGGCCGCCCAGCCGGCATCCTTCGAGAGCTCCACGTGCACGAAGTCCAGGCCGTAGAAGGGGTGGGCCTTGTTCTCGATGCGGCCGTAGAGGTGCACGCCGCAGCCGCTGCAGGCGTGGCGCTGGATGGCGGCGGCGGGATCGACGATCTTGAGCTTGTCGGCGTTGGCGGTCACCGCCAGGTTGTCGCGCGACACCACCGCGACCACCGAGAACACCGCCCCGGCCGGCTTCCAGCACTTGGTGCAGCCGCAGGCGTGGTTGTGGGCGACGTTGCCCTTGATGCCGACCGTGACGGGCTTGCTCGCGCACTTGCAGCTGAGCGTGCCGCCGGCGAAGTTCGCCGCGCCGGGCTTGATGCCGTTGTCGATGGACGGGTGGAGAGCGATCCGTGCACTCATGATGATTCCCCCCAGGGGTTGTGGACGTTGGCGGCGACCGGGCCCGGTCCCGCGCCGGCGGCCATTATTGCCGGGGCCCCGTGGGCTTGCCAACCCGGGCGCGCGCCGCATGTTATGTTTGCGCCCCACCGAACTGCGGGGAGCCCAGCCATCATGCGTTTCAACGGCAAGACCGCCCTCGTCGTCGGCGGCAACAGCGGCATCGGCCTCGCCTGCGCCGAGCGCCTGGCGGGCGAGGGCGCGCGCGTCATCATCGCGGGCCGCGACCCCGCGACGCTCGCGAGCGCGGCGACCGGCGTCGGCCACGGCGCGATCGCCGTGCGCGCCGATATCGCCGACACGGCCTCGATCGACGCGCTCGTCGCCGAGACGCGCCGGCACTTCGGCACGCTCGACGTGCTGGTGGTCAGCGCCGGCATCGGCGCCTTCGTGCCGGTGCGGCAGATCACCGAGGACGACTGGGACAAGGTGCACGGCATCAACCTGCGCGGCGTGTTCTTCAGCGTGCAGAAGGCGCTGGCGTTGATGCAGCGCGGCGGCGCCATCGTGCTGGTCGGCTCGATCGGCGCGGAGATGGGCATCGCCGGCAACATGATGTACGCCACCGCCAAGGCCGGCGTGCGCGCGCTCGGCCGCAACCTCGCCGCCGAGCTGGTGGGCGAGGGCATCCGCGTCAACGTCGTGAGCCCGGGCCCGGTCGAGACGCCGATCATCCGCCGCAACATCGGCCTGCCGCCCGAGGCCGAGCACGAGCTGCGCAAGCTGATGATCAACCACGTGCCGATGCACCGCATGGGCGAGCCGCACGAGGTCGCGGCCGCGGTCGCCTTCCTCGCCGCCGGCGAGGCCAGCTTCATCACCGGCGTCGACCTGTACGTCGACGGCGGCTCCGTCAGCTTCTAGCCACCATGCAGCGCTTTCCCGACGATCCGGTCTACACCGGCTTCCACGCCCCCAGCCGCTTCGAGCTCGACATCCACGACCTGGAGGTCGAGGGCACGCTGCCGGCGGACATGAACGGCAGCTTCTACCGCTCGGCGCCCGACCCGCAGTTCACCCCGAAGCTCGGCCGCGACATCTACTTCAATGGCGACGGCACGGTCACGCAGTTCCGCTTCCACAAGGGGCGCGTGCACCTCAAGCACCGCTTCGTGCGTACCGAGAAGTTCAGGCTCGAGCGCGCCGCCGGCAAGGCGCTCTACGGCGCCTACCGCAACCCGTACTCGGACGATCCAGCGGTGCAGGGCCGCAGCCGCGGCACCGCCAACACCAACGTGATGCTCCACGGCGGCCAGCTGTTCGCCTACAAGGAGGACAGCCTGCCGGTGGCGCTCGACCCGCACACCCTCGAGACCCGCGGCGAGTGGGACTTCCATGGCCGCATGAGGAGCGTCGCCTACACCGCGCATGCCAAGCTCGATCCGCATACCGGCGAGATGGTCGGCTTCGGTTATGGCGCGAAGGGCATCTTCAGCCGCGACGTCGCCTACTACGTGATCGGCGCCGACGGGAAGATCAGGCACGAAGCCTGGTTCGAGGTGCCGTACGCCAACCTGATGCACGACTTCGGCGTGACGCGCGACTACGTCATCTGGCCAATCATCCCGGTGTGCCAGAGCGAGGAACGGGCGAAGGCCGGCCAGCCGGTGTTCGGCTGGGACGCCTCGAAGGACATCTACCTCGCGGTGCTGCCGCGTTACGGCGCCGGCAAGGACCTCCGGCTGTTCCGCGCGCCGAACCAGTTCTGCTCGCACGTCATGAACGCCTTCAACGAGGGCTCGAAGGTGCACATCGACGTGCCGGTGGCGAAGGGCAACATGTTCCCCTTCTTCCCCGACATCACCGGCAAGCCCTTCGACCGCGATGCCGCCGCCTCGCGCATGACGCGCTGGACGATGGACATGGCGAAGCCGGGCGAGTCCTTCGAGGCGCGCCCGCTCGGCCGGATGGTCGGCGAGTTCCCGCGCATCGACGACCGCTACGCGATGGAGCCCTATCGCCACGGCTACACCTGCGTCGTCGACCTGGCGCGCAAGGTGGACATCGACCGAGTCGGCAGCATCACGGGCCTGTTCATCAACTGCTGGGGCCACACCGACCACCAGACCGGCCGCGAGGACGCCTTCTGGGCGGGGCCGGTGTCGACGCTGCAGGAGCCGTGCTTCGTGCCGAAGTCGGCGACGTCGGCCGAAGGCGAGGGCTACCTCATCGGCCTGTGCAACCGGCTGGTCGAGAACCGCAGCGACCTGCTGGTGCTGGACGCGCAGCGCCTCTCCGAGGGACCGATCGCCACCGTGCGCCTGCCGGTGCGGCTGCGCAATGGCCTGCACGGCAACTGGTACACGAACGAGCAGCTCGGGATCTGAAGCTGCGCCGCGCGGTGCGGCCAGCGCGCCGCCGCTTCAGCGCTGGCGGTCGAGCCAGGCTTCGAGGCCCTGGGCGCTGAGGCGGATGTCGAGCCCCAGCAGCCGGTCGATCTCGGCCGGCGGCAACGTGCAGCCGTGCTGCGCGAGCCGGTCGTGCACCAGCGTGCGGACCCCGGCGGCCAGGGCCGCGCCGCGATCCGGCGCGCCGGCGCAGCTCCGCGCCAGCGCCACGGCGGCGTCGATCTGCGCGTGCAGCTCGGCGGCAACCTGCGGCACGTGCGTCAGGCGGCTGAAGTGCGTCACGTACGCCGCCTCCGGGTCGAGCGCCACGATGCGGTCGATCGACTGGCGCATCTGCTCCGGGTCGAACTGCGTCGGCGTCGTGGTGATCAGCGACCAGGGCCCGCGCGCCGAATCGAAGGTGCGGTACGAGACGCCGAACACGTCGCCGGTGAAGACCGCGCGGGCCTTGCGGTCGTACAGCGAGTGGTGGTGCAGCGCGTGCCCGGGCGTGTAGAAGATGTCGAACTCGCGCGTGCCCAGGCGCAGCCGCTCGCCGTCCTGCGTCGTCACCACGCGCTCGGCGGCGATCGGCACGATCTCGCCGTAGAGGCGCTTGAAATCCGCCTCGCCGTACACCTGCTTCGAGCCGGCGGCCAGCTTCGCCGGGTCGATCATGTGCGGCGCGCCGCGCGGGTGCAGCAGCGCGCGCGCATTCGGGAGCGCCCGCAGCAGCGTGCCCGCGCCGCCGGCATGGTCGAGGTGCACGTGCGTGAGGAAGAGGTAGTCGACCGCCGCCGGCGTGACGCCCAGTTCGCCCAGCGCAGCGAGCACCCGCGGCACCGCGTCGTTCGGGCCGACGTCGACGATCAGCGCGCGGCCATCCTGCACGATCACGTGCGAGGCGCAGTGGCCGTGGTACTGGTACTCGACGTCCACGGCGGTGATGTCGTGCGGATGGCGGTGCAAGGTGAGCGGCGTCGGCATGGCGTTCCTGTCAACCGTCGGTCGGGTTCTTGGGCGTCGGCAAGTGTAGCTGATAAAAGGCGAGGTCGAGCCAGCGCCCGAACTTGAAGCCGGCCTGGCGGATCGTGCCGGCGTGCGAGAAACCGAGGCGCTCGTGCAGGGCGATGCTGGCGCGATTGGTCGCATCGATGCCACCGACCAGCAGGTGGTAGCCCTGGGCGACGGCCGCGTCGACCACCGCCTGCAGGAGCTGCCGGCCGATCCCCTGGCCGCGCCGGTCGGCGCGCACGTAGACCGAGTGCTCGACGCTGTACTTGTAGGCGGCATGCGGCCGGAACGCGCCGTAGCTCGCGAAGCCCAGCAGTTCGCCGGCGGCGTCCTCCAGGCCGATCACCGGGTAGCGGCCGGCGGACTTGGCCGCGAACCAGCCGGCCATGCTCTCCGGCGCGCGCGGCCGGTACTCGTACAGCGCCGTCGAATTGAGGATGGCTTCGTTCAGGATCGCGAGGATCGCCGCGCCGTGCCGCTCGAGCGTGCACTCGACGCGCTTCATGCGCGCTCAGCCGGTACGTACAGGCAGCTTTCGCGCGCGTAGCCCGGCAGCCGGATCGTGCGTTCGAATTCCAGCCCGAGCCGCCGCAGCACCTTGATCGAATCCGGGTTGTCCGCCGCGCAGGTGGCGACGATGCGCGCAAGCCCGAAGCGCTCGCGCCCCAGGCGCATCGCGGCCTGCGCCGCCTCGAGGGCGTACCCCTGGCCGCGATGCTGCGGCAGCAGCGCGTAGCCGATCTCCACCTCGTCGAACCCCTCGCGACGGACCAGGCCGGCCATGCCGAGCGGCGCCCCGTCGGCCCGCCGCACCACCAGGTAGAGGCCGAAGCCGTGGCGCGCGTAGCTCGCCAGCGCGATCTCCTCGATGTAGCGCGCGGCGCCCGCCTGCGTGCGCACGCCGCGATCGCCGATGTGGCGGATGTAGTCCGGATCATTGAGCAGCGTGCGGATGAACGGGGCGTCGGCCACGCTCATCTGCCGCAGCAGCAGTCGCGCGCTCGCGCAGGCCACTGCGCCGCCGTCGCCGCCAGCGCCCGGCATCGCCGCCGCTGCGCAGGCGTCGACGAACGCGCCGACCAGCGGTGGCAGCCGGCCCTCGAGCGCCGCGCGTTCCGGCTGGAACAGCGTCGCGACGAAGAACGGATGGCCCGCGAGCTCGACCGCACGCACCTCGCCCGCGGCATCGTGCGCCGTCGCGCGCAGCGGCCCCTGCAGCAGCGCCGCCGCGAACGCCGGGTTCAGGCCATAGTTGCAGTGATAGCCCTCCTCGGCCGCGTCGGCACCGTAGGCGCCGGCGATGAGCGATCCGGGCGCGAAGCGCACGCCGCCCCGCTGCTCGACCAGCGCGCAGGCGAGCGGCGCAATGACGGCGCGCGCCGCGCCGGCGCCGTCTCGGCATGCTCGGCATCGCTCCAGCCGAGCACGTCGCGCGCATACTCGATGAGCGCGTGCTGGAAGCCGCCGCAGGTCCCGAGGAAGGGCAGGCCGCGCTCGCGCACGCCGCGGATCGCCTGCAACGCGCCGTCCATGCTGCGGTAGGGGCTCCCGGGCACGCACCACAGGCCGTCGCAGGACGCCGCCGCGGCCTGCAGGGCCGGATCGTCGGTCGCGAGCCATACGGGCTCGATGCGCAGGCCGCGGCCCTCGGCCGCGCGCGCCAGCGCCAGCGGGATCGCGCGGTGGGCCAGGACCGCATCGCTCCGCTCGCCGATCAGGGCGATGCGCAGCGTCGCCGCCTCCGGCCCGGACGCCGCGCCGCCCGGCCCGGCACCGCGTTCATTGGCCACTCGTCGCCATGTCCGTGATCACGCCGTCGGTGATCGTGACCACCATGCTCGAGGCGAGCCCGCGCTGGTAGATCCAGCGCTCGACCACCGCCGTGCCGGTCTTGATCGTGCCGCCGCCGGCCGCGTGCGCGTACACGTCCTGCGTCTCGCGCGTGCGTCGGGTGGGCTCGCCGCATTTCTGCGCCGAGTTCCGCGACGCTCATCTCGGCGGAGACCACCCAGGAGCCGCACCGGAACAGCTCGCCGGCCGCCGCCGTGCGCGCGAACAGTGCCGAAGCGAGCAGTGCAGTGCCGAGCAGTGCCGCGCCGAGCGGTGCCACGCAGGGCAGCAGCGCGGCGGCAGCGGCGGGCGCGCCAGCCCGGTGCGCCCGGCCCCTCGGGCGCCGCGGCTCAGCCACGCCGGCCACCGACGACGCGGTACAGCCCGGCGCCCAGCAGCGCGCCCGCGATCGGCGCCACCCAGAACGCCCACAGCTGCGCCGTCGCCCAGCCGCCGACATACAGCGCCACGCCGGTGCTGCGCGCCGGGTTCACCGAAGTGTTGGTCACCGGGATGCTGACGAGGTGGATCAGCGTGAGGCACAGGCCGATCGCGATCGGCGCGAAGCCCGCGGGCGCGCGGGCATCGGTCGCGCCGAGGATCACGACCAGGAACAGCGCCGTCATCACCACTTCGCAGGTGAGCGCGGCCTGCAGCGAGTAGCCGCCGGGCGAATGCTCGCCGTAGCCGTTGGAGGCGAAGCCGGCGCCGACGTCGAACCCGGCCTTGCCGCTCGCGATCAGGTAGAGCACGCCGCCGGCGACGATCGCGCCGGCGACCTGCGCGATGATGTAGGGCAGCAGCTCGCGCGCCGGGAAGCGTCCGCCGGCCCACAGGCCGACCGACACCGCCGGGTTGAGGTGGCAGCCCGAGACATGGCCGATCGCATAGGCCATCGTCAGCACCGTCAGGCCGAAGGCCAGCGACACGCCGGCGAGGCCGATGCCGACATTGGGGAAGGCGGCGGCCAGCACCGCGCTGCCGCAGCCGCCGAGCACCAGCCAGAACGTCCCGATGAATTCCGCAGCGTACTTGTCCATGGTGACACTCCCTTGCAACGTTTGACCACTGCCCCGTCGTCGCGCCAGCGCGGGCCATCATCCCGCGCCCGGGCCTAGCCTGGCGGACGCCGGGGCTCCGAGCCAACACTGGCCGCATCCAGCTCGCGGACCGAGTCCGCATCCAGCCGCAGGCGCATCGAGCCGGCGATCTCCTGCAGCTGCGGCACCGTCGTGGCGCTGGCGATCGGCGCGGTGACGCCGTGGGCGACGATCCAGGCGAGCGCCACCTGCGCCGGCGTCGCGTCGTGGCGCGCCGCCACCGCATCGAGCGCGGCCAGGATGCGCAGGCCGCGTGCGTTCAGGTTCCCCTTGACGGCCATGGCGCGCGGCCGGCCGGCCAGGTCCGCCTCGCTCCGGTACTTGCCGGTGAGGAAGCCGCTGGCGAGCGCGAAATAGCAGATGACGCCGACGTTCTCGCGCTGGCACCGCTCCTGCACCTCGCCCTCGAAGTCGGCGCGATCGTGCAGGTTGTACCAGGGCTGCAGGCTCTCGTAGCGCGCCCAGCCATTGCGGTGGCTCACTTCGAGCGCCTGCGCGAGGCGCGCGGCACCGTGGTTCGAGGCGCCGAGCGCGCGCACCTTGCCCGACTTCACCAGTTCATCGAAGGCGCCGAGCGTCTCCTCCAGCGGCACCTTCGCGTCGTCGATGTGCGCCTGGTAGAGATCGACGTGGTCGGTCTGCAGCCGGCGGAGCGACTCGTCGATCGAGCGCAGGATGTGCGCGCGGGAAAGTCCGCCGCGCCCGGGCGCCATCTCGTGGCCCACCTTGGTCGCGATCAGCACCTGCCCGCGCTTGCCGCTCTTCTTCAGCCAGGAGCCGATGACGGTCTCGGACTCGCCGCCCTTGTGGCCCGGCACCCAGGCCGAATAGGCGTCCGCCGTGTCGATCATGTTGATGCCGGCGGCCACCGCGGCATCGAGCACCGCGTGCGAAGCGCGCTCGTCCGCCGTCCAGCCGAACACGTTGCCGCCCAGCACCAGCGGCGCGATCTTCAGTCCCGAGCGTCCCAGTTCCCGCAGGACCACGTCGCTCATGCATGCTCCAGCGCGGCGATCGCCGCCTCGTAGGCACCGCGCGCGCCATCCGCCCCGGCCACGGTGATGCCGAGGTCGCGCAGCAGGCCGTCGCCGATGCCGTAGATCCAGCCGTGCACCGCCAGTTCCTGGCCGCGCTCCCAGGCATCGCGCGCGATGCTGGTCTGGCAGACGTTCGCGACCTGTTCGATCACGTTGAGTTCGCACAGCCGGTCGTGCACCGAGCGCGCCCGCGCGCCGGCCGGCGTGGTGCCGCCCGCCGCGCCCGCGGCCAGCCGCGCCGCGTGCTTCTCGTGCACGTCCTGCACGTGCCGCAGCCAGTTGTCGGCGAGCCCGATGCGGTCGCGCCGCAGCGCTGCCTGCACGCCGCTGCAGCCGTAGTGGCCGCAGACGATGATGTGCTTCACCTTCAGCACGTCGATGGCGAACTGCATCACGGTGAGGCAGTTGAGGTCGGTATGCACCACGAGGTTGGCGACATTGCGGTGGACGAAGAGTTCGCCCGGCAGGAGCCCGACGATCTGGTTCGCCGGCACGCGGCTGTCGGAGCAGCCGATCCACAGGTAGTCGGGCGACTGCTGCTGCGCCAGCTTGCTGAAGAACGCCGGATCCTGCTCGCGGATGCGCGCCGCCCACTCGCGGTTGGTCTCGAACAGCTGCTGTAGCGTGCGGTCGCGGTCCATGGCGTCTTCCTAGAGGGCCTGCTCAATTCTACGGTCTGGCACCAGCCAGATCAGCACCACCAGGAAATACACGGCCTGCGCGGCCCGCGGCCAGGCGAACGCGAGGCCCACGGCGCCGGCATAGAGCAGCATCGAGCCCTTGCCCTTCCAGTCCGTGCCGACGGCGCGACGCAGCACGGAGTCCGCGCCCTGCGAGGCGATGATCCGCCCCTGCAACGTCATGTAGGCGACGGCGGCCGCCAGCAGGACCGCGCCATAGAGCGCCGAAGGCGCGGCCGCGAAGTGGTTCTCGCCCATCCAGGCGGTCGCGAACGGGATCAGCGACAGCCAGAACAGCAGGTGCAGGTTCGCCCAGAGGATGCCGGCGGTCACGCGGTTGCAGGTGTGCAGCATGTGGTGGTGGTTGTTCCAGTACACGCCGAGGTACAGGAAGCTCATCACGTAGCACAGCAGCACAGGCAGCGCGGCGCCCAGCGCCGCGAAGTCCTCGCCGTGCGGCACCTTCAGCTCCAGCACCATGATCGTGATGAGGATGGCGATGACGCCATCACTGAAGGCCTCCAGCCTCGCCTTGCCCATCACCGCGCCGCTCATTGCAGCGGCTTGCGCATCAGCACCGCGCTGTCGGGGCACAGCGAGGTGAACTGGCCGGTCGCGCGGATCGCGGGCGGGGCGGCGTCGCGCGGTGCGCGCTGGTAGCCGAGCCGCTCGAAGTACGCCGCGGCCGTCTGCGTCAGCAGGAACAGCTCCGCGACGCCCTGCGCGCGCGCCGCGCCCTCGGCGGCGACGACCAGCGCGCGCCCCAGCCCCCCGGTGCGCTGGTCCGGCGCGACGGCGAGCGAGCGCAGCAGCGCCACCGCTCCGTGCATTTCCAGGCCGACCACGCCGCTCGGCTGCGATGCCGGGCCCGCGTACAGGAACTGCGCCATCAGCGCAGGCGTCAGGTCGCCGGTCGGCAGGCCGCATTGCTCCAGCAATTGCCCGACCGGCTGCAGCGGCGGCGAAGTGGCGAAGCCCATGCGCGCGAGGATGCCCGGCGCACCGCCCGGCCGCAAGCCGCCGGCGTGGGTGCGCTCCCGCCTCAGCCGAGCAGGCCCGGATTGAGCCGCCACACCACGTAGTTGAGCGCCATCGCGAAGCTGATCCAGACGAGGTAGGGCAGCAGCAGCATCGCGGCGAGCGCGCGCTGGCGGTGGAACACCTGCCGCGTCGCCGACACCAGCAGCCACAGCACGGCGATGTCCGCGAGGGCGAAGCCGCCCAGGCGCCAGTGGAAGAACAGCCAGCTCCAGGCGACGTTGGGCAGCAGCTGCGCGACGTAGAGCGCGAGCGCGAGGCGCCGCCGCGGCGAGGGCTCGGTGCCGCCGACCATCCAGGCCGCCACGGCCATCAGCGCATAGAGCAGCGTCCACACCGGGCCAAACACCCAGCCCGGCGGCGCCCAGGCCGGCAGGCGCAGTTGCGCGTAGAACGTCCCGGCATCCAGCGACGCCAAGCCGCCGAGCGTGGCGACGACGAGGCTCAGCGCCATCCAGCCGGCGAGCCGGACCAGGGGTTGCTTCATGGCGGCATCCTCATCCGGTCAGGGGGCATACCTGAAGTACAGCACGTGCTGCGCCGTGTCGAGCTCGCATTCCTTCTCCGGCCGCACCTCGGGAAAGGACTCGTAGCTGTAGCGCGTCTCCGACTGCCCGCGCCGGTGCAGGCTGCGTTCGTGCGCCAGCGCCCGTACCGCCGCCTCGGCCTCGTCGTCGGGCAGCACGACGGTGACGACGACGCTCGCTGGTTCGCCGCCCGCCGTGCGCACGCGCGACAGCGTGCTGCGCAGGACCCGGGGCGGTTCGCGGAAGCGGACGCCGCAGGCCTGTGCCATCCAGCGGGCCGCGTCGGAGGGCGGCAGGTCCGAGCCGTCGTTGGGGCCGCAGCCGGCGAGCGTCGCGAGCAGCAGCGCCGCGAGGGCCACGCGCCGCGCCCGCCGGCGCGAGCCACTCACGCCGCGGGCCACGCTACTTCGTGAACGCCATGCGCTGCGCGTGCACCGTTCCTGCGCCGCCGCCCTCGACGGCCTTGCCCGCCGCGTCGAACAGCGCGACGGTGATGGTCGCCTCGTAGGACTGGCCATCCGCCGCGAGCGTGATGCGTTCGGCCAGCTCGCCGTGCCCGGCCGGCAGCCAGCCGCCGCTGGCCGCGGCCGCTTCGGCCGCCGTGGCCTGGCGCGTCGTGAAGAACGCGTAGTGCGCCTCGAACTGGTTGCCGCTGACGTGGCGCCAGTTGCCGTAGGCGGGCGGCACCGGCGGGGCGGCGTCGTAGTTGGAGGATTCCAGCAGCGTGCCGTCGGCCGCGTACGCGTACATGAACGCGAGGTCCTTGACGCCGGCGAAGGCGCCGGACTGGAACTGCACGCTCGACTGCCAGGCGCCGGCCAGCGTCGGTCCCTCGGCCGCGGGTTTTGCGGCCGGCGCGCAGGCGGCGCAGGCGCACAGGATGCCGGCCACGAGGCCGGCGGTTCGAAACGCAAGCAGGTCTTTCATGTCGGGTCTCCAGCTCGGCGATTCCCGGCGCCGCTGCCGCATCCTACACCGCGCCCGCATCGCCGGTCGCGGGCAGCATCGCACAGGGCGTCATTCACGCCGCGGGTCCCGCCGGTTTGCGGTCGGACGGGTGGTTCACGCCATCGACCACCGGCACGTTCTCCAGCCGGTACGGGTCGATCCCCTCGAGGCAGCCGACGTTGATGCCGTACTGGTTCGGGTTCGAGCGCCGCTGGTGGTGCGTGTAGATGCCGCAGGCACCGCAGAAGTAGTGCTTCGCCACCTTCGTGTTGAACTGGTACAGGCGCAGCTGATCGTGCCCGCGCACGACGCGCAGTGCATCCAGCGGCACCGGCGCCATGATCGCGCCCTTGCGCCGGCACATCGAGCAGTTGCAGCGCAGCGGGTTGACGAGGCCGTCGGGCAGGTCGACCTCGAGCTCCACGGCGCCGCAGTGGCACAGCAGGCGGTGCCGCGGCTGGATGGGAACGCCACCGACGGACTTGATCATGGGCTGCCTCGCTCGGTCTGCTTCTCGCGCAGGTGGAAGACGTTGCCTTCCGGATCCATCGCATTGCACACGATGAAGCCCGGGCCGGTCCACTGTTCGGCGAACACCTCGCCCCCGTGGGCCTGCGCCGTCGCCCGGGCCGCCGCCAGGCCCGGCACCGTCACGAAGAACTTCAGCGCCGAGTTCCAGCGCGGCCGGGGCGGCGTCGCCGGCGTGGCGGCGGCACGCGCCTCGGGCGGCACCGCGTGCACCAGCAGCTGCAGGTCGGCGTTCTCGAGCACGATGAGTTCCCCCGTCCGGCGCAGCAGCCGCATCCCGAGCACGGCGACGTAGAACTGCGCGACCCGCCCGGGATCGAAGGCATAGACGAAGACGCCGGCATTGGCGGGACCTGGCATGGAGACTCCCTCGGGCTTCGCGCTACGGCGCCGCCGCGGGGCGCGCACCGCGGTACTGCATGACGAGATCGCGCTGCCGGTCCGCTCCGACCACGAAGACGTGTTCGCCCACCGTCTCGAACCCGCTGCGTTCGTAGAACCGGATCGCACGCGGATTGCGCTCCCACACGCCCAGCCACACGCCGTCGGCGCCCGCCGCGAAGGCCTGCTCGACCAGCGCACCGAGCAGCCGCTGCGCCAGCCCGCGCCCGTGCCAGGCCCGATCCACGTACAGCCGATGGATCTCGCCCGGGCGCTCGCCGCTCACGCACGCCGGCGCCGGCGCATGACGCAGCTGCCCGAAGGCGATGAGCGCAGTGCCGTCCTCGGCCAGCAGCGTCGACATCCGCGCATCGCGGATCTCGGCGAGCTGCCGCTCGGCGCCGAAGTGCGCGGCGCAGTGCTGGTCCATGTCGCCCGGCGAATTGTCGGATGCGAAGGTCCCGCGGAAGCTGCGCTCCGCGAACCGGGCCAGCGCCGGCGCATCGCGCTCCGTGGCGGTGCGCAGGCGCGGTCCCGCGTCGGCCAGCCGCCGCTGCAGGAAGTAGCGCGTGTGGCCGGCCGGGAAATCCTCGAGCGCGCCGAAGACGGCGTAGTCGAGTCGCTGGTAGAAGGGCAGGGCCTGGAAGTCGAAGGTGTCGAGGTAGGCCGCGTGGCAGCCGCGCGCCCGCGCTGCGTCCTCCGCGGCCCGCACGAGCTGCCGGCCGAGGCCACGGCGCTGGTGCGCCGGCGCCACCCAGAGCTCGCGGATGTGCAGCCAGCCCCACACCGTGCGGCCCAGCAGCGCACCGAGCAGCGCCGAGTCAGCGCCCCGGGCCACGACGCTCAGCGGACGCTCGAGGCGATCCGCCACGCGTGCCTGCGCAGTGTGTTCGGTCAGGCCGCGCTCCACCGCGGCGGCGACGCCCTCCGGCGCAGCGTCACTCACCTGGATCTCAACGCCCTGCGGCTCCGGCCGCATCGTCACCCGGGCGGATTCGCCGATGTCCGCGACTCCCTTCATATGTCCTGCTCAGGAGCGGATCCGTTGCCCACGCGGCAGCACCCAGCAGCGTGGATTGTGCTCGAACCCGATGTGCCCATAGTACTCACTGGCTGCGGGCGCCGCGATCAGGATCAGCGTGCAGCGCGGGCCGAGCTGCTCCTGCGTGAGTGCCTGGAGCCGCTTGCCGACGCCCTGCTTCTGGTAGCGCGCGTCGACGGCGAGGTCCGACAGGTAGCAGGCGTAGTGGAAGTCGGTCACCGACCTCGCGACGCCGATCGGCGTCGCGCCGTCCCATGCCGTGACGATGAGGTTGCTGTTCCCGAGCATGCCCTCCAGGCACGCCCGATCATCGACAGGCCGGCGTTCGGCGAGCGTCGAGGCACGCAGCACGGCGGCGAACTGCTCGACCGTGAAGGGCGCGTTGATCCGGTATTCGACGGCCAGCGGGCGCAGCGACATGTCAGGCATCGGCGACCAGCCTGGCCATTCCACGCGGCCCGGGCTCGAGCGTCGCCCGCAGTCCGGCGGCGGCGAACATTTCCCTCACGGCCTCGGGCGCCACGCGCAGCTTGCGATAGCTGCTCACCTTGGTACTCCAGGTTTCGCCCGTGCGCTCATGGAGCAGGTCGTGCACCCGGACATGATCATCGAACGTCTCCAGGAAGCAGGTCAGGATGCGCTGGGCATCCGCGCGAACGGGAATGAACCGTGCATCGCCTGCAGGCGGGCGCGTGTAGTCGCGGAACGTGGCGATGAAGCGTCCGCCCGGCGAAAGACGGGCGGCGACCGACTGGCTCAATGCGGCGATGGACCCGGGTGCCTCGAGATGGGTGAGCGTGTCGCCCATGCACAGGATCAGCTCCGCCGTTTCGCCTGCATGCAGGTGATCCGTGAACGCGAGCAGGTCGCCGCATCGCGCGTCGACGGGCAGGCGGCCGGCGAACTCCGACAGTTGCGCGAGCAACAGGGGCGATGAATCCACCGCCAGCACCCGCCATCCGGCGCGCGCCAGCGCAATGGCATGCATGCCGAATCCGGCGCCCAGGTCGATGGCGAACGATCCCGGGCGCAGGACGGGCGCCAGGTCCGACTGCCCCTGGGCGAATGCCGCCTCGGCACCGCCCGCCATCCAGGTGTAGACAGGCGCCAGCAGGTGGGCGTAGTGCTCGGCGACGGTGGGCATGGGAAGTCGGTCAGATCGCGAGTCCGACGTCGCCTTCGAGCACCGACGTCTTCAGCCGCGGGCGCTCGCCGTTCTTCCACAGTGCAGCGGTGTGCAGGACCCGATACCTGATGGGCCCGCCGTCCGGTCGCTCGCTGCGCGCGATGGGGCGCGGGATGCAGACGAACTCGGTGCGCATCTCGTCGGCCGACAACTGGACCTTCGCGTAGCCGTGTCCACCAAGATCCACGAACTCGAGGTGCGGTGCAAGATCCGGGTTGGACAGCGCGCGCGCGCGCCCGAGGTCGAAGCTCCGCGCATATTCGAAGCACGCGCGGACGCCGTGCCTCAGCAGCATGTTGAAGGTCCAGTCCGGCTTCGCCCCGGCCTCCCGGTCGGCAAGGAACAGCGGTCGCAGCGGGGCGTCCTTCGGGAGAGTGTGCTCGTAGGCCTCCATGGCGCCGGGACTGACGAGCGATGCGCCGACGAAGCTCAGGCCCACCGGTTCGAACTTGCCGGGCGGGAGTTCAGCGGCCGCATATCCGGCCCAGAAGCTGTGGCGATCGCCCGAGACGATGGCAAAGCCGGTGATCTTCGCATCGCGCACGAGATCGTAGATCTCGGCGCGTTCCACGTACGCCGCGCCGAAATCACCGCCCCCCAGGGATGCGAAGACGCCCTGGGGCCAGGACGCCTTGGTGAGACCCGGCGGCAGGTTCTGGGGGTCGGCGCGCCAATCCAGCGCGCCCTGCGAGTTGGCCCAGATCTTCCACGCGGCGGTGGACGTCTTGAGCCTGTCCTTGAACCACGCCTTCTGCTCCGCCCCGAGGATCGTCTGCGGCGGCGCGCTCCGTTGCGGGTTGGGGATGTGCGCATCGTTGAAGCGGAGTTCCGCGGGAGGCTTGCCGCCATCGAACCCGCGCCCGCCATCCAGGACCTGCATCGCCGGCTCGGGAAACATTCCCATGAACTCCTCGCCGACGAGGGTATCGAGCGACGGGTCGCCGAAGGAGTCCGCGCTCCGATAGCTATGCTGGTCGGTGATGATCATGTCCAGGTGCCGGCCGTAGCGCAGCGCCCGGTAGCCCTTGAGGCTGTTGATCGCCACCAGGTTGTTCGGTTCCGTCCCCAGACCGTCGGCGTCGAACTCCGTGACCGGAACGTCCTTTACGGGCGGTGGATCGAATCGCTCGAGCAACCCGCCCGGCGGAGCGACACGGGCGGGGAGGTATTCGAACCAGGCCTGGTTCGCCGCGACCTTGACGCTCTGGCCCGGCCGCACGAACGATCCCGCCTTGACGGTGCTTTGCCAACCCTGCCACGAGAATTCGTGGTTGTCCCAGATGACGACGAACGGCCAGCGCGCGCGCGCGTCTTGGAGATCGGGATCGGCGAGATAGCCCTTGTAGACGGCCCGGTAGCCATCGACGGTCAGCGGGATGTGGAAGTTGCCGACCTTGTGGCCGTCCGGGATGCGCGCGACCTCGTAGATCGTGCGATCGTAGCGGGTCTTCACCTCGTCGGGATACTCGACCACTTCGTAGATGAAATCGCCCAGGTGCAGGACGAAGCCAAGCTGCTGGGCGGCGGGCGCGCGCTCATCCTCGAAGATCATCCGGCGATAGGCGTTCAGCTTGCCCTCGTTGACATCCTGGCAGCTGACGAACGCGAAGTTCACGGTGCGCGGATCGTCCGGCAGCGGCGCGGTGATCGTGCGGCCGACCCGGCTGCCGTTGCCGTCGGCGTCGGTGAACCGGTACCAGTAGGTGCGCGCCGGCTCGAGTCCGCCGACCAGGACGCGCGCGGTCCAGTCCGCCGCGCTCGACACCGCTGCCGGCGCGTGCGCGATGACCCGGCGGAACGCCTCATCCTCGGCGACCTCGACCGTGAGGAGCTGGCGCGTGCCCTGGGCATACGGGCGCCGCGTCCACAGGATGACGCTGTGCGGATCGGGATCGCCTGACGCGACCCCTTCGGGGTAGAGGTCGCGCCGCTCGCGCCAGTGGACACGCGAAGCCCGGGCCGGCCCGACCCAGGCGAGCGAAGCGCCAATGGCTGCGGCGGACTTGAGGAAGGACCGGCGGCTGATGTTCATCGTTCCACCCCGTTCGTGCTGCCGTTGGCCTCACTTCGAGCGTCGGGCGCGAACGCCCGCGATGATCGCTGCACGACGGCCGCAGGTTGCCGCGGCGTGCAACGCCTCGAGCAGGAGTGTACCCGAGGCGTCGGGCCAGCATCGGGCGCGCGGCCTGTCCCTGCGGCGCACCAATCAGCTTCGCAGTGGGTGTGCGAATCCCCTCTGGATCGAGGCTCCGGCCGGGCGACGCACGACACCGGCTACCTGGGCACGAGTACCAGAACGAGCGGAACAACGATCGCCCCGGCGATGGCGATCACGGCAGGGATGGCAATGGCAGCGCCGGCGCATCCTTCATCTTCCATGGGGTGGCCGCAGCGGACTCGTGCTCCGTCGTGCGCTGGGCGTGCGGCCGGCGCAAGGCTCAATCGACGTCCACTCCGTACTTGTCGTGAAGTATGCCCAGCATGTTCCTCGGCATGCTGAACAGGACTTCCTGGTCATGTTCCGAGAGCAGACTCGCGTGTCCGGGATCGAGGTAGAGCATCAGGCGGACCATGTAGCGGTGGTCATTCTGGATGACGTGCATGCCGTCCGACTGCACCTGGATCTCCGTGGCGTCCGCCGCGACACTGAACTCCTTCTTCAGCGGCGCATCGGGTGCGGCTGGATTCTCGAACAGCGCCACGCAGTAGATCGCTCCCGGGAAGGGCTTGCGGACGTGGAAGCTCATGCCGTAGGCGACGCCCTTTTCCCCGGTCAGCATGAATCCCGCGCCCGTGCTGACCAGGTACTCGGTCTTGCTGGCGCTGGGCTGGGATGCCGCGGATGCAAACCCGGCGGCGATGAGCAATCCTATGAACGCCAGGACAACGCGCATACGCTTCCTCCTTGTGCACTATCAACTGGCTCACCGGGCGGGCCGGGATCCACCAGTATTGGCACTTTATGCTTCTTCCGGCTCCCATGCAGCCGGCAGATGGACGGCCGCGGCTACACCGGTCCCGGCTTCCGGAACCAGTGTCTTCCCGGGGACACGAATAGGAGCCACAGGACGTAGAGGGAAACAGGCGCCTTCACCGCAGCCGAGATCCTGGTCAAGGCTGGTGCGCTCAGGAATAGCGCGCGCGTCTGCGGCATGGCGAAGACGAGAACCGAGAATGCGGCCCCGAACAGAAGGAGCATGCGCGCCCAGTTCTTCCCGGCGAGGATGCGGTTGTAGATCCACACGGAGAGGGCGAGCGATATCGCCTGCGTGGCGATGAGGATCGCCGCGGACTGGTGCGAGATCGCCCATGCGCGCTTTGCAGCGACAACCAGCAACCCAACTCCGTACATGATCCAGAGCAGCCGGAAGGCCAGGAGCACTTCCTTTGGGCGGGCGACGGGAGGGCCTTCGGCGGGGATGTCCGCGACGACGGATTTTGGTGCTGCGTATGGGTTGTGCGGCATGGAATTTCACCTGACCCGAGAGCGGTCGGCGCGAGCCTGGTCAATGGAAGCGAACTCTGTCGACGCAGGAAGCCCGGAGCGTCTCGCCTCATGCATGGCAAGCACCCAGCGCGGGCTGGACGGTCGCGGTGGTTGCTCGAGCGCGCTTCACTCAAACATGTCCCTGGTCATGCGATGACCCATGGCTCGACCACCCATCATCGATTGAGTCGCCGGCCGAGCCGAGATAGTCGCCACTTCGAGCCCGGATTCTCAACAACCACATGACGGGTCGCAGGAACGCAGGTGGTGGCAACGCCAAAGGCGAGACCTCTGCGATGGCCCGGAGCAGGAATAGTGGAGCAACCAGCGGGAATAGCCACGCAAGAACTACCCGCGCGAAGCGGCCAGCGCCCGTCAGCGTGTCATCCCGGGAAAGCGCCCACGTGGCCAGGCCTGCCAGGTACGCAATGAAGGCCGCTGCGACAACAACCAGGGGGATTAGCGCTACCATGCGAATACGCACACTCCAGGGCCGGCGCTCAGTGGCCAGCCAGCTGGCGCCGGTCGACTCTGTAGGCTCGACACAGGATAAGCAGCCTTTCGACGCCCGACTTGATGCCGCCTGCCATGTCTCCGCGGCGAAACGCGGGGATCATGGATCTGGAGATCACGTCCTTCGCATCGGCATCCGTAACGTACCGGCTCATGCCGACTCCCACTTCTATACGCACTGCGCGCTCGCTGGGTGCCACGGTTACCAGGACCCCGTCATCCAGGCCCTTTCGCCCGAGACGCCAGGTATTGGCGACGCGAAGTGAGTAGCTCTCGATGGATTCTCCCTTCAGGGACGATACGGTCAGGACGGCTATTTGGTGCGAGGTCTCTTCTTCATAGCCGGCCAGGGTTCTCTCGAGCACGGCCCTGTCGCCTTCAGGAAGCAAATGGGCAAAGTCATTTACCCTGCCGACGTGCGCAGGCACGCTGCCGGGTTGTGCGCCGCCGACGCCGGCGGCCGCGACAGTGATGGCAGCCAGTGCCAAACACTTCAGCATGTGCTTGGGCGGTGCCTGACGCCCCGGTCGACCGCCAGGCGGCGTGTGGGGCAACGACGAACGAGGCCACATCATCCCGAGCATCGACCCTCCCTGGTCCAGCCGAAGCCACCGGGCCGCCCGTAGGGTTGAACCGCAACCCAGGCGGCAGTTGCCCCCAATACTACTGCGTACACGAGAGTGGGCAATGCAGCGATGCCCAGGCAGCTTGCGGAAACGGGGATCTTGCCGCGCACCTATGCCGCAGACTCGCCACCGGCCGGCCCCCAGAAGACAACCCAGGTCGTGAAATCGGCCGTGAACGTCTCGAACCGGTGCTCGGCGCGTCCGGGTACGAAGTGGACCGTTCCAGGTTCGCAGTGAGTTCGTTGCCCCTCGACCACGAGCGTCGCGGTGCCGGAGCGGATGAAATACAACTCGTCCTGCTCGTGCGGAGTCTGCCGATCCTCACCCACCGGCGCGTAGATCTCCACGGACATGGAACCGTGCGCCAATGCCAGCGCGAACGGTACCCCCTCGGGCCACTTTGCACTGGGCGGCCCAGGAAGTGTCTTGAGCAGATCCGTTGCCTTGGCATTGAAGCTCATCGCGTATACCGCTGTGCTTCGACTGCCGCCCAACGCCCGAGCTCAGCCGCCGCGCGATGTGGCCGCGCCACGGGTACCTTGTCGCTCACGGTCCGCCGCGGCGAGTAGTTGGGCCGCATCTCCGTCACCTCGGCGCGAGCCCGAGCTCGTCGAGGGCCAGCAGGATCTCGGCACGACGAGTCCTTTGCACGACTCGCCAATCGCAACCTTCCTGGGCAGCCAGGATGCCGTACAGGAAATTGAGGCTGACCTTCGAGTCACGGGCCTTCAATTCGCCGTAGAGCTTGTAGGGATCCCTCCCTCTGAGGGCGGAGAGTGTAGTCACGCCAACCGCAGCAAGCGCACGGCTACTCGCCGGACCGAAGCCCGGGAGCACAGCGGTTCGAGGCGCGGTCCTGGAAGACGACATGTGCGCTAGCGCTCCGTATGAGTCCTGAAGTGGAGGTGAGCGGCCTGCGCGGCCTGTCGCGCAGGTCCCGTCGGACGCAGGGTCAGCCCTCGGCTTGAAATGCAGAATGGAATTGAACATTGCCGCGTGCTGGAGACGAACCCAGTACCAGCGACAGGCAGAACTCCTGGGGAACACCATCGACTGCCAGAGCAGGATTGCTCTTGAACCCAAAACGAGTATAGAACGCCGGGTCGCCAACGAGCACACAACCATTTGCGCCGCGTCTTCGTAGCTCGGCGAGGCCGCGTTCCATCAGGGCACGCCCAATGCCACGGCGCTGGTACTCGGGTTCCACCGAAATGGGACCGAGCCCATACCAGCCAACGGCACCATCGCTCACGGTTACGGGAGAGAGCGCGACATGCCCAAGGACGCGACCGCCATCGTCGGCAACGAGAGAGACAGCAAGTGCATCAGCGGCTCGCAGGGCGCGGATGATGAACTGCTCCGTTTGATGGCTGTGGGGATGAGATTGAAAAGCTCGCCGGGTAACTTGCTCGATCGAGCTCTCGTCGGCTGGCGTCTCGGAGCGGATAGTGAGAGTCATGGGACTAGCAGGGTGAACGCCCGCGCCCGGCGGCCGCGCGATGCCGCCGTGCCATTGGCACCTCGTCGAGCACGGTCCACCACTGCGACGCGAAGCTAGACTGCTTCATAGAGCTTAAGGCCACAGCTGGCGCACTGTCGTGGCGCACCGAGTACCGCTTCCTGCCCGGATAGCCACGGCTTCGCACATCTCGGGCAGGGCCAACGAACGAGGCGAAACGCCAGCGCCCCCCACGTTGAGGCCCAAATTACCGATAGCAGGACAAGTACGCCCTCGGCAAACGGAAGCCCCGAGACCTTGCAAAGAATCGCCAGTGCAACGGCGACGGGGAATCCGAGCATGCCCAGCATGGCGGCGCGGCTGCGTCGCCGATACTCTCTCCATGAATCTGGCACTGCATGGCGCATGAGGCAATCCAACGCCCCGGTCAAGCGGGCGGGCGGCGTGTGGGGGGCGCACAACGAAGCCACTTTATCCCGATCATCGACCCTCCGTGACCTGACCCAAGCTACCTGGCCGCCCGTCTGGTCGAGCCGGTAGTCAGAGGGCCGCTGCCCGCGGGCCCCGAATCCGAGCTGCTACCAAGGGCGTGAAAAGCATGGCGATCAAACCAACGCCCATAAGCCCTCCACGCGAGAGATCGTAGTCCTCGATGATTCGAGACCACCCGTAGCCAAGAACCGCGCGGCCCAGCGCAATTTCAAACGCGACCGTCAAGGCAACCCAGAGCGCCCCAACGCCGAGTGATTGGGTTGAATCGCGGGCGTCCAGCCATCGTACCGTGACTACAGCCGTCAGGAGGACAAGAGCGATTCCAGTGAACACTGCGATGCGCCTGGCCTGGAAGTCGCCGACGAGCGGAGCCAAGAACAACTGACGGAGCGTGCCGTGCATGGATTCGACCACGATGATTAGGACCCAGACAGCTGTGCCGCGTAACCAAGGCATGACGTTTCTAGCAGCCCCCTAACGGCTGAGCTGAGCGGCCGGGCACAACGGCCATAGGACTGGGACTTTATCGTCCCCGGTCCGCTCGAGTGCGTAGTCAGGGCGGGGCGACGCCATAGCGTCGGACCAAGGCCGCCCGCAGCGCCTCCGCTTTGGCGAGGTCTCCTGGCTCCAGCCTCTCCCTTACCGCGGCCAATGACTTCCGTGCATCCGCTTCAATCCTTGCCTCCGTTCCCGACTTGTCACCTTGGGCGAGCCGCTTGGCAGAAGACTCGAGACCAGAAGGAAGGAGCGCACCTCGGTCTTCATGACCCAACTACCCACGGCTCGAGCCTCACCGGCACACCCGAACGAACCGTATTGTGAATCTCCGCGACAGCGTCCGTCTCCACCAGGAGACGCTGAATGTCCTGCGTAGATGCCGGCGAGTCAACTCTGGCTCGATACCTGATGTTCGTAGCCGCCATACCGACGCCATCAAAGTCAGCTTCCGCCACCACTTCGATGCCGCGAAGCGGAATGCCCAACCTCGCAGCTTCGCGATAGAGGTCGTTACCGTAGCACGTGGCCAGGGCCAGCAACAAAAGCTCGCCTCCATTGATCGAGGAGCCAGACCCGTCAGGCCTGGCAGATATGGCAAGTGTCTTGGAAGTGCCAGCGGTGCAGACCGTCACCTCGTGCAGCGGGCCAGAATTGCGAATGGTAGCCGCAATGCGCATGGCTGCAGGCGCGCCCTAACGCCCCGCTCGCCGGTCGAGCCGCAAGTCAGGCGCCCACGCGAGAAACCAGCGGGAACTTGCTCGGGTTGCGAATGGACTCGACTGCCAAATCAACGTCGAGATGTGGCCAATAGAGGCAGTGCGGTGAAGGCCGCTGAACAGTGCAGAGCAGTACAGAATTCATCGGCATGTACCTCTGCGTGGCCTTGCGCCACACGCACTGGCCGTTCGCGCAAGCCATCATTCTGCGCCTGGGCCACCTCCGGCTCAAGCCAGCACGCAAAAACTGGTCGGACTCATGCGGCGATTCTGCCGCGGCCGCCGGCCGTCGTTGCCTAACGATGGAGTTCAGCCGCGGCGCACGAGGAGCCAAGCAGCGAGGGCGACGGCGGCTGCGACGAATGGCTGGGTGTCATCCGCTATTTGTCCGGAACCAGTGCTTCCTGTGCCACGCGCCACTGGCCGTCCGATTCCTTGCGCCACACGATGACCAAATGCACTTTCGTCGTTGGGCCAGCGTTGGGCGGATGCCCATCTACCCAGGTGGCAACTCCATACATGTAGGCGATTGTGCCGTGCCCTTCCATGCGGGTTGGCGTAATGGTGACAGACGACATGGGCTGCATGGAGTGAGCGAGTTCCAGAAGCTGTGCCCTGCCTTCCAACGGTTCCGAGCCGGCTTCAAGGAGTCCCGCGTCTTCGGTGTACATATAGACCCAAGCTGTCGGATCCGGATTTTCCAACGCGGAAATCAGCTTGGTGGTTGCTGCACGTATCTCCGCTGGATCGAAGTTCTTCGGATCCGAAGCGAAAGCCGAGACCGCAACGATCGTAGAGCCGAGAGCCAATGCGATTCTGCTTTGGAGTTGCTTCATCTTTGAGGCCTTCAGGGTTGCAACATACGATCCCATGACACCTGACGCCCGAGTCTAGCGGCCGCACGCCGCGGCCGCGATCCTGGCACCTTATCCGCCACGGTCCGCCGCACCGGGTGGTTGGGCGACGCCCTCAACATAGGCTCCGAGGTTGTCGAGAATGGCCTGCCACCCCTGGCGCTGCAGTTCTACGGGATTTGTACCTTCCGCTTGAAACGTCTCGACAACCTCGACGCCGCCACCATTCCTCTGCAACCCGATGACCACAGTACGGCCATCGTCAAGGACAGAAGCCAGCGTCTCCATCGGAACGACCTTGGTAAAGCGCCCACCAAAATCAAACCCCATCGAGCCGTCTCTTGCCTCCATGCGGTAAGTGTATCTGCCGCCCACCACCGGATCGCAGGACGCGCTGGGGCAATGCCACTCCGGAATAGCGAAGTTCCACCGAACAATAGCGTCCGGCGAAATGAGCGCGTTCCAGACGATGCACAGGTCGGCTCGGACGTGCGTGCGAATAGTGATTTCAGTGGCGCTGGTCATGACTCAAAGGCTCCGGTTGAGGGCAAAGAAGTGTACCGCGCGCAGGTTGAGCGAGTTGCCAGGCGTCACCTTGCATACAGCACCAACTGCGTGCAGCGAAAGAGCGCAAGGGTGCGCCCAGTTTCACGGCTGGTGACCGTGGCGTCCCAGACTTGAGTCGTCTTGCCAACGTGCGCGGGCCTGGCCACGCATTCGATGACGCCTTCGCGGGCCGTGCCCAGGTGATTCGACTTCAGTTCAATCGTAGTGAATCCAGTGGCGCCTTGCGGCAGGTTGGCGACGCAACCGTACCCGCAAGAAGTATCTGCGAGCGCTACCACTGTGGCTGCATGGAGGAAGCCATTCGGTGCCATCAGTTCCTTGCGAACCGAAAGCTCGGAGCGGACCTCGCCGGTCTCGACCATGGTGAATACGATGCCCAGGAGCCCGGGAAGGTACTCGCGACCACGTTCATTGAATTGTTCAGGGTGGGACATGGCAGCACTCCGGAGCGGTATGGAACCGACGAGGAGGTGGACGGAAACTGGGAGGACCAATGCCCTCCTTTGGTAACGCCTAACGCCCGAGCTCAGCGGCCGCGTGCCGCGGCCGCATCATTGGCACTTTATCGTTCCCGGTCCGATGCAGCGAGTAGTTAGGCATCGCCGGTCTCGGGATATCGGACGCGATCGTTCGTTTCGAGAATAATGTGTCGTCCCTCAATTAACGCAGAGATGAACGCCTCCTTGTCCGCATCTGAGACGCCACCTTGAAACTGAAACATCGCTCCAATGGAGTTTAGAACCGCAGCCTTTCGAGATGGTTTCAGTTTTCGCAACCTATCTGCCACAAATTGAACCAATTCCGGCGCGGGCACGCCGGCTCGACCGACTGAGCTACGAGAAGCAGGGTTCTGTGCTTCCTCTTCCTTACAGGCGACCTGAATCAATGTGAGCGCAAGCCGCAATTTCTCGCGATAGTCCAAGTTCATTGCGGATCGAGCGATCTCGTCGTAGTTCACTACAACCTCCAACAGGTGCGCGCGCCGTAGCGATGCCTAACGCCGCGTTGGACGACGAGCGCTGGGGAAACCCTTGAGCATCGGCACTTCATCCATGATTTCCACTCCTCTCTCCGGCGGCAGGAGCCGCCGGCGCTCGCTCGATTCCAACGCTCAGTTAGACCGCGCCGCGCTCGTATATTGTGAAGCACTTTTCCACGAGCGGCGGCTGCGTCGCCCGGCCGTACCACTCAGCAGTCGACGCGCATCCGGTGAGTCGTGTCGGCAGCGAGTATACGAAAGCCTGAAATCCAGTCGCCTCCTCAGGAAACTGCAGAAATTGTCCAGCTTGGCAGTGCACAAGAATCCAGACCGTGTCATAGGAGTAGTTGTCCTGGAGCAGGACTTGGATCTTCGAGATCTCTGAGACGGCGAGCGTCCAACGTTCTTCACGACCGCGCCACCCGCGCGTCGTATCAAGCGTCACCTCCACCGTGTCGACGTTGCAGGTGACTCGCCACTGGTCATGGCCTGCCGGATTGCGGTCGATCGCAACCAGTCGGCTACGCCAGAATGACCGGGGGCGATCATTCACGGTATGCGACATCCCATCCACGCGGTCTAACGCCCGCGCTCAGCGGCCGCGCGACGCGGCCACGCTACCGGCACTTTATCGGCCACGGTCCGCTGCAGCGAGTAGTTATGCTTCATGACGTTACTATGACGTAGTCCTGCAGCAGAACCCAGTGCTTCTGATTCATGCAAGCTTGGATTTCGAGCACCCTAAGCTCTGTCTCGGGCATCCTACCCACGGATCTGCTTCGCTCAAAAAGCCGTGTAATGCACTGCTGGAGATCAGCATTGGCCCGAGCCTCTTCCTCGGCTGTGGGCAGACGTTTGCTGTCCATCTCAGCTGGAGCCCAATAGAAGTACGCAGAGGAGAGCGTCTTTGCAGTCCTCGCATAGGGATTCATTAGCGCGCAGCCGGTAAAAAGCGTGGCCAGGAAGAGCCCGAACACACGTCGCCTATGAAGCATAACGCCCGCGCTCAGCGGCCGGGCACAACGGCCATAGGGCCGGCACTTTATCGCTCACGGTCCGCTGCGGCGCGTTATTAGGCACCGCGCCTCCAAATATCAAAGCGCCGGTCAAAGACAGGCTTTAACAACTCAAATGTCTCCCAACTGTCCGGCATGTGATAGAGGCTCGGAAGGTGATCGGGTACCAGGTTGGTATAGTCAGCAATAAACCCGTCGCCCTCGAATTTGAAGTAGTGCGTTGCAAATGCGTTCCCCAGTTCGCTGAGGTCCTCGTCAGTGAATTTGCCATCACAGAACCTCAGAAACCACGCACCAGGGGTGATTGTGCGCGCTTGCAATGTCTCCACATCTTCTGGGCACTCGCTCGTGTGTAGATTTCCCCCGAGACCTGAGAGCAGAGCCCAGGCAACAAACATGCCGGTGTGGGTACCGCCAGCCTCGTCGGGGAGATCGTCGGGGAATTCGCCACCGTAGTGCCACGACGCGTCGTCGTACTTCATGGCGGTGCCTAACCCCCCGGCTGACCGGCGGGCGGCGTGCGGGGGAACGAGCAACGAAGCCAATTTATCCCGATCATCGACCCTCCCTGATCTGTCCGAAGCTACCGAGCCGCCCGTCCGGTCGAGCCGGTAGTTGGATTCCCTCTCTACGCCACTTCAAGGAGCGCTCGAGGGTTACGGTTGGCCACCATGATCAAGGTTCGCGCTGCACCGGACGGCGCGCGCCGACCCTGCTCCCAATCCTGAAGCGTCCGAACCGACACGCCCAGCAGGGCAGCGAATTGCGCCTGGGACAGCCCCGTCTTCCCTCGAACCCCACCAACATCTGGAACGTTGACGACGCGGCCCAGCTCCCCGCGCTTCAGTTCGCGCAGGCCGCTAAGAATCTCACGACCAATATCGCGCTTAGACTTTGCCATCTTCCACTTCCTTACGAATCTGTCGCAGCACATGCGCCGGAATGTTCTCCACTACGTTCTTCGGATACATCGTTAGCATCCAGATAACGCCATGGGCGCGGCGCACGTAGTAGATGATCCGGTAGCCACCACGTTTGCCCCGACCCGGAGCCGCCCAACGCAACTTCCTGACACCACCGGACCCAGGAATAACCGGACCGGCATCCGGATCCACCATAAGCGCCTCTTGAAGCGCGGCATAGTCCTCATCGGTCAGATAGTCGAGCACGAGCTTGGTGAACAGGCGCGTCTCGATGAAGCTGAACATGAATCAATTATACGGCGCTGCCGTAGCCAGTCAAGCGAACGGAGGCAGAAGGCCGAATGGAATCTAACGCCCGCGTTCAGCGGCCGCGCGATGCGGCCGCGCTACAGGCACTTTATCGTTCACGGTCCGCTGCAGCGAGTAGTTAGGTGCCAACGCGCCTAGCATCGTTGCGCCTCCACGACGTTGCCCGATTGCCCCAGCGTGAACGCACACTTCACCTTGCCACCAGCGTTGTTCTCACCGCTAAGCTCCACTACAACCCCAGCCTTGCTGTTCGTGATGCGAGGCGGGTCGAACGCGCAAAGACACGCGTCGACGAGGGTGACTGACCACGCCACTTGGGGCAATCCACCCGGTGCGCTAGGCTCCGTGAGCCACTCGGCAATTGCTCGGTACGTGGGGTGCTCAAACCCAACGTTCAACAGGGCGATGCGATATGTGCCGTGACGCTGACCAGCTTCCCAGTAGCCAAACGTCGACATGTGCACAACGGTCGGATCGGCCAGAACTATGCCTGCACTGGCGGACGCCGCCAATGCAAGCAGAGCGACGGCAGCGAGGATGCGACGGCCCATCGTTGGCACCTAACGCCCGCGTTGAGCGGCCGACTGATGCCGCATCAGGCTCTGGGACGCGGCGCGCCCTGCGCGCCGAAGATGAAGCACTTTATGTGTCACGGTCCGCTCGAACGCGTAGTTAGACCCATGCTTCATTTCTAGTGGCACCCCGCGCTCTTCGATTTCAACCCTTCAGGCTGGAGGACTACCCTGCAGGAATACTTGGCGCCGTCGTCGGTCCGCCCTTCGAGGTCGACGGTTACGCCCTGGGCGTCCGGCTTGAACGCAGTGACAGACGCTACCCCGAGCAGCGACTCGTGCAGAACAACCGTTCGGAATATGCGCCGAGACTCACCCGTCGGAGTAGGTTCAGAAACCCACTCGAAGCGAATATGGGTGCTTACGTGCTCGAAGCCGCCAGTTGCCACCACTACTCGGTATTGGCCACCTTGCCCATTGAGCTGCCAATAGCCTCCGGTCTGAACGTAAGAGACATCCGGGGAGACGACGAGTACGGTTGGCGCCGCCGAGAACGCAAGAGCGGGAATCAGAGCGACCGCTAAGAGAACGATGTGTCGTCTATTGAGCATGGGCCTAACGCCTGAGCTGAGCGCGCCGCGCGATGCCGCCCTGACCTGCGGTTCGATTTTGTAGCCACTTAGGCGGTGAGTCTGTGGCCGATATTGCTCTCGTCAAGCGCAGCCTGTCGAGCCTGAGCAGGCGTACGGTAGCCGAGGGCGCTGTGCGGTCTCTGGTGGTTGTAGAACTGCCTCCACTTCTCGATCACGATCTTCGCTTCCCTGGCATCGCGGAACCACTCGCGGTTCAAGCACTCGTCACGGAGCTTCCCGTGGAAGCTCTCGACGTAGCCGTTCTGCCACGGACTGCCTGGCGTGATGAACGCAGGGCCAACGTTCTGGTCCCTGAGCCAACGCATCACGGCCGTAGCGGTGAACTCGGCGCCGTTGTCGCTGCGGATATGGGCAGGCTTGCCGTAGATCTTCATCAGCCTCGAGAGCGTCAGGATCACATCCTGCGATCGGATCCAACGACCCACCTCGATGGCCAGGCACTCGCGGGTGTACTCATCGAGCACGCACAGCAGCTTGAGCGTCGTGCCACTGGCCAGGCGATCGAAAATGAAGTCGTAGGTCCAGACGGTATTGGGCATCGTCGCGCCAGGCAACCTGATGTCGGTGCCACTGCGGCGACGCCGAGGCCTTGTGCGCGGCAGCTGCAGGCCCATATTGCGCCACAGGCGGCGTACGCGGGTCTCTCCAAGGTCGAGCCAGATCGCGGTTCGTCGGTAACCGAACCGCGGGAACCGCTGCGTGGTTGCGACGAGTCGCTCAGCCAACGGCCGATCCTTCTCGGGCTGCTTGAGCCGATAACAGGCAATGCGCCGAGACAGACCCAGAAGCCGGCAGGCCGCGCGCTTGGAGAGCCCCCGCTGGCTCGTCAGCGCCAACAGGCGCCGACGAGCCAGCGGGGAGATCATTTTCCCCGCGAGAACTCCTTCAAGGCATCGATCGCCAGGAGCTGCTCGGCTACGAGCTTCTTCAGCTTGGCGTTCTCGGCCTCGAGGAGCTTGAGCTTGCGAGCATCAGAGACGTCCATGCCGCCGTACTTGCTGCGCCAGCGGTAGAAGGTCTGCTCGGTGATATTGCTCTTACGACACACTGCTCGGATCTCTGCCCCAGGCCTCTCCGCTTCGCGCAGGATCCCAATGATCTGTTCTTCGGTAAAACGCTTCTTCATCTGCAAGTTCTCCATGGTCGAAATTACCACGAGAACTCACAGCCAGACTGGCTACACGTTCGAACCGCAGGTCAGCTGGCTGTGCTTCTTGGCCTGGCGCATTGGCGCTGATCTCTCCAGCCTACGAAAGCTCCTCGCTCAAGTCCAAAGTCCTCCGCCCCTCTCCGCCTGGACATCCTTCGGTCTCGCGGTTGGGTCGAAGATTTGGGTAGTGCCTGCGGCTGGCGCGGCTAGTGTCGCCATCCTTTCATCGAACCGGTGGGGGCTGGCGGCGCGGTGCGTTGTACTCTGTGGCTTAGCCGTGGCGGCTTGGGTGCTATTCATGGTTCTTAATGTCGGCATCTATTCGCCCGTTGAGTGGTTCATGAACAAAGTGCTCTAGCGTGCTGTGGCCACCTAACTACTCGCTGCAGCGGACCGTGAACGATAAAGTGCCAGCAGCGCGGCGGCGTCGCGCGGCCGCTGAGCTCGGGCGTTAGGCTGCACTTGTTGCGTGGTGCGCAACACGCTATACTTGGCCCGTGATCCAGTCTTTCCGACATAAGGGCCTTAGGCGCTTTTTCGAGTCTGGAAGCCTGGGCGGTATTCAGCCGAAGCACGCCAAGCGTCTCAGAATGCTATTGGCGGCGCTGGATACGGCGCACGTCATTGGCGACATGGAAGTCCCGGGGTTCAACCTGCACCCTCTAAAGGGCCAAGGTAAGGGTCGCTGGTCAGTTTGGGTAAATGGCAATTGGCGGGTCACCTTTGAATTCCGTGAGGGGCACGCCTATGTGCTCGACTACGAGGACTACCACTAATGGCTATGCACAATCCCCCGCACCCCGGCGAGTTCATCACGTCCGTCTACCTCGAGCCGCATGGCGTTACGGGCCGTGAACTTGCCTCTAAGCTCGGAGTGTCGGCCTCCACGCTGAATCGCGTACTCACCGGAAAGAGCGGTGTCAGCCCCGAGATGGCGCTGCGACTGTCCAAGTGCCTTGGTCGCTCTCCGGAGAGTTGGCTATCCATGCAGTACGGTCACGACTTGTGGATGGCCAGAAAGCATGTGGACCTTAGAAAGGTCGCGGAGCTAAAGCTGAGTGCAGCCTAACTTCGCGCTGCAGCGGACCGGGAACGATAAAGTGCCAGTAGCGTGGCGGCATCGTGCGGCCGCTGAGCTTGGGCGTTAGACCGCCTGAATAGTTTTCGAGCAAGATCGCGGCTTGCGATTGCAAGTCAGGTGACCGATTCCGTTTCGGGCCCGCGGCGCCCCGCTCTCCCAGCTACGCACAGTTGCAGCGTCGCGCCGCCCTGGCGGCGCAGGTCTTCCCGTCGTTGGCCGGCGCCCAGGCGTCGGCAGGTCGGCGAGCGAGGGTCGAGCCCAGCTTGTTGAGATCAAGTGCCAATCCGGGCCAGCTCTTCGAGGTGCGCCGGCCGGTCGCGGGCGCGCAGTGCTCTCGCCTCTCCTGGCTTAAGCGATCAGGGTTAGCGAGGTTGCGCCGCTACGGCAGCGGGAGCATTCTGTGTTGCAGCTTCGGTGAGCTCCCTTCGGTTGAGCGCGGAGCTGCGCTAAACGCGGTCGTCGTTGTGCCAAGGAGTGGGGGGCAGCTTCGATGAGAGCAACGCAGGCAGTTCTAACTTCGCGCTGCAGCGGACGGCGAGAAGACGTCGCTGGCCTTCGGTCGGCTCCGCGCGCCGCCGCTGAGCGCGCGCGTTAGACCGCCTGATTTGTTTTCGAGCGAGGTCGTGGCTTGGGAGTGCAAGTCAGGTGACCGATTCGGTTTCGGGCCCGCGGCGCCCTGCTCTCCTAGTTTCGCAATGTTGAAGCGCCGTGCTGTCCTGGCGGTGAAGCTTGTGCCGTCGTCGGCCGGCGCCCGATCGTTGGCGGGTCGGCGAGCGAGTGTCGAGCATGGCTCGTTGCGATCAAGTGCCAATCCGGGGATGGTCTTCGGGAATGCGCCGGCCAGGTTGCGGATGCGCTCGGTCGAAGCCTCTTCTCGCTCTGGCGATCAGGGTCAGCGGTGTTGCGCCGCTGCGGCAGCGGGAGCATCCTGTGTTGCAGCTTCGGTGGGCTCCCTTCGATCGAGCTTCGAAGCGCACGGTCATCGCGGTGCCAGGGAACGGGGGTAGCTTCGATGAGTTCGCAGCAGGCGGTTCTAACTTCGCGCTCGAGCGGACGGCGAGCAAACCTCGCGTGCTTCCGTTCGGCTCCCCGCGCCGCCGCTCAGCGCGCGCGTTAGACCGCCTGACCTGTTTTCGGAGATGGTCGTGGCAGTCGGTTGCAAGTCAGGTGACCGATTGGGCTTCTGGCCCGCGGCGCCCTGCTCTCCTAGTTTCGCAATGTTGAAGCGCCGTGCTGTCCTGGCGGTGAAGCTTGTGCCGACGTCGGCCGGCGCCCGATCGTTGGCGGGTCGGCGAGCGAGTGTCGAGCATGGCTTGTTGCGATCAAGTGCCAGTCCGGGAGAAGTCTTCGGGGGTGCGCCGGCCCGGTTGCGGGTGCGCTCGGTCGAAGCCTTTTCTCGGTCTGGCGATCACGGTCAGCGGTGTTGCGCCGCTACGGCAGCGGGAGCATCCTGTGTTGGAGCTTGGGTGGGCTCCCTTCGATTGATCCACGAGGCGCACAGTCATCGCGGTGCCAGGGAACGGGGGTGGCTTCGGTGAGTTCGCAGCAGGCGGTTCTAACTTCGCGCTCGAGCGGACGGCGAGCAAACCTCGCGTGTTTCCGGTCGGCTCCGCGCGCCGCCGCTCAGCGCGCGCGTTAGACAACGCTATGCCTTTGCATTCCATAGTGAATCATCACCTCGAGAAGGCGCCAGCCCGTGGTGGAGCACATCGTGCGTGAGCAGGAATGCTGCGACATGATGCGCAGCCAATTGGCGTGGCGTTGTGAGCAGCACGCGTCTGCGCGTGACTGCCCGGATGCGCTGGTGGGGCGATTCGGAACGTCGCGGCAGTTTGGGATCTACGTTCACGATGGTGGGAGCTCATATGTGGCAATCGGCTTTTGCCCGTGGTGCGGTGCTCAGCTCGCGCCACGCAATGGGGAGTGAAACCATGGCGTTGTCTAACTACTCGCTCGAGCGGACCGTGAACGATAAAGTGCCGGTAGTGCGGCGGCGTCGCGCGGCCGCTCAGCTCGGGCGTTAGGTGTCACGATCATGACCGAGCTTGCGCCCGTATCGTCACCGCAATTTAGAGTCAGCTTGATTCGTAAGCTCAAGAACCTAGTGCCAGGCTGTACAGTAGAGTTTGTAGACGGTTCCTCGCCCGGGGTCCGTTTTAGGCTCAAGGATAGAAGCGGTCGCTACCGATCCAACGTTGTCCACATCAATCGTAATGGCCCTGACGCACTTAGCGCTGGCCGATTGTCCGAAAGGATCTGGGGCGCCGGCAAACCACCCGCTGGGTTGCCAAGAGGGTTGCGGCTTCGATGGCCGACGTGACGCCTAACTACGCGTTGAACCGGACAGCGGGGTAAACAGGCTAATCCATGTTTCATCGTCCGAGCACCAAACATCAACTGCCTTCGCTCGGCGGCACCGCTGCCGCTGCCGGTTAACGCGGGCGTTAGGCAGCACCTATGCGTGGCGAGTACTTGCGCGTGCGAGCCCTGGTCCGGCAGTTGAGCGCGGCCACGCCGATCCCGTTTCCTGCCGCTCGGGAGCGAATCCGTGCTCCGGACAGCCACGGTGTGTACCTGATCTATTCCTCCCGTCGCGTTGTGCTGCATGTTGGCAGAACGGTCCGTGGAAAGCGCGGGCTGCGGCAGCGGTTGAATGACCACCTTCATGGGTCATCGTCGTTCACGCAGCGCTATCTGGATGGCCGCGGCTCGCTGTTGCGCAAAGCGCACTCCTTCGCCTACGTTAAAGTAGCAAACTCCCGACGTCGTGCGCTCGTGGAGGCTCTAGCTATCGGATGTCTATGTCCCGTGCACTTGGGAGACGGCGCCAGTGCTGCCTAACTACTCGCTGCAGCGGACCGTGGGCGATAAAGTGCCATTAGTGCGACCGCGTCGCGCGGCCGCTGAGCTCGGGCGTTAGCGGTTACTAGATGCGCGCGCTCAAGGTTGTAGCGGTTCTGGCGTCGCTGACCCTGACCTCCTTCGCAGGCTATTCGCTCTCTGAGTGGCGGATGTACGGCCGCGTGCTGCCAGCGTTTCTAAACTCGCTGGAACTGTCCCATGCACTCTTTCTTGCCAAATCGGCTGAGCAGCTCGACGGTGGGAACGATGCGGATGTCCGGGCGAGGATGCTCTCCGCTGTAAGAATGAAACTTGAGGCGCCCTTCGTTGAGGAGCGATATGGCAGCTTGGCCACATTGCGATCTTACAGGTTGAGCACATTCTTCAGCGCGCCATTCGCGGGACCCGACGAGGCGCTGGGGATTCTTGGCGACATGGACAAACAAAAGAGCAGTGAGCTTGAGCGATTGATGGTTAAGCTTTGCGCAGCGTCACCGCAGACCGATAGGTATCGACATGTTTGTAACCGCTAACAACGCGCTGCAGCGGACCGTGAACGATAAACTGCCAATGGCATGGCCTTGGTGCCCGGCCGCTGAGCGCGGGCGTTAGGCAACAGTGGACGTGTCAGCGCCAATCGCCTCTGACCTCGGGCCTCTGCTTGAGAGGCTACGGGTGCTAGGGGTGACTGTGCAGGGCTTTGAGTATGACGCGCGCGCGTTTGGAAACTACTACGTAGACTGCGCGGGACGACGGGGCCAGATGCGGCTAAGTCGTGACCGGGGTCAGTTCCTCCTAGATGGCGATCAGGAGCAAATTAGACGTCTGGGCTTCTTCCGGGCGTTTGATTCGAAGGACGAGTTTATTGCCGCCGTTCTTAGTTATGCGCAGTCTGTTGCCTAACTACTCGCTGCAGCGGACCGTGAGCGATAAAGTGCTAGTAGCGCGGCCGCGTCTCGGGCCTGGCTCAGGCGTTAGGCGTCACGTGATGCGCGTTCGAGATGTTCAGCGTCCCGACGGCCGGCCGGCATTTGAGGTACGACGCTGGCTCACAAGCGTTCGGCGTATCAGGTCGATTGTGACTGCCATCCCCGGCGAGAGCGTTCGGTTTCACCCGCTGGATAGACAGGCCGATAGTGAGGTTTGCTCCTTCAGCGTCAGCGGCGCCCAATTTCGCTTAGAGCTCGTTCGAGGTCATCTAGAGCGCTTCGTTGTAACCCAGGAGCAAACGGGCTGCCCCGAGGCCTTCGGCATCGTTCGCGACGCCTTCTCGAGGGCGTGGCGCAGTTCCATCGCCGGACTTTAGAACGCGCATTGCTGAGGAAGTGGAAGCGTGACGCCTAACTACTCGCTCCAGCGGACCGTGATCGATAAAGTGCCAACCCTGCGGCGGCATCGCGCGGCCGCTGAGCTCGGGCGTTAGAGCGCAGCGGTGAAGCGTCTCGCCCAATTCACGGTGGTCTATCTGGCGCTGTCCGCCGTGGCGGCGGTGGGCTTGCTAGTTTCGACGTTTCCTTGGCGTCCGCATACCGGCTTGGGGTGGGCGGTCCTGTTCCTCGCGGCACTGCCGGCACTGTTGGCAATTGAGTGGTCCGGAACTCTACTTAGCCAAAGGAATCGAGTTGCTGAAGCAGTTGAGCGCCGCACCAGGGGAAAGGCATTCTCCTGGCTCCGGGTCGGGTTTCAGCTCTGCGCGCTTCTGCTGGTTGTCACAGCCGTATTCGCTGCAACGATATTGGTGGGCAAATGGTGGATGCGGTAACGATTCGTAGCCGCCTGCGCTCTAACTACTCGCTCCAGCGGACCGTGAGCGATAAAGTGCGAGTAGTGCGGGCGCGTCGCGCGGCCGCTGAGCTCGGGCGTTAGGTGTTGCTGTGCGCCTTCCCAAGTTTCCGCTCTTCGCACTCGTTCTGCCTGGAGCGCTTGTCGCTTCGGTTCCGTTGAGCCCGGAACGAAGCACGCAATTGACCGCTTTTTGCACTAGCGCACAGCCATTACTGCGCCAGTCAGCCTTGGACCCGGCTTCAGTCTCTGTCGGATCCTCATACGTGGCGCCATCGCCAACGGTCGTGATGGGTCAGAAGGTGGAGGCGGCAAGCCGCCGCCTTGCGATGGAAGGTGCAGTGGTCTTGGGGCTCGTCATCAACTCCGTGGGGAAAGCTGCGCACGTGGCAGTGCTTGAAAAATCCGAGCACGTAGAGCTCGATAGCGAAGCCTCGAGCATACTGAAGGATGCTGACTTCTCGCCGGCAACTCTTGAAGGTAAGCCGGTCCGCGCATGCATACTGATCAAAGTAACGTTTAAGGTCGCCGGATGAGCGTCAGCGCAACAACACCTAACTACTCGCTCCAGCGGACCGTGATCGATAAATTGCCATTAGTGCGGCCGCGTCGCGCGGCCGCTGAGCTCGGGCGTTAGGTGGCCCTTGAGCTACGCGCAATCATTGCGGCCAGCTCTCGGGTCGAGGTCCCGAGCGCCAATAGCGACCGTACCAACAGATCGAGGCTCACCGTTGGATCTCCGGCTTCCATCTTTGCAACCCGCGACTGGCTCGAGCGCAAAGTGCTTGCCAGCTCGGTCTGCGTTATCCCCCGCGAGCTGCGGCGAGTCTTCAGGCCGCTCGCAAGCTTCAGTCGCAACTCAATGTAGGCCTGCTCCGAGGCGGAGAGATCCAGGAAGTCCTTGGCATCGCCAATCTTCCAGCCCTTCGCTGCCAGCTTCTTCTGCTTACTTTCCCGCACGGTCGTACTCCTTCAGGCGCCGACGTGACACGTCGATCACCGATTTGGGCGTCTGCTGCGTCTTCTTTGGAAAGACCTCCGCGATCACTATCGCGTCGGTGTCGATGCGATACACGATCCGCCAGGTGGCATCTGCGTCCACAATGCGCAACTCATGGCAGCGGGCCCCGATGCTCGGCATCGGACGTGAATGCGGCATCGAAAGCAGATCGCCGCGCTGCAGCCTACGCAGCAGGAACCCGGCTTCAAGCCTTGCGGCTGCGGAAAAGGGAGGGGTCTTTACCTCTCCGTGCAGCCACGCCAGCGGCTTGTGCTTTGGGCTCACTTTGCGCAGCCTATGTCAGGTCGGACATATCGTCAAGGGGCCACCTAACTACTCGCTGCAGCGGACCGTGAACGATAAAGTAATGGCATGGACGCCCCTCATCGGCACGGCATCGTAGTACGTGCCAAAGTGGAAGTGCTGAACGACCACTTAAACCGAGAGGGGCATCCGGATGAACATTACGACAGTGGGGATCGACCTGGCAAAGAATGTTTTTCAGGTTCACGGCGTTGATGAACGCGGCCGCGTGGTGCTGCGCAAGGCGGTGAAGCGCTCGGAGCTGGCGAAGGTGTTTGCGAACCTGCCGGCGTGCCTGATTGGCCTGGAGGCGTGCGGCAGCGCGCACTATTGGGCGCGGCGGCTGCAGCAGTTCGGTCATACGGTGAAGCTGATGGCGCCGCAGTTCGTGAAGCCGTACGTGAAGTCGAACAAGAACGATGCACGGGATGCGGAGGCGATCTGCGAGGCGGTGAGCCGTCCGAACATGCGCTTTGTGCCGGTAAAGAGCGTGGAGCAGCAGGCGATTCTCGCGGTGCATCGGGCGCGGCAGGGATTTGTGGTGGAGCGGACCGCCCAGGCGAACCAGATTCGCGGATTGCTCTACGAGCTGGGGATTGTGATCCCCAAGGGCATTCGCCACCTCGAGCAGAGGCTGCCGGAGATCTTGGAGGATGCCGAGAACGGGCTGCCAGGCGCGAGCCGGGAGTTGTTTGCCCGGCTGTTGGAGCACTTTCGCGAGCTCGGCGAGCACGTGCGGGAGCTCGAGAGCCAGATCAAGGCGTGGCATCGGGAGAGCGAAGCGAGCCAGCGACTCGAGGCGATTCCGGGCATCGGAGCGCTCACGGCGAGCGCGTTGGTGGCGAGCATTGGCGATGCCAGGGCGTTCAAGAACGGTCGGCAGCTGGCGGCATGGTTGGGCCTGGTGCCGCGGCAGGCCTCCAGCGGTGGCAAGGAGCAGTTGCTGGGGATCAGCAAGCGCGGGGACACGTACCTGCGCACGTTGCTGATACACGGAGCGCGTGCGGTGATGTTTCATCGCATCCGTGGTGCCAGGGATGCGAGTAGCTGGCTGATGAAGCTGCTGGCGAGGCGCAACCGCAACGTGGCCGCGGTGGCGCTGGCGAACAAGAACGCGCGGGTCGTCTGGGCGCTGCTCGCGCATCGGCGTGAGTACTGCGCGAACCCCGTTTCGGCGGCGGCTTAGGATCTGGCGGGCTTCACATCGAGCAAGGATTGCACAGGCGTAGAAGAAGGTGATGGCGTTACAGGTAAGACCGGGGTTGGCAGAACCTGACTTTGGCACGGGACCTCACGAGTCCGCTAAAGTGATCAGGAGCCGGCCAGCTGATTCCATCAGGGCCCGCGAACAACACTCGCACACAGAGGCCGGATGTATGGCTGCAATCTCTACCCGTAGACCAGAACCAGAATCTGCGCTTGGCAAACAGGGGCGTCCATGTATGCCAATAGTGGGGCTGACCTGCGGTTCGAACGTGTAGCCAGTCTGGCTGTGAGTTCTCGTGGTAATTTCGACCATGGAGAACTTGCAGATGAAGAAGCGTTTTACCGAAGAACAGATCATTGGGATCCTGCGCGAAGCGGAGAGGCCTGGGGCAGAGATCCGAGCAGTGTGTCGTAAAGAGCAATATCACCGAGCAGACCTTCTACCGCTGGCGCAGCAAGTACGGCGGCATGGACGTCTCTGATGCTCGCAAGCTCAAGCTCCTCGAGGCCGAGAACGCCAAGCTGAAGAAGCTCGTAGCCGAGCAGCTCCTGGCGATCGATGCCTTGAAGGAGTTCTCGCGGGGAAAATGATCTCCCCGCTGGCTCGTCGGCGCCTGTTGGCGCTGACGAGCCAGCGAAGCTCTCCAAGCGCGCGGCCTGCCGGCTTCTGGGTCTGTCTCGGCGCATTGCCTGTTATCGGCTCAAGCAGCCCGAGAAGGATCGGCCGTTGGCTGAGCGACTCGTCGCAACCACGCGGCGGTTCCCCGGTTCGGTTACCGACGAACCGCGATCTGGCTCGACAGCGGAAGACCCGCGTACGCGCCTGGCGCAATATGGGCCTGCAGCTGCCGCGCACAAGGCCTCGGCGTCGCCGCAGTGGCACCGACATCCAGGTTGCCTGGCGCGACGATGCCGCATACCGTCTGGACCTACGACTTCATTTTCGATCGCCTGGCCAGTGGCGACGCTCAAGCTGCTGTGCGTGCTCGATGAGTACACCCGCGAGTGCACTGGCCATCGAGTTGGTCGTTGGATCCGATCGCAGGATGTGATCCTGACGCTCTCGAGGCTGATGAAGATCTACGGCAAGCCTGCCCATATCCGCAGCGACAACGGCGCCGAGTTCACCGCTACGGCCGTGATGCGTTGGCTCAGGGACCAGAACGTTGGCCCTGCGTTCATCACGCCAGGCAGTCCGTGGCAGAACGGCTACGTCGAGAGCTTCCCGGGAAGCTCCGTGACGAGTGCTTGAACCGCGAGTGGTTCCGCGATGCCAGGGAAGCGAAGATCGTGATCGAGAAGTGGAGGCAGTTCTACAACCACCAGAGACCGCACAGCGCCCTCGGCTACCGTACGCCTGCTCAGGCTCGACAGGCTGCGCTTGACGAGAGCAATATCGGCCACAGACTCACCGCCTAAGTGGCTACAAAATCGAACCGCAGGTCAATTGTCTCTCAAGCCCGCCCGCAACCATCCGCAGGTGATCTTGCATGTCCATCAACTCCGCGGCAGAGGCTTCTCTTTGGAGCATTCCATAGTGCGCGTATTGAGGCTTGCTCTTCGGGTACAGAACAAATTGAAGCGCGTACACGACTCCGGTGCGCTTGTATGAAAAGGTCGGCACGCTCTTTACCGGCAACGGGAAAGTTAGCGGTCCGAGCTGGCCGCTGGAGACATCGCCGACGCGCATCGTATTGTCGTCGAGTGGGCTTCCCCCGATATTCCGGACACCGAGGTTAAGTGGGATGATGACCTCGGAGGTGTTCGATGGGAAGGCGGTTTTTCACACCGGAGTTCAAGCACGAGTCGGTCAAGTTGGTTCTCGAGCGTGGCGTCAGCATCCGCTTGGCGGCCAAGGACCTTGGCTTGCACGAGAACGTTCTGCGTAGCTGGGTCAAGGATGCGAAGACCAATGGGGCTTCTGCATTCCCTGGTCGAGGCAAGCAGCGACCCGATGACGCCGAGATTGCTCGGCTGCGGCGCGAGTTGGCCAAGACCAAGACAGAGCGTGACATCCTAAAAAAAGCCATCGCCTACTTCGCGAAGGAGCCTCAGTGAGGTTCGAGTTCGTCGCGAAGCACCGAGGGGTGTGGCAGACACGAGAGTTATGCGAGGCGCTCGGTGTCTCGCGCAGTGGGTTCTACGAGTGGCTCAGCCGGCCACGCAGCCAGCGCTCCAAGGACAACCAGGAGCTGCTGGCGCAGATCCGTTCGAGCTTTGAACGGAGCGATCGGACCTACGGCAGCCCACGCGTCTGGCACGACCTGCGTGCGTGGGGCTACCACTGCGGCATCCATCGCGTTGCCCGGCTGATGCTTGCTGCGGGCCTGCAGGCCCGCAGCAAGCGACGCAGGCTGCCATCGGACCACGGCGCCAGGCCGGAGAACTCGATCGCTCCCAACCTGCTGGATCGGCAGTTTGCGGCGACCGGCCCGAACCAGCGGTGGGTCGCTGACTTCACCTACATCTGGACGGCAGAGGGGTGGTTGTACTTTGCGGCTGTCATCGATCTCTTCTCGCGTCGCGTGGTTGGTTGGTCAATGCACGAACAGATGAAGGCGCAGTTGGTCACCGATGCGCTGACGATGGCGCTGTGGCGTCGTGGCAAGCCTCGTGAGCTGCTGCATCACTCGGACCAGGGCAGCCAGTACAGTAAGCGTCCGGTGAGGGCCGTCTTGACGACCTGATTACGCCGCGAGCCGCGCTTCGACGGGGTTGTTCGAAGCGACGTTCCAAGGCAGCAGCTCGTCGATGCGGTTGATCGGGTGCTCGGCGATGCGTTCGAGCACATCGCGCAGGTAGCCCTCCGGGTCGAGGCCGTTGAGCTTGGCGGTGCCGAGCAGCGTGTAGATCGCGGCGGCGCGCTCGCCGCCGGCATCGGAACCAGCGAACAACCAGTTCTTGCGCCCGAGCGCGCAGGCACGCAGTGCCCGCTCCGCCGCATTGTTGTCGATCTCGAGGCAGCCGTCGTCGCGGTAACGGGTCAGGGCCGCCCAGCGCGACAACGCGTACTTGATGGCGCCGGCCAGTTCGCTCTTCTTCGAGAGGGTCGCCAGCGTGGCGTGCATCCAGCCGTGCAGACTCTCCAGCAGTGGGCCGGCGCGCGCCTGACGCACGGCGGTGCGTTCATCGGGCGCGCGGCCGCGGATCTCCGCTTCGATCGCGTAGAGCTCGCCGATCCGGGCAAGCGCCGCCTCGGCCAAGGGCGAGGCCTGCGCCGCGTGCAGGTCGTAGAACTTGCGGCGCACGTGCGCCCAGCAGGCCGCTTCCTGGACCGTCTCGCCATACAGTCGATCGAATCCCGCATAGCCGTCGGCCTGCAGGACGCCGCTGAAGGAGGCCAGGTGCCGTCGCGGTCGCTCGCCCTTGCGATCCGGAGAGTAACGAAACAGCACGGCCGGCGGCTCAGTGCTGGCGGCCGGTCGATCATCACGCACGTAGGTCCACAGTCGACCGGTCTTGGTGGTGCCGCGACCCGGGCAGAGTACCGGCACCGGCGTGTCGTCGGCATGGAGCTTGTTGGCGCTGAACACATGGCGGCCGACAGCCTCGACCAGTGGCTCGAGCAAGGCGCTCGTCCCACCGACCCAGTCGGCGAGCGTGGAGCGGTCGAGATCGACGCCTTCGCGGGCGTAGATCTCGCTCTGCCGATACAGCGGCAGGTGATCGGCATACTTGGCAACCAGCACGTGGGCGAGCAGCCCGGGACCGGCTAAGCCGCGGGCGATCGGGCGCGCCGGCGCCGACATCTGCACGATCGTCTGACAGCTCGCGCAGGCGAGCTTGGGACGCACGTGGCGGATCACCTTGAAGCGCGACGGAACGTACTCGAGCACTTCGCTGACGTCCTCACTGAGCGGCCGCATCTCACCGCCGCAGCTCGGGCAGTCGCACGCCGGCCGATGTACCTGCTCCTCGCGCGGCAGGTGCTCGGGCAGCGGCCGGCGGACCGGCTTCGCGCGTTCGGTCTTGGCGGCTGCGACGGTGGAAATCGGCAGCGTCGCTTCGCTCGCCTCGAGCTCTTCGAGCGTGAGCTCCAACTGGGCGATCTGCGCGTCGAGTTGTTCCGAGGAGCGCCCGAACTGCATTCGTCGCAGCTTCGCCAGCTGCAACTTCAGCTGCTCGATCTCGAGATCCCGCGACAGCAACAGCGCCTGCTGCTCGCGCACCAGGCGCTTCAGGCTGTCGAGATCCTCGGGCAGATCAGGGTGGCGTGGCACGCGTGCATTTTACCAGCGATGCGCACTCGATGCACACGTAAGTGCCGTAAAACTCGGCACTTCCGCATCGCTCAGCCCGCGAGCTGTGGCCGTTCGAAGCTACGCTGCGGACGGCGCCAGTCGATCCCCTCGAGCAGCATCGAGAGCTGCGCGCGCGTCAGCGCCACGGCGCCCTGCCTCGCCTGCGGCCAGGTGAAGCGACCCCGCTCGAGGCGCTTCGCGAACAGGCACAGCCCGTCACCGTCCCACCACAGGATCTTCACCCGATCGCCGCGCCGACCGCGGAACACGAACAGCTGGCCCGAGAACGGATCCTCGCTCAGCTGCAGCTGCACGAGCGCCGCCAGCCCGTCGAAGCCACGGCGCATGTCGGTCGCCCCGGCGGCGAGCCAGATGCGGGTGCCGCTCGGCAACGTGATCATCGCTGCGCCAGCGCCGCGAGCACCGCGGCGAGAGCCCCGGTCTCGACCGTACCGTGAATCCGAACGCGGACCCCGTCCGGCCGCTCGATCTCGATGTATCCCCCGACCGGCGCCAGCGTCGCGCACACGTCCGCGGGTGCGGCGCGCGGCGGTCGGGCTCGGCGTGTTACGGAGCGCCGTGGCGTTGCGACTTCGATGACCGATAGCAGCGGCGTGCGCGGCGACCGGGTGTGCGCTTCGAGCAATCCTTGCTCGTGCAGCCGCCGCCAAGCAAACAACAGGTTGGCGTTCACCCCGTGCTGGCGCGCGACCGCCGCCACCGAGACTCCCGGCGCCAGCGTCTGCGCCACAATCGCGACCTTCTCCTCCACCGCGCGCATCCGCCGCGGTGCCTTGCCCACTGCAATCGACGTGCCCATCTGAACCTCGAATGGACACGTCCACCGTGTCCGCTTGTGCCGGACACGCATCCTCGCTTGATCGCAGACCGGGACCTATGCGGTACTCACCGGACGCTTACGACAATCGGAGACGCGGTCATCTATCCGTGTCCCCTCATGCGTAGACATGAGATGGACGATCCCACGGGCTGGCTGCCGGACAGACGACCGGGGGAGGGCATCCGCATCGCGATGGCGCATGGCGGTGTGATCGACTTCGCCGAGAGTGCGGACATCGAAACGCCGAACCTCATTGATGCGACCCGTGTCGTGGCCAAGGGGTTCGACTATCTGGCACTCGGCGACTGGCATGGCACCTTCCGCTTCGGTCCGCGAGTGTGGTACCCGGGCGCGCCGGAAGCGACCCGCTTCAAGGAGCTCGATCCGGGTGCTGTTCTGTTCGTCGAGATCGATGCACCGAGCGCCGAGCCGAAAGTGACGCGCATTCCGGTCGCCACGACACGCTGGCTCACCATAGACCTGGAGATGGTCGATGACGGGCAGGTCGGCGAACTCAAGGCGCGACTGGATGCACTGCAGGAGCGCTCGCACACGCTCCTGGACCTGACGGTTCGTGGCGCGATCTCCCTGGGTGCGCGCGATCGGCTCGATGCGCTGCTGACTGACTACGCGCAGCGCCTGGCGCACCTGAGGACGGATGTAACGCGACTGCAGACGCAGGCAACGGAATCCGATCTGGCGAGCCTGCGCTCGGAGGGATTCCAGGCGGCGGCCCTGGATCGTCTGCGCGAATCCACCGATGAGGCGTCTACGGAGGCGATCCGTCTGATGTACCGGTTGCAGCGCGAGGCCGCCAATGCGCCTGCTTGAAATCGAGGTACGCAACTGGCGCGGGCTGACGGCGAAGCTGGGCGAGTTCTCGCCTCGCTTGAACCTGGTGCTGGGGCCCAATGAAGCCGGCAAGAGCCGGCTCTTCCAGGCCCTGAAA
>JAXMGO010000019.1:0-91573 GCA_046347255.1 Steroidobacteraceae bacterium
GGAGGACAACGTCTCGCAGTCGGTCACGATGGCCAAGCCCGGCAAGCTGTACGAGAAGCCTGACGTAAAGAGCACCGTGGTGCGCGATCTCGATCCTGGCATGACGCTGTATCCGACCGGCGAGAAGCAGGGCATGTGGTGGAAGGTGTCCGACGAACTCGGCAACGAGGGCTGGACACCTTCGACGCTGTTCCAGCTGGCGAAATAGCCGGCCCGGGTCCGCCGCCGCCTGGCCGCGAAGCCGGGCGGCGGCGTGCCTCGCAGTCCCTCGCGATCAATCAATGAGCGCCCTCTCGGTCCGCGGACTCACCAAGACCTACGACAACGGCGTACAGGCGCTCAAGGGTGTCGACCTGGACGTCGAGCAGGGCGATTTCTTCGCCCTGCTCGGCCCCAACGGCGCCGGCAAGACCACGCTGATCGGCATCCTGACCTCGCTGGTGCGCAAGACCGGCGGCAGCGCCAGCGTCTTCGGCCATGACCTCGACCGCGAGCTCGAGCTCGCCAAGTCCTGCGTCGGCATCGTGCCGCAGGAAATCAACTTCAACATGTTCGAGACGCCGTTGACGATCGTCGTCAACCAGGCGGGCTTCTACGGCATCCCGCGCCCCGTCGCGCGCGAGCGCGCCGAGCGCTACCTCAAGCAGCTGCAGCTGTGGGACAAGCGCAATGGCGCGGCGCGCGCGCTCTCCGGCGGCATGAAGCGCCGGCTGATGATCGCGCGCGCGCTGATGCACGAGCCGCGGCTGCTGATCCTCGACGAGCCCACCGCCGGCGTCGACATCGAGATCCGCCGCTCGATGTGGGAGTTCCTGCGCGAGATCAACGCGCGCGGCACGACCATCATCCTGACGACCCATTACCTGGAGGAGGCCGAGAACCTCTGCCGCAACATCGCCATCATCGACCGCGGCGCGATCGTCGAGCGCGACCGCATGGCGAACCTGCTGCGGCGCCTGCAGACCGAGACCTTCGTGCTGAACCTGCGCGCGCCGCTGGCCGAAGCGCCGCGGCTGCCAGCGTTCGCGCTGGCGCGGATCGACGATCATACGCTCGAGGCCGAGCTCTCCAAGGAGCAGAACCTCAACGCGCTGTTCGCCGAGCTCGATGCCCGTGGCATCCAGGTCGTGTCGATGCGCAACAAGGTCAACCGGCTCGAGGAGGTGTTCATGCGCCTGGTGGAGGCGCGCTCCGGCGCGGCGGCGCAGCGTGGCTAGCGCCATGGAGACCGGACCGGCGCCGGGTGCCGCGCGCGCGCAGCGGGCGCAGCTGCGGCACGCCCGCTGGGTCGGCTACCGCACCATCGTCATCCGCGAGTGGGGCCGGATCGTGCGCATCTGGGGCCAGACGCTGATGCCGCCGGCGATCACCGCCACGCTGTACTTCGTCATCTTCGGCAACCTGATCGGCCGGCGCGTCGGCGCGATGGGCGGCATCGACTACGTGCAGTACATCGCCCCCGGCCTGATCATGATGTCGGTGATCACCAACTCCTACGGCAACGTGGTCTCCTCGTTCTTCGGCGCCAAGTTCGGCCGCCACCTCGAGGAGCTGCTGGTCTCGCCGCTGCCGAACTGGATCATCCTCTGCGGCTACGTCAGCGGCGGCCTGGCGCGCGGGCTGACGGTCGGCTGCGTCGTGACGCTGGTGTCGCTGGTGTTCGCCCACCTGAGCGTGCACCACCTCGGCGTGATCCTGCTCGCCGTGGTGCTGACCTCGGTCACCTTCGCGCTCGGCGGCTTCATCAACGCCGTGTTCGCCCGGAACTTCGACCAGGTCAACTTCGTGCCGACCTACATCCTGACGCCGCTGACCTACTTCGGCGGCATCTTCTACTCGATCGCGATGCTGCCGGCCTGGGCGCAACGGCTCTCGCACGCCAACCCGATCCTCTACATGGTGAACGCCTTCCGCTTCGGCTTCATCGGCTTCAGCGACGTCGACGTGCGGCTGGCGCTGGCGCTGATGCTGGCGCTGTGCGCGGCGCTGTTCGCCTTCGCGCTCGCGCTGCTGAACCGCGGCACCGGCATCCGCGAGTAGCGCCGCGGCTAGCCGGCGCGGTCCAGCCAGGCGCCGAGCGCGGCGCTCACCGCGTCGGGCTTCTCCATCGGCGCCATGTGGCCGCAGCCGGGGATCTCGCCGAGCGTGCTGCCGCGGATCGCGGCCGCCATCTCGCGGTGGCCCTGCGGCAGCGCCCAGGCGTCCTGCGCGCCGCACAGCACCAGCGTCGGGCAGGCGATCGCCTCGAGCAGCCCGCAGGCGTCGGGCCGGCCGAGCAGCGCGTGGATCTGCGCGGCGAAGATGTCCGGGTCCTTGCGCTCGAACATGGCGAGGATCGCCTCGAGCAGCGCCGCGTCGTGCAGCCGCAGCGGGTGCACCATGCCCTGCAGCCATTCGCGCGCCATCGCGCGCATGCCGTCGCGGCGCGCGAGCGCCAGCAGCGCCAGGCGCCCATGGCGCTCCTGCTCGCCGGCGGCGCCGCCCGCCAGCGGGCGGCAGGCGGTGTCGAGCAGCGCGAGGCCGGCGACGCGTTGCGGCGCCTGCCGCAGCACCTCGAGCGCGACGCGGTCGCCCATCGAGTGGCCGGCGATCGCGAAGCCCCCGGGGACGGTGTCGAGCACGCGCGTGGCCATCGCCGCCAGCGTGTCGAGCGTGCCGTGGTCGGCCACCACGATGTCGGCACGCGGCGCGAGGGCCGCGCGCTGGGCCTCCCAGACCGCCGCGTCGCACAGCAGTCCGGGCACCAGCACCAGCGTCGGCCGGCTCATGCGCGGCCGGTCATTTGCGCTGCCACTGCCCGCCCGCGTCCTTGTAGTACCAGCCGGGGTTGGCGCCGTGCTCGATCCAGCGGCGCGCGAAGCTCTGGCGGATGCGCGCCTCCCATTCCGGGTGGCCGTTGCCGCGCGCGATCTCGGCGTACAGCGCGGCGCGGTCGCGGTTGTCCTCGGCCACCAGGCGCTTGACGGTGGCGCGCTCGGCCAGCGGCGCGGCGTTCGGATCGCGCACCTCGACCATGCCATCGTTGCCGAGGCCCACGGCGCCCGAGTCGAAGTACTTCGCCAGCTCGGCGAAGCGCGCCTGCATCGAGGCGGTGAGCGCGCGGATCTGCGGCGAGCTGACGTCGAGGTTGGCCTCCTGCGCCTGGGCCGCCGGCACCACCAGCGCCAGCGCGCGGCCGATGGCGACGACCAGGAGCGAGGGTTCCTCGCGACGCAGCCCGGAGGTCGGCGGCGTCGTGGTGGCCGGCTGCGCGGCCGGGGGCGTGGTGGCGGCGCCGCCCTTCACCTTGTCGATGATCTGGTCCGCGGCCTTCTCGGCGGCGGCGGCCGGGAAGTACACGTTGATCGTGACGCAGGCCCCGATGAGCAGCGTCAGCAGTGCGAGCTTGAGCGGTAGCAGGCGGCGCATGGCAAGGTCCTCCTGGAGCGAATCCCCATGTTCCAGCCGCAGTGTGGGCGCCGCGGCTGAACCCGGCATGAATGGTAGCGGTACGGGCCGCGTCGCGCATCACTCGACCGTGACGTTGCCGCGCTCGATCGCATCGAGCACCTGCCCGACCAGCTGGCTCCAGGCGACGCGCCCGGAGTTCGCCACGACGTCGATGCGCGGCAGGCCGCCGCCGCGCACGATGTAGAAGCCGCCCTCGCGGCGCGGCAGGCCGCCCATCAGGCACACGTCGTCGCGCAGCTGGCAGGTGAGGCCGATGCGGTCGTAGCCGAAGCTCTTGAAGAACTGCAGGAACCCCGATTGCAGCGCGCCCATCACGCCGCCGCCGCCACCGAGGTTGGAGAGGCTGTCGACCGCCTTCTGGCTGATGCGATGGCGCGTGCGGTCGCCGGGCGTCGTGTACAGGTGCGCATCGAAGGCCACCGGCGACCAGCCGAACAGCTCCAGGCCGCGGATGTCGGCGTCGATGCGGCCGGTGATGCTGCCGATCGGGAAGGTGCGCGTCATCAGGTCGAGGTCGAGCCGGCGCGCCTCGAACTCGCCGGTGAGCCGCGGGAACGTGCCGAGCGGATCGATCAGGCGCAGCCGGCGCGCCGTCACGGTGCCGTCGAACACCTCGGCGCGCAGGTCGCCGTCGAAGGCGAGCGTGCGGTCGCGGTACACCAGCCCCGGGATGCGGCCGGCGAGCCGCCCGGCCATCGCCGGCCAGCCGAAGGCGGTGCTGAGCTTCTCCATGCCGATCGGCTCGATGTCCGCGGCGAAGGCGAGGCGCAGCGCCGGCGTGCCCACGGCCGCGATTTCGAGCTGCCGCAGCAGCAGCGCGCCGTCGAAGATCGGGATGCGCGCCGGCTGCAGCAGCCCGAACTCGTCGCCGTGCGCCCGCAGCGCCAGCGCGCCGGCCCCGCCCTCGATCCCGTACAGCTCGACCGACTGCCAGGCGAGGCCGGAGATCCGCTCGGGCCCGCCGGCCGCGTCCCACTGCAGGTGGCCGTCGACGCCGCGCAACGCGAGGCGGCGGGCGCGGTCGTCGAACTCGAGGCCGCTGAACACGGCGTCCAGCGCCCGTGGCGCGCCGTCGCGCCACTCCAGGCGCGCGCTGGCCGTGCCGCGCGAGCGCAGCGTGCCGAGTTCGGTCGCCGCGAGCGCGAGCTGCAGGAAGCTGGTGTAGGCCGCCGGGAACTCGAGCCGCGTGACCTCGACGCTCGCCTCCTCGAGCCGCGGCGCCGGGGCGAGCGCCAGGCGCGCCGCGAGCGAGCCCGTGATGAGGCCCGGCTGGCTGAACGCGGCGCTCTCCACCCGCAGTGCGTCGCGGTCGACGCGGCCGGCGGCCTCGAGCGTCAACGGCTGCGCGCCGAAGTCGAGCAGCACCGGGCCGGCCAGCACCTGGCCGCGAGTCCCGTCCACGCGCAGCGTCCAGCGGACGCCCGCGCCATCGGGACGCAGCCCGGCGTGCAGCGCGGCGCCGGCGGCGTCGCTGGCCACCGTGCCGGCGGCGTTCTGCACCGTGACCGCGCCCAGGCTCGCCTCGATGCTCGCCTCGCGCCAGCGCGCGCCCGCGCCCTGTGCCTTGACCGCGACGTCCAGCGTGCCGTCGGCCTCGAGGTCGGCCGGCAGCATGCCGGCGGGCAGCAGCGCGCGCAGCGGCGCGAGGCGCAGCGCCTTGCCGCTGCCGCCCAGCGACCAGCGCCCGTCGGCGGCGTGCCCCGAGAGCTGCAGCCTGCCACCGGCCAGGTCCAGGTCCGTGAGGTCGAACGTCGCGGTGCCCCGGTCGCTGTCGGCGTCGGCAGCCAGCGAAGCGGCGAGCGCGCCCGCACGCGGGACGCGCGCCTGCAGCGTGCCGTCGTGGCAGGCGAATTCGGGCTCGCGCATGCGCAGCTGCCCGCAATGGAGCCGCAGCTGCCCGATCGCCGCGCCGGGCGCGCCGGGCGCGAAACGCAGCTCGGCGACGGCGGCCTCGAGGCGGGCGGCGCCGGCGGACCCGAGCACCAGCAGCGCACTCACGCCGCGCGCCTCCACGCCGTCCGCCAGCGTCGCGCGCGCGACTTCGATCGAGACGCGCTCGATCGCCGGCGCGGCCGGCGCCGCCAGCAGCAGCGCGCTGGCCAGCACCAGGCCCCTGATCCGCGTCGTTGTCATGATTCGGTCATCGGCCGGTCATGGTCCCGTTGCATGGCGCGCCTACGCTGCCCGCCATGGCCAGTGCGCAGCACATCATCGCAAGGTTCGACCACGCCGAATACCGCTGGTGCCGCAGCCTCAACCGGGCCGCCGCCGTGCCGCCGGCGCGCCGGCTGTTCCAGGTGGCGAGCCGCCTCGGCGATGGCGTCGCCTGGTACCTGCTGATGGCGGCGCTGCCGCTGGCCTGCGGCCCGGGCGCCCTGCGTGCCGTGCTGGCCATGGCGCTGACCGGCGCGGCCGGCGCCGGCATCTATCGCTGGCTCAAGGGTTGGCTGGTGCGCGAGCGCCCGTTCATCCGCCACGCGGGCATCGAACGGGCCATGGCGCCGCTCGACCGCTACAGCTTCCCTTCCGGCCATACGCTGCACGCCGTCTCCTTCACCTGGCAGGCCTGCGCGCACTATCCCGACCTTGCCTGGGTGCTGGTGCCGCTCGCCGCCCTGATCGCCCTGTCGCGCATCGTGCTCGGCCTGCATTATCCCACCGACGTGCTGGCCGGCGGCGTCCTGGGCGCGCTGCTGGCCGCGATCGGCCTCGCAATTTCGTGACGCGCGCACTGCTGGTCAGCGACGTCTACTTCCCGCGCGTCAACGGCGTGTCGACCTCGATCGCCACCTTTCGCGAGGCGCTGCGCCCGTTGGGCGTCGATACCACGCTGGTGGCACCGTGCTATGCCCGCACGCCGACGCCCGATCCGGCCGGCGCGGCAGCGGATGACGCCGGCGTCGTGCGCGTGCCGGCGGCCGGCGTGCCGCTCGATCCCGAGGACCGGCGCATGCGCGGCGGCGCGCTGCGGGCCGCGCTCGCGCGCCTCGACGGCGCGGCGTTCGACCTGGTGCACGTGCAGACGCCGTTCGTCGCGCACTACGCCGGCGTGCGCTACGCGCGCCGGCGCGGCATCCCGGTGATCGCGACCTACCACACGCTGTTCGAGGAATACCTGCACCACTACGTGCCGCTGCTGCCGCGCGCGCTCGGCCGGCCGCTGGCGCGGGCGCTGACGCGGGCGCAGTGCCGCGACCTGGATGCGATCGTGGTGCCCTCCGAGCCGCTGCGCGCATTGCTGGTGGAGTACGGCGTACGCACGCCGCTGCGGGTGATTCCGACCGGCCTGCCGCCCGACCGCTTCGAGCCGGGCGAGGGTGCGCGCTTCCGCGCCGCGCACCGCATCGCCGCCGAGCGTCCGCTGCTGCTGTACGTCGGCCGCGTCGCGCATGAGAAGAACCTCGACTTCCTGCTGGATGCCTTCCGCGAACTGCACGCCGCGCGACCGGATGCGCTGTTGCTGATCGCCGGCGAGGGACCGGCGCGGGCGCACCTCGTCGAGCGCGCGCAGGCGCTGCGGCTGGCGCCGTCCGTGCTCTTCGTCGGCTACCTCGACCGGGCGCAGGCACTGCGTGACTGCTACGCGGCCGCCGACGTGTTCGTGTTCGCCTCGCGGACCGAGACCCAGGGGCTGGTGCTGCTCGAGGCCATGGCGCAGGGGCGGCCGGTGGTGTCGACCGCGCAGCTGGGCACCGCCTCGATCCTGCAGCCCGGCTGCGGCGCCAGCGTGGTGCCCGAGGATCGCGTGGCCTTTGCCCGTGCGGCGCTGGACCTGATCGAGGATCCGCGGCGTGCGGCACGCGCCGGCGCGGCTGCGCAGCGCTACGCCGAAGGCTGGTCCGCCGCGGTGATGGCGCAGCGCCTGGCGCTGTTCTATCGCGAGGTGCGGCGCGGCCACGCGTCCGGCGCGATGGACGCCGTCGCGGCGTCGCCTGCCGGCGACAGTTCCGCTCGTTCCTGATTCGCGCCCGCGCCAGGCAGGCGGCCGCCGGCGAGCACCCCGACTGCGCTAAGATGACGCGCAGCCATGAGCCAGAAGCTCGCCCTGATCGTCGATGATTCGCGCTCGGCGCGCTCGGTGCTGGCGCGCATGCTCGAGCGCCACGGGCTCGAGGTCGACACCGCCGAATCGGCCGAGGACGCCATCGGCTACCTGACACGGCACCGTCCCGACGTGATCTTCATGGATCACCTGATGCCGGGCATGGACGGCCTGCAGGCGGTGCAGGCGATCAAGAACGATCCGCGCACCGCGACCATCCCGATCCTGATGTACACCTCGCAGGCGGGCGACGTGTACCTGAGCCAGGCGCGCGCGCTCGGCGCCGTGGGCGTGCTGCCGAAGCAGACGCGCATCGCCGACGTCTCCAAGGCGCTGGAGCAACTGCGCCTGATCGAGGAGGGCGCCGTGCCGGCCGACACGCGCGCGCTGTCACCAGGTCCCCTCCCGGAGCCGCCGGCCGCCGCCAGCGCCAGCAGCGCCGCGGACGCCGCCGCGGCGCAGGCGCCGCTCGCGACGCTGCCGCCGCAGCTGCGCACCGCCATCGAGGCGCTGCTCTCCGAGCACGCCGTGGAGCTGCGACGCTTCGTCGTCGAGCGGCTCAACGACAACGCGCAGCGCATCGTCGGCGAGTTCCGCCTGCTGATGCACGAGGCGCCGCCGCCGCCGGGCGGCGCGCTGCCGGTGATCACCGCGACGCCGCTTGCGGCGCCCACCGGTGAGGTCGCGCCGCCGCCGCCGTTGCCCGCCGCCCCGGCCGGGCGCCTGCCGTGGCTCGCGGCCGCCGCGGCCGTGATCCTGGCGCTCGGGCTCGCGGTGCTGTGGTGGCGTGGCGAGGCCGGCCAGCGCGACCTCGCCGCCCAGCTCGAAGCCGCGCGCGCGGCCGCCGCCAGCGCCGCGCAGACGGGCGTGGCGACGACGGCGCCAGCCGCGCCGGCGCAAGTCACTCCGGGAGGCGTCGTGCTGGTCGAGGCGGTGCCGTTCGGCGAGGCCGCGCTGTCCGGCGCGCGCGTCGATCACCTGCAGCCGCTGCTCGACCGCCTGGTGGCGCAGGGTTTTCGCGGCAGCGTGCAGGTCACCAGCTATCCGGGCCACTATTGCCTGGGCGCGAGCGGCGAGTCGCCGGCGCTCGCGGCCGAGGACACGCCCGCCGCGAAGTGCGAGCAGATCGCCAGCCCGCCCGACAGCACCGCGCCCGTGCAGCACCAGTCGGTGGCGTTCGCGAACATGGTCGCGGCCGCGCGGCGCGCCAGCGGCGGCGCGCTCGACGTGCAGCTGCTCGCCGGCGGCGTCGAGGAGGTCGCGCAGGCCTACCCGGCGCCCTCGGACACGCTGACGGCCGGCCAGTGGAACCGCGTCGCCGCGGCGAACAACCGCATCGAGGTGCGCATCGTGCCGGACGTGACGGCGCCCGTTCCCGCCGCCGCGGCACCGGATACGGGTCCAGCGTCGCCGGGAGCGGGCCCGGCGTCGCCAGCGGCGGCGCCGCCCGGGGCGGCCGGAGCCGATGCGCCGGCCGGCGGCGGTGCACCCGCCGGTGCGACCGGCGCCGCGCCGCCTGCGCTGACGGCACAGTGAATGCCGCGGATCGTCGAGGACCGCGGTTTCCAGCCGCCGGCCTGGCTGCGTAGCCGCCACCTGCAGTCCATCCTGCCGAGCCTGCCGCCGCTGCGGACGCTGGCGATCGCGCGTGCGCGCGCGGTGACCGCGTCGGCCGAGGAGTGGCTGCTCGATTGCGGCGAGGGCACGCGGCTGCAGGCCTGGTACAGCGCGCCGCGGCCGGTCTCCGGGCCGGCGGCCGCGGCGGCCGCGGCGCCAGCGGTGGCTGCGGCGCCGGCGGCGGAGGGCGTGATCGGGCGGCTGGCGGTGCTGCTGCACGGCTGGGAGGGCAGCGCCGATTCGGCCTACGTGCTCTCGCTCGCGGCCGAGCTGCTGCCGCGCGGCTTCCACGTCGTGCGCCTGAACCTGCGCGACCACGGCGACACGCACCACCTCAACCCCGGCCTGTTCCATTCCTGCCGCCTGCCGGAGGTCATCGGTGCCGTCAAGGCGATCGCCGCGCGCGCGCGGCCCGGGCGCCTGTACGGCGCCGGCTTCTCGCTCGGCGGCAATTTCCTGCTGCGCGTGGCGGCCTCGGGCCAGGCGCCGCCGATGCTCGCCGGCATCGCTGCCGTCTCGCCGGTGCTCGAGCCGGCGCGCACGCTCGATGCGATGGAGTCCGGCCCGCGCGTGTACGAGCGCTACTTCGTGCGCAAGTGGCTCAAGTCGCTGCGCCACAAGGAACGCCACTGGCCGCAACGCTACGACATCGACACGACGCTGACCGATCGCACGCTGCGCGGCATGACGGCGGCGCTGGTCGACCGCCACACCGAGTACCCGACGCTCGCCGATTACCTCTCGGGCTACGCGATCACCGGGACGCGGCTCGCGACGCTCGCGGTGCCGGCGCGGCTGCTCACCGCCGCGGACGACCCGATCATCCCGGCCGGCGACCTCGAGCGCCTCGCCGCGACCCCGCTGCTCACCGTGGTGCGCACGCGCCACGGCGGCCACTGCGGTTTCATCGACCGGCCGGGCCGGGCGAGCTACGCCGACCGCTTCGTCGTCGAGGCCTTCGCGGCCTTCGGCTGAACACGGCGCGGCGCGGGCGCGCCGCGGCACCAGGTGGGGAAACCGCGAACTGCCGCACACTCCGCGGCGCCCCGCGGGGCGGCGGCGACTCAGCCGCGCGGCCCCGGCGGCCGATAACCATGAGCGGACGTCACTGGAGTGGCCCTATGGGCGAGCGCGCAACGATGGACGGTCGGGAGTACGTGCTGCCCGATGACGCCGTCATCATCACGCACACGGACATCCAGGGCCGCATCACCTATGCGAACGCCGAGTTCCTGCACAGCAGCGGCCTCGGCGCCGAGGAGTGCATCGGCCAGCCGCACAACATCACGCGCCATCCGGACATGCCGGCGCAGGTGTTCGCGGACATGTGGAGCACGATCCGCGCCGGCCGCCCGTGGTGCGGGCTCATCAAGAACCGCCGTCGCGACGGCAGCCACGTCTGGCTCAGGGCCAACGTCTCGCCGATCACGCAGGGACGCACGGTGGTCGGGTACGTGTCGGTGCGCTTCAAGCCGCGGCCCGAGGAGATTGGCGCGGCCGACGCGCTCTACCGCGCCATGCGCGGCGGCGGCGCCCGGCACCTGCGACTGCAGGAAGGGCGGCTGGTGGATGCGAGCCTGGCCGGCCGGCTGCGCGGCCTCGTGCGGCCGACGCTCTGGAAGGGCACCTACGTGTGCGTCGGCGCGCTCGCCGCGCTGTTCGCCACCATCGGTGCGCTGGTGCTGGCGAGCGACGCCGTGCGCGACGCCACGCTGCGCTCCGAGCTGCTGGCCGCGAGCCTGCTCGGCGTGTTCGGCGCCGTCAGCAACATCATCTACGTGCAGTGGCGCGTGGTGCGTGGCCTGGAGCGCATCACCGCCGACGGCCGGCAGTTCCTCGCCGGCGACCTCAAGACGCGCTTCGACGTGAGCGCCGACCCGCTGGTGAGCGAACTCGGCCTGCTGCTGACGCAGATCAGCGCCAAGCTCCACGGCATCGTGCGCGACACGCAGGTGGCGACGGCGGCGATGACCGGGTCGGTCGCCGGCATCCGCTCGGCGAACGCGGCGCTGGCCGAGCGGGCGCAGACGGCCGCGGCGAACCTCGAGGAAACCGCGGCCACCATCGAGCAGATCACCGCCACCGTGAACACCAACATGCAGGGCGCGCAGCAGGCGGCGGGCCTGGCGCAGCGCGCCGCCGAGATCACCGCGCACGGCGGCGAAGTGGTCGGCGACGTGGTGCGCACGATGGCGAGCATCGCCGCGGCGTCGCGGCGCATCAGCGAGATCGTCGGCATGATCGATGGCATCGCCTTCCAGACCAACCTGCTGGCGCTGAACGCCGCCGTGGAGGCGGCCCGCGCGGGCGAGCAGGGCCGCGGCTTCGCGGTCGTCGCCCAGGAAGTGCGGAGCCTGGCGCAGCGCGCCGCCGGCGCGGCCCGCGAGGTGCGCGAGGTGATCGCCGAATCCGGCCGCACGGTCGAGCACGGCACGGAACTCGCGACCCGTGCCGGCGCGACGATGGATGAAGTCGTCGCCGCCGTCGGCAAGGTGGCCACCATCATCGGCGAGATCGGCGAGGCGAGCCGCGAGCAGTCGGTCGGCGTCGAGCAGATGGGCGAGTCGGTCATGCAGATCGACCAGATCACGCAGCAGAACGCGTCGATGGCGCAGGACATCACCGCCAGCGCGCGCACGGTCGAGGAGCAGGCGGCCACCGTGCTGCGCGGCATCTCCTCGTTCGGGCTGTCGACGCCCGCCGTCGCCGGCGGCGCCGCCGGCATCGCCGGCGCCGTGTCGGCGCCGCCCGTCGAACCGGGACATGCCCGCGGCGGCGGCGATGCGGATGCCACCGGTCCCGGCACCGCGGTGGCCGGCGCACGGCACGCGGCCTAGTCTGCCGCGCCTCAGCCCGTCGCCAGCCGCAACAGCAGCTGCTCGTGGCGCTGCGCCAGGCCCGGCGGCGGGTCCGGCAGGAACCGGGTCGCCGGGTGGCCATCCCAGGCGCGTGCCAGCTGCGGCGCGGCGAGCGCCGCGGTGCCGCGCGCGCTGGCTTCGGTGCCGTGGCGCTCGACCGGCAGGCCGATGGCCGCCGCGAGCCTGCGGCACAGCCAGTCCGAGCGCGCCAGGCCGCCGGTGACGACCACGCGGCGCAGCGGTCCGTGCCGACGTGCCATCGCCTCCAGGTTCGCGGCGACCAGGATGGCGATGCTCTCGACGACGGCGCCGAAACGCTCGGCCAGCGATCCCGTGCCGATGAACTGCGCCTGCCCGGCGGGCCGCCACCACGGCGAGCCCAGTCCCCCGACGCCGTTGACGAACAGCGGGAGCGGCGCGGCATCCGCCAGCGTCGCGAGCAACGGCCACAGCCGCGACTCCTCCACGCCGGCGCTGCCTGCGAACCAGGCCACGGCCGCGCCGGCGCCATTGACGCTGCCCTCGAGCGAGTACCGCGGCCCGTGCTCGTCGACGCAGAGGATGCTGCCGATCAGTGGCTCCGGATCCGCCGGGCGCGTGGGCAGCGGCCGCTGGATGAATGCGCCGGTGCCGAGGTTCACGTAGGCGCAGTCCGGGTCGGGCGTACCGTGGGCGAAGGGCACCGCCGACTGGTCCCCGGTGCAGGCCGTGAGCGGCAACGCGCTGGCGCCGAAGCGCAGCGTGCCGAAGGGCGCGCGCGTCGGGCGGCAGGGCGGCAGCCAGGCCGGGTCGATGCCGAACAGCGCGCACAGCTCGGCCGACCAGTCCAGCGTCGTCGAGTCCCACAGCAGCGTGCGCGCGGCGTTGGCGGGATCGACCGCGGCCGACCCGGTGAGCCGGCCCACGAGCCACGCGGCCAGCGGCAGCAGCAGCAGTTCGCCGCGCGCGGCGGCACTGGCCACCGGCGGCAGGTGATCCAGGCACCAGCGCATCTTGCTGGCGCCGTAGTGCGCCGAGAGCGGCAGGCCGGTGAGCGCGCGTACGCGCGGCGCGTGCGCCTGCAGCGTCGCGAGCCAGCCGGCGTTGCGGCGATCCTGCCAGGAGATCGCCGGCGCCAGCGGCGCGAGCGAGCCGCGCTCGCAGGCGACGAAGGTCGAGCGCTGGGTCGCGAGCCCCGCGGCGATGAGCTCGATCCCGGGGTGCGCGCGCCGCGCCGCCTCGAGCGCCCGCTCCGCCGCGGCGCGGAGCGAAGCAAGCAGTTCCTGCGCATCGTGCTCGACCTCGCTGGCGCCGCGCCGCACGGTGGCGAGCGCCACTTCGGCGCTGGCGCATTCGCGCCCGGCCGCGTCGAACACGACCGCGCGGCTCGCGTGGCTCCCCTGGTCGAGCGCCAGCACGCCCCGCATCAATCGGCCCGGAGGAGGATCCGGTCGGTGCGCGCGCGCGGCGCACGGGCCGGGAGCGATGCGGCCACGCGCTCGAGCGCCCGCGCCGCGACCGCGCGCCAGGTGGTGAGCTTGCCGCCGTAGACCGACAGCACGCGCGGCCGCTCGGCCCGGTCCGGCACCAGCAGCGTCTCGCGCGAGCGGTGGAAGGCGTGGCCGCGGCCGGCGGGCAGCACGCGCAGGCCGGCGAAGGCGCCGAGCAGGTCGCTGGCCTGCAGCCCGGCGTGGCGCGGGAAGTAGTGCCGCAGGATCTCCAGCAGGTAGGCGACCTCGCGGGGCTGCGGCGCGACGCGGCCCGGATCGCCCCGGAAGCGCGTCTCGGTGGTGCCGATCAGCGTCGCCTCGTGCCAGGGCATCACGAACACGGCGCGGCCGTCGCGCGGGCTCTCGACGTAGTAGATGCCCTGCTCGGTGCGGCCGGGCACCACCAGGTGCGCGCCCTGCACGCGCTCCACGGCCGGCACCGCCACCGCCGGCTCGATGCGGCGCGCGACCTCGGTGGCCCAGGGCCCGGCGGCGTTGACCAGCACGCGCGCATGGCAGGCCTGCTCGCCGCGCGGCGTCACGTAGCGCACCTCGGCGCCGCCGGCGGCGAGGCGCGCGCCGGTGAAGCGCGCCGGCAGCGCGAGTTCGGCGCCGAGCGCCTGCGCCGAGCGCACCACCGCGCGCGACAGCAGCGCGTCGTCGGTCTGCGCGTCGTGGTACCAGAGCACGTGGCGCAGGCCGCGCGTCTGCAGGCCGTCGAGCCGCTCCCAGTCGCGGCGCGGCGCCCGGCCGAAGCCGGCGCCGGCGGCGAATCCCGCCAGCAGCGCGTACAGCGACAGGCCGAGCGCGAGCTGCCAGCCCTGGCGCCGCGTCGCGCGGTACACCGGCAGGTAGAAGCGGCGCAGCCGCACGAGGTCGGGCGCGATGCGCAGCAGGACGGTGCGCTCGTGCAGGCTCTCGCGCACCAGCCGGAACTGGCCGGTCTCGAGGTAGCGCAGGCCGCCGTGGATCAGCTTGCTCGAGCGGCTGGAGGAGCCGGCCGCGATCGCCGTCTGCTCGAGCAGCAGCACGCTGTGGCCGGCGGCCGCGGCGGCCTGGGCGCAACCGGCGCCGTGGATGCCGGCGCCGATGACCACCACGTCGTAGTCGGAGCTCACGGCGACGCGCTCAGCGAGCGCATCGCCGCGCCCATCTCCCGCACCGCCATCGTCTCGAGGTAGTCGGCGCCACGCGCGGCCAGCTCCAGCGCCAGCGGCAGCGCGTCCACTTCGTAGATGGCCCAGCGCCACGGGCCGCGGCGCAGCGCGCCGTGCGGCGGCAGCTTCGCGTGGTCGCAGAACAGGAACTCCGGGCGCAGCGCCTCGTAGCGCAGCTCGTGCCGCCGGTCGTAATCGCCCAGCACCCAGCCGATCGGCAGCTCGCCGAGCGCGCGGGCGCGCTGCACGGCGGTCAGGTCGAAGGAGATGACCACGCACTGGCCGCGCCACGGGCGCAGCGTCTCGAGCACGCGCCCGACGACCTCGTCGTGGCCGAACTGGCGCAGGCTCTGGCGCTTGATCTCGACGAACAGCGTGATCTCCGGCCGGCCGTCGAGCAGCCCGAGCACGTCGCGCAGCAGCGGGATGCGCGTGCCGCGGTGCCGATCGCCGAAGCGCGCGGCCTCGGCCGCCTCGAGCTGCGCGAGCTGGGCGCCATCGTGCTCGAAGACGCTCCCCGGGAGTCCCGTGGTGCGCGCCAGCAGGTGGTCGTGGATCACGACCGGCGTGCCGTCGCGCGCCAGGTGCACGTCGAGCTCGAGGAAGCGCACGCCCAGATCGAGCGCCGACTGGAACGCCGGCAGGGTGTTCTCGGGAAACTCCCGCGCGTTGCCGCGGTGCGCCACCAGGTGGACCAGCCGCGCGTCGCTCATGGCTGCAGCCGTCCGCCGCCCGGTATCGACGTGCGGGACCATGGGCGGCGGCAGATGTGGTACGGGCGCGGCATCGGCACGCGGCAGTATAGCGGGGGGCCGCCGGCGCGAACCGTGACGTCCGTGCGCGGTGAGGCGATGGCCCCGCCCGCGGGCGCCCGCGGCCGGATCAGGCGAACGGGCTGGTGTAGGACTTCAGCGCCTTCATGTAGTTCGAACGCTCGAAGGCGGCCGGGTCGGGGCAGGCGCGCTGGCTGAGCGAGCCACGCATCTGGCGCACCGACTGGTACTCGCGCTCGAGCATCCAGCGTTCCAGGCCGCGCAGCAGCGTGCCCACGTGGCCCGGGCCGTTGCGCAGCAGGCAGCTCGCGCACATGACGCAGTCGGCGCCGGCCAGCAAGAGCTTCAGCACGTCCTCGCTGGTGTGCGCGCCGCCGGTGGCGGCGAGGCTCGCCTGCAGGTGCCCGTGCAGGATGGCGATCCAGCGCAGCGCGAGGCGCAGCTCGTCGGAGCTGGAGAGCACGAGGTGCGGGGCCACCTCCAGCTCCTCGAGCATGATGTCGGGCTGCACGAAGCGGTTGAACAGCACCAGGCCCGACGCGCCCGCGCGCTCGAGGCGCACCGCCATGTTGGCCAGGGCGCTGAAGTAGGGCGACACCTTCACCGCCACCGGCACCTTGACCTCCGAGCGCACGCCGGCGACCAGGTCGACGTAGCGCTGCTCGACCGCCGCGCTCGAGTCCTCGGGGTTGGTGGCGAGGAAGTAGACGTTGAGCTCCACCGCGTCGGCGCCGGCGGCCTCGAACTGCCGCGCGTAGTGCGTCCATCCGCCGGTGGTGTAGCCGTTGAGGCTGGCGATCACGGGGACCGCGAGCGAGCGCTTCGCGTCGGCGATGAGCCGCAGGTACTGCTCCACCGCCGAGCCGCTCGCCCTGACCTCGGGAAAGAAGCCGTGCGCCTCGGGCGACACCTCGGTGCCGGCGAGGTACAGGTCGTGCGTGGCCATCTCCTCGTGCTCGATCTGCTCCTCGAACAGCGAGGGCAGCACCACGGCGGCGATGCCCGCGTCCTGCAGCCGCAGCAGGCTGTCGACGTTGCCGGTCAGCGGCGAGGCCGCGGCGACGATCGGGTTGCGCAGGTCCAGGCCCAGGTAGCGCGTGCGCAGGTCGGCGTTCACTTGGCGGCCTCCTCGGTGGTGGGTGTGGCGGCCGGAGCGGCCCCGGTCGCGCCCGCGTCCGCGGCCGCGGCCGGCGGCGTGGTGGCGTCGTCGCCGCCCACCGTGCGGTGCACGCCGGCGATCTGCTCGTACAGCGTCCAGCGCGCGTCGGCGTCGGCCTGCGCCTTCCGGGCCAGCGCCCGGGCGCGCGCCGGATCGGCCTGCGCCAGCATCGCGAAGCGTCCTTCCTTCATGGTGAACTGCTCGAGCGGGATCGTGGGCTTGCGCGAGTCGAGCTTCAGCGGCTGGTCGGCGCCGCCCATGCCGAGCCGCGGGTCGAAGTGGTACAGCGTCAGGTAGCCGCTCTTGACTGCGTCGCGCTGGTGGCTCATGCCGGTGCTCATGTCGATGCCGTGCGCGATGCAGTGGCTGTAGGCGATGATCAGCGACGGCCCGTTCCAGCTCGCCGCCTCCTGGAAGGTGCGCACCGTCTGCACCGGGCCGGCGCCCAGGGCCACCTGCGCGACGTAGACGTTGCCGTAGGACATCGCGATCATGCCGAGGTCCTTCTTGCCGGTCGACTTGCCGGCGGCCGCGAACTTGGCCACCGCGCCGCGCGGCGTCGACTTGCTCGCCTGGCCGCCGGTGTTGCTGTACACCTCGGTGTCGAGCACCAGGATGTTGACGTTGCGGCCCGAGGCCAGCACGTGGTCGAGGCCGCCGTAGCCGATGTCGTAGGCCCAGCCGTCGCCGCCGACGATCCAGACGCTGCGCGTGACCAGGCTGTCGGACACGGCCAGCAGCTGGCGCGCCTGCGGCGCATCGCTCCGTGCCAGGATCCCGGCCAGCTCCCGGACGCGCGCGCGCTGCGCCGCGATCTGCGCGTCGTCGTCCTGCGGCGCCGCGAGCAGCGCATCGGCCAGCTCCGCGCCGATGGTGCCGCGCAGAGCGCGCACCAGCTGCAGCGCCAGCTCGCGCTGCGCGTCGAGCGCCAGCCGCATGCCGAGGCCGAACTCGGCGTTGTCCTCGAACAGGCTGTTGCTCCACACCGGCCCCTGGCCGGCGGCGTTCCGCGCCCAGGGCGTGGTCGGCAGGTTGCCGCCGTAGATCGAGGAGCAGCCGGTGGCGTTGGCAATGACGAGGTGGTCGCCGTACAGCTGCGAGAGCAGCTTGAGGTACGGCGTCTCGCCGCAGCCCGAGCAGGCGCCGGAATACTCGAACAGCGGGCGCCGCAGCTGCGAGCCGCGCAGGCCGTCGGTGACCTCCGCGGACGGCCGCTGCTCGGGGAGCGTGAGGAAGAATTCGTAGTTGGCGCGCTCGGCCTCGAGGTGCGCGGGCTTGGGTGCCATGTTGATGGCCTTGAGCTTGACCACCTCCTTGCTGCGCGTCGGGCACACGTCCACGCACACGCCGCAGCCGGTGCAGTCCTCCGGCGCCACCTGCAGGCTGTACTGCATGCCGGCCAGCGCGTCCTTGCGCGTCCATGGCGCGGCCCGGAAGGTCGACGGGGCGCCGGCGAGCGCCTCGGCCGGGAACACGTTGATGCGGATCGCGGCATGCGGGCAGGCGAGCGGGCAGATCGCGCACTGCGTGCACAGCTTGTCGTCCCAGACCGGGATCTCCTGCGCGATGCTGCGCTTCTCCCACTGCGTCGTGCCGGTGGGGAAGGTGCCGTCGGGCGGCAGCGCCGATACCGGCAGCAGGTCGCCCTTGCCGTCCATCATCATGGCGGTGACCCGCTGCACGAAGTCCGGCGCGGTCCGGGGCACGGTCGGGCGGCGCGACAGCGGCGAGTCGGCGCGCGCCGGCACCTTGACCTCCGCCAGCGCCGCCAGCGAGGCGTCGACGGCGGCGAAGTTGCGGTTGAGCACCGTCTCGCCGCGCTTGCCGTAGGTCTTGCGGATGGCGTCCTTGATCGCGCGGATGGCCTCATCGCGTGGCAGCACGCCGGAGATGGCGAAGAAGCAGGCCTGCGTCACCGTGTTGATGCGGCCGGCGAGCCCCGCCTGCCTGGCCACCTGCAGCGCATCGACGACGAAGAAGCGCAGCCGCTTGTCGAGGATGCCCTGCTGCGCCTCGCGCGGCAGCCGGCTCCACACCTCGTCCGGGCCGTAGGGGCTGTTGAGCAGGAAGGTGGCGCCCTCGCGCGCGAACTCCAGCACGTCGAGCTTCTCCATGAACTCGAACTGGTGGCAGGCGACGAAGTCGGCGTGCCTGACGAGGTAGGTCGACTCGATGGGCGCGGGACCGAAGCGCAGGTGCGAGACGGTGATGGCGCCGGACTTCTTGCTGTCGTAGACGAAGTAGCCCTGGGCGTGCAGCGGCGTGTTTTCGCCGATGATCTTGACGGTGTTCTTGGTCGCGCCGACGGTGCCATCGGCCCCCAGGCCGTAGAACACGGCGCGGGTCACGCCCGCGGCCTCGGTGTCGAAGTCCGCGTCGACCGCGAGCGAGAGGTGCGAGACGTCGTCGGTGATGCCCACCGTGAAGTGGCGCTTGGGCCGGCTCGAGCGCAGCTCGTCGAACGCCGCCTTGGCCATGGCCGGCGTGTACTCCTTCGATGACAGGCCGTAGCGGCCGCCGATCACGCGCGGCAGCGGCGCGCCCTCGGGCCAGGCCTCGGCCAGCGCGGCGACGACGTCCTGGTAGAGCGGTTCGCCCACCGCGCCCGGCTCCTTGGTGCGATCGAGCGTGGCGATCGAGCGGACCGTCGTCGGCAGCGCGGCGACGAAGGCCGCCGTGTCGAACGGGCGGTACAGGCGCACCGTGAGGAGGCCCACTTTCTCGCCGGCCGCCCGCAGCCGCTCCACCGCCTCGCGCGTGGCGCCGACGCCCGAGCCCATCTGCACGATCACGCGCTCCGCGTCGGGCGCGCCGTGGTACCAGAACAGGCTGTAGCGCCGCCCGGTGAGCGCGGCGAAGCGCTGCATCGCCGCGGCGACGATCCCCGGCACCGCCGCGTAATACGGGTTGCAGGCCTCGCGCGCCTGGAAGAACACGTCGGGGTTCTGCGCCGTGCCGCGCATCACCGGCCGGTCGGGGTTGAGCGCGCGCGCGCGGTGGGCCCTGACCAGATCCTCGTCGATGAGCGCGCGCATGTCGTCGGCGCCCAGCAGCTGGATCTTGTTGACCTCGTGGCTGGTGCGGAAGCCGTCGAAGAAATGCAGGAACGGCACGCGCGCCTGCAGCGTGGCCATGTGGGCGATGGCGGCCAGGTCCTGCGCCTCCTGCACGCTGCCGGAGGCGAGCAGCGCGAAGCCGGTGGTGCGCGCGGCCATCACGTCGCTGTGGTCGCCGAAGATCGACAGCGCGTGCGTGGCCAGCGTGCGCGCGGCGATGTGGAACACGGTGGGCGTGAGCTCGCCGGCGATCTTGAACATGTTGGGGAGCTTCAGCAGCAGCCCCTGCGACGCGGTGAAGGTGCACGACATCGCGCCGGCCTGCAGCGCGCCGTGCACGGCGCCGGCGGCGCCGCCTTCGCTCTGCATCTCCACCACCTGCGGCACGGCGCCCCAGATGTTGGCCTGGCCGGCCGCCGACCAGGCGTCGGCCAGCTCGCCCATCGTCGAGCTGGGCGTGATCGGGTAGATCGCGATCACCTCGCTGCAAAGATGGGCGATGCGCGCCGCGGCCTCGTTGCCGTCCAGCACGTACGGATGATCGGACATGAATGTGCCTCCTGCCCGTGGCACGGGGTGCGCGGCACCCGGCGCGTGGCGCGTCGGCCGGGTACTCGGGCCTGCCGCCGGGGTCCCGAGTCTGCCAAGAAGATCACCCGAATCCCAGCGTAGCCTCCGCAATCGCGTGCGGATCGGCCTAGGGACGGGTGCGTTTTTCCTCGAACTGCACCACCGGTTCGCTGCCGGTGACGGCCATCTCGCCCTCGACGCTGGCACCGCGCGCGATGGCGATGCTGCGTGCCTGGACGCGGCCGCGGATGACGGCGCTGGCGCCGATCTCGAGCTTCTCCTCGACCACCAGCGTGCCGGTAACCTGGCCGGAGACGACGGCGCTGCGGGCCACGAGGTCGCCCTCCCAGTGGGCGCCGCTGGCGATGCCGAGCTCGCCGCCGATGCGGCCGTTGCCGCGCACGTGGCCGCTGAGCAGCAGCGGCCCGGAGGTCTCGATGTCGCCGGTCAGGCGTACTTCCTGTGCCAGCAGCGAGGGACTGCTGCGCATGCGGTCGAGCAGGCGGCGGCGAGGCAGTTCACTCATGGCATTCCCGGTGTCGGTGGGCTGCGGCGCAGTGTGCCGGCGCGCGCTTCGGCCTGACAGCTGTCGGCGTACTGCTACAATCCTGCCGCAACCTGCGGGGAGATTCTGATGCGCACATCACGTCTGCTGCCGATCATCGTGGCCGCCGCGGCCGTCCTGCTGCTGCCGGGCTGCAGCCGCGTCAAGGACGACTGGAAGGCCGCCCAGGGCGCCGACACCAGCGAAGCCTACCAGGACTTCCTGCAGCAGCATCCGGACAGCGAGTTTGCGGTGCAGGCGCAGAGCCGGCTCAAGCAGCTGGCCGAGGACCGTGACTGGCAGCAGGCGGCCGCCGCCGACACGCTCGAAGCCTACGAGCAGTTCGTCGCCCAGCATGCCGACAGCAAGTGGGCCCAGGAAGCGCGCGTGCGCATCGAGAACTTCAAGCTCGCGGGCGGCGGCCAGGCCGCGGCCCCCGCGCCGGCCGACGGCGCCGCGGGAGCGGCGGTAGCGCCCGGCGTGAGCGGAGTTCCCGCCGACGTCGTCGCAACGACGCCCCCGCCCGCCGCGGCGCAGTCCGTGCCGAAGGCCGAACCGGCGTCCCGGCCGGCCGCGGCCAGGCCCGCCGCCCCCAAGCCCGCGGCACCGCAGCCGGCGGCGCCCGCCGCCTCCGGTTCCCACTTCGTCCAGCTCGGTGCCTTCGGCACGCGGGCGCGCGCCGAAGCGGACTGGCACGCGCTGCGGTCGAAGTACGCCTCGGACCTCAAGGGCCTGAAGCCGCACTACGTCGCGGGCAAGAGCCAGGGCAAGCCGGTCGTGCGCCTGCAGGTCGGCGTCGCTAGCGAATCGCGCGCCGAGGCGCTGTGCGCGAGCCTCAAGAAGCGCGGCCAGGCCTGCGTCGCGGTCCACTAGGCGGGACGGATCACTGCCCGAAGCGTGCGCCGCCGGCGTCGAGCCAGGCGCGTTCCTCCGGCGTCGACTCGCGTCCCAGCACCGCGTTGCGGTGGGGATAGCGGCCGAAGCGCTCGATGATGTCGCGATGCTGCATGGCCCAGGCGTGCACGCCCCGGAACAGCGTCTTCATCTCCGTCGTCGCCTCGTCGCACAGCCGGCGGTAGGCGGCGACCGATTCGGCCTGCACCTCGGCCGACTCGGCGTGCTGCAGCGGCATATAGAAGAAGATCCGCTCCACCGGGTCGAGCACCGCGTCGGCGCCGAGCTGCAGCCCGGTGAGCGAGAGCGAGAGGGCCTGGCGGTCGGTGGCGAAGGCTTCGGCGGTGCCGCGATGCAGGCTCCGCGGGAACTGGTCGAGCAGGAGGATCAGCGCCAGCCGGCGGCGCGGGCTCGATTCCCAGGATTCGAGCTCACCGGCGGCGGCGGCATGCACGGCCGCCCCATGGCGCAGGCGCAGCGCCTCGTCGGCCTGGGGCGTGAGCTCGGGGCGTTTCGGATCGCCGAACCACAGCGCGAAGCGGCCGCGCACCGAGCGCGCCGTCCACGGCCGCGGTCCGAACCAGAAGTGCAGGATGTCCTGGGCGCGGTACCGCTGGGCCATGTGGCAAGGCTACCAGCGGCGCCGGGCGCCAGGCACCCGGCGCATTATTCGCAGAGGCTCTCCAGGTAGCCCTGGGCCACCGGCGAGAGGCGCTTGAGCGCCAGCGCCCGCGCCTTGGGGGCGTCGGCGATGTGCTCCAGCGGGCCGGAGACCAGCATCTGGCGCACGGCCGGATTGCGGGCCGACATGCGCGCCATCTTGTTCAGGACGGTGAAACCCCGGTAGATCTTCTGGCGGGGGGCCCGGTTGTGCTCGATGCTGCGGGCGAGATACTGGCCGAAGCGGCTGTAGAGGAAGTAGTCATCGTCCCCGACGTGGAAACGGGCTTCGGCGAAGAAGTCGGGGAAGTTCTGTTCCAGGTACTGGTTAACGCGGTGAAGACTGGGTCCAGGTTCGGAATCGACGGACGCCTTGAGTTGCTTCATCGTAGGTCTCTACACCCCCCAATGGTCCAGACAACCATTTCTGGACGTCACGAGCGGCACCACACCTCGCAACGCGGCGCGAAAGTTAAATCCAATCGCCGCGCGATGCAAGAGCGTGGGCGGAGAAATTCTTGCGCGGCGGCGACGCGTCGCGATTCAGTGGGCGTTCAGTCGACGCCGCGCACAGTTGGCCGCAAGATACCTGGCGACCGGCGGGGTCGCAGCGCTCTCGAGGAGGCAAGGTCATGAAGACGGGCATGCGCGCGTGGTTGGCTGCGGTGCTGGGCGGCTCGCTGGTGCTGCTCGGCGGCTGCGTCACGACGACCGTGGCGGCGGAGCCGGCGGCCGGACCGGCGCCGGAGCCGGCGCCCGAGGCGGGCTACACCGACCGTGCCGCGCGCCTCAGCTACCTCGACGGCGGCGTGCGCGTCGCGCTCGAGGGCGGGAGCGAGTGGGTCGAGCCGCGCCTCAACCTGCCGCTCGCCGGCGGCGACCGCCTGCGCACCGACCGCGACGCGCGCGTCGAGGTGCGCTGGGACCGTGGTGCGCTGCGGCTCGACGGCGGCTCGGAGGCCGAGCTGGACCGGATGACCGACGCCGCGGTGCGCGTATGGCTGGCGCGCGGCGTCGCGGCGCTGCGGGTGCGCGCGCTCGATGAGGGCGAGCAGGTCGCCATCGGCACGGAGGCCGGGGTGATCGAGGCGCTGCGCCCGGGCGACTATCGCGTCGAGGCCGACGATCGCGACGGCGATACCCTGCTGATCGTGCGCGACGGGCTCGCCGAGTTCCGCGCCGGCGAGCGCAGCTACCGCGTGCGCGCCGGCGAAATGCTGCGCCTGCGCCGCGGCGATGGCGGCGAGGCGCGCACCGCCGCGGCCTTCGCGCCCGACGGCTTCGACCGCTGGTGCGAGGAGCGCGAGGCACGCATCGAGCGCTCGGTCAGCTCGCGCTACGTCCCGGCCGACATGGTCGGCTACGAGGACCTCGACGCCTACGGCGACTGGGACTACGCGGCGGGCTTCGGCTACGTCTGGTTCCCCTCGGGCCTGTCCGCGGGCTGGACGCCGTACGCCTTCGGTAGCTGGACCTGGATCAGCCCCTGGGGCTGGACCTGGGTCGACTCCTCGCCGTGGGGCTACGCGCCGTACCACTACGGTCGCTGGGCGCGCTACCACGGTCGCTGGTGCTGGGTGCCGGACGGGCATCACGAGCGTCCTCGCTATCGCCCGGCGCCGGAGGGCTGGCGGCGCGAACGGCCGATCCAGTCCGGTGACGGCCACGTCTACCGTCCGCCCGCGCCGCCGCGCGAGGCGCCGGCGCGCCCGCAGCGTCCGCGCGAGGACAACCGGCCGCGCGATGACCGGCGCATCTCCATTCCCGAACGCCCGGTGAACCCGACGCCCTCGCGCGGCGAACCGCGCACGACGGAGCCACCGCGCACGACGGAGCCGCCGCGCGCCACCGAGCCGCCGCGCCCGTCCGAGCCGCGCCGCGACGATTCGCGCTGGACGCGCGGGCGCCCGGCCTTCGACGATCGCAGCCAGCAGGGCGATCGTGGCCAGCAGGGTGATCGTGGCCAGCAGGGCGATCGTGGCCAGCAGGGCGATCGTGGCCAGCAGGGCAGCGGCAGCCCGCAGCCCGAACGCCCGGTGCAGCAGCGCGGGCCGGCGCCCGTGGCGTCGCCGGCTCCGTCCCAGCCCCAGCCCGCACCCCGGGCCGCGCCGTCTGCGCCGCCCGCGCCCGCCGCGGAGCCGGAGCGGAGCCCGCCGACGCCCCGCTGGGCGCCGCGGTCCGAGCCGGTGCGTCCGGACGCGCCGCCGGTACGCGTCGCGCCGCAGCCCGAGCCGCAGCGCCCGGCGGCGCCCGTGCAGGCGCCCGTGCAGGTGCCGGTGCGCCCGCCGCCGATGATCCCGCGCGCCGCCCCGGTGCCGCCGCCGCAGGTGCCCGCACAGGCGGCGCCGCAGCCGGCTCCCAAGGCGCAGCCGGCTCCGCAGCCGCAGGTGCCCTCGCCACCCCCGCAGCAGCGGGAGCGCGAACCGCGGGACCGGGGCGACAGCCGCCGTTGAGACTCTGTTGCGGCAGCGCGTCGGCCGCGGCCTGGCAGGTGCCGCGGCCGGCGCATTGACCCGCCGCCCCGCGTCGGTAATATTCGGTACCGTGAGGGTCGAGCGGCTTTTACGGGCCTCTGGCGCGCGGGCAGCGTTGTTTTAGCAGGGTTTCTGACACATCGCCGTCCTGGGGGGTCGAGCCCAGGGCATCAGACCGTAAAGAATCGAAACGAACTGTGGTGCCTGGACGGCGTCACGGCGCGGCGACCCTCGCGGTGATGCAAGCTGCATGAGGGAGCACTGTAAGACGATGCGCAACGCCACGCCGCGGCTCGGTCCGCCGCCGAAGCAGGGCCTGTACGACCCGCAGTTCGAGCACGACGCCTGCGGCGTCGGCTTCGTGGTCGACATCAAGGGCCGCAAGTCGCACCGCATCCTGCAGCAGGCGATCGAGGTATTGAAGAACCTCGACCATCGCGGCGCCTCCGGAAGCGAGGTCAACACCGGCGACGGCGCCGGCGTGCTGATGCAGATGCCGCACGCCTTCCTCAAGGAGACGTGCAAGAAGTCGCGCATCCAGCTGCCCGAGCCGGGGCAGTACGCCTGCGGCCTGGTGTTCATGCCGCGCAACCCGACGATGCGCCGCCGCCTCGAGGAGCGCTTCGAGCACATCGTGCAGTCCGAGGGCCTGACGGTGCTCGGCTGGCGCACGGTGCCGACGAAGAACGCCTCGCTGGGCGAGACCGCCAAGATGAGCGAACCGGCGATCCGCCAGGTGTTCATCGGCCGCAACGGCGACATCGCCGACGAACTCGCCTTCGAGCGGCGGCTGTACGTGGTGCGCAAGCGCGCCTACAGCGAGATCCGCACCTCGACGCTCGACGGCGCCGAGTACTGGTACATCTGCAGCCTCTCGTACAAGACGCTGGTCTACAAGGGCATGCTGCTGACGACGCAGCTGGCCGAGTACTTCCAGGACCTGCAGCACCCGGCGATGGAGACGGCGCTGGCGCTGGTGCACTCGCGCTTCAGCACCAACACCTTCCCGAGCTGGGACCGCTCGCACCCCTACCGCTACCTCGCGCACAACGGCGAGATCAACACCCTGCGCGGCAACATCAACTGGATGCGGGCGCGCGAGGCGCTGTTCCAGACCGACGTGTTCGGCGACGAGATCGCCAAGATCAAGCCGATCGTCAACCCGAACGGCAGCGACTCGGCGATGTTCGACAACACGCTCGAGCTGCTGGTGCTGGCCGGCCGGCCGCTGGCGCACGCCGTGATGATGATGATCCCCGAGCCGTGGTCGGCGCACGAGACCATGGACGATGCGCGCAAGGCCTTCTACCAGTACCACTCCTGCCTGATGGAGCCGTGGGACGGCCCGGCCGCGATCGCCTTCACCGACGGCCGCCAGATCGGCGCGGTGCTCGACCGCAATGGCCTGCGGCCCTCGCGCTACTACGTCACGCGCGACGACATGGTCGTCATGGCCTCCGAGGCCGGCGTGCTCGAGATCCCGCCCGAGGACATCGTGCAGAAGGGCCGGCTGCAGCCGGGTCGCATGTTCCTGGTGGACACCGTCCTCGGCCGCATCGTCGACGACGAGGAGATCAAGCGCGCCATCGTCAACGAGCGCCCGTACCGGCAGTGGCTCGAGGAGCACATGGTGGCGCTCGCCGACCTGCCGCCGGCCGGCGAGATCCCGGCGCCCGACCACGCGACGCTCCTGCACCGCCAGATCGCCTTCGGCTACACCTTCGAGGACCAGCGCATCCTGATCGACCCGATGGCGCGCAACGGCGTCGAGGCGGTCGGCTCGATGGGCAACGACACGCCGCTCGCGGCGCTGTCGGCCAAGCCGCGTCTGCTGTACGACTACTTCAAGCAGCTGTTCGCGCAGGTGACCAACCCGCCGATCGACTGCATCCGCGAGGAGCTGATCACCTCGAGCGAGGTGCTGCTCGGCTCGGAGGGCAACCTGCTGCAGCCGCGGCCGGCCGACTGCCGCCAGCTGGCGCTCGCCGGCCCGATCCTCACCAACGAGGAGTTCGCGCGCGTGCGGCGCATGGACCTGCCGAACCTCAAGGTCGGCGTGCTGCCGATCCTGTTCCGCGTGACGCGCGGCGAGCAGGGGCTGGTCAAGTCGATGGAGGAGCTGCGCATCATGGCGCGGCGCATGATCGAGGAGGAGGAGATCAACGTCCTCATCCTCAGCGACCGCGGCGTCAACCGCGACTTCGCCGCGGTGCCGGCGCTGCTGGCAGTCGCGGGCCTGCACCACTACCTGATCCGCGAGGGCCTGCGCACCCGCGTCAGCATCGTGCTCGAGACCGGCGAGGCGCGCGAGGTGCACCACTTCGCGCTGCTGATCGGCTACGGCTGCAGCGCCATCAACCCGTACCTGGCCTTCGAGACCATCGACGGCATGATCCAGGACGGCATGCTGACCAACGTCGACCACAAGTTCGGCTGCAAGAACTACGTCAAGGCGGCCACCAAGGGCGTCATCAAGGTCGCCTCGAAGATGGGCATCTCGGCGCTGCAGAGCTACCACGGCGCGCAGGTGTTCGAGGCGGTCGGCATCCGCCAGGACGTCATCGACGAGTACTTCACCTGGACGGCCTCGCGCGTCGGCGGCATCGGCATGGACGTGATCGCGCGCGAGGTGCTGATGCGCCACCGCGCCGCGTTCGGCGAGCGCGGCGCCGAGGCGCCGACGCTCGGCGTCGGCGGGCAGTACCAGTGGCGCGCCGAGGGCGAGCACCACCAGTTCAACCCCGAGTCGATCCACCGGCTGCAGAAGGCGGTGCGCACCGGGAGCTTCGCGACCTACCAGTCGTATGCCGCGCTGATCAACGACCAGTCGCAGCGCCTCGCCACGCTCCGCGGGCTGCTGGAGCTGAAGGAAGGCGATGCGGTGCCGCTCGAGGAGGTCGAGCCGGTCGAGAGCATCGTCAAGCGCTTCAAGACCGGCGCGATGAGCTACGGCTCCATCAGCCAGGAGGCGCACGAGACGCTGGCGATCGCGATGAACCGCATCGGCGGCAAGAGCAACACCGGCGAGGGCGGCGAGGACCCGGAGCGCTTCCGGCCGCTGCCCAACGGCGACTCGAAGAACTCGGCGATCAAGCAGGTGGCCTCGGGGCGCTTCGGCGTCACCAGCGAGTACCTGGTCAGCGCGCGCGAGATCCAGATCAAGATGGCGCAGGGCGCCAAGCCCGGCGAGGGCGGCCAGCTGCCCGGCACCAAGGTGTACCCGTGGGTCGCGAAGACGCGCCACACCACCGCCGGCGTCGGCCTGATCTCGCCGCCGCCGCACCACGACATCTACTCGATCGAGGACCTGGCCGAGCTGATCCACGACCTGAAGAACGCCAACCGCGAGGCGCGCATCAGCGTCAAGCTGGTGGCCGAGGTCGGCGTCGGCACGATCGCCGCGGGCGTCTCCAAGGCGCACGCCGACGTGGTGCTGATCAGCGGCTACGACGGCGGCACCGGCGCGGCGCCGCAGACCTCGATCGCGCATGCCGGCCTGCCCTGGGAACTCGGCCTCGCCGAGACCCACCAGACGCTGGTGCTCAACAACCTGCGCAACCGCATCGTGGTCGAGGCCGACGGCCAGCTCAAGACCGGCCGCGACGTGGTGATCGCCGCGCTGCTCGGCGCCGAGGAGTTCGGCTTCGCGACCGCGCCGCTGGTTTCGGTCGGCTGCGTGATGATGCGCGTCTGCCACCTCAACACCTGCCCGGTCGGCGTCGCGACGCAGGACCCCAAGCTCCGCGAGCGCTTCGCCGGCAAGCCCGAGCACGTCGTCAACTTCATGCGCTTCATCGCCGAGGACATGCGCCAGATCATGGCGCAGCTCGGCTTCCGCAGCGTCGAGGAGATGGTCGGGCGCGTCGACCGGCTCGAGGCGCGCAAGGCGATCGACCACTGGAAGGCGCGCGGCTTCGACTTCAGCAACATCCTCTACCAGCCGGACGTCGGTCCCGAGATCGGCCGCTACTGCGAGGTGGCGCAGGACCACGGGCTGGAGAAGTCGCTCGACCTGACCACCATCCTGCCGATGTGCTGGCCGGCGATCGAGCGCGGCGACAAGGTGCGCGGCGACGTCGCGGTGCGCAACGTGCACCGCGTGGTCGGCACGATCACCGGCAGCGAGGTGACGCGCAAGTGGGGCGCCAAGGGCCTGCCCGACGGCACCGTCGACCTGAAGTTCACCGGTTCGGCCGGCCAGAGCTTCGGCGCCTTCCTGCCGCCGGGCATGACCTTCCGGCTCGAGGGCGACGCCAACGACTACGTCGGCAAGGGCCTGTCGGGCGGACGGCTGGTGATCCAGCCCTCGCCGAAGGCGCGCTTCGCCGCCGAGGACAACATCATCGTCGGCAACGTGGCGCTGTACGGCGCCACCAGCGGCGAGGTCTACATCCGCGGCATGGCGGGCGAGCGCTTCGCGGTGCGCAACAGCGGCGTCGACGCGGTGGTCGAGTCGGTCGGTGACCACGGCTGCGAGTACATGACCGGCGGGCGCGTCGTGGTGCTCGGCCGCGCCGGGCGCAACTTCGGCGCCGGCATGTCCGGCGGCGTGGCCTACGTGCTCGACGAGGCCGGCGACTTCAAGGCGCGCGTCAACGCGCAGATGGTCGGCATCGAGCGGCTCGAGGAGGCCGAGGAGATCGCGGCGGTGCGCGAACTGGTGCGCAGGCACCTGGACTACACCGGCAGCGCGCGCGCGCGCGAGCTGCTCGACCGCTGGGACCACGTCGCGGCGAAGTTCGTCAAGGTGATGCCCAAGGACTACAAGCGCGTGCTCGCCTGCCTGCGTCGCGCGCATGACCAGGGCCTCTCGGGCGACGAGGCGATCATGGCGGCGTTCGAGGAGAACGCGCGCGACCTGGCGCGCGTCGGCGGCAATTGAAGAAGAAGTGACAGCGCATGGGTAAGCCGACAGGGTTCATCGAGTATCTGCGGGAGCTCCCGGTCGACCGCACGCCGAGCGAGCGCGTGCGCGACTGGGACGAGTTCCACCAGCACATGGAGGACAAGCACCTGCGCCAGCAGGGCGCGCGCTGCATGGACTGCGGCGTGCCCTTCTGCCACACGGGCAGGCTGATCAGCGGCATGGCCTCGGGCTGCCCGATCAACAACCTGATCCCGGAGTGGAACGACCTCGTCTACCGCGGCCTGTGGCGCGAGGCGCTCGAGCGCCTGCAGCGCACCAACAACTTCCCCGAGTTCACCGGCCGCGTCTGCCCGGCGCCCTGCGAGGGCTCGTGCGTGCTCGGCATGACCAACCCGCCGGTGACGATCAAGAACATCGAGGCGGCGATCGCCGACCGCGGCTGGGAGGAGGGCTGGATCCTGCCGCAGGAACCGGCCAAGCGCACCGGCAGGAAGGTCGCGGTGATCGGCTCGGGGCCGGCCGGCCTCGCGGCCGCCGCGCAGCTCAACCGCGCCGGCCACGCGGTCACGGTGCTGGAGCGCGCCGACCGCCCCGGGGGCCTGCTGATGTACGGCATCCCGAACATGAAGCTCGACAAGCGCGCGGTGGTCCTGCGGCGCATCGGGCAGCTCGAGCAGGAGGGCGTGAAGTTCCTGTGCAACGCGCACGTCGGCGAGAACGTCGAGGCGCAGCTGCTGCTCAAGGACTTCGACGCGATCGTCGTGTGCACCGGTGCGACCCAGCCGCGCGACCTGCCGGTCGAAGGCCGCAAGCTCGGCGGCGTGCACTTCGCGATGGAGTACCTGACGGCCAACACCCGCGCGCTGCTCGCCGGCGGCACCGATGCCTGCCCGATCCACGCGCGCGGCAAGGACGTGGTGGTGATCGGCGGCGGCGACACCGGCACCGACTGCGTCGGCACCGCGATGCGCCACGGCTGCCGGAGCATCACGCAGATCGAGATCATGCCGCGCTCGCCGGACGAGCGCGCCGCCGACAACCCGTGGCCGGAGTGGCCCAAGGTCTACCGGATGGACTACGGGCAGGAGGAAGCGGCCGCGCGCTTCGGCGGCGACCCGCGCGTCTACCAGGCCACCGTCAAGAAGTTCACCGGCGATGCCCAGGGGAACGTGAAGGAACTGCTGACGGTGCAGGTGAAGTGGGAGAAGAACGCCGCCGGCCAGTTCGTGCCGGTCGAGCAGCCGGGCACCGAACGCACGCTGCCCGCGCAGCTGGTGCTGCTGGCGATGGGCTTCCTCGGTCCCGAGCAGTCGCTCCTCAAGGACCTCGGCACCGAGGTCGACGCGCGCAGCAACGTCAAGGCCGAGCACGGCCGGTTCGCCACCAGCATCAAGGGCGTGTTCGCGGCCGGCGACTGCCGCCGCGGCCAGAGCCTGGTGGTGTGGGCGATCAACGAGGGCCGCGGCGCCGCGCGCGAGTGCGACCGCTTCCTGATGGGCAGCAGCGACCTGCCGTAGCGCCGCAGGACGGGCGAGCGCGGCCTCAGGCGGCGGGCACGAGCCCGCGCCGCCGCGCGATCGCCTCGCGATACAGCGCGATCATCTCCCCGGAAACGCGCTCGAGATGGTGCGCGGAGACGTCCACTTCGCGCCGCTCGCCGCGCGCCTCCCAGGCGCGGCGCAGCGCCGCGGCGAGCGCGGGCACGTCGCCGACCGGCACCAGGTCGCCGTGGAACTCCGCCAGGATCTCGCGCGGGCCGGCGGCCGCGGCGGCCACCACCGGCACGCCGGCGTCGAGCGCCTCGAGGATCACGCGTCCCATCGGTTCGCGCCGCGAGGGGCAGACGAACAGGTCGAAGGCCTGGTAGTAGTCCTTGGCGTCGGGGCGGAAGCCGAGCAGCCGCACGCGCGGCCCCGCGAGCTTCTGCAGCCGCGCGCGCTCGCGCCCCTCGCCGACGAGCGCCAGGCACGCATTGGGGAGCGCCGCCTGCGCGAAGGCCCGCAGCAGCAGGTCCCAGCCCTTGGAGTGCGCGAGCCGCCCGACGCCGCCGACCAGGAACTCGCCGGGCGCGGCGCCCATCCCGGCGCGCAGCGCCGCGATGCGCTCCGGGCCCAGGCGCGCGTGCGGCACCAGCGAGTTGCGGATCAGCTGCGCGCGCCCGCGGTAGTCCTTCGGGATCGTCTCGAGCTGCCAGGGCGAGATGCACACCAGCGCGTCCATCTCGAGGAACTGCGGCCCGTTGATGCCGAGGTGCAGCGTCGAGATGCGCGCGACGTCGAGGCGGCAGCGCGCCAGCAGCCGCGTCGCGCGCCGCAGGTGCGCGTGCGCCACGTCCGCCCGCCACTCGCGCAGCACCTGCTCGAGCCGCCGGCGCGTGAACCAGCGGTCCGGGACCTCGGTGACCGCGACGCGCGGGTCGAGGTGATCGCGGATGCTGGCGCCGCTGCGGCTGCGGTGGCCGCGGCGCACGACGACCAGCACGTCGTGCGCGGCGCACTGCGCGGCGCAGGACTCGACGGTGGAGCGCTCGGAGCCGGCGAAGCCCTGCGAGAGGATCACGTGCGCGATGCGCAGGCGTGCGGGCGGGTTGTCGGCGGGCGCGTCCATCGGGCGAGCCGCAGTATGGCCATTTGCATGCACTGGCAGCAACCCGCACAATGCGCCGCCCCCACCCACGACCGCACCGCATGCGCATCGCCCACGTCCTGCTCGACGACGCGACCGACGCCGAGATCGCCGATCACGCCGAGCAGGCCAACCTGCAGAGCGGCCACAACGAAGTGCTGGTGATCGCGCCGCGCGCCGCCGGCGCACGCCTCGAGCGGGCGCTGCAGCCGCGCGTGCGCCGCGCCTGGCTCGGCCGGCTCGCCCCGGCCGCGGGCAGCGTCGCCAGCGAGCTCGCCATGTTCGGCGCCGACCAGCTGCTGGCGGGTTCGGCCGGCGCCACCACGCTCCTCGATTCGCTCTATCCCCGGCGCGCGGCCGAGGCGGCCGGCCCGCCGCGGCGGCCGGTGAGCTTCCCGCGGCGCCCGCGCCGGGGCCTCGGCTACTACCTGCGCGCCGCGCGCTACCTGTGGCAGCGGCGGGTCACGCGGCCCGAGACCATCGTCGCGCGGGCGCGCTACTGCGGCATGAGCTTCGAGGCGCGCACCGCCGACCGTCACGCGCGCAAGCTCTCGCGCCACGGCGTCCACGAGCCGGCGATCAGCGCCTGGATCGTCGAGCACCTGCGGCTGCGCGGCGGCGACGTGATGCTGGACGTCGGCGCCAACATCGGCTGGTACTCGGTGCTCTGCGACCGCATGGCCGAGCCGGGCGCGGCGATCTTCGCCTTCGAACCCGACCCGGACAACGCGGCGCTGCTGCGCGCCAACCTCGAGCGCAACCACGCGAGCCGCGTGCAGGTGGTAACCAGCGCCGTCAGCGACAGCGAGCGCGAGGCGACGCTGCACCGCTATGGCGGCGGCAACCGCGGCCAGCACACGCTGCTGCCGCTCTACAGCGGCGACGACATCGCGGTGAAGACCACGACGCTGGATGCCTTCTGGGCGCGCGCCGCGCTGGATGCGCGCCGGCTGCGGCTGCTGAAGATCGACATCGAGGGCCACGAGGCCGCGGCGATGCGTGGCGGCGCCGGCGTGCTCGCGCGCACCGAGCTGCTGCTGATGGAGTATTCCCCGCGCTTCCTGCGCGCCGCGCAGCTCGACGTCGAGGAGCCGCTGCGGCTGCCGGAAGCCGCGGGCCTGCGGCCCCACATCATCGGCAACGGCGAACCGCGTGCGACGACGCTCGCCGAGCTGCGACGCGTGGAGGGGCAGGCGAACCTGCTGTGGATGCGCGGCTAGCGCGCCCGCCCGGCGCGCGCCGGGCGCAGCGCCGGTGCCGCGCCCTTCAGCCACGCGATGGCCTGCGCGCCGTCGGTGAAGGCGCGCAGCGCATGGCCGCGCGTGTGCGCGAGATTGACCAGCATGTCGTGGTCGGTCGTCAGCACCTTGCACAGCAGCGCCACGCGGGTTTCGGGCGGTATGCCCAGCTCGTCGGCCAGGCGCGGCCGGTTGATGAGCTGCAGCGTCGACTCGGCGAGCCGTGCGCGACGCAGGTCCTGCAGCACGCAGTGCGCCGCGTATTCGCGCAGCGCCTCCAGGCTCAGGCGCATGAGCTGGTCGCCGACCGCCGCTGTGATCGGGCCGTCCACGGCCACTGTCACGATCCCGTCGTCGTGGGATACGGCGAAATTCACAACGCCCGTTTTCTTCTTGCTCGCCCGCATGCCCGGGAACCCGTGGTCGCCTGGTGACGGTAGCGGATTTGGGCCGATTGTCGCACTTCAAGGGCGCCAAGCCAAAAAAAACCCCGCTTGCGCGGGGTTCCAGTTTCATCAATCGACCCGGTCTGTCACGCGGGGCACAACAAAGTTTCCGGATCAGGTGACTGGCCACTGGCCGCCCCCGAAAGTGCGGGGCGCTGCGCGTCAGTTCGCGCGTTCTGGCCACCTCGGGCTGGCGCACAATGGGCGCCAGCCCCATCCGTGTCCCCTCGGAACAGCCAGACTTTCTGCAATCTGCTGCTGTCCGATTTTCGCAGCGCTCGTTGCCACTGCGAACTGGGAATCATCTTAGTACCAACGGATGCGGAAAACCATACCGAATCATCGGTTTGAGCAACCAACCGGAGGTTTTGGACCCAACTGCCGCCGGGAGCCCTCGACTCCCTGTCGCTTCCGTCAGACAGTGGCGAGGGTTTCCGGGGAGGGCAGGTGCCGGCGCAGCCGGGCAATGGCGCTGCTTTCGATCTGGCGGATGCGCTCGGCCGATACACCATAACGCGCCGCCAACTCGTGCAGGGTGGCCTTGCGCGGCGCCATCCAGCGCTGCTCGAGGATGTCGCGGCTGCGCTCATCGAGCTGGCGGACGGCCGCGGCCAGCGCCTCGCTGGACGAGGCGGAATATTCCTCGTCCTCGATCTGTTCGGCCGGATCGGCCCCGGGGGCGGGCAGGTAGGCGGCCGGGCCCCAGGATTCCTCCTCCTCGGTGCCCGGGCTCACGTCGAACGGCAGGTCCTGCGCCGCGAGACGCTGCTCCATCTCGGCCACCTCGGCCGGCCGCACGCCCAGGTCGCGCGCCACGGCCGCGGTCTCCTCGGCATTCAGCCAGTTGAGGTTCTTCTTCAGGCGCCGCAGGTTGAAGAACAGCTTGCGCTGCGCCTTGGTCGTCGCGATCTTCACCTGCCGCCAGTTGCGCAGCACGTATTCGTGGATTTCGGCGCGGATCCAGTGCACCGCGAAGGACACCAGGCGCACGCCCACCTCCGGGTCGAAGCGCTTCACGGCCTTCATGAGGCCGACGTTGCCCTCCTGGACGAGATCGTTCACCGGCAAGCCGTAGCCCACGTAGCCGCGGGCGATGTGCACGACGAAGCGCAGGTGCGAGAGCACCAGCGTGCGGGCGGCTTCGAGGTCGTTGTCGCGACGGAAGCGCAGCGCGAGCTCGCGCTCTTCGGCGCGGCCCAGTACCGGGATGCGATTGACGCGCTCGACATAGGCGTCGAAGGTCCCGACGGGACCGGCCAGCATCGAGTCGACAGGGTGGGCAACCAGTGCCGTGGCAGCAGTCATCCGCGATGTCCCTCCTCGTCCGCGAAACGTGCCGATTTTAGCACTCTTCGCCTTCGAGTGCTAAGCGACGGGGAAGTTCCAGGCGAATAACCTTTTGATATTAAAAGGTTTACTTCAGGCGCTGGGCTCGATGCGCGACAGGTGACGTCCGGCGGCTATCCAGGCCCCGATCAAGCCCAGCCCCACGCCCGCCCCCAGCATCCAGCCGAGTTCGGCCAGCGAGGGGCCGGAGAGCAGGAAGCCGCTGCCATAGGCCCGCGCGAGCTCGACGGCCGGTGCGAGCAGCGCGCGCATCGCCAGCGCGACGATGGTCCAGCCCACGAGGCCCGCGAGCAGCCCGTAGAGCGCGCCGGTGTAGAGGAAGGGCCGGCGCACGAAGCCGCGGCTGCCGCCGACCAGGCGCGTCACCTCGATCTCGGCGCGGCGGTTGAGGATCTCGAGGCGGATCGTGTTGCCCACCACCGCGATGACGCCACCGCCGAGCAGCACGCCCGCCACCAGCAGCGCCCGGCGGAGCGTGTCGAGGATCGCGTTGAAGCGCCGCACCCAGTCGCTGTCGACCTGCACCGACTCGACCTCGGGCCAGGAGCCCAGGTAGCGGCGCAGGTCCTCCACCGCCGCCGGGCCGGCGTGGTCCGCGGCGGGCCGCACGGCCAGCAGGTGCGGCAGGGGGTTCTCGCCGAGCGCGTCGATCGCCTCGGCGAATCCCGACTGCGCGCGGAATTGCCGCAGGCCCTCGGCCGCGGTCACCAGCGTCACCGCGGCGACGCCGGCGCGCTGGCGCGCGCTGTCGGCGAGCTGGCGCGCCTTGTCCTCCGCGACGTCGCGCTTCAGGTAGACCGAGAGGCCGATGGCGCCGGAGAAATCGCCGGTCGCGCTGCGCGTGTTGCGCACCAGCACGTCCAGGCCGAGCGGCAACGCCAGTGCCAGCGCCATCACCAGCACGGTGAGGATCGTGGCGAGCGGCTCGCGCGTCAGCCGGCCGAGCGAGGAGAGCAGCGCGTGCAGGTGGCGCGCGAGCCAGGTGCCGAGCGCGCCGCTCATCGCCGCGCCTCGAGCGGTGGCAGGTCGGGCTCGGCCAGGCCCTGCACGCGACCCTGGTCGAGCACGATCTCGCGCCGGCCCGACTCGCGCACCGGTGCAGGTCGTGCGTCGCCACCACGACCGTGACGCCGACGTCGTTGAGGCGGCGGAACAGGCTCATGACCTCGCTGGCGAGCTCGGGGTCGAGGTTGCCGGTGGGCTCGTCGGCGATCAGCAGCGGCGGCCGGCTGATGGCGCGCGCGATGCCGACCCGCTGCTGCTCGCCGATCGACAGCTCCAGCGGCAGCAGCCGCTCCTTGCCGAGCAGGCCCACCTGGTCGAGCGCGGCGCGCACGCGCCGGTCGATCTCGGCGAACGAGGTGTCGGTGACGATGAGCGGCAGCGCCACGTTGTCGAACACCGGCCGGTCGGTCAGCAGCCGATGGTCCTGGAACACCATGCCGACGCCGCGCCGGAAGGCCGGGATGCGCCGCGCCGGGAGCGTCGCGGTGTCGGCGCCGTTGACGCTCACCGTGCCGCGCGTCGGGCGCTCCAGCAGGCCGATGAGCTTGAGCACCGTGCTCTTGCCGGCGCCCGAGCGGCCGGTGAGGAACACCATCTCGCCGCGCTCGACGGCGAGCGAAACGCCGCCGAGCGCCTCGCGGCCGTTCGGGTAGCGCTTGAAGACGCGCTCGAAGCGGATCATGTAGTGGCCTCGCCGACCAGCGCCGCGGCGAAGGCGGCGGCGTCGAATTCGCCGAAATCCTCCGGGCCTTCGCCGACGCCGAGGAAGCGGATCGGCAACGCCAGCTTCCGGGCGATGGCGACGACGATGCCGCCCTTCGCCGTGCCATCCAGCTTGGTGATGACGATGCCGGTCACGCCGAGCGCGGCGTGGAACTGCTCGGCCTGCGCCAGCGCGTTCTGGCCCTGGTTGCCGTCGAGCACCAGCAGCACCTCGTGCGGCGCGCCGGGCTGCGCGCGCTCGATCACGCGCTTCACCTTGCGCAGCTCGTCCATCAGGTGCTTCTGGTTCTGCAGCCGGCCGGCGGTGTCGGCCAGCAGCACGTCGGCGCCGCGCGCGCGCGCCGACTGCAGCGCGTCGAACACCACCGCGCCCGGGTCGGCGCCGGCCTGCTGCGCCGTGATCGCCGCGCCGGTGCGCTCGGCCCAGACGCCGAGCTGCTCGGCGGCGGCGGCGCGGAAGGTGTCGCCCGCCGCCAGCACGACCTTCAGGCCCGCGGCGCCATAGCGCTGCGCCAGCTTGCCGATGGTGGTGGTCTTGCCCGAGCCGTTGACGCCGACCACCAGGATCACGAACGGCCGCGCCTCGCCCTCGATGCGCAGCGGCCGCTGGCAGGGCGCGAGGATCGCGGCGAGGTGCGCGCGCAGCGCCGCCAGCAGCGCCGCCGCGTCGTCGAGCTCGCGGCGCGCCACGCGCCGGCCGAGGTCCTGGAGGATCTCGCCGGTTGCCTCGACGCCGACATCCGCGGCCAGCAGCCGGGCCTCCAGCTCCTCCATCAGCTCGGCGTCGATGCGCCGGCCACGGAACAGGCCGGCGAGGTCGCGCGCCAGCGAGCCGGCGCGTGCGTCCAGCCGCGCCTTCAGGCGCGCGAAGAATCCGGCGGGGCGGGCGTCACCGGCCGCGGCCGGTGGCGGAGTGACCGGCATGCGGGCTTCCTTCACCAAAGGGTGCATTCTAGAGGCACCGGGTCCGGCTTTCATCGTCCGCCGAGGGCGTCCCGCCGCGTGCGCCGCTCGGCCAGCGGCGCCGGCAGTGGGCCGCGGGGTGCGCGCTGCGGTAGGCTTCGGGTCCCGTGACGCGCACTCCCGCTCCACCCGCCGCCGCCGCTCGACGCGGCGCCCGCGCCGCCCGCGGCGCGCGCACGCGCGAGCTGCGCATCATCGCCGGGCGCTGGCGCGGCCGCCGCTGGCGCTTCCCGGCCGCCGAGGCGATCCGTCCCACGCCCGACCGCGGGCGCGAGACGCTGTTCAACTGGCTGCACGGCGTGGTGCCCGGCGCGCGCTGCCTGGACCTGTACGCGGGCTCCGGCGCGCTCGGCCTCGAGGCGCTGTCGCGCGGCGCCGCGAGCGTGGTGTTCGTCGAAAGCGACGCCGCCGCGGCGCGCGCGCTGCGCGCCCTGCTCGCCGAGTGGGGCGGCGAGGGCGGCCGGGTGGTGCACGCCGACGCGCTGCGCTTCCTCGCGCAGCCGGCCGGGCCCTTCGACCTGGTGTTCCTCGACCCGCCGTTCGGCGACGACCTGCTGGCAGGATCGTGCGCGCGCCTCGACGCGGGCGGCTGGCTGGCGCCGGATGCGCGCATCTACGTCGAGCACGCGCGCCGCGCGGCCCCGCCCGCGCCGCCGCCGCCCTGGCGCGAGCTGCGTGCGGGCACGGCGGGCGAGGTCGGCTATCATCTGTACGCGAGCGGGACGGAGCCGGGCACCTAGCGGCGCCCGGACTCCCGCCCGCGCACGATCGCCGTTCCCATGGGAGGCCCGCCGCCGATGAACCGCAGTGCCGTGTATCCGGGCACCTTCGATCCCATCACGCGTGGCCACGAGGACCTGGTGCGCCGCGCCGCCACCATCTTCGACCGCGTCGTGGTCGCGATCGCCGCCAATCCCGGCAAGGCGCCGCTGTTCAGCGTCGAGGAGCGCGTCGACCTGGCGCGCCGCGTGCTGGCGGACATCCCCGGCGTCGAGGTGCAAAGCTACGCCGGCCTCACCGTGGACTTCGCGCGCCAGCACGACATCGCGGTCATCGTGCGCGGCCTGCGCGCCGTCTCCGACTTCGAGTTCGAATTCCAGCTCTCCAACATGACGCGCCACATCTCGCCGGGCGTCGAGACGGTGTTCCTGACGCCGAAGGAGCAGTTCACCTTCGTCTCCTCGACGCTGGTGCGCGAGATCGCCACGCTCGGCGGCGACGTCAGCGAGTTCGTGCATCCGCTGGTGCAGGCGGCGTTCCGCGGCAAGGTGCGGCGCTGATGCGCGTCGCGTCGCGCGGGCTCGCGCTGCTGCTCGCGTGCACCATCGCGACCGGCGCCGCGAGCGCCGCGAGCGCCGCGGGCGCCACCGCGGCGCGCGCCGCCGGGCCCGGCCATGCCGCCATCGCCAGTGCCCACCCGCTCGCCACCGAGGCGGGCCTCGAGGTGCTGCGCGCCGGCGGCAATGCCTTCGATGCCGCGGTCGCGGTCGCGAGCGCGCTCGCGGTCGTGGAGCCGACCGGCTCGGGGCTCGGGGGCGGCGCCTTCTTCCTGCTGCACCGCGCGCGCGACGGGCGCGAGGTGTGCATCGATGCGCGCGAGCGCGCGCCGGCCGCGGCCAGCCGCGACATGTTCCTCGATGCCGCCGGCAACCCGGACCACGAGCGCGCCCTGCACAGCGCGCTCGCGGCCGGCATACCGGGCGAGGTCGCGGGCCTCGGCGAACTGGCGCGCCGCTACGGCAAGCTGCCGCTCGCGCGCTCGCTGCAACCGGCGATCCGCCTGGCACGCGACGGCTTCCCGCTCTACCCGCACCTGCAGCAGGCGCTCGGCTACATGCGCGAGCGCTTCGTCGGGCAGCCCGAGGTGGCGCGCAACTTCCTCGCCGCCGACGGAACGGTGCCGGCGCTCGGCGCCGTGATCCGCCAGCCCGAGCTCGCCGCCACCCTCGAGGAGATCGCGGCCCGCGGCGCGCAGGGCTTCTATCGCGGCGCGCTGGCCGAGCGCCTGGTGGCGGGCGTGCGCGCCCAGGGCGGCAACTGGACGGCCGCCGACCTGGCGGGCTACCGCACCGTCGAGCGTGCGCCCATCGTCGGGCAGTATCGCGGCGCGCGCATCGTCTCGGCCCCACCGCCGAGCAGCGGCGGCATCGCGCTGACCGAGGCGCTCAACATCCTCGCGAACTTCGACATCGGCGCGCCGGACACGGCGCTGCGCGACCACCTGATCGTCGAGGCCTCGCGCCGCGCGCTGCGCGACCGCGCGCTCTACCTCGGGGACCCGGACTTCGTCAGCGTGCCGGTGGCGCGGCTGACCAGCCCCGACTACGCCGCGGGCCTCGCCGCCTCGATCCGCACCGATCGCGCGACGCCCAGCAGCGCGCTGCCCGGCATCGGCGCCGGCGCCGCGCAGGGGCCGCAGACCACGCACTTCTCGGTGATCGACGCGCAGGGCAACCGCGTCGCCGCGACGCTCAGCATCAACTTCGTCTTCGGCTCCGGCCTGATGATCGGCGGCACCGGCATCTTCATGAACGACGAGATGGACGATTTCTCGATGAAGCCGGGCGTGCCGAACGGTTTCCAGCTGGTGGGATCCGAGGCCAATGCCATCGCGCCGGGCAAACGCCCGCTGAGCTCGATGACGCCGACCTTCGTCGAGCGCGACGGGCGCGTGATGATCGTCGGCACGCCGGGCGGCAGCCAGATCACCGGCATGGTGCTGCTCGCGACGCTCGCCTTCCTCGACGGGCGCAGCGCCGCCGGGATCGTCGCCGAGCCGCGGCTGCACCACCAGTACCTGCCCGACGTGCTGGTCTACGAGCCCGGGGCCCTCGATCCCGCCGAGCACGCCGGCCTCGAGGAGCGCGGCCATCACCTCGGCGAGGCGCCGCGCCGCTACGGCAACCTGCAGGTGGTCATCTGGGATCGCGCCGGCAACCACCTGGAGGCGGCGGCCGATCCGCGCGTCGACGGCCTCGGCAAGGTGGAGTGAGGCGGTGAGCGGCGCGCCGGGGCTCGACGGCGAGTGGCTGCCGGTGGCCGCCGACGTCTCCGGCCAGGCGCTGGAGGTCGCGACGCTGCGCGTCGCGCGGCTGCAGATCGCGCGCGGCCGCTACGACATCATCGATCGCGATGCGCGGCACGTGGACGGCGGCACGCTTGAAACCGTGGCCGGCGCCGAGGCGCCGCCCGGGGCGCTCGATCTCGTCGGCACCGACGGGCCGGCGACGGGCCGGCGGCTGCGCGCGCTCAGCGAGCTCGACGGCGACCGGCTGTGCATCTGCTACGACCTGGAGAGCGATGCGCGCCCGGCGAGCATGCAGGCGGCCGAGGACCAGCTGCTGCTGCGTATCACCTACACGCGGGCGCGACCGCGGCCCGACTGAGCGGCGCGCCGCGGCGATCTCCGCTGCGGCGCTGCCCGCTTCGGTGCCGCGCGCTTCGGTGTCACCCGCTTCGCGGTACGGCGCTTCGGCGTGGCGCGCTTCGGGGAGGCGCGCTTCGGGGAGGGGCGCGCTGCGCCGCCATTGCGCGCCGCCGGCCGCGGCTTCTCCATCTCGACGCGCGGACGCTGGCGCGGCGGTGCGGGGAGCTTCCCGGCCTTCGCCAGGTCCACCGCGCGCCACAGGTACCAGGTGGCGAGCGTGCGGTGCGGCGCCCAGCGCGCGCCGAAAGCGGCCAGCGCGCGGGCGCGCGGCATCCGTGCGAGGCCGTAGGCGAGGCGGAAGCCGTTGCGCACGCCGAAGTCGTCCACCGAGAGCACGTCGCGGCGGCCGAGCTGGAAGATCAGCAGCATCTCCACCGTCCAGCGGCCGACGCCGCGCACGGCCGTGAGGCGCTCGACGATGGCCGCGTCTTCCAGCGCGGCGAGCTCGGCGCAGTCGGCGGGAACGACGCCCGATTGGACATGGGCCGCGAGGTCGCGCAGCGCGCGGATCTTGCCGGCCGAGAGGCCCGCGCCGCGCAGGGGCCCGTCGGGCGTGGCGAGCAGCCCGGCAGGCGACGGGAAGGCCGCGGGTGCGTACAGCGCCACCAGGCGCTCGAGGATGCGGCCGGCGGCCGTGCCGTTGAGCTGCTGGTGCACGATGGCGCGCACCAGGTACTGGAACGGCGGCGTCCCGGGCTGTGGCTCGAGCGCGCAGCGCCCGGCGGCGGCGATCAGCGCGGCCATGACCGGATCGGTGCCGAGGTGCCTGCGGGCGGCGGCGTTCAGCATGCGGCGGCTCCTGCGTTCAGTGCTGGCAGTGCGGGCAATGGTACGTCGAGCGCTGCCCCTGGCGCCGCTGGCGGATCGGCGTGCGGCACACGCGGCAGGGGCGGCCGGCGCGCTCGTAGACGTAGAGCTTCTGCCGGAAATAGCCGGGCGAGCCGTCGGCGCCGACGTAGTCGCGCAGCGTCGTGCCGCCGGAGCGGATCGCGAGCCTGAGCACGGCGCGGATGCCGCGCGCCAGGCGGGCGCAATCGGCGCGCGTGAGGCTGCGCGCGGCGCGGGTCGGCGCGACGCGCGCGCGGAACAGCGCCTCGCTCGCGTAGATGTTGCCGACGCCGGTGACCAGCCGCGCGTTCATCACCAGCTGCTTGATCGCGACGCGCCGGCCGCGCGTGATGCGGTGGAGGTAGCCGGCGTCGAAGCCCGGCTCGAGCGGCTCGGGCGCGAGGTGGCGCAGCAGCGGGTGCTCCTGCGGCGGCGCGGTCGTGTACAGGCAGCTGCCGAAACGGCGCGGGTCGTTGAAGCGCAGCGCCTGGCCGGAATCGAGCACCAGGTCGAGATGATCGTGCGGGCGGCGCGGCGTGGCCGCATCGACCACGCGGAGCGATCCGGACATGCCGAGGTGCAGGATCAGCGTCCCGGCCTCGAGCCGCAGCAGCAGGTACTTGGCGCGGCGCTCCACGCGCAGGACGCGCTGGCCGCGCAGGCGCCGTGGCAGGCGCGGATCGACCGGCCAGCGCAGGCGTGCGTCGTGGATCTCCAGCGCCGTGATGCGCCGGTGGCGCAGGGCGGGCTCGATGCCGCGCCGGGTGGTCTCGACTTCCGGAAGTTCCGGCATCGGCCCGGCGCGCGTCCCGGACGGGACGGCCTACTTGATCTTGGTTTCCTTGTACGCGACGTGCTTGCGCGCGACCGGATCGAACTTGCGCACTTCCATCTTCTCCGGATGCAGGCGCTTGTTCTTCATCGCCACGTAGAAGTGGCCGGTACCGGCGGAGGACAGCAGCTTCACTTTCTCACGCATGATTGCCAGAGCCTCCGCTTCAGATCCGCTCGCCGCGCGCGCGCAGCTGCGCGACCACGGCGTCGATGCCCTTCTTCTCGATCGTGCGCAACGCGGCCGCCGAGACGCGCAGCGACACCCAGCGCTTCTCGCCTTCGAGCCAGAAGCGCTGCGTGTGCAGGTTCGGCAGGAAGCGGCGGCGGCGGTGATTGTTGGCGTGCGAGACGGTGTTGCCCGTCACGGGACGCTTGGCCGTAAGCTGGCACACGCGGGACATGGTCGCTGGTCCTTTGGAAATCAGGTACTTGGGTTGTCTCGTCCGCCCCGGACGGGGGCGGGCGAAAGGCGCGCTTTATACCAGCAATCGGGGGCCGGCGTCCATGGGCAGGGCTGGCCAATTGCAGGTCGCCTCGGCGAGTGATAGGTTAGTAATCACTTACTTACTTCACTGGATGCCTGCATCCCCATGACCACCACGACCCAGCGCCTGCCTGCGGACGCCCGCCGCGCTGAGGCCGTCGAGGCCGTTGTCGCCCTGGCGGGTTCGCAGAATCCAGGCAGCATCACCACGGCCGCCGTTGCCGAACGGATGCAGCTCACGCAAGGCGCCCTGTTCCGGCACTTCCCGAGCAAGGAGGCCCTGTGGCGGGCGGTCATGGAATGGGTCGCCGCGCGCCTGCTCGAACGCGTCGAGGGGGCGATGGCCAGCCACCTTGCGCCGCTGAGCGCGCTGGAGGCGATCTTCATGAGCCACGTGGCATTCGTGACCGAGAACCCCGGCGTGCCCCGCATGCTGTTCGGCGAACTGCAGCGCGCCGGATCGACGCCGGCAAAGCAGGTGGTGCAGGCACTGCTCGGCAGGTACGCGCAGCACCTGCAGCAGCTGATCGCGCGCGGCAAGTCCGTCGGCGAGATCGACCCGGCGGTCGATGCCGCCGCTGCCGCCAGCCTGTTCATAGGCAGCATCCAGGGCCTGGTCATGCAGGCGCTGCTGGCCGGCGACGTTGCGCGGATTCAGCCGGCGGCACCGGGTGTCTTCGCCCTCTACCGGCGCGGCATCGGGAGCGGGGCATGACGCCCACGCCGCAGCTCCGCCGCGCATGGGTCCTGCTGGCCGTCGGCATTCCGCTGCTCGCGCTGTTCGTATATGTCGGGCTGCGCTCCGGCCCGCTGGCACCGGTCACCGTAACTCTCGTCAAGGCCGAGGCGCGTGCGCTCCACCCGGCGCTGTTCGGCATCGGCACAGTCGAGGCCCGCTACACGCACCGGATTGGCCCGACGGTGGCCGGGCGCGTCGAGCGGCTGGACGTGCAGGTCGGCGATGCGGTCCACGCCGGGCAGGTGCTCGGCGAAATGGACCCGATCGATCTCGACGAGCGCATCCGCTCGCAGGATGCCGCGCTGCGGCGTGCGCTCGCGGGTGCGCGCGAGGCCGAGGCCCGCGAGTCCTTCGCCCGCTCGCAGTCGGATCGCTACGAGCGGCTGTTCGTGCAGCATTCGATCAGCGAGGAAGCCGTGCTCACGCGGCGCCAGGAACTCGAGGTCGCCGCCGCCGCCGCCGCCGCCGCACGCGCAGATGCCGTCCGGGCGCGTGCCGACCTCGGCGCGCTGCGCGCGCAGCGCGGCAACCTGCGACTGGTCGCGCCCGTCGCCGGGGTCGTCAGCGTGCGCGATGCCGATCCCGGCACCACTGTCGTCGCCGGCCAGGCGGTGGTCGAAATCATCGACCCGGCGACGCAGTGGATCAACGTGCGCTTCGATCAGTTCACGGCGACCGGGCTGGCCGCGGGCCTGCCAGCGCACATCGTGCTGCGTTCGCGGGGCGGCGCGCAGCTGGCCGGACGCGTGCTGCGCGTGGAACCGCGGGCGGATTCGGTCACGGAGGAGATACTGGCGAAGGTGGTCTTCGATACGCCGCCCCGGCCCGCGCCGCCGGCCGGCGAACTCGCCGAAGTCACCGTGGACCTGCCGGCGCTGCCGGTCGCCGTCGTGGTCCCCAACGCCGCCATCCACCGCGCGGACGACGGCGTCGGCGCCTGGCGCGTCGTCGACGGGCGGCCCCGCCTGGTACCGCTGCGACTCGGCGCCGCCGATCTGGACGGCAATGTCCAGGTGCAAGATGGATTGCAGGTGGGTGACGAAGTGGTGCTCTACAGCGCGCGCGCGCTCAGCGCCGGCAGCCGCATCCGCGTTGCCGCGCGCATCGTGGCGGCGGCGCGATGATCAGCCTCGCCGGTCGGGACATCCTGCACGCCTGGGGCAAGTTCCTGTTCACCGGCGTCGGCCTGGGATTGCTGATCGGCGTCACGCTGGTCATGGCCGGCGTGTACCGCGGCATGGTGGATGACGGGCGGGCGCTGCTCGAGAACAGCGGGGCGGACCTGTGGGTCGTGCAGCAGGACACGCTCGGTCCCTATGCCGAGCCTTCGAGCGTCCACGACGATCGTTACCGCTCGCTGCGCAGCCTGCCCGGCGTGGCGCGCGCCGCCAACGTCACCTACCTGACGATGCAGGTGCGCCACGGCGACGGCGACGTGCGTGCGATGGTGGTCGGCGTGGCCGGCGGTGGCCCGGGGGTGACGCCGGGGTGGCCGCCGTACCTGGTCGACGGGCGGCAGATCACCCGCAGCCACTACGAGGCGGTCGCCGACGTGGCGAGCGGGTTCGTGCTCGGCGAGCGCGTGACCATCCGGCGCAACGCGTACACGATCGTCGGCCTCACGCGCCGCATGGTGTCCTCGAGCGGCGACCCGATGGTGTTCATTCCCCTCAAGGACGCGCAGGAAGCGCAGTTCCTCAAGGACAACGACGCCATCTGGCAGGCGCGGCGCCGTACGCAGGCGGATCCACGCCTGAACCGCCCGGGCGTCCCCGGCCTGCTGCAGGCATTGACCGATTCGCAGGGCGCCAACGGCTACGTCAACGCCGTATTGCTGACGCTGCGGCCCGGTCATGCGCCCGAAGCGGTCGCCGAATCGATCCGTCGCTGGCAGCGACTGACCGTGTATTCCCGGCCACAGATGGAGCGCATCCTGGTCGGCAAGCTGATCGCCACCTCGGCCAGGCAGATCGGCATGTTCCTCGCGATCCTCGCCGTGGTCAGTGCGGCCATCGTCGCCTTCATCATCTACACCCTGACCTTCGACAAGATCCGCGAGATCGCGGTGCTGAAGCTGATCGGCACGCGCGACCGGACCATCGGGGCGATGATCCTGCAGCAGGCGCTCGGCCTGGGCGCGATCGGCTTCGTGGTCGGCAAGATCGCCGCCACCTACGCGGCCCCGTACTTCCCCAAGTACGTGCTGCTCGTGCCGCGCGACTCGGTGGCTGGCCTGCTCGCCGTGCTGGCGATCTGCGCGCTCGCCAGCAGCGTCGCGATCCGCATGGCGCTGCGCGTCGATCCGGCCGAGGCCATCGGCGGCTGAGATGGGTGGCGAGGGCATCCGCATCGAGGGATTGAGGAAGCGCTACGGCACCGGCGACACCGCGGTCGATGCGCTCAAGGGCGTCGACCTGCACGTTGCGCCGGGCGAGGTCGTCGGCCTGATCGGACCCTCCGGCTCGGGCAAGAGCACGCTGCTCAAGTGCCTGGGCGCGGTAATCGACCCGACGGCCGGCCGCATGACGCTCGGCAAGGAGGTCATCTACGAGGATCGCTGGCGGGTGCGCGACCTGCGCGCGCTGCGGCGCGACCGCATCGGCTTCGTGTTCCAGGCGCCGTACCTGATCCCGTTTCTCGACGTCACCGACAACGTGGCGTTGCTGCCGATGCTCGCGGGCGTTTCCAACGCGGTGGCGCGATCGCGGGCGCGTGAGCTGCTCGCGGCGCTGGACGTCGGGCATCGCGCGCACGCCTGGCCCGCGCAGCTCTCCGGCGGCGAGCAGCAGCGCGTTGCCATCGCGCGCGGCCTCGTCAACCGCCCGCCGGTCATCCTGGCCGACGAGCCGACGGCGCCGCTCGACAGCGAGCGCGCCCTGACGGTCATCCGCCTGCTCAACGACATGGCGGCGCGCTACCAGACCGCGGTCATCGTCGTGACCCACGACGAGAAGATCATCCCGACGTTCCAGCGCCTCTACCACATCCGCGACGGCGTCACGCGCGAGGAGCGGCGGCCGCACTGAGGCGCAGGCCACGCGCCCGCTCAAAGCAACCCGCGCTCGGCGAAGGACAGGCAGCCCGTATCGGCCACGATCAGGTGGTCGAGTACCCGGATGTCCACCAGTGCCAGGGCCTCGCGCAGGCGGCGGGTGATGAGTTCGTCGGCCTGGCTGGGCTCGGCGACGCCCGAAGGGTGGTTGTGGGCGAGGATCAGCGCCGCGGCGTTGCGCGCCAGGGCCTGCTTGACCACCTCGCGCGGGTGGACGCTGGCGCCGTCGATGGTTCCGCGGAACAGCTCGTCGAAGGCGATGAGGCGGTGGCGGTTGTCCAGGTGCAGGCAGCAGAAGAGCTCGTGCGGCGAATCGCGCAGGCGTGCGATGAGGAAATCGCGCGTGGCGCGCGGGGAATCGAGTACCGGGCCGCTGCGCAGCGCCTCGGCGTAGTGCCGCCGCGCCAGCTCGAGCGCCGCCTGCAGGCGGCAATACCCCACGGGGCCTATTCCCGGGGTCTCGAGGAGCCGGCGTGCCCCGGCCTGAAGCAAGTTGCGCAGGTTACCGTATTTTGCCAACACGATGCGCGATAGATCGACGACGTTCGTTCCCCGTCGCCCGGAGGTGCCGAGCAACACCGCGAGCAGTTCGGCGTCCGAGAGCCGTCCGGCGCCGGCCTGCAGCAGCTTTTCACGGGGCCGCTCCGCCGGCGGCCATTCGCACAGGTTCATGCTCTCCTCCGTCCCCCGCGGATGCACGCAGTTTCGGCGGATATGGCCGCAAGGTGGGATCCACATATCGGGTGCGCATGGCCGGATTCTGTGCGGCTGGCCGATAATGCTGCCATGCGTGGCAAGCACATCGTCCTCGGCGTGAGCGGTGGCATCGCAGCCTACAAGTCGGCCGACCTCGCGCGACGGTTGATCGAGCGTGGCGCCGAGGTGCAGGTGGTCATGACCGCGGCGGCCCGCGAGTTCATCGCGCCGCTGACCTTCCAGGCCCTGACCGGCCGGCCCGTGCGCGAGAGCCTGTGGGACTCGGCGGCCGAGGCGGCCATGGGCCACATCGAGCTCGCGCGCTGGGCCGACCTGGTGGTGATCGCGCCGGCGAGCGCCGACCTGATCGCGCGGCTCGCCACCGGCCAGGCCAACGACCTGCTCGCGACGCTGTGCCTCGCCACCGAGGCGCCGCTGGTGCTGGCGCCGGCGATGAACCGCGTCATGTGGGCGCACGCGGCCACGCAGGCCAATGTCGCGACGCTGCGCGGCCGCGGCGTGCGCCTGCTCGGGCCGGCGGAGGGCGCGCAGGCCTGCGGCGAGAGCGGGCCCGGCCGCATGCTCGAGCCGCTGGAGATCGCCGACGCGCTCGCACCGCTCCTGCAGCCGGCCGGGCCGTTCAGCGGTCGCCGCGTGCTGCTGACCGCGGGCCCGACGCGCGAGCGCATCGACCCGGTGCGCTTCGTCAGCAACCGCAGCTCGGGGAAGATGGGTTTCGCGCTCGCGCAGGCGCTGCAGGAAGCCGGCGCCGAGGTGGTGCTGGTGGCCGGGCCGGTGTCGCTGCCGACGCCCGCGGGCGTGCGGCGCATCGACGTCGAGAGTGCCGAGCAGATGTTCGCCGCCGTGCAGCGCGAGGTGCCGGGCAGCGCGGCGTTCGTCGCGACCGCGGCGGTGGCCGACTACCGCCCGGCGCAGCTGCAGCCGCGCAAGATCAAGAAGACCACGCCGGAGCTCTCGCTCGAGCTCACGCGCACCACCGACATCCTCGCCACGGTCGCGGCGCGCCCCGACCGCCCGTTCGTGGTCGGCTTCGCCGCCGAGACCGACGCCGTCGAGCAGCACGCGCGCGAGAAGATGCTGCGCAAGAACCTCGACATGATCGCGGCCAACGAGGTGGGCCACACCAAGGGCTTCGACTGCGAGGACAACGCGCTGCTGGTGCTGTGGCGTGGCGGGCAGGCCGAGCTGCCGAACGCGCCGAAGCTCACGATCGCGCGCGCGCTGGTCACGCTGATCGCCGGGCGCATGCAGGCGGCCACGGCCGGCGCGGCTGCGGCGCCGCGCGACGCGGCACGGAACTGACCGCCGTGGATGCCGCCCCGCGCCGCACGCTCGACGTGCGCATCCTCGATGCGCGCATCGGCCGCGAGTTCCCGCTGCCCGCGTATGCGACGGCCGGCTCCGCCGGCATGGACCTTCGCGCCTGCATCGACGCGCCGCTGGCGCTGCCGCCGGGGCACGCCGAGCTGATCCCGACGGGCATCGCGATCCACATCGCCGACCCGGGCCTCGCGGCCGTCATCCTGCCGCGCTCCGGCCTCGGCCACAAACACGGCGTGGTGCTCGGGAACCTCGTGGGCCTGATCGATTCGGACTACCAGGGCCCGCTGATGGTGTCGTGCTGGAACCGCGGCGCCGCGTGCTACACCGTGCAGCCGGGCGAGCGCATCGCGCAGCTGGTCGTGGTGCCGGTGGTGCCGGTGGAGCTGAACGTCGTCGGGGACTTCGCCGCCAGCCAGCGCGGCAGCGGCGGCTTCGGGCACACCGGCCGCGGCTGAGGGCCGCCGCGCCTCAGGAGCGCTGCCGCGCCATCAGTTCCTTGAAGCGGACGATGTCGGCGTCGAACTGCGCGCGCACGTCGACCTGGTCCTTGCGGCGCGTGTCGAGCGAGCGGCGCTGGTCGCGGGTCTCGCTGGCGGTGCGCACCAGGTCCTCGACCAGGTCGTCGGGCATGCGCGGCGCATCGGACTTGGCCGCATAGGGCCGGTAGCGCAGGGCACGGTCCTGCAGCGCGACCAACCGCCCGTCGAGCGTCTCGATGTAGGCCTGCGCGGCCTTGATCTGGCCGTCGATCTGCTCGAGGCGCTCGTCACGCAGCCGCTCGATATCGCGCGCGGAGGTATAGGTGGTCATCAGGAACTGGTCGTGCTGGCGCTTGCGCTCGGCCTCCTGCTGCACCCGCGCCTGCTCGGCGGCCTGCTGGGCGTTCTTGCGGCTGTCGACGCGGCCGATCTCGACGCCCTGCTTGTTGAGGATGACGCGCTCGGACTGCGAGTACTCGGCAGGCACGGCGTCGCCGTACTGGATCTCGCCCTTGTCGTTGATCCACTTGTAGGTCTGGCCGGCGTTCTTCCCGGATGCGCCCGAGCCTGCCGGCTTCTGGGCCGCCGGCGCCGCCACCGCGGCCAGCAGTGCGGCGGCAAGGATCGGCAGGTCGCGGGCGCGCTTCATCCCGCGCATTGTGCACGCCGGCACGCCGGGCGCAAGCGGCGAACCGGCAGGCCGCGAGGCGCGAGCCGCCGGCGGCGGCAGGGCCTATGTGCCATAACGCTCGCGATAGGCGCGCAGCGCGGCCAGCTCCGCGGGCTGCGCGCCGCCGCGCGCCTCCAGCGCCCCGATCAGGCCGGCGAGGTCGAGGATGCTCACGCAGCGCAGGCCGAACTCGGCCTCCACTTCCTGCACCGCCGAGCGCGCGCCCTGGCCGCGTTCCTGGCGATCGAGCGCCAGCGCCACGGCCACCGGTGTCGCGCCGGCGCGGCGGATCAGCTCGACCGACTCGCGGATCGCCGTGCCGGCGGTGATGACGTCGTCGACGATGACGACGCGGCCGGCGAGCGGGCTGCCGACCAGGCTCCCGGCTTCGCCGTGGTCCTTGGCCTCCTTGCGGTTGAAGGCCCAGGGGACGTTCCTGCCCTGGTGTTCGGCGAGCGCCACGGCCGTGGCCGCCACCAGCGGGATCCCCTTGTAGGCGGGACCGAACAGCATGTCGTAGTCGAGGCCGGAGGCGGCGAGCGCCGCGGCGTAGCAGCGGCCGAGGGCCGCCAGCGCGGCACCGTCGTTGAACAGCCCGGCATTGAAGAAGTACGGGCTGGCGCGGCCGCTCTTCAGCGTGAATTCCCCGAAGCGCAGCGCCCGGCGCTCGAGCGCCAGCGCGATGAAATCCGCCTGGTAGTCGTGCATGGCGGGCAGGCTATCATGGCGCCATGCGCGTCATCACGCTCAACGTCAACGGCATCCGCTCGGCCGCCACCAAGGGGCTGTTCCCCTGGCTCGCGCGCCAGCGCGCCGATGTCATCTGCCTGCAGGAGGTGCGCGCGCTGCCGGAGCAGATCGAGGGCGCGGAATACCATCTCAAGGGCTACACGCGCCTGCTGTACCCGGCGGAACGCCCGGGCTACGCCGGCGTCGCGCTGTATTCGCGCCGCGAGCCGGAGAAGGTGCTGCGCGGCTTCGGCGTCGCCGAGTTCGACCGCGAGGGGCGCTACCTCGAGGCGCATTTCGGCGGCGTCGCGGTGGTCTCGCTGTACCTGCCCTCCGGCTCCGCCGGCCCCGAGCGCCAGGCCTCGAAGTTCCGTTTCCTCGACGCCTTCGTGCCGCAGCTCGCGCGGCTGCGCGCGGCGCGCCGGCAATGCGTGCTGTGCGGCGACTGGAACATCGCCCACCGCGAGATCGACCTGAAGAACTGGAAGGGCAACCAGAAGAACTCGGGCTTCCTGCCCGAGGAGCGTGCCTGGATGGACCGGCTGTTCGGCGAGCTCGGCTTCGTCGACGCCTTCCGCGCGGTCGACGCGCGGCCGGAGCAGTACACCTGGTGGTCGAACCGCGGCCAGGCCTGGGCGAAGAACGTCGGCTGGCGCATCGATTACCAGGTGGCGACGCCGGGCCTCGCCGGCGCGGCCGGTGCCGCGCGCATCTACCGCGACCGGCGCTTCTCCGACCACGCGCCGCTGATCATGGACTACGACACTTGAGCGAGGCGCGGCCGCGCTTCCGCGAGCTGCTCGCCAGCCGCAAGCTGCTGGTGATCCTGGCGCTCGGCGCGGCCTCCGGTTACCCGAACCAGATCACCGAGAGCGCGCTGCAGGCCTGGATGAAGGATGCCGGGCGGAGCAACACCAGCATCGGGCTGCTGACCTACGTCGCGATCCCCTACCTGCTGAAGTTCCTGTGGGCACCGCTCCTCGACCGCTACCCGCTGCCGCTGCTGGGCCGCCGTCGCGGCTGGATGCTGGTGTTCCAGCTCGCGCTCGCCGCCTCGATCGCCGCGCTCGCATTGCAGGATCCGGCGACCTCGCTGTCGGCCGTGGCCGTGACCGCGCTGGTCATCGTGTTCTTCTCCGCGTCGCAGGACATCGTCATCGACGCCTACCGCGCCGATGTCTCGCTGCCGCACGAGCGCGGGCTCGCGGCTGCCGCCAACAACCTCGGCTACCGTGCCTGCGCCTGGCTGGCGTTCGCCGGCGCGCTGGTGGTCGCCGATGCCTGGGGCTGGCGACCCGCCTTCCTGGTGCTGGCGGCGGCGATGGCCGCCTTCGCGCTCGCGACGCTGCTCGCGCCCGAGCCGCCGCAGGCGGCGGCGCGCCCGGCCTCGCTCGGCGAATCGGTGCTGGCGCCGCTGCGCGAACTGCTCGGCTCGCCCGGCGCGCTCGGGCTGATCGCCGTGATCGTCACCTTCAAGATCGGCAACGCCGTGGCGCTCAAGCTGTTCACGCCGTTCCTGATGGACGTGGGCTTCACCAAGACCGAGATCGGCCTGGTGGCCAAGGCCGTGCTCACCAGCAGCGCGATCGTCGGTGGCATCCTCGGCGGCATTTGGATGGTGCGGCTCGGGCTGCTGCGCTCGATGCTGCTGTTCGGCGCGCTGCAGACGGTGACGACGCTGGCATTCTGCGCGCTGGCGATCAGCGGCCGCAGCTTCCCGCTGATGATCGCCGCCACCGCGATCGAGAACCTAGCGGCCGCGATGGGCAACATCGCCGAGGTGGCGCTGATCATGGCGCTGTGCAGCGCGCGCTACAGCGCCTTCCAGTACGCGCTGCTGTCGGTGCTGGCGCTGCTGCCACGCTACCTGCTGGGCGGCCCGGCCGGCTGGCTCGCCGACCACGGCGGCTGGACGGTCTACTACGTGGTGACCTTCCTGCTCGGCCTGCCGGGCCTGGCGCTGGTGTGGTGGATGCGCGCGCGCATCGCGGCGCTCGACGCGGCGCATTGAGGCCGGTGGCGCCCATGGCGATCGAGATCGACACCACGCGCCTGCTGTGCACGCTCGCCGAGCTGGAGCCGACCGGTTGCCGCGAGTTCCGCCTCGGCGGCGGCGAGTGGCCGGTGAAGGGCTTCGTCGTCAGGGTGGGCGAGGGCGCGCGCGCCTACGTGAACCGCTGCGCGCACGTGGCCTATCCGCTCAACCACCTGCCCGACGTGTTCCTGGGCCTGGACGGCGCGGCGATCCAGTGCCGCATGCACGGTGCGCTGTTCGAGAAGGAGACCGGCCACTGCATCGCCGGCCCTTGCGCCGGCCAGTCGCTGATTCCACTGCCGGTGGCGATCGTCGGGGACTACGTGCTGCTCGGCGGCGAGGACGACCCGGCGGAACTCGCGGCGCGCTACGCCTGAGGCGTCGCCGGCCTGCCACCGGGATGGCGCCCGGGCGGCGCCGCATCGCCCGCAGTGGACTACTCGAAGAGGTCGAGGTCCTCGAGGCTGCCGGCGTTCATGCGCCGGTCGGTGTCGAGGCTGTCGAGCGAGCCGCCGGCCTCGTCCTCATCGTCGACGTCGACCGAGCCGCTCCAGTCCTCGGGCGCCTCGGCCCCCTCGAGCGCGCCGGCCTTCCACTGCTCCTTCCAGTCGTCGATCTCCATCTCCTCGACCGTGCCGTCGAAGTACTGCACCTCGATCGTGCCGGAGTCCTCGTCGACCGCGACCACTTCGAAGAGCTGCTCGCCGTGCTGACGGTACCACTCGCCGATCGCTGGCTGGGGGACGGACATCGAACGACTCCTCGTGGCCCGCAGGCGGAAGGTTCAGCGGTCATCCACTCTGCAGGACATGTTGCACCCCGGGTGCGGCGCAGACAAGCGGGTTTTCTCCGGATTGTGGGCGTTTTTGCGCAGCGTCAAGGTGGCTGGGCGTCAGCGACGCTGGTATACGAGATCGCGCACGGCGTGGCCGCGCCCGAGGCCGCGCCGCTCGAAGCGTGTCGCCGCGCGCACGCGCGGCGCGGGCGCGTAGCCGTCGTCGCCGCCGCGATTTTCGAGCGCCGGGCAGCGGCACAGCACCTCGAGCATGTGCGCGGCATACGGTTCCCAGTCGGTGGCGAGGTGCAGGCGACCGCCGGCGGCGAGCCGGCTCGCGAGCAGCCCGGCGAAGTCGTCCTGGATCAGCCGGCGCTTGTGGTGGCGCTTCTTCGGCCACGGGTCGGGGAACAGTATCTCAATCTCATCGAGCGCCGCCGGCGCGATCTGCTCGCGCAGCACCTCGACCGCGTCGTGCTGGATGACGCGCAGGTTCGCGAGGCCCGCCGCGCCCGCACCCATCAGCAGGTGGCCAACGCCGGGCGGGTGGACCTCGACGCCGAGGAAGTCACGCTGCGGCTCCGCCGCGGCGCGCGCCAGCAGGTGCTCGCCGTTGCCGAAGCCGATCTCGAGCGTGCACGGCGCAAGCCGGCCGAAGGTCGCGGCGAGATCGAGGGGCCGCGGCGCGAAGTCGAGTCCGTAGGCCGGCCACAGCGCCTCGAGCGCGCGCTGCTGCGCGGCGGTGATGCGGCCGCCGCGCACGACGAAGGAGCGCACCGCGCGGCGCGCGGCCGGATTGTCGGTGGTCGCGTTCAACCCGGGAAGGTTACGACAAAGCAGGTGCCGACGCCCACGGCGTCGCGCACCGCGATGCGCGCGCCATGCAGCTCGGCGATGCGGCGCGCGATCGACAGGCCGAGGCCACTGCCACTCTGTTCCGTGCCGACGATGCGGTGGAAGCGGTCGAAGATGCGCTCGCGTTCCTCCGGCGGATCCCGGCCCCGGCGTTGCTGACGGTGAAGCCTGGCGCCGGGCGTCGCGCGGCGCGCACTCGATGCCCACGGTGCCGCCCGCCGGCGAGTAGCGGATGGCGTTGTCGAGCAGGTTGCAGCAGCAGCACCGCGAGCAGCGCCGCGCGCCGCGCAGCGCCGTCGGCCGGCACGCCGGGCGCAGCGTGACGCCGCGGCCGGCGGCGAAGTCCCGCTGCTCGTCGCAGGCCCCGGCCACGAGGTCGGCGAGGTCGAGCGCGGTGGACTCGCGCGCCGCCGCGCCCTCGGCATCCAGGCGCGCCAGCAGCAGCAGCTGGTCGATCAGGTGGCTGCTGCGATCGACGCTGGCGAGCAGGTCGCCGGCGGCGCCGGCCAGCTCCCCGGGCGAGCGCGCATTGCGCATGACCTGCGCGTTGGCGCGGATCATGGCCAGCGGCGAGCGCAGCTCGTGCGCGGCGTCGGCGGTGAAGCGCCGCTCCAGCTGCAGCGCCGTGGCGCATGCGGCCGACCATGATTGAGCGCGGCGAGGAGCGGTGCTACCTGGCGGGAGCATCGCCGGCCGGTACCGCGCGCAGGTCCTCGGGCGAGCGCTCGGTCACGGCGTCGGTGAGCGCGCCGAGCGGGCGGAAGCCGCGGCTGAGGATCCAGCCGACCAGCAGCGCGGTCAGCGGATCCACAGCAGCGCGAGCAGCGCCAGCCGCTGGTACAGGCCGAGCGAGTAGGCCTGGCGCTGCGAGATCTCCTCGGCGATCTGCACCTGCACGGTGTGCCGGGCGTTCCACACGCTGTAGGTGCGCCAGCGCGTCGTCGAGCCGCGTCCAGCCATAGCCGTCCTGCTGCGGTGGCGTGAGCGGCGCGGCGGCGGCCGCCGGTTGCGCCACGAGCATCTGCGGCGTCCAGATTCGGAACCGCAGGTACTGCAGGCCTTGATCCGCCTGCGCGCGGATCAGCGCGATGCCGAGTTCCTGGCCGTCCTCCTCGATCTCGTGCTCGGTCATGGCGCAGCAGCATGTAGGCGTTGGCGGCGAGCGCACGGTCGAACAGCCGCTGGCCGGCGCCGCCGGACTGCAGGTACAGCAGCGCCGCGCCCAGCAGCCACAGCGTGGCGGTCGCCGGCACCAGCAGCGCGAGCAGGCGCCGGCGCAGCGACACGCCGCTCGCGGCTTCAGTCGCCATCGTCCGGTTCCGGTATCAGGTGGTAGCCATGGCTATGCACGGTGCGGATCAGCTCGCGGCCGAGCTTGCGCCGCAGGTGGTGGATGTGCACCTCGACGGTGTTGCTCTCGACCTCGTCGGCCCAGCTGTACAGCGCCTCGAGCAGCTGCTGGCGGCTCTGCACGCGGCCGCGGTGCTCGAGCAGCCGCATCAGCAGCGTGTATTCGCGCGCGGTGAGCGCGACCGGCTGGCCGCGCTGCGTGACCAGGCGGGCGGCCGGATCGATGCGCAGGTCGGCATGCACGATGTCGCCCTGGGCGCGGCCGGAAGCGCGGCGCACCGCGGCGCGCAGGCGTGCACCCAGTTCCTCGAGGTCGAAGGGCTTGACGATGAAGTCATCGGCACCGGCGTCGAGCCCGAGCACGCGGTCCGGGATGCGGTCGCGCGCCGTGAGGATCAGCACCGGCTGCGCGTAGCCCTTGCGCCGGAGCGCGGCGAGCACCTGCATGCCATCCTTGTGCGGCAGGCCGATGTCGAGCAGCACGGCGGTGTACTGCTCGCCAGCGCCGCGGACTCGCCCGCCACGCCGTCGCGGATCCAGTCGACCGCGTGCCCTGCTGCTCGAGCCCGGTCTGCACCGCGCGGCCGAGCTGGGCATCGTCCTCCACCAGCAGAACGCGCATGCTTGCCGTCCCTGGGCGTGCGGGAGCCGGCGGCCCGCCGCCGAGCCTATGTCGGCGTTCTTAAGAGTATCTGCTTTCCGGTACAGCGTGGCTGTCGTACAAGTCGCGCAGCGGATGGCCGCGTCCAATAGATGGATCCGAGGCTGAAGGAGAGCCCAGGGTGATCCAGGAAGTGAGCGGCGACATCCTGCTGTCGCGTGCGGCCGTCATCGCGCACGGCGTGAGTCCCAACGACGATTTCCACCTGGGGCTGGCGCGTGCGCTGCGCGAGAAGTGCCCGGCCATGTACAAGGCGATTTCCGACACTACACCAAGACGCACACGCCCAAGTCCGGCGGCCTGTGGGCGTGGATGGGCGCCGACGGCCAGCGCATCGTCTCGCTGTTCACGCAGGATCCGATGGGCATGCAGGGTGGCCGGCCGGGGCGCGGCTCGCTGCAGCACGTCGGCCACGCGCCTGGGCGCTGCACCAGCTCGCGGTCCAGGAAAAATGGAGCGTCGCGCTGCCGCGCATCGGCACCGGCGTCGGCGGCTCGACTGGAAGGACGTCGAGCCGCTGATCCGCCAGCACATGGCGGCCTGGAGGCGCGCGTCATTCTTCACACCGGCTATCATGGGATGGCGGCCAGCGAAAAGCCCGCGTGACGTCGGCGTGGTGCGGTAACTGCGGGGCGCACCTGCAGGGCCTGTACTGAGCCCAGTGCGCCAGCACGCACACGCCAGTGCCCGCAGCGTCGGCGCACTGCTGCACGACGGCTGGCACACGCTCACCCACCTGGACGGCCGCCTGTGGGGGAGCCTCGGGCGCTGCTGCTGCGCCCGGGTTTCCTCACGGCCGAGTTCTTCGCCGAGCGCCGCCAGCGCTACCTGCCGCCGGTGCGGCTGTACCTGGTGTTGAGCGTGCTGTGCTTCGCGCTGGTGAGCGTCGTGCGGCCGCCGGGACCGACGGTCCCGGGGGCCGCGTCGGTGCCGCCGCCGCGCGCGGTGCCGGCCGATACGGCAACCCACGTCTCCGGCTGCGAGGTGCGCACCGACAGCCCGCTGGTCGCCGCGCTGCTGCGTTGGCCGGCGATGCAACGTGGCTGCGCGCGCATGGTCGCCACCGAAGGTCGCTCGCTGGTCGAAGCGGTGCAGCGCAACGTGCCGCGCATGATGTTCGTGTTCCTGCCGCTGCTCGCGGCCGCGATGCGGCTGCTGTACTGGCGTCCGCGGCGCTGGTACGTCGAGCACCTGGTGCTGTGCCTGCACAACCATGCGGCGCTGTACCTGGCCTTGATCCTGCTGGGCGTCCTCCAGCACATCGCGGCATGGTGGCCGGCCTTCGGGGCGGTGGCCGACGGCGCCGCCTGGCTCGTGTGGCTGTATGCGTCCTGGTATCTATGGCGCGCGCTGCGTCGCTACTATGGCCAGGGGCGCCTGCTGACCGCCCTGAAGCTCGGACTGCTCGGGATCACGTACTTCGCGTTCCTGCTGCTGACCCTTTCCGGCACGATGGTCGTGAGCCTGTTGCAGGGCTGACGGCCGGTTCAGCCGGCCGCCGCCGCCGCGCGCACCGCCTGGGCGAAGGCGTCGACGCTCGCCGGCGTCGTGTCCCAGGAACACATGAAGCGGCAGCCGCCGCCGGCGATGAACTCGTAGAAGCGCCAGCCCGCCGCCTGCAGCCGCCCGATGGCGGCGCGCGGCAGCCGGGCGAACACCGAATTGGCCTGCACGGCCTGCAGCAGCTGCACGCCGGGCGCGTCGCGCAGCGCCGCCTGCAGCCGTTGCGCCATCGCGTTGGCGTGCGCCGCGTTGCGCAGCCAGGTGTCGTTCTCCAGCATGCCGAGCCAGGGCGCGGAGATGAAGCGCATCTTCGAGGCGAGCTGCCCGGCCTGCTTGACGCGCCAGGCGAAGTCCTCGCTGAGCGAGCGATCGAAGAACAGCACCGCATCGCCGACCGGCAGGCCGTTCTTGGTGCCGCCGAAGCACAGCACGTCGACGCCGGCGCGCCAGGTGAGGTCCGCCGGGTGCACGCCGAGCGTAGCGACCGCATTGGCGAAGCGCGCGCCGTCCATGTGCACCTTGAGCCGGTGCTCGCGCGCCGTCGCGCTGAGCGCGCGCAGCTCCTCGAGCGTGTACGCGGTGCCGAGCTCGGTCGCCTGCGTGATCGAGACCACCTTGGGCTTGGGGTAGTGGATGTCGCCGCGCTTCGTGACCAGCTGCGTGATCGCCGCCGGCGTGAGCTTGCCGGCCTGCGCGGCCTCGCTCGCGGTCTCGGCCAGCAGCAGCTTCGAGCCGTTGGAGAAGAACTCCGGGCCGCCGCACTCGTCGGTCTCCACGTGCGCCACCGGCGTGCAGATCACCGAGTGGTAGCTCTGGCACAGCGAGGCGAGTGCCAGCGAGTTGGCCGCGGTGCCGTTGAACACGAAGTACACGTCGCAGTCGGTCGCGAACAGCGCGCGCAGCGCGTCGGCCACCCGCTCGGTCCAGGGATCGTCGCCGTAGGCGCTCTGGTGGCCGTCGTTGGCGGCGAGGAACCAGCGCAGCGCCTCGGGGCACACGCCGGCGTAGTTGTCGGAGGCGAAATGCTGGCGTGGCGCGGCCTCGGCCGGCGTCGACGGTGCGTTCATCGCGGCATTCTAGCGCCCGCGCGTGCGTGCCGGCGCGTGCGCGCCGGCGGCGCGGCCGGCGCCCGCGCGAACAGCCGTCGCACCAGCGCGCGCAGCCAGGCGTGTGCCTGCTCGCCGCTGGCGGCGGCGGGCCACAGCATGCGCACGTCGTACTCCAGGCCCGGGCCGGGCAGCGCGTGCACGCGGATCGGCCAGCGCGGCAGCAGCGCGAGCGCATAGCTCTCGGGGACGATCGCCAGCAGGTCGGTCGAGGTGACCAGCCCGGGCAGCGCGGCGTAGTGCCGCGCATGCACGCGCGTGCTGTCGGCGAGCCCCAGGTCCTGCAGCATGCGCGGCACGCTCTCGTGGTAGGTCGCGGTCGGCGAGGCGACCGCGAGCGCCGCGCCGGCCAGGAGCCGGGGCGTGAGCCGGCCGCCAGGCCACCCGGCCGCGGTGATCGCGACGTAGCGTTCGTGGAACAGCGTCTCGGCGGCGACGCCGCGGCGCGTCGGCGCCAGGATGCCGATCGCCATGTCGATGTCGTGGGACTCGAGGGCGGCGTCGACCTCGGCGGAGGGCACGCCGCGGTTGTCGAGCCGCGCGTGCGGCGCCGCGGCACGCAGCGCGGCCGCGAGCGGCGGCAGGAACAGGATTTCCCCCAGGTCCGACATCGACAGCCGCCAGTGCACCGGGTCGACGGCCGGATCGAACTCGTCGCCGCGCGCCAGCGCCGACTCGAGCGCGCTCAGCTGGGCGATGGCCGCCGGCGCGAGCCGCCGCGCCAGCGGCGTGGCCTTGAGGCCGGTGCGCCCCCGCACGTACAGCGGATCGCCGAAGTGGTCGCGCAGGCGGGCGAGCGCGTGGCTCACCGCCGGCTGCGACAGCGCCAGCAGCCGCCCGGCGCCGGTCACCGAGCCGGCGCGGTGCAGCGTCGCCAGCACGCGCAGCAGGTTGAGGTCGAGCTGGGCGAAGCGGCGCGGCAGGCGGGCATCTCCATGCAGGGGATGAATCCAGTCAATTCTGTCAATTGATTGGACGAATGCCAAGGCCGGCCGTAGTGTCGCGCGGGCATGCTGCAGATCATCGTCAACGGCCGCGGCGGCCAGGGGGCCCAGACCGCGGGCAACCTGCTGGCGAGCGCCTTCTTCGCCGAGGGCCGCGAGGTGCAGACCTTCGCGAGCTACGGCGGCGCGCGCCGCGGCACGCCCGTGTCCTCCTACATCCGCGTCGACGATGCGCCGGTGCGGGTGCGCTGCGACATCGAGCAGGCCGACGCCATCCTGTGCTTCGACGCGACGCTCCTCGAGGCGCGGCTGCTGGCGGCGGCGCACGCCACCACGCTGATCGTCGTGAACTCGGCGCGCTCGCCGGCCGAGTGGGCCGCGATGCTGCCGGGCCGGCGCGTGATCCCGGTCGACGCGCTGGCGATCTCGCGGCGCGCGGGCCTGGGGCGCATCGTCAACTCGGCGCTGCTCGGCGCCTTTGCGCGCGCCATCGGCGCGCCCTCGCTGGCGACGCTGGAGCGCACGCTCGGCGAGCGCTCGCCCAAGCTCCACGACGAGAACATCGCCGCCTGCGGGGCCGGCTACCGCGCGGTGGCGGCGCAGCTGCCGGCCGGGGCGGCCGCATGAACGCCGTCGTCCCGCCGACCTGGACCACCGGCAGCACCGAAGCGATCCGCACCGGGACCTGGCGCGCGGCGCTGCCGCGGCACGTGCGTGCCCCCTCGCCCTGCCACCAGGCCTGCCCGGTCAGCGGCGAGATCGCGCAATGGCTCGGCCTCGCGCGCAACGGCGACCTGCACGGCGCCTGGCTCACGCTCGCGCGCAACAACCCGTTCCCGGCGATCGCCGGACGCATCTGCCACCATCCCTGCGAGGCCGCCTGCAACCGCCTCGGCTACGACGCCCCGGTGTCAATCTGCCGGCTCGAGCGCGCGGTCGGCGATGCCGCGATCGAGCAGGGCTGGAGGCACGCGGGCGCGGCGCGGGCGCGCGCCGAGCGCGTCGCCGTGGTCGGTGGCGGTCCATCGGGCCTGTCGGCGGTGTTCCAGCTGCGCCGCATGGGCTATCCGGTCACGCTGGTCGAGGCGCGCAGCGAGCTCGGCGGGCTGATGCGCCACGGCATCCCCGCGTACCGCCTCGCGCGCGCGGTGCTGGACGCGGAGATCGACCGCATCATCGCGATGGGCGTGGAACTGCGCCTGGACACGCGCCTGGACGCCGCCGGCTGGGAGGCGCTGCGCGCCACGCACGCGGCCGTCTACGTCGCCACCGGCGCGCAGCGCCCCAAGCGCCTGCCGGTGCTCGACTACGGCCAGCCCTGGGTCGTCGATGGCGCCGGCTACCTCGCCGCCGCGAACGCCGGCCGGCCCCCGGCGCTCGGCCGGCGCCTGCTGGTGATCGGCGGCGGCAGCGCGGCCTTCGACGCGGCGCGCAGCGCGAGGCGTGCCGGCCACGAGGTGACGGTGCTGGCGCTCGAGGCGCGCGCGCAGTTGCCCGCGCAGCGCGAGGAAGTCGAGGAGGCGCTGGAGGAGGGCATCGTGCTGTGCGACGGCGCCACGCTGCAGCGGGCCGCCGCGCACGCCGACGGCGTGCGTTGCGAGTGCACGCGCGTGCGCTTCGTCCCGGGCGAGCGGCGCGGCGAGTTCACGCTGCAGCCGGTCGCGGATGGCGGGTTCGAACTCGTGGCCGACGCCGTGCTCACCTCCATCGGCCAGGATCCGGATCTCGCGGCCCTCGGTCCCGGCTGGCCGGCGCGCGGCGCACTGCTCGCGGTGGACGAGCGCCAGGCGAGCGGCGTCGAGGGCGTGTGGGCCGGTGGCGACGTCGCCAGCATGGCGCGCTTCGTCACCGATGCGGTCGGGCAGGGGCGCCGCGCCGCGCTCGACATCGATCGCGCGCTGCGCGCGCGCGCCGGCGAGGCGCCGAGCGCGCAGCCCGAGGGGCCGGGCGCGCCGCCGCCGCTGGCCGTGGAGCGCGACGCGCCGGTGCCGCTGGCGGCGATCGCCACGTTCTTCCATCCGCACCGCGCGCGCGCCGCCGAGCAGCGCCTGGAGCCGGCGGCGCGCCTCGCGCGCGACGCCGAGGTGCAGCTGCCGCTCGCGGCCGGCGAGGCGCTCGCCGAGACGCAGCGCTGCTTCTCCTGCGGGACCTGCATCCGCTGCGACAACTGCGTGGTCGTCTGCCCGGATCTCGCCGTGCGGCGCGTCGACGACGGCTACGAGGTGCTCGGCGACTACTGCAAGGGCTGCGGGCTGTGCGTGCGCGACTGCCCGACCGGCTCGATGGACATGGTGGAGGAGGCGCGATGAACGCGCGTCCCGACATCGCGGCGGCGATCGCCAGGCCGCGCGTGCTGCTGACCGGCAACCAGGCGGTGGCCTGGGGCGCGCGCCTCGCGCGGCCGCAGGTCTGCCCGGTCTATCCGATCACGCCGCAGACACCGGTGCTCGAGCAGCTCACCGAGTTCCAGGCGGCGGGCGAGTTCGACGCCGAGATCATCACGCCCGAGTCCGAGCACTCGGTGATGTCGGCCTGCATCCCGGCCTCGCTCGCCGGCGTGCGCGTGTTCACCGCCACCGCCTCGCAGGGCCTGCTGCTGATGCACGAGCTGCTGCACTACGCCAGCGGCGCGCGCGCGCCCATCGTGATGGCCAACATCAACCGCACGGTGGCCTCGCCCTGGGCCTTCTGGCCCGACCAGACCGACAGCCTGGCGCAGCGCGACACCGGCTGGATCCAGCTGTACGTCGAGAGCGCGCAGGAGGCCCTCGACAGCGTGATCCAGGCGTTCCGCGTCGCCGAAGGCGTGCTGGTGCCGGCGATGGTGAACCTGGATGCGTTCTACGTCTCGCACTCGATGGAGCCGGTCGAGATCCCCGCGGCGGCGATCGTGGATGCGTACCTGCCGGGCTACGCGCCGGCGCACCGGCTCGACACGCAGCACGTCGAGGCCTGGGGCAACGTCGTCACGCAGGACATGTACTACCGGCACCGCCAGGACCTGCAGCACTCGCTCGAGCGCGTGCCGGCGCTGCTCGCCGACTGCGACCGCGACTGGGGCGCGCGCACCGGGCGCAGCTGGGGCGTGATCGAGCGCTACCGCTGCGAAGGCGCGCGCACCGTGGTGGTGACGATGGGCAGCATGTGCGGCAGCGCGCGCGTGGCGGTCGACGCGCTGCGCGCGGCCGGCGAGGACGTCGGGCTGGTCAAGGTGCGGCTGTTCCGGCCGCTGCCGGTGGCGGAGCTGCGCGCGGCGCTCGAGGGCGTGCAGGACGCCGTGGTGCTCGATCGCAACCTCTCGCCGGGCGCCGGCGGCGTGCTGCACCAGGAGCTGCGCGCGGCGCTGTACGGCGGCCCCGCGCAGCCGCGCGTGCACGGGCTGCTCGCCGGCGTCGGCGGCGTCAACGTGCCGCCGGAGAAGATCACGGAGTTCGTGCGCGCGGCACGCGGCGCCGGGCCGCGGCCCGATTCCCGGTGGGTGAGGTGAAGCGATGATCCCGATCGCGCAATTGCCTGAACCGATGCTGTGCTCCGGCCATGCCGCCTGCCCGGGCTGCATCGAGGCGCTGGCGGTGCGCCACATCCTCGGCGTCATGGGGCCGGAGACCATCGCGGTCGTGCCGCCCTCGTGCATGGCGATCATCGCCGGGCCGCAGCCCTTCAGCTCGCTGCGCATCCCGGTGTACCAGCCGACGCTCGAGGCGAGCGCGGCCGCGGCCTCGGGCCTGCGGCGCGCGCTCGATGCGCAGGGCAAGCGCGACACGCAGGTGCTGGTGCTGGCCGGTGATGGTGGTACCTACGACATCGGTTTCCAGTGCCTGTCCTCGGCGGCCGAGCGCAACGAGGACTTCCTGTATATCTGCCTCGACAACGAAGGCTACATGAACACCGGCGCGCAGAAGTCGTCCTCGACGCCGCACTTCGCGCGCACCGGCTCGACGCCCGCCGGCAAGAACTCGCGCAAGAAGAACCTCCCGGAGATCCTGGCCGCGCACGGCGTGCCCTACGTCGCCACGGCGAGCGCCGGCCACCTGCCCGACCTGCTGTACAAGGTGGGCAAGGCGAAGGCGCTGCGCGGCACGCGCTTCATCTCGGTGCTGATCCCCTGCCTCGACGGCTGGGGCCTGCCGGACGATGCCGGCCTCATCGCGGCCCGCCACGCCGTCGAGTGCGGCGCCTTCCCGCTCTACGAGATCGAGGACGGCCGGCGCTACACGCTGAACGTCAGCGAGAAGACCCGGCCGGTCGCCGACTACCTCGCCCTGCAGCGGCGCTATCGCGGCATGCCGGCGGCCGACATCGCCACGCTGCAGGCCGAGATCGACCTGGCCTGGGCCGAACTGGCGGCGCGTGCCGCCAGCGCCGCCCCGCGGGCCGTGAACCCCGCGCCGCAGGCCGCGAACGGTGCACCGCAGGCTGCGAGCGGCTGAGCCTCCCGGGATCGCCGCGCCCTAGAATGCGCGGGTGAAGCCCGGCGACCCGCAATCCAGCGACCCGCAACCCGGCGAACCGCCATCGGGCGACCCGCCGCGCTCCCTGACGCTCGAGCCCATCGGCATCGTGCGCTGCCGCCACGCCACGCGGCTCGAGGCGCCGCGGCAGCCGGTGGCCGCCGGCGACGTGGCAGGCGTCATCGAGCTGTTCCCCGGCCGCAACTTCGAGCACGCGCTCGAGGACCTCGCCGGCTGGGAACGGCTGTGGGTGATCTTCTGGTTCCATCGCAACGCCGGCTGGCGCCCCAAGGTGCTGCCGCCGCGCAGCACCAGCGGCCGCAAGGGCGTGTTCGCCACGCGCGCGCCGCACCGCCCGAACCCGCTCGGCCTCTCGGTGGTGCGGCTCGAGCGCGTCGCGGGCCTCACGCTCCACGTGCGCGACCTCGACATGCTCGACGGCACGCCGGTGCTCGACCTCAAGCCGTACGTCGCCTATTCCGACGCCTTTCCCGACGCGCGCAGCGGCTGGCTCGAGGCGCCGCGCGACCCCGCCGCGAACTACGCCGTGGACTTCGCACCGCCGGCCGCGGCGCAACTCGACTGGCTCGCGGCGCGCGGCGCCGCGGCGCTGCGCGAGCGCATCGTCGCCGTGCTCGCGCTCGGCCCCCAGCCCCATCCGTACCGGCGCATCCGCCGCGAGGGCGACGGCCTGCTGCGGCTCGCGCTGCAGGACTGGCGCGTGCGCTTCAGCGTCGCGGAGCGGCGCGTCCAGGTGCTGGAGATCCATTCGGGCTACCGCGCCGCGCAGCTCGCCCCGGGCGCACCGGACCCGACCGGGGCGCTGGCGCTGCACCGCGAGTTCGTCCAGTGGCGGTCCGCATCGCCTGGTGCGTAGTACTCCGCTACGGGGGAGTGTCGCGCGGCACCGGGCCGGGCGATCGCAGCCAGGGTCGCGGCGCAGGCGAATCGAGCTCCCCGAACGAAGGGAGGATTCCATGGGCACGTCCAGGATTGCGGGTCTCTTGGCCGCGGGGTTGGTGGGTTGCGGGTGGGTGGCTTCGGTGGCGGGCGCCGCCGAACAGCTCGAGGAGGTCGTGGTCACCGCGCAGAAGCGCGAGCAGGGCGTCAACGACGTCGGCATCACGGTCAACACCTTCACCGCCGAGGCGCTCGCCGACCACGGGGTGCGCACCGCGGCCGACCTCGAGGCCCTGACCCCGGCGTTGACGGTCACCGAGACCGCGCCCACCGGCGTGCCGGTGTACACGATCCGCGGCGTCGGCTTCGCCGACTTCTCGACGGCCTCGTCGAGCACCGTCGGCCTGTACTTCGACGAGGCCTCGATCCCCTACGCGGTGATGAGCCGCGGCGTGCTGTTCGACATCGAGCGCGTCGAGGTGCTCAAGGGACCGCAGGGCGACCTGTACGGGCGCAACACCACGGCCGGCCAGATCAACTTCATCAGCCGCCGGCCGACCAAGGAGTTCTCCGCCGGCGGTTCGATCGGCTATTCGCGCTTCAACGTGCTCGACCTCGACGGCTATGTCAGCGGCACGATCTTCGAGGGCGTGCAGGCGCGGCTCGCGGCGAATTTCACCAAGTCCGATACCGGCTGGCAGCAGAGCATCAGCCGTCCCGGCGACACGCTCGGCAAGCGCGACGAGCGCGCGGTGCGCGCGCTGTTCGACATCCACCTGGGCGACGCGGGCAGCATGCTGTTGAACCTGCACTGGACCCGTGACACCGGCGAGAACCAGGCGCCGACCGCCTACGACGGCACGCTGATCGGGCGCGACCCGCAGCCGCTGCCGACCGCCCTGGACGCTTCGCCCTACTTCTCGGTGGGCGATCCGCGGGCCACCGACTGGTCGGCCGACCAGCGCCCGAAGCGCAACGACACGCTCAAGGGCGTCTCGGCGCGCATCGACTGGCAGTTGTCGCCGGCGATCGACCTCACCTCGGTCACCGCCTACGACAAGTTCGATCGCATGGACCGCTTCGAGCTCTCGGGCCTGCCATTCCAGGACGGCGTCACCGACAACGGCACCGACGCGCGCGTGTTCTCGCAGGAGCTGCGCCTCTCGGCCGCCGGCGATCCGCAGCTTTACTGGCTGGCCGGCGTGCACTACTCCAATGACCGGCTCAGCGAGCTGTACGACATGTACATGCGCGATTCGTTCTTCGGCTTCGCGCTCGGCATCAACAACATCGACACGCGCTACCAGCAGACGACCGACAGCATCGCCGGCTTCGGCCACGTCGAGTGGAAGTTCGCCGAACGCTTCAAGCTGACCGGCGGGCTGCGCTACACCTCCGAGGACCGCAAGTGGTCCGGCTGCACCTACGACATCGGCGACGGGTCGCTGGCATTCGGCTGGAACAACATCCTCACGCCGTTCACGATCCTGGCGAACGGCCTGCCCGACCCCGGGCTGATGCAGCCCGGCGATTGCGGCATCTACGACGACATCCCCGGCACGCCCGACTACGGCCACTTCGCCGTGTTCCACGACAAGATCGCGACGCGCAAGTGGATGGGCAAGGCGACGCTGGACTACAAGCCGGTGGAAGGCGTGCTGCTGTACGGCACGATCGCCAGCGGCTTCAAGTCCGGCGGCTTCAATGGCGCCGCGGCCCAGACCCACAGCCAGCTGCTGCCGTACAAGGCCGAGACGCTGACCTCGCTCGAGCTCGGCACCAAGTCGACGCTGCTCGACCAGCACCTGCAGCTGAACCTCGCGGCGTTCTACTACGACTACAAGGACAAGCAGGAGCCGACGCTGGCGGTGACCCCGGTCGGCAACATCGCCGGCCTGACCAACGTGCCGAAATCGGAGGTGTACGGCGCCGAACTCGAGACCCGCTGGCTGGTGGCCCACGGCCTGACGCTGGACCTCGGCCTCTCGTACCTGAAGACCAAGATCAAGGAATACATGGCGATCGACGCGAGCAGCGTCTGGCCGGACATCGTGCGTTTCGACGCCTCGGGCGGCAACCTGGCCAACGCGCCGAAGCTGCAGGCCAACGCGGCGCTGAACTACGAATGGCGGCTCGGCGACCGCATCGACATGTTCGTCGGCGCCGACTACGCCCACAAGGACGCGATCTCGGGCCGCACGCAGGATCCGATCAGCGACTACAACCTGCTGAATGCCCGCCTGGGCATCAAGTCGGCGGATGACCACTGGAGCGCGACGCTGTGGGGCCGCAACCTCACCGACGAGTACTACTGGAACGCCGCGTTCGGCAGCAACGGCACCTACGTGCGCATGAACGGCATGCCGATGACCTGGGGCGTGACGTTCGCGGCGCGACGCTGAACCGCGAGGGGGCGACGATGCGAATGAGCAGTACAGGCGCGTTGCTGGCCCTGCTGGCGTGGGCCGCGGCGGCATCGACGATGGCGGCGGCAGCCGGCGCGGCCAGCGTCGCGGCGCCGACCGATGGCGCAGCGCCGGCCGATGGCGCGCCGGTGGCCACGGCACGCCTGCTGCTGCGCGGTGGCCGCGTGCATGCCGCCGACGGTTCGGTGGCCGAGGCCGTCGCCGTCGACGCGCGCGGGGTGGTCATCGCGGTCGGTCGCGCGGCCGACCTGGAGCGGCTGCGCGCCGCCGATACGCGCGTGGTCGAGCTGGCCGGCCGGGCGGTGCTGCCGGGCCTCGATGACCAGCACGTGCACCCGCTGTTCGCCGGGCTGCGCCAGCGCGAGTGCGTGATCCCGCAGGGCTCGTCGCGTACCGCGCTGCAGGAGCGGCTGCGCGCCTGCGTGGCGGCGGCGCCGCGCGGCGCGTGGATCACCGGCGGCCAGTGGGACGCCCCGGCGCTCGGCGGCGTGCCCGACAAGTCGCTGCTCGATGCCGTCGCGCCCGACAACCCGGTGGTGCTCGACGACACCAGTGGGCACAGCTCCGTGGCCAACACGCGCGCGCTCGCCGCGGCGGGCATCACCCGTGCCACGCCGGATCCGGCCGGCGGCATCATAGAGCACGATGCCGGCGGGCGACCGACCGGCGTGTTGCGCGAGGATGCGGCCATCAACCTGGTGAAATCCAGGGTGCCGCCGCCGTCGGCCGAGGCGGTCCGCGCGGCGCTGCAATGGTCGCTGCAGGAGATGCTCGCGCAGGGCATCACTTCGTACACCGAGGCGGCGGTGGGCTTCCCGGCCGGCTCCGACAAGGAACTCGCCGCCTACACGGCGCTCGCCGACGGCGGTGTGCTCAAGCAGCGCGTGCGCCTGTGCCTCACCTGGGAGGCCGGCAACGAGGCGACCGAGGCGCTGATCGCGCATCGCAATTTCTACGCCCGCGAGCGCATCGCGCCCGACTGCGTGAAGATCTTCCTCGATGGCGTGCCGACCGACAGCCACACGGCGGCGATGGTCGAACCCTATGGCAGCCGCATGCCGGGCCGCGACGATGCCGCGAGCCGCAGCGGGCTGCTGCTGGTGAAGCAGGACGTGCTCGATGCGGCGGTGACGCGCTTCGACCGCATGGGCCTGACGGTCAAGTACCACGCCGCCGGCGACGCGGCGGTGCGGGCCGGGCTCGACGCCATCGAGGCGGCGCGGCGTGCCAATGGCTTCAGCGGCCACCTGCACGACGTCGGCCACTGCACCTTCGTCACGCGCGCGGACGTGGCGCGGGCGCGCGGCATCGCCGCGACCTTCGAGGTGTCGCCGTACCTGTGGGGGCCGAGCCCGATCAACGACAGCATCGCCGCCGCGGTCGGCGATGCGCGCATGGAGCGCGTCTGGCCGGTGCGCGACATGCTCGACGCCGGCGCACCGGTGGTGGCCGGCTCGGACTGGGCGGTGGTGCCGTCGGTGAATCCGTGGATCGCGATCGAGCAGCTGGTGACGCGCGAGCGCGTCGGCGGCAGCGCCGACGCCTTCGGCCGGGCCGAGGCGATCACGCTGCCCGAGGCGATCGCGCTGTTCACGGTCAACGCCGCGCGCCACCTGGGGCGCGAGGGGAGCCTGGGTGGCATCGCGCCGGGCATGCTCGCGGACCTCATCGTGCTGGACCAGGATCCGTACGCGGTGCCGATCCGCGAGGTGCACCGCACGCGCGTGCAGCTGACGGTCATCGGCGGCGAGGTCGTGTACGAGCGCCGCGACTAGCCTCAGCGGTTGCAGGTGAGCGTCAGGCCGACGGTGCGTGGCCGGGCGGTGATCACGTAGAACAGCGGCGTGCCGCCCTGCGGCGTCGCGATGTCCTGCGTGGCACCCAGGCGCGGCCGCGCGTCGAACAGGTTCTGCACGAACAGCGACAGGTCCAGGCCGGCCCATTGCAGGCCGGCACGCAGCGCCACCTGGCTCTGGCGCGGCACGCCCTCGAACCACAGCGCGTAGCTGCCGTTGGCCGGATCCTGCTCCGGCACGCCGGCCCGCTGCCGCGCGGCGTACTGGTAGTCGGCGCGCAGGTAGGCGGAGTGCCCGCGCAGGCGGAAGTCGAACTGGCCGTAGGCCGCGAGCATCCACGGCGCCACCGCCAGGTGGTCGCCGTCGCGCACGATCGACTGCACGCTCGGCTGCAGTTGCACCGTGCGCGTGAAGCGCGCGTCCGTGTAGCCGAGCGTGCCGCCGAGCGTCAGCGCGCGGTTCGGCCGCCAGGCGGCCTGCAGGTCGAAGCCGCGGCTCTCGGCCGCGCCGAGGTTGCTGGTGAACTGGAAGCCGCAGGCCGTCAACGGCACGTTCTGCTGGATGTCGCTCCACTTCACCAGGAAGGCGCTGGCATTGAGCAGCAGGCGGCTGTCGCCGAACAGGTTCTTGGTGCCGAGCTCGTAGCTCCAGACGCTGTCGGCGTCGTAGGTCGGCGGCACGTCCTCCAGGCCGATCTGGCCGAGCGCGCTCCCGGGCCCGCCATAGCAGAACTGCCCGACCTTCGGGTTGGTGCCGCCGATGCGGAAGCCCTTGGCGATCGTCGCGTAGAGCAGGCGGTCGCCGTCCAGCCGATAGCCGAGGCCGAAGCGCGGCGTCAGCGGCGCCTCGCCCTGCCGGCCGGAACTCTGCACCGGTGCGCCGACCACCAGCGTGCCGGGGTAGCGGGCGCTGCCGCGGAACTGCGCGCTCGCATAGCGCAGGCCGAGCGTGAGCGTCAGGCGCGGGCCGAGCCGGGCATCGGCCTGGCCGTACACCGCGATCTGGCGGTCGATCCCGATGCGCGGATCCTCGATGTAGATGTAGCCGCCGCCCGCATCCGGCGCCTGGCCGAGGCGCGCCAGCAGGTCGGCGTCCTCGACGCGATGGCGCGTGGTCTCGCGCGCCTGCTGGTAGAAGAGGCCGGCGGTCCAGGCGACGCGCGCGTCGGGCGCGGTGGATTCGGCGCGCAGCTCCTGCGTCCAGTTGCGCTGCGCATCGCCCCAGTGGCCGGTGCCGTGCTCGCCGGCCGCGGGATAGGGATCGCCGAGGAAGATCGCGCGGTCGTACTGCGAGTAGTCGGTGAGCGCCGACTGGTCGCGGCGGAAATACGACGTGCTGGACACCAGCGTGACATCCTGCAATTGCCACTGCAGCTTGAGCGAGGCCAGCAGGAAGGCGTCGCGGCTCGGGCTGGCGACCGCATTGCCGCTGCGCAGCGGCGCGGCGAACTGTCCCTGCGTCGGATCGGGCTCGCCCGGCCGCGGCGCCCAGGCGGCGGCCGTGTCGGCCACGCGGCGCCGCTGGTAGAGCAGCGCGGGCGTGATCGTCAGGTGCTCGCCGATCGCGGCCTTGAGGGCCAGCCGGGCGGTGGCGGTCGTGGCCGCGTTGGCATCGGCGGCCAGCGTGCGGTGCGCGTGCCAGTCGACACGATCGATGTAGCCACCCTCGCGCCGCAGGCTGGCGCTGGCGCGCCACGCCAGTCGGCCGTCCGCGAGCGGCGCGCCGCCGGCGGCACCGGCCTCGTACAGCGGATCGCCGCGTGCCGTGAGCGCCGTCTCGACGCGCGCGCGCAGGGTGGCGCGCTGCAGGTCCGGCTCCGGCAGGATGAAGCGCAGCGTGCCGCCCTCGGAGCCGGCGCCGAACAGCGTGCCCTGCGGGCCACGCAGCACTTCAATGCGCTCCAGGTCGAACAGCGCCGGGTAGGTGTTGTAGGAGGGGAACGAGAGGTGGCGGCCGTGGATCGGCGTGTCGTCGATGTAGATGCCGGTGGTGGCGGCGCCGGCATTGGAGGCGATCCCGCGGATGGCGATGTCGGAGGACTCCGCATTGTTGTTGTTGGCGCCGCGCACGAAGCTGACGCCGGGCGTCAGGCGCGAGACGTCGTCCATGCTGCGCGCGCCCTGCGCGTCGATGGCGGCCGCCGAGTGCACCGTGACGCTGATCGGCACGTCCTGCAGCCGCTCGGTGCGCCGCTGCGCGGTGACGATGACTTCCTCGAGCACCGCCGGTTCCTCCGCCGGGATCGGGCGGCCGGTCGCCGCGGCGAGCGGGGCCGTGCGCGCCGTGCCGGGAACCACGGCGTCCGCCGCCGCCCGGATCACGACGACGCCGGGTGCTTGTTCATGGGCCTCGAGCCCGGTTCCGGCCAGCAGGCGCTGCAGCGCCGCGCGCGCCGACAGCGTGGCGCGGATCGGCGGCGCTGCGCGCCCGCCCACCAGCGCGGGATCGAAGAGGATCTGCAGGTCCGCCTGCCGCGCCAGCGAACGTAACGCGGCATCCAGCGTCGGCCGTGCGAGTTCCAGGCGGCGCGGTGCATCGAGCGAGCCGGCGGCGAGCGCGGCGGGCGGCGCGGCCGCCAGCAGCGCGGCCACCAGCGCCGCCAGGCACGACAGCCGGTTGACCGCCCGTGGGCAGACGCCGCCGCGCCGGCCGCTGGCGGGCGCGGTCGCCTCATCCGTAATTAGACGATCGGGCGCCAAGGATTCATCGGCCAGACGCGTTCTCGGTGGCGCCCACAGTAGCAGCGGTGGACCCGAACATGAAGATCGAAGCACCCGGTCGCGCCCGGCGCCTGTTCCGCTGGCTGTGCGTGGTGTTGCTGCTGGCGATGGGCGTGGTGCTCGCCGGCGGTGGCTGGAAGCTCGCACGGCTCGGTGGCTCCTGGTACTACCTGCTGCTCGGGCTCGGCCTGGTGGCAAGCGCCGTGCTGCTCGCACGCGGGCGCGCCGCGGGTGCCGCGCTGTACGCACGGCTGCTGTGGCTGTCCATCCTCTGGGCGGCGTGGGAAGCCGGGCCGGACGCCTGGGCGCTGGCTCCGCGCCTGGGCGTGCTGCTCCTCGTCGGCCTGCTGCTGCGTGGCGCCTTCGGCGCGCGCCATACGGCCGGGCGGAGCGTGGCGGGCGCGGTGGTCGCGCTGCTCATCGGCCTCGGCGCCCACGCAATCGGGCCACGGGCCGCGCCCGATCCGCAGCTGCGCGCGGGCCGCGTCGCCGCCCCCGCCACCGCGGCGACGCTCTTCCGCGGTGCGGCCGATGGCGGCGCCGACTGGCGCCACGTCGGCGGCGACGCCGGTGGCGCGCGCTACAGCGCGCTCGCCGACCTCACGACCGGCAACGTGCGGCGGCTGCGGCTCGCCTGGAGCTACCGCACCGGCCAACCGGACATGCCGCTCGAGGTGACGCCGATCAAGGTCGACGACACGCTGTATCTGTGCACCGGCGCCAACGACGTGATCGCGCTCGATGCGGAGAGCGGCATCGAGCGCTGGCGTTTCCGCGCGGGTGCCGAGGGCGCGCCGTCGGTCTCGAAGGTCTGCCGTGGCGTGGCCTACTACCGTGTCCCCGATCGCGAAGGGGCCTGCGCCGCGCGCATCATCACCAACACGGTCGATGCGCGCCTGATCGCCCTGGATGCGCGCGATGGCCGGCCCTGCGAGGACTTCGGCGAGCACGGCGTGACCTCGCTGCTCACCGGCATGGGCGATGCGCAGGGCCGCGTCATCCCCGGCTACTACTTCGTCACCTCGGCGCCGACGATCGTGCGCGGCCGCATCGTGCTCGGCGGCTGGGTCTCCGATGCGCAGTACTGGGGCGAGCCCTCCGGCGTGATCCGCGCCTACGACGCGGTGAACGGCCGCTTCGCCTGGGCCTTCGACATGGGTCGCCCCGACGAGCACGGCGAACCCGCGCCCGGCTCGCAGTACACGCCATCGACGCCGAATTCGTGGGCGCCGATGGCCGCCGACGAGGAACTCGGGCTGGTCTATGCGCCCACGGGCAATACCACCGGCAGCGACTACTACGGCGTGCTGCGCCGGCCCTTCGACGAGCGCTACTCGAGCTCGGTCGTGGCGCTGGACGCCGAATCGGGCGCGGTGCGCTGGTCGTTCCAGACGGTGCACCACGACCTGTGGGACTACGACCTCGCGGCGCAGCCGGTGCTCGTCGACCTGCAGCGCGCCGAGGGCGTGCGCCGCGCGCTCATCCAGGGCACCAAGACCGGCGAGATCTTCGTGCTCGACCGCGCCACCGGCGAGCCGCTGTGGCCGGTGCGCGAGCGCGCCGTGCCGGTGCGCGGCGCGCTGCCGGAGGAACGCGTGTCGCCGACCCAGCCCGAATCGGGCGCGCTGCCGGCCTTCGGCGGCCCGCCGCTGTCGGAACGCGCCATGTGGGGCGTGTCGCCCTTCGACCAGCTGTGGTGCCGCATCCGCTACCGCGAGGCGCGCGACGACGGCGCGTTCACGCCACCCGGGCCCACGGCCTCGATCCAGAATCCCGGGATCCTCGGCGGCATCGAGTGGGGCAGCGTCTCGATCGACGCCGGGCGCGGCCTGATGTTCGTCAACGCGAGCCGCGTCGCCAACTACGTGCGGCTGATGGGACGGGCCGAGGCCGATGCGCTCGGCCGCAAGCCGCAGGGACTCGGTGGCCGCTATGGCGATCGCGCCATGTTCGGCACGCCCTATTCGGTGGCCAATCCGCCGTTCCTCTCGCCGCTCGGCGTGCCCTGCCAGCAGCCGCCGTTCGGCACCCTCGCGGCGGTGGACCTGGGCAGTGGCCGGCTGGTGTGGTCGCGGCGCCTCGGCACCGCGCGGGACAGCGGCCCCTTCGGCTGGCCATCGCTCCTGCCATTGCCCCTGGGCACGCCGAACACCGGCGGCTCGGTCGCGACGCGCGGCGGACTGGTCTTCATCGCGGCGAGCCAGGACCGCATGCTGCGCGCCTTCGCGGCCGCGAGCGGCGAGCTGCTGTGGCAGGCGCGGCTGCCCGCGGGCGCGCAGGCTTCGCCGATGACCTACCGCTCGGCGCGCAGCGGGCGCCAGTTCGTCGTGATCGCGGCCGGCGGATCCGACACGCTGGGGACGCAGCCGGGCGACTACATCCTCGCCTACGCGTTGCCGCGGGACTAGAGCGTCGCGAAGTCGCGGCTCTCGCGCTTCAGCTCGGCCAGGAAGCGCGCCAGCTCCGCGCGGCGCGCCTCGAGCCGCGCGCGACCCGCGGGCGTGAGGATGCGCGCCGGCACCTTGGCGAGCAGGTCCTCGAGACCGTGCGCGATCGTCGGGCCGTCTGGCATGCCGCCGCCCGCATCCACGGTGGCGAACAGGCGCGCGACGCCGATCGCACCCAGCCAGTCGAGCGAGTCGGCATCGTGCAGGTACAGCGCCTCCGGGCCGACGGGTTCGCGGTCGTACATGTGCGTGCGGATCGCGCCGCGCACGGCGTCGAGCTTCGCGGCGGGAAAATCCGTATCGCGCAGCACCGTGTCGACGATGCGCGCCGCCGCGTCGGCGTGGTCCACCTTGGGATCCGCCCAGGGCGGGAAGGCGGCGATGTCGTGCAGGAAGGCGGCGGCGTACAGCACGTCGTCGTCGAGCGTCGCATGGTCCTCGCGCGCGAGTTCGGCGGCGAGCTCGTAGTCGCGCTGCGAGTGCGAGTAGCCCCATGCCGGGTGCCGGAAGTGGCTGGCGGCGAATTCGCGCACCGTGGCGCGCCAGTCGGCGGTCGCGGTGGCGGTCCGGGCGGATGCGCCGGTGGCGGCCGTTTCAGCGGCCAGCCCGCGGCCGGTGCCGGCCAGCAGCAGCAGGCCGGCGAAAAGCAGGAAGGCGCAACGGGTGAGGGGTGCGGAGGCGGTGGGCATGGCAGGCTCCCGGGTCGATTGCCGGATCAATACGCGCCAGCGGCCGGCCGCCGCCAGCGGCGCGGCGGCCGGCGGTGCGGCTGCCGGCCCCCCCCAAATGGCGGCGGCCGCGCCCACGTGCGTATAGGGAAGCGTGGCGGTGTACAGTGAAACCCGGGAACCTGCCGAAGCCAGCGCCGTGCTGAAGCCATCCGAACTGCGCCCGGAATCCGCCGACGCCTCGCCGACCGACGAGGCGCAGCGGGCCTTCCTGACGCTGCTGTTCAACAAGTACCGCGGCGCCCTGTTGCGTCACGTCGGGCGCATGGTGCGCTCGCGCGAGGACGCCGCCGACCTGGTGCAGGACACCTACCTGCGCGTCATGGACCGCATCAGCGTCCAGCGCTTCGACGCGGCGGCGCGCGCCTACCTGTTCCAGACGGCCACGAACCTCGCGCGCGACTACTACCGCCGCCAGCGTTTCCGCGCGCATGCGCCGCTCGACGAGACGCAGGACGAGATGCTGCTGGCCGGCGGTCCCACCCCGGAGCAGATCGTCGCCGCCAACCAGGTCAGCGCCGCGCTGGCCGCCGCCATCCAGCGCATGCCGGAGGAGGTGCGCGCCGTGTTCCTGCTGGCGCGCGGACGCGACCTGCCCTACGAGCAGATCGCCCGCCACCTGGGCATCGGCCGGCGCACGGTCGAGCGGCGCATGGCGGAGGCCATGGCCCTGCTCGCGCAGCGCCTTGTGGAATCGCCATGATCGGCCGCCTGTGGGGATTGCGCCGTCCGGGGAACGCGGCCGAGTGGTTCGCCCTGCGCCGCGGCGGCGCCGGGCCGCGGCGCGAACGGCAGTTCCGCGCCTGGCTCGACGCCAGCCCGCGCAACGCCGAGGACTACGCGCTGTGCGAGCTCGCCTGGGAAGTGTCGGGCACGGCGGCGCAGGCCCTGGCGCAGCCGCGGCCGGTGCCGCGCGGGGCGCTGCTGCGCCGCCGCGGCCTGGTCGCTGCGGCACTGGCGGCCACGCTGGCCGTCGTGGTGCCCTGGCTCTGGCCGGCGGGCGCGCAGACCTGGAGCACGGGCGCGGGGGAGCAGCGCACGCTGCTGCTCGAGGACGGCTCGCACGTCACGCTCAATACCCGCACGCGCATCGAGGTGCGCTACACGCGCCATGAGCGCGCGCTGCGCCTGCTCGAAGGCGAGGCCTTCTTCGAGGTGGCCAGGGATGCCGCGCGACCGTTCATGGTGCGCACCGCGCTCGGCTCGGCGCGCGCCGTCGGCACCCGCTTCAACGTCTACCTGCATGACGAGCGCCTGGCCGTGACGACCGAGGAAGGCCGTGTCGAGGTGGCCGGCGTCGACGCCCTCCAGGGCGTGCTGGTGGACGCCGGCCGTTGCGCCGAGTTGCGCCACGGCATGGCGCGGGCGCGCGTCGCACCGGCCGATCTCGCCGCGGCGCTCGACTGGCGCGACCAGCGCATCGAGGTGGCCGACGATTCGCTCGGCGGCGTGTTGCGCGACTTCAGCCGCTACACGCCGTTGCCGGTGCGTGCCGCGACGCCGGCGATCGCGGCGCTGCGCGTCTCGGCGGTGCTGCGCACCGGCGACATCGCGGCCCTCGAGGCGACGCTGCGCGGGGCCTACGGGCTGGCCATCGAGCGGCAAGGCGACGGCTTCGTCGTGGTCCGGCCGGGCGAGCGCGGCGGAGCCGAACACTGAGCGGCCGCTGCCGGCCGCCAATCACTGCAGGGGGTTCGGGCATGAGTAGAGTGTGGCTGTGCGCGCTGGCGCTGATCACGCCGTGGGCGGCGGTCCCGGCCGCCGCGCCGCCGGCGCCGGACACCGGCTGGCTCATGGTCGTCAGGACGATCGCGACGAATCCGGCCCGCGAAGCCGAATTCAACGACTGGTACGACCGCATCGACATCCCGGACGTGCTCGAGGTGCCGGGCTACATGCGCGCGCGCCGCGGCCTCGGCCAGCCTCTGCCGGAACTGCCGGACTACGACCTGCAGGACGTCGCGGGCAAGTACGTCGCGCTCTACGACATCCGCTCGCCCGACATCGATCGCACCATCATCGACATGCTGATGGCGAGCCAGCAGATGGTGGCGCGCGGGCGTTCCACCAGCGCGCTCAAGGTCGTCGGACGCTTCTACTACCAGCAGGCCGCGGCGGCCTACGACGCGCCGGCGCCGGCGCCGGCGCCGACGCCGGCGGCCGCCGGCACGGACCGCTACCTGGTGCTGCTCACCGCCGGGTGCTGCGGCGACGCCGCGCGCGAGCAGCGCTTCGCCCGCTGGTACGAGAAGACCTACGTGCCCGCGCTGCTGCACGCCGGGGGCGTGCAGCGCCTGACGCGCTACCGGCTGTATCGCGTGCTGATGTTCGATCCGGTCGAGATGCCGCCATTCCTGGCCGTGGCCGAGGTGCAGGCCGCCACGCCGGCCGAAGCCGCGCGCCGCGTGCGCGACGCGACCGCGGCCGCCGTGGCCGAAGGGCGGGCGAACGGCCTGTACGTCGAGAAGGGCGCCACGGTGTACCGGCAGATCGCCGACGTGCCGCGGCCGGCGTCGTCCGGCGCCGCGCCGCAGGCCCGCGCGCCGGCCGCGCTGGTGCTGCGCAACGGGCGCGTGCACACGCCGGGCGGCGTGGCGGAGGCGCTGGCGGTGGACCGCGCCGGGCTGATCACGGCCGTCGGCACCAATGCCGACATCGAGCCGCTGCGCGGCGCCGGCACGCGCGTGATCGAGCTCGCGGGGCATGCCGTGCTGCCGGGACTCGCCGACATGCACGTGCATCCGATATTCGCCGGGCTGCAGGCGCGCCGTTGCGTGATCGCGCAGGGCTCGACGCTCGCCCAGGTGCAGCAGAGCGTGCGCGCCTGCGTGGCGCGCGCCGCGCCCGGCGCCTGGATCACCGGCGGACAGTGGGATGCGCCGGCGCTCGGCGGCATACCCGATCGCGCGATGCTCGACGCGGTCGCGCCCGGCAACCCGGTGTTCCTCGGCGACACCAGCGAGCACAGCGGCTGGGCGAACTCGAAGGCGCTGGCGCTCGCCGGGATCACGCGCCGCACGCCGGATCCGGAGTCCGGCATCATCGAGCGCGACGCGCGCGGCGAGCCGACCGGCATCGTGCGCGAGGACGCCATGCTGCTGGTGCGGCGGCAGGTCCCGGAGGAGAGCGACGCCGAGGTGCGCGCGGCCCTGCGTGCATCGCTCGACGAGATGCTCTCCTACGGCATCACCTCGTTCACCGAGGCTTCGGCCGGCTACTCGACCAACCTCGGCAAGGAGCTGCGTGCCTACGTGGCCCTGGCCGATGCCGGCGTGCTCAGGCAGCGGGCCCGCCTGTGCCTGGGCTGGGACGGCCGCAGCGCGAGCGACGACGCGCTGATCGCCGGTCACAACGCCTACGCGCGCGAGCGGCTCGCCCCCGACTGCGTCAAGCTGTTCCTCGACGGCGTGCCGACCGACAGCCACACGGCGGCGATGCTCGAGCCCTACGTCGGGACGGTCGCCGGACGCGATGACGCGGCGAGCCGCCGCGGCCTGCTGCTGATGCCGCAGGCGGCGATCGACTCGGCGGTGACGCGCTTCGACCGCATGGGGCTCACGGTGAAGTTCCACGCGGCCGGCGATGCCGCGGTGCGCGCCGGACTCGATGGCATCGCCGCAGCGCGGCGCGCCAACGGCTACAGCGGCCGGCTGCACGACGTCGGGCACTGCACTTTCGTCGCGGCGAGCGATCTCGGGCGCGCGCGCGCGATCGGCGCCACCTTCGAGGTCTCGCCCTACCTGTGGGGCCCGAGCCCGATCAACGACGCCATCGCCGCCGCCGTCGGGCCCGAGCTCATCGCGCGCGTCTGGCCGGTGCGCGAGATGCTCGATGCCGGCGCGCTGGTCGTGCCGGGTTCGGACTGGTCGGTCGTGCCGTCGGTGAACCCGTGGAACGCGGTGGAAACGCTGGTGACGCGCGAGGAGCCCGGCGGCAGCGCGCGGTCCTTCGGCAAGCGCGAGGCGATCACGCGCGAGGAGGCGCTCGACCTGTTCACGGTGAACGCGGCGCGGCACCTGGGCCAGGAGGGCAGGCTGGGGCGGATCGCGCCCGGCATGCTCGCCGACCTCATCGTGCTCGACCAGGACCCCTACGAGGTGCCGGTGACGCGCATCCACGCGACGCGCGTGCTCGACACGATCATCAACGGCGAGGTGGTGTACCAGCGCGCGCCCTGAGCCCCGGCCCGTCCGCGGGCCGCACCGCCGGCGCGCCGTGCTCGAGCGGCAGCACCGTGGTCTTCTTCAGCGCCGTCACGACCATCGTCGAATTGACCGACTGCACCAGCGGGATGCGCGAGAGGTGGTCGAGGTAGAAGGCCTCGTACTCCTTGATGTCGTGCGCGACGATGTGCAGCAGGAAATCCCACTCGCCCATCACCGTGTAGCACTCGAGCACGCAGGGGTGGTCGCGGATCGCCTGCTCGAAGCGCGCCAGCGCATCGCGCCCCTGCGAGGCGAGCTTCACGTGCGCGAAGATCGTCACGTCCAGGCCGAGCGCGGCGCGATCGAGCAGCGCGACGCGCGCGCGGATCACGCCGGCCTGCTCGAGCTGGTTGATGCGCCGCCAGCAGGTGGTCGCCGTGGCGCCGACGCGCGCGGCGACCTCGGCTGCCGAGAGCGTGCCATCGGCCTGCAGCACCTCGAGGATGCGTCGGTCGGTGGCGTCCAGGTCAGCGCGGTTCATTCGATTCAGAATATACGAATTCTGGAAACAAACAATCCATTGATGCACCGCTCCAAGGCATAATCGCAACGCACATGGCTGGTAGCTGGAGCGATACTTGCATCCTCGCTCCGCGGACCGCCGAGGCTGCGTCATGCCGACCGATCAGCGCGTTTCACGCCTGCACGTCCCCCAGCCACCGGCGCGGCCGGGCGATGCACCCGACTTCAGCTACGTGGCCCTCTCGCCCGCCGGCGCGGTGCCGCGACCGCAGGTGAACGCGCCGGTGCGCGAGATCCTGCCGCTCGCCTTCGAGCTGGTGCGCGTGCTCGGCGATGACCACCGCGCCGTCGGGCCCTGGGACCCGCACCTCGATCCGGCCGAGCTGCAGGTGGGCCTGCGGCACATGCTGCTCACGCGCGCCTTCGACGAGCGCATGGTGCGCATGCAGCGCGCCGGGCGCGTCTCGTTCTACATGAAGTCGCAGGGCGAGGAGGCCGTGTCGGTCGCGCAAACGATGGCGCTGCGGCCCGGCGACATGCTGTTCCCCGCGTACCGCAACCAGGGCCTGTTCGTGGCGCGCGGCCGCAGCCTCGTGGACCTGATGTGCCAGTGCCTGTCGAACACGCATGACATGTGCAAGGGCCGGCAGATGCCGGTGCTCTACCACTGGCGCGAGGGCAACATCTTCTCGATCTCCGGCAACCTCGCCACGCAGTATCCGCAGGCGGTCGGCTGGGCGATGGCGGCGGCGATCAAGGGCGAGGACCACGTCGCCGCGAGCTGGATCGGCGAGGGGAGCAGTGCCGAGGCCGACTTCCACCACGCGCTCACCTTCGCCGCGGTGTTCCGCGCGCCGGTGCTGCTCAACATCACCAACAACCAGTGGGCGATCTCCAGCTTCCAGGGCACGGCCGGCGGCGAGGCCCGCAGCTTCGCGGCGCGCGGCCCGGGCTACGGCATCGCCGGGCTGCGGGTCGACGGCAACGATTTCCTCGCGGTGCACGCGGCCACGCAGTGGGCCGCGGAGCGCGCGCGCCGCGGCGCGGGCCCGACGCTCATCGAGCATGTGACCTATCGGGCCGGCCCGCACTCGACCAGCGATGATCCGTCGCGCTACCGACCGGCCGAGGAGTGGAAGGCCTGGCCGCTCGGCGATCCGATCGAGCGCCTCAAGCAGCACCTGATCGCGCTCGGCGAGTGGTCCGAGGCGCGCCACGCGGCGCTGGCCGCGGAGCTCGAGGCGCACGTGCAGGCGAGCTGGAAGGCGGCGCTCGGCTACGGGACGATGGAGGACAGCCGCGCGCTCGACCCGGACGCGATGTTCGAGGACGTGTTCCGCGAGCTCCCGCCGCACCTCGCGCGCCAGCGCGAGCAGCTGCACCGGCTGAAGGGGGCCTGAGCATGCCGCAGATGAACATGATCCAGGCGCTCAATTCCGCGATGGACCTGGCGCTGGCGCGCGACCCCGCCGTGGTGCTGATGGGCGAGGACATCGGTTACTTCGGCGGCGTGTTCCGCTGCACCGAGGGGCTGCAGCGCAAGTACGGCGAGCATCGCGTCATCGACACGCCGATCGCCGAGGGCGCGATCGTCGGCGCGGCGATCGGCATGGGCGTCAACGGCCTGCGGCCGGTGGCCGAGATCCAGTTCGCCGACTACATCTACCCGGCCTTCGACCAGATCGTCAGCGAGCTCGCGCGCCTGCGCTACCGCAGCGCCGGCGACTTCTGGGCGCCGGTGACGATCCGCACGCCCTGCGGCGGCGGCATCCGCGGCGGCCAGACGCACTCGCAGAGCCCGGAGGGCATCTTCACGCACGTCAGCGGCCTCAAGGTCGTGATGCCCTCGAACCCCTACGACGCCAAGGGCCTGTTGCTCGCCTCGATCGAGGACGACGACCCGGTGGTGTTCTTCGAACCCAAGCGCATCTACAACGGCCCCTTCGACGGCGACCCGGACAAGCCGGCGGTGCCGTGGAGCACGCACGCCAAGGGCGAGGTGCCGGCCGAGCACTACACGGTGCCGATCGGCAAGGCGGAGATCGTGCGGCCCGGCAGCGACGTCACGCTGCTGGTGTACGGCACGATGGTGCACGTCGCGATGGCGGCCGTCGGCCTCGCCGGCGTCGATGCCGAGATCATCGATCTTCGCACCCTCTCGCCGCTCGACGTCGAGACGATCGCCGAGTCGGTGTGCCGCACCGGGCGCTGCGTGATCGCGCACGAGGCCACGCGCTTCGGCGGCTTCGGCGCCGAGCTCATGGCGACGGTGCAGGAGGAGTGTTTCTGGCACCTGAAGTCACCGCTCCTGCGCGTCGCCGGCTGGGACACGCCCTATCCGCACGCCTTCGAGTGGGACTACTTCCCGGGGCCCCGGCGCGTCGCCGGGGCGTTGCGCCAGGCCATGGAGAGCTCGACATGAGCCGCTACGTCTTCAAGCTGCCCGATCTCGGCGAAGGCACGGTGGAGTCCGAGATCGGCGCCTGGCTGGTGCAGCCCGGCGATCGCATCGCCGAGGAACAGCCGATGGTCGAGATGATGACCGACAAGGCGGCGGTCGAGGTGCCGGCGCCGGTGAGCGGCGTCGTGGTCTCGCTCGCGGGCAAGCCCGGCGATCGCATCGCCGTCGGTGCCGAGCTCGTCGTGATCGATACGGCAGCGGGTGCCGCGACCAGCGCGGTGGCCGGCGTGCCGGCAGCGGCGGTCGCGGTCGCGGTTGCGGCGGCGGAGCGCGCGCCCGCGGCGCTGGCGATTGGCAGCACCCGCCAACCGGATATCCGACCGACGGCGCCCGGCGGCCGCGTGCTGACCTCGCCCGCCGTGCGCCGCCGCGCGCAGGAAGCCGGCGTCGATCTCGCCCGCGTCAGCGGCTCGGGACCCGCGGGGCGCATCCTGCAGGGCGATCTCGCCGGGGCCGTCGCCGCGAAGGCCGGCACGGCGGTGCGCGCGCCCGCGACGGGTACGCCGGCGGCAGGCGCACCGCCGCCGACCGGCTCCACGCAGGAGATCCCGGTGATCGGCGTGCGCCGCGTCATCGCCGAGCGCATGAGCGCGGCGGTGCGCGAGATCCCGCACTTCGCCTACGTGGAGGAGGTCGACGTCACCGAGCTCGAATCGCTCCGGGCGCACCTCAACGGCCGGCGCGCCGCCGGCGAGCCGGCGCTGACCTACCTGCCGTTCATCGTCGCGGCCCTGGCGCGCGTGCTGCGCGAGTTCCCGCAGTGCAATGCGCACTACGACGCGGCGCGGCAGCTCATCGTGCGCCATGCCGCGCTGCACGTCGGCGTCGCGACGCAGACGCCGGACGGGCTGAAGGTGCCGGTGGTGCGCGATGCGCAGGCGCTGGCGCTCCCCGAGCTCGCGGCGGCGCTGCGCCGCGCCGCCGAGCGCGCCCGCAGCGGCCAGGCGACGCGCGCCGAACTCGGCGGCTCGACGATCACGATCACGAGCCTCGGGCGCCTGGGCGGCATCGCCTCGACGCCGATCATCAATGCGCCCGAAGTGGCGATCATCGGTGTCAACAAGGCGGTGGAGCGGCCGGTGGTGCGGGCGGGTGCGATCGTGCCGCGGCTCGTCATGAACCTGTCCTCGTCCTTCGATCACCGCTTCGTCGACGGCCACGACGCCGCCGCCATGATCCAGGCGCTGAAGGAGCGCCTCGAGCACCCGGCGACGATCTTCATGTAGCGCCGCGCAACCGGCCGGCGCGTCCGACCCGTGCCGTCGGGCGGCGCCTGGAGGATAATCCGCGCAACCGCGCTGGAGGTTCCCGCCATGCAGTCCGTCCCGCACCGCGTCGCGATCGCATCCGCACTGCTCCTGCTGGCCTGCGGGGCCTGTGCCACCACGCCGCCGCCGGCCCTGGTTGCCCCGCCGCCCGCGGTCGTTGCGCCGCCGGCAGCCGCGCAGCCCGCGCCGCCGCCGATCACCGTGCCGGCGATCAGCGCCGCGGCACTGGAAGAGCGCCTCGCCACGGCTGCGGCGCCGCCGACGCTGCTCGACGTGCGCACGCCCGAGGAATTCGCGGCCGGCCACGTGCCCGGCGCACGCAACATCCCGGTGCAGGAACTCGATGCGCGCCTGGCGGAGCTCGCCGCGGCGCGCGGCGGCGACATCGTCGTCTACTGCCGCAGCGGACGGCGCGCGGCGAGTGCGCTCGCGACGCTGCAGGCGCAGGGCTTCGAGCACCTGCTGCACCTCGAGGGCGACATGCAGGGCTGGAGCGCCGGCGGGCATCGCGTCGAGACCGCCGCGCCGGCGGCGGAAACGCTGCATTGAGCGCCGCCGCCGCCACGGCTGGCGCCACCGGAAGCCGGGTCCTCAAGAGCGTCTGCCACGGCTGCCACGGCGGCTGCAGCGTGCTGCTGCACGTCGAGGATGAGGTGCTGACGAAGATCGAGGGCGACCCCCAGGGTCCGCTGAACCACGGCGCGCTCTGCCCGATCGGCGTCGGAGCGCGCGACCTCGTCTACCACCCCGACCGGCTCAAGTACCCGATGAAGCGCACCGGCCCGCGCGGCTCGGGCCAGTGGCAGCGGATCTCGTGGGACGAGGCCCTCGACACCATCGTCGCGAAGATCCGCCAATTCCGCGCCGAGTCCGGCGTCGAGTCGATCGTGATCGGCACCGGCACCGGTCGCCACCACGCCAAGTGGGTCGAGCGCTTCGCCAATGCGCTCGGCACGCCGAACTGGTGCGAGCCGGGCACGGCACAGTGCTTCTTCCCGCGCGTCAACGTCTGCACGCTCACCTACGGCGACATGCCGGTGGGCGACTTCACGCACCGCCAGGCACCCGGCTGCATCCTCTACTGGGGCCACAACCCGCTGAACTCCGGGCCCGACGGCGAGACGCGCTTTGCCTCGCGCGTGAACCTGCACGCCGCGCAGCGCATCGTGGTCGTCGATCCGCGCGAGAACGAGCTGACCAAGCGCGCCGAGGTGTGGCTGCGCCTGCGGCCCGGGACCGACGCCGCGCTGGCGCTGGCGCTGCAGCACGTCATCATCCACGAGGGCCTGCATGACCGGGAGTTCGTGGCCAACTGGTGCCACGGCTTCGAGGCGCTGCGCGCGCACGTCGAGCCGTTCACGCCGGAGTGGGCCGAGGCGATCTGCTGGGTGCCGGCCGAGCGCATCCGCGCAGCGGCGCGGCTGATCGCCGAGGCGAAGCCGCTGCAGCTCGAATGGGGCTGCGCGATCGAGCACACGCCCAACACGATCCAGACGGTGCGCGCGGTGGCGCTGCTGCCGGCGCTCACCGGCAACATCGACGTGCCCGGCGGCTGGGTGCTGCCCGGGCGCATCGGCGGCGTCGCGCCGTTCCTGCGCGGCCTCCTGCCGCCGGAGATCGTGGCGAAACGCCTCGGCGCCGGGCGCTTCAAGCTGCTGTGCGAGGAGTCGGTGATGCCGGCCGCACACATCCCCTCGGTGCTCAAGGCGATGCGCGACGGCGACCCGTACCGCGTGCGCGCCTTCCTGGTGTTCGGCAACAACACGCTCGCCACCTATGCCGATGCGCGCGCGGTGCGCGAGGCGCTCATGGCGGTCGAGTTCCTCGTGTACACCGACCTGTTCATGCAGCCCGCGGCCGAGCTCGCCGATATCGTGCTGCCGGCGGCCTCCTGGCCGGAGTTCGACGGCGTGCACGCCGCGCCGTTCATCTCCCCGTACGTGCTCGGACCGATCCAGCGCGCGGTGCGCATCGGCGAGTGCTGGTCCGACGAGGAGATCTTCGTCGAGCTGGCGCGGCGCCTGGGGCTCGAGCGCGGCACCGAATCCGTGGAGGAGGTCATCGAGGAGGAGCTCGCATCGGGCACGCACGGCGTGAAGTTCGCGGAGCTCAAGGAGCGCGGCTCGTTCCTGCTGCCGTTCGCCTACCGCAAGTACGAGCAGTCGGGCTTCGCGACGCCCACCGGCAAGGTGGAGCTGTATTCAACGCGCCTCGAGCAGATGGGCTACGCGCCGCTCCCGGTGCACGTCGAGCCGCCGGAAGGGCCGGTGGCCTCGCCGGAGGTCGCGCGCGAGTTCCCGCTGGTGCTCACCACCGGGCACCGCAGCCCGTTCTTCTTCCACTCCGAGGGCCGGCAGATCGAGCGGCAGCGCAAGGCGCACCGCGAGCCGCGCGCCGACATCCACCCGGCGACCGCCGAGGCGCACGACATCCGCGACGGCGAGTGGATGTGGATCGAGAGCCCGCGTGGCCGCATCCGCCAGCGCGCGCGCTTCGCGCCCGGCATCGATCCGCGCGTCATCGCGATCGAGCACGGCTGGTGGTTCCCGGAGCAGAAGGACCCCGAGCACGGCATCTGGCAGTCGAACGCCAACGTGCTGACCAGCCACGCGCCACCCTACGACCCGGCGATGGGCACCTACCAGCTGCGCGCGCTGCTGTGCCGCGTGGCACCGGTCGCGGAGCTGCGCGGGCGCTAGCCGCGCGCCGACCGCACGCGATTCAGGCGCGGTAGAACTTGCGGACGCTCCGCAGCGCGTTCGAGCCCGACTGCTGCAGGAACTCGCGGAAGGTCGTCATCACGTAGTTGTCTTCCGGCAGCGGCTGGAAGGCGCGCCACGGCGTGCCCATGATGGTGTCCAGCCCCCAGGGCACGGCCACGGTCATGAACGCGTTCTCGATCGCGAGCTTCAGGTCCGAACCGTCGGCGGCCTTCGGCGGCAGCTGCTGGCCGATGTTGGTGATGGCACCCATGATGTGGATGCCCTTGAGCGCCGGGTCGTCCTTGATGGTGCGCACGGCCTCGAGCGTGCTGCGCGTCATGCCTTCCTTGTCGGCGATCAGCGCGCGCACCGAGATGTCGACGAAGATGTCGTCCATCGCCATGCCGTTTTCCTTCACCATGCGCAGCGCGCAGCGCTTCGCCGTGCTGGCGATCTCCTCGCCGCTCTTGTTGCTCTTCGCGGCGCCGTCCTCGAGGCGCTCGGAGGCCATCAGCACCACCTTGAACGGCGCCACCTTGCGCAGCTCGAGCAGCTCCCAGCGCGGCTCGGTGATCGAGTTGATCAGCGGCAGCTGGCCGCCGGCGCGGGCGCGGTCGTAGCTGCGCAGGCAGATCTCGAGCGACTTCAGCTCGGCGAAGTCGAAGCACAGCGGGATCGTGACGACCTGCTGGATGGCCTTCACCACCTGCTCGACGAAGGCGAGGTCGGTCGCGCCGCGGGTGCCGAGGTGCACGTCGAGGTAGGTCGAGCCGGTCTCGGCCTGCTTGACCGCGAGGTCCTGGATGCCCTTGATGTCGTTGCTGTCGATCATCGCCCGGACGGTCTTGTATCCCGGGCTGATGCGTTCGCCGATCATGTTGAGCTTGGCGTTGCCGAACTGGATCACGGGCAATCCCCTCTGACGTTCAATGTTGTATACAAGAACGATCTTCGACGGGCGATTGTAAGACCATACGTAGTTGTCGCAGGAGCGCCTGGCGGTGCCGGCCGGGAAGCCGGCCGCCCCGCGAGGCGCGGAATTCCGTCAATGGACACGGGGAGGAAGAAGGGGATGGGCACTGCAGCACGCAAGCTGATCGGGATCCTGGCCGCCTTGTCGATGGCGGCGATGGCGCCGCCCGCCGGGGCCGCGCGGCCGGCCGCCGCCGCGCCGCTCGCCAACCGCCCGGTCAAGGCCGCGGACTTCGTCGTCGTGTACCCGGGCGCCTACACGGCGCGCGAGGCGGAGCTGGTGCGCGCCTACCTCGCCAGCAACGCGGCCCTGCAGGCACGCGGGCCGGTGGACGTGCAGGCGCTGGTCCACGGCACGCTGCCGAAGGACACGCCGGGCATCGGCCCCGTCGTCAGCGTCACCGAGGCGATGGTCCGCTACGACAACGCCAAGTACGACTGGGAGAACCCGCTGCGCCTCGACGCCGCGTACGCGCGCGCCGCCGGCTTCCAGGACATCCTCGCCTACCCGACCTTCGGCGCGCACGACGACACCTTCATGGTGCCGTGGCCCGGCAAGGCGCGCGACACGCTGCTGGTCAGCGACCTGAACCACAGCGTGAGCGTCCATCGCCCGATCTACCCGGGCGACACGCTCTACCTGGTGGCGAACGAGCGCACCGTCACCGACGTCACGCCACCCGAAGGCTCGATCTACCGCAGCATCGTCATCCAGACGAAGGGCAGCGTGTACAACCAGCGCGGCGAGAAGGTGAACGACGTGGTCTTCCGCGTCACCGAGAGCGTCAAGCAGTACAAGGACGGGCTCGCGCCGGCGAACCCGACGTTCGCGGATTTCTGGGAAGCACCCGAGTGGCGCCAGCGTCCGGCGCACTTCTACACCGACAAGGACTGGGCGCGCATCAAGGCGATCTGGGCGGCGGAGAAGCGCCGCGGCGCCGAGCCGCTGTACTGGGAGGACGTGAAGGTGGGCGACAGCCCCACGCCGACGCTCGACGGCCCGGTGGAGACCTCGGTGTCGCCGACCGCGCCCTGGGGCATGGGCCTCGGCGGCAGCCGCACGCTGAAGAAGGAGATCATGGACCCGGCGCTGGTGGGCACGCTGGTGCGCAGCGCCGACGACGGTATCTATCGCACGGCCGACCGCACCGCGCAGGTGCCGGTGCCGCCGGGCGCGACGATCCCGCCGGGTGGCGGCGGCGCGGTCGCGGTGCCCGCCGCATCGACCGGCGCGTCGGGTGGCGCCGTCGAAACCGCCGACATCCACAAGGCGCGCGAGGACGGCCGCGCGATCATGATCAACTACATGGGCCGCGACATGGCGATCCGGCACCTGGGCAACTGGATGGGCGATCGCGGCACGCTGCGCAACATCCGCTGGAGCATCATGGCGCCGAGCGCGCACCACGCGAACGGCAAGGACGTGCCCACGAGCCCGCTGTCCGAGCGCTTCCTGTGGCGCGTGCCCGCGCTCCAGGGCCGCGCCGTCACCGCGCACCCGATGACCGGCGACGTCGCGCTGGTCCGCTCCTACGTGTCCGACAAGTACGTGCGCGACGGTGCGTTCTTCGTCGACCTCGCCTGGTGGATCGAGACGATCGACGGGCAGATCTACGAGGAGGGCGGCGCGACGGTGGAGCTGCCGTCGAAGCGGGCGACGGGCGCCGGCGGCTGATCTCCTCCAGGACCCCTGTCCTCGCGGGTGGCTCGCGTGCTAGCGTATTCACACATTGGGAAGCGCCCGATCCACGAAGGCGCAGGGGGAGTATCAAGATGAGCCGAGTCGGTGCCTGGTCGGTGTCCGTGGCCGCGCTGTCGCTGCTGGCGGTGGCGGGAAACGCGTTGGCGGGGGGGTCGTTCCAGGAGGAACTCGGGTCCGATCCGGCCAAGCTGGCCGGCGAGGTCAAGCTCAGCCTGATGAACGGCGACGGGGATGGTGCCGACAGTGGCCGCGGCCCGGTGCCGTACTTCAAGGCGCTCGGCGCCCCGCCGAAACGTGTCGCGCTGGTCTCGTACTACGTGTACGACTGCGGCAACCACAAGGAGAAGAGCTACCGCTTCTACGGCGGCAACTACACCTATCGCGTCAACACGAGCCGCTCGAGCACCGTCGCCTCGGACGAGATCGGCCGGCTCGCCACCGAACTGCATGACGCCGGCGTCGAGCCGCTCAGGCAGGCCTTCGCCGCGGTCGGCATGCAGCTGCTGACACCGGCGGAGTACCTCGACTCGCCGGAGAAGCAGGCTGCCTACGAGAACGCCAAGATCGAGGCGGGCGGCATGGCTGGCCTGTTCGGTGCCCTGCAGAGCAAGGAAGCCACCAACTGGCAGTGGGCTGCGGCGGACGGCTACCGGGTCATGAAGATGACGACCGTGGGCGACGTTCGCGGCAACAACTTCGCGCTCGCGACCACGGGCATCGGCGTCGGCAAGCTCGCCGCATCGCTGGGCCATGATCTTGCCAAGGCGCTGGGCGTCGATGCCGTCGTGGTTCTCTACAACGTGGTCCAGGCGGAGAAGACCTCGATCCGCCTGCGCGGCACCTACCTGTACATGTTCGGGCCGAACCCGGTGGCCGATACGGGCCAGAGCCTGTACTGGAAGGGGCACCAGTACTCGGGCGTGTTCCTGCGTACCGACGTCGACTTCATCAAGACCGACAAGGACGGCAACCTGGTGTCGGCCGACTACGCCGGCTACGGCACCGTGACTGGCGCGCTCGGCACGCGCATGGCGCGCCACATCAAGGGCAAGACCGGCTAGCGCCGCGGGGCGGGCGCACGCGCGCTGGCGAAGGCGCGCTGGATCAGCCGCACCGAGTCCTCGGTGTCCCAGTCCCGCGCGCCCTGGAAGCGCGCGACGACGCGGCCGCGCGCGTCGACCAGCACGGTGAGCGGGATGCGCGAGGCGCCGAGCAGGTTCTCCAGCACCTGCCGCGAGTCGATGTACTGGTCCAGCGTGGCGTTGGAGTTCTGCAGCCAGCGCAGCGCCTCGTTGCGGTAGTCGTCGGTGGAGATGCCGATCACGACGAAGTGGCCGCCGGCCTCGCCCCAGGCGAGCCGCTCGAGCGAGGCCGTCTCGGCGCGGCACGGCCCGCACCAGCTCGCCCACACGTTGATGATGAGCGGGCGGCCGCGATAGCTGGAGAGGCGGCGCGCCGGGCCGTTCAGTCCCGCCATGAGCACGTCGGGGAGCGCGTGGCCCACGGCGACGGGCGCGCCATCCGCGGCCGGTTCCGCCGGCGCCTGCGACATGGCCAGCATGAATCCGCACAGGCCGGCGAAGCCAGCGCGTCGCAGGAGGGTCGGGCGCGGGAACATGCCGCGGATTATGCCGCAGCCCGGCCCGGCCGCACTGCGGTCTTCCCGGGGCTTGGCTACGGGTGCATCGCGGCGAACCGGCGCATCGCGGCGTCGAGCCCGCGCGCCGGTTCGCCTCGCGCGATCGCGCCGGCGAGCCAGGCGTTCACCGCGGCCTCGAGCGCCGGGTCGTCGATCATGAAGATGGCCTTGTCCGAGCGGGTCAGGGTTCCCGGGGACGTGCGGCACAACTGCGCGTGGCGTCGCGCCTGCAGGTCGGCCTCGACG
>JAXMGO010000002.1:0-1720 GCA_046347255.1 Steroidobacteraceae bacterium
TGCTGTATGTAAAACCGCGCAACACGCTGGCCGGCCCCGGCACCGCAGTCCAGGTGCCGGCGGAATGCAAATCGCTCGAGATTGGCGCCTGCCTCGGCCTCATCATCGGCCGGCCGGCCTGCCGCCTGTCCCTGGCCAACGCGCTCGACCATGTCGGCGGCTACGCCATCGTCAACGACATCAGCGTACCGCATGCCAGCTACTACCGGCCTGCCCTGCGCTACAAGGCGCGGGACGGCTTCTGCCCGCTGGGCGCCTTCGTGCCGCGCGAGGTCGTGAGCGACCCGGACCGGCTGCAGATCGACACCTACATCGATGATGCGCGCGTGGCCTCGGCCAGCACTGCCGGTAATCTGCGCTCGGTGGCGCAGCTCCTGGTCGATGTCACCGACTTCATGACGCTGGTGCCAGGCGACATCCTGGCCACGGGCGTGGCGGCGCCCGCGCCGCAGGCGCGCGCCGGTCAGTCGGTGCGCATCGAGATCGCCCCGCTGGGCAGCCTGTCGCACACGCTCGTCGCGGAGGCCGCGTGAAGCGCGCCCGGGTCGCTTACGGTGGCGTGGTGCACACCGCCTTTCCCGACGGCGAGCGCACGCTGCGCCTTGCCGACGGCCGTGTGGTCGCGCACGAGGCGGTCACCTGGCTTGCGCCCTTCGAAGTGGGAACCATCATCGCGCTGGGACTCAACTACGCCGACCACGCGAAGGAACTGAGCTTCGGCGCGCAGGAAGAACCGCTGGCCTTCCTCAAGGGCCCGGGTTCGGTGATCGGGCATCTCGGGCGCACGCGCCGGCCTGCGGACGTGAAGTTCATGCACTACGAATGCGAACTGGCGGTGGTCATCGGTCGTCGCGCGCAGCGCGTCCCACGCGCCGAAGCCATGGCGCACGTGGCCGGCTACTGCATCGCCAACGACTACGCCATCCGCGACTACCTCGAGAACTACTACCGGCCCAACCTGCGCGTGAAGAACCGCGACGGTGGCACGGTGCTCGGCCCCTGGCTGGTCGATGCGGCCGACGTCGCCGACGTCAATGCGCTGGGACTGCGGACTTACGTCAATGGCGAGCTGCGGCAACAGGGCAGCACGCGCGACCTGGTTTTCGACATTCCCGCCCTCGTCGAGTATCTGAGCGGCTTCATGACGCTCGATGCCGGCGATGTGATCCTCACAGGTACGCCCGAGGGCGTCAGCAATGTCGTCGTCGGCGATGAAGTGGCCTGTGAAATCGACGGCCTGGGCCGGCTCATCAATACCCTTGCACCGGATTCCGAATTCGGTCGATGAAGGGCAGATTCAGCGGAGCACGAACAGCATGCGCATCGAACACCTGATCAATGGCAAAGCCGTCACCGGCGACACCTACTTCGAATCGATCAACCCCACCGACCAGTCGGTGCTGGCGGAAGTGGCACGCGGCGGCGCCGCGGAAGTCGAGGCCGCCGTCGCCGCCGCGAAGGCGGCGTTCCCCGCCTGGGCCGGCAAGCCCGCGGCGGAACGCGCGAAGATCATGCACAAGCTGGGCGATCTGATCGCCCGGCACGTACCCGCGCTCGCCGACATGGAAACGCGCGATACCGGCCAGCCGCTGGCGCAGACGCTGCGCCAGCTCGTGCCGCGCTCGGCCGACAACTTCCACTACTTCGCCGAGATGTGCGTGCGGGTCGACGGACACAGCTACCCGACGCCGACGCACCTGAACTACACGCTCTGGCATCC
>JAXMGO010000020.1:0-90994 GCA_046347255.1 Steroidobacteraceae bacterium
TCCACGACGGCCGGCTCCGGGAAGTGAGGCTCTATCCGCTGGACCTGGGGCAGGGTGCCGCACCGGGACGCCGCGGGGTGCCGCACCTGGCTGCGCCCGACAGCGCGCGCCGCATCCTCCAGGTGCTGCAGAAGGCCTCGGACGCCTACGGCACGCGCATCCACATCGAAGGTTCGATCGGCGTGCTCGAGCCCTGAGACGTGCCGGGACGGCGACGCGGCGGCTCCCTCAGGCCTGCTGCGCCCCTTCGATCTCCGCCTGCTCGGCCCGGATCGTGCGGGCCGCGGCCCAGTAGTGGTAAGCCGCCCAGAAGCCGGTCGGCGCCAGCACCAGCAGCGCGACGCGCAGCGATGCGGCGTTGCCGCCGAGCGTGGGCGCCAGCCAGTCGCTCGCCAGGCCCACGGCCTGCGGCGCGATGATCAGGTTGGCGACGTTGGCGGTGAACAGCCCGACCGCCATGGCCAGCGCGCGCATCGAGGGCGGCACGACGTTCTGCATCAGGCCGATCGTCGGGCCGATGAAGAAGTAGATCGCCGGCACCATGAGCCACAGCATCCTCACCGCCACGGGGAGCGAGCGCACCCAGTAGGCGCCGAAGGACGGCAGGGTGGCGAGGACCAGCACGCCGGCCAGCAGCCAGAGCACGCGGCGCGGGTCGGCGGCCGCGCGCGGGCCGACGAGCACGCTGGTCACCAGCGTAGCGAGCGTGCCGCCGATCAGATGCATCGGGCCGAGCACGGCACCCGCGGCGCCGACGTCGATGCCGTGCATCCGCATCAGGAACGTCGGCGTCCACCACAGCAGGCCCCAGCCCCACAGCGTCGCGACCGTCACGCCCATCGTGATGTGCACGAACGCGCGCCGGCCGGCGAGGTAGCGCAGCTGGTCCCACAGTCCCTGGCGTGCGAGAGCGGGAGCCGCCGCGTTGCCGGTGGCATCGAAGCCGCCGCGGGCCGGTTCCCGGATCGTCAGCCAGACGAGCAGCGCGATGACCAGGCCCGGCACGCCGAGCGCGAGGAACGCTGCGCGCCAGCCATAACGCTGGGCGACGGCACCGGCGAATTCCGAGCCGAGCCAGGCGCCCAGCGGCGCGCCGAGCGCAAAGATCGTGAAGGCCGCCGGCCGCGACTGCGGCGGGAAGCGGTCGGCGAGCAGCGAGGTGGACGGTGCCGTGCCGCCGGACTCGCCGATGCCGACGCCGAACCGACCGAGCACGAACTGCCAGACGTTCTGCGCGACGCCGCACGCGGCGGTCATCGCCGACCAGAGCGCGACCGCGATGGCGATGATGTTGCGGCGATTGGCCCGGTCGGCCAGCAGGGCGACCGGGATGCCGACCGTCACGTAGAACAGCGCCAGCGCCACGCCGGTGATGAAGGCCACCTGCGCATCGCTCAGCGCCAGTTCCAGCCGGATCGGCTCGAGCACCTGCGAGACCACGAAGCGGTCGGCGATGTTGATGCCGTAGACCAGCGTCAGCAGGCCGAGGACATACCAGGAGCCCGGGCTGCGGGCGGCCGGTGGCGCGTTCATGCGGCGATGTTCCTCCCCGTTAGGACCTTCAGGTACAGCGGCACCAGGCGCCGCCGGCGCGCGCGCGACTCGGCGATGTGCAGCGCATAGTAGCCGACCTGGTGGAAGTAGGTGATGCGCGCGCGGATGAAGGCTTCCGCCGCGCCGTAGCCGAAGCGCCGGAACAGCCGCTGCAGCAGGCGTACGCGCTGCTCGTCGACGCGGCGCACCTGCGTCGCGACCGGGCGGCTGGTGCGCGCCCAGTCGCGCACCGCGGCGTCCCACGCGGGGCTGTAGCCGGCCTCGTCGAGCCAGACGTGCACCAGCGCGCGCATCGCCGCCGCCGGGTCGCCCCGATGGCGCTCGACGGCGGCCTGCAGCGCCGCGCTGTTGTGCTCACGCCAGTCGGCCAGCAGCGCCCGCAGCCAGGCGGCGCGATCGCGGAAGTGCCAGTAGAAGCTGCCGGTGGTGACGCCGAGCGCGGCGGCCAGCGGCTCGACGCGTACCGTGGCGACGCCGCCGGCGATCAGCGCCCGCCTGCCGGCCGCGATCCAGGCGTCGCGGCCGAGCCGCTTCGATCCGCCGCCGCTCCGCTCGATGCGCGTGCCCATCCGGTAGCCGCCGCCCCCGCTTGCCTGTTTCCGTAGACTAGTCTACGGTACGGACGCGATGCGCCGCTACCACCTGTGGAACCTCGTACGGCAGGGGCTCTCCGGCCAGCGCGGCTGGGAGCCCGCCTGGCGCTCGCCGGAGCCACGGCCGCGCTACGACGTCGTGGTCGTCGGCGGCGGCGGCCATGGCCTCGCGACGGCGTACTACCTTGCCCGCAACCACGGCATCCGCAGCGTCGCGGTGCTGGAGCGCGGCTGGATCGGCGGCGGCAACACCGGCCGCAACACCACGGTGGTGCGCTCCAACTACTACTACCCGCAGAGCGCCGCGCTGTACGACTTCTCGCTGCGGCTTTACGAAGGCCTGGCGCGCGAGCTCAACTACAACATCATGCTGAGCCAGCGCGGCATCGTGAACGTGCTGCACTCGCGCCACGAGCTCGAGGCGGCGGCGCGCTGGGTCGGGGCGATGAACCTCAATGGCGTCGACGCCGAGCTGCTGGACGTGGACGGCGTCGCCGCGCGCATCCCGCTGCTGGACGTTTCGCGCGAAGCGCGCTTCCCGGTGTGGGGCGGCTTCGTGCAGCGGCGCGGCGGGACGGTGCGCCATGACGCGGTCGTGTGGGGCTACGCGCGCGCGGCGAGCGCGCTCGGCGTCGATATCCTCCAGGGCTGCGAGCTGCGCGGCATCCGCCGCGGCGCCGCCGGTGGCGTGACCGGCGTCGAGACCAGCCGCGGTGTGATCGCCGCCGACAAGGTCGTGCTCGCCGTGGCGGGGCACTCCTCGGTCGCGGCCGGTCTCGCCGGCGTGCGCCTGCCGGTGACCAGCTATGCCCTGCAGGCCTTCGTCAGCGAGCCGATCAAGCCGGTGCTGGACACCATCATGCTGTCCTTCGCCACCGGCATGTACATCAGCCAGTCGGACAAGGGCGGCCTGGTGGTCGGCGGCGGGCTGGACCTTTACCTCTCCTACGCGCAGCGCGGCAACTTCCCCGTCATCCGCAACGTCATGGGCGCGGTGGCCGACCAGCTGCCCGCGCTCGGCCGCGTGCGGCTGCTGCGCCACTGGGCGGGCATCGTCGACGTGGTGCAGGACTCGAGCCCGATCCTCGACGAGACGCCGGTGCCCGGGCTGTACATCAACTGCGGCTGGGGGACCGGCGGCTTCAAGGGGATTCCCGTCGGCGGCTGGATGCTGGCGCACCACGTGGCCACGGGACGGCCGCACGAGATCGCGGCGCCATTCTCGCTGGCGCGCTTCACCAGCGGCGCGCTGATCGACGAGGCCGCGGCCTCCGGCATCGCGCACTAGGCGCCCGACGATGCTGCGAATCCCCTGTCCCTGGTGCGGCCCGCGCGACGAGATCGAGTTCCAGTGGGGCGGGCAGGCGCACATCGCGCGGCCGTCCGGCCAGCCGGACGATGCGCAATGGGCCGGATACCTGCACGTACGCGCCAACCCGCAGGGGCCGCACCGCGAGCGCTGGCTGCACGTGCACGGCTGCCGCCAGTGGTTCAACCTCGTGCGCGACACGCGTACGCACGCGATCCTCGCCACCTACCGGCTCGACGAGCCGTCGCCGGACGTGCCGGGTACGCCGGAAGTTCCGGGCACGCCGGATATACCGGTGACGCCGGCGGAGCGGCGATGAGCGCCCGGCGCATCGCCAGCGGTGGCGTGATCGATCGCGGCCAGCCGCTCGCGTTCCGGTTCGACGGGCGCCTGTGCCACGGCTACGCCGGCGATACGCTGGCCTCCGCCCTGCTCGCAAGCGGCGAGCGCGTGCTCGGCCGCTCGTTCAAGTACCACCGGCCGCGGGGCCTCGTGGCCGCGGGCGTCGAGGAGCCCAACGTGCTGGTGCAGGTCGGGAGCGGTGCCGGCACAGATCCGATCCTGCGTGCCACCGAAGTGGAACTGTATGAGGGCCTCGAAGCGCGCGCCGCCAACTGCTGGCCAACGGCGCGCGCCGACGTGGGCGCCGTGCTGCGGCCCTTCGAGCGCTTCCTCGCCGCCGGCTTCTACTACAAGACCTTCATGTGGCCGGACTGGCACTGGTACGAAGGCTTCATCCGCCGCGCCGCCGGGGTCGGCCGCATCAGCGGCGAGCCGGATCCGTCGCGCTACGAGCAGCGCCATGCGCACTGCGACGTGCTGGTGGTCGGCGGCGGTCCTGCGGGACTGGCCGCGGCGCTGGCCGAGGCCCGGCGCGGGCAGCGCGTGCTGCTGTGCGAGCAGGAGCCGCGGCTCGGTGGCCGCCTGCTGTGGGATCGCTGCGTGGTCGACGGCGTCGAGCTGCAGGGCGCCGCGGCGCAGGCGTGGCTCGCGGGCACCGAGGCGGCGCTGCGCGCGCAACCCGAGGCACGCCTGCTCACGCGCACGACGGCGCTCGGCTACTTCGACCAGGACGAGCTCGTGCTGCTCGAGCGAGTCACCGATCACCTCGGACCCGGCGCGCCGCCGAACCTGCCACGCCAGCGGGTCTGGGAAGTGCGTGCCGGCCGCGTCGTGCTCGCGACCGGTGCCCACGAGCGCCCGATCGTATTCCCCGGCAACGACCGCCCCGGCGTGATGCTCGCCGCTGCCGTGCGCCGCTACCTGGGCGAGTACGGGGTACGCGCCGGTGCGCGCGCGGTGGTGTTCACCAACAACGACGAGGCCTACGACACGGCGCATGCGCTGCGGGCCGCCGGCGGTGAAGTGGCGGCGATCATCGACAGCCGAACGGACCCGACAGCCGCGGTGCTCGCCGCGGCACGCGCCGCCGGGCTGCGCGTGCTCTGCGGCAGCGTCGTCACCGGCACGGCCGGTCGCCGCGGCCTCGACGCGCTCAGCGTAAGGCACGCCGGCGGGCGCAGCGAACGGATCGATTGCGACCTGCTCGCCGTCTCCGGCGGCAGCAGTCCCGTCGTGCACCTGCACTCGCAGTCGGGCGGTGGCCTGGACTGGGATGCGGACCAGCTTCAATTCCGGCCGGGCCGCACGGCGCAATCGAACGAGTCCGTCGGAGACGCCGCCGGCACCGACACGCCGGTCGAGGCGCTGTGGCGCGTGCCCGTGAGCGGCAAGGCCTGCGTGGATTTCCAGCACGACGTCTACACCACCGACGTCGAGCTCGCCGTGCGCGAGAACTTCGTGTCGGTCGAGCACCTCAAGCGCTACACGACGCTCGGCATGGCTTCCGACCAGGGCAAGACGGCCAACCTCAACGCGCTGGTGCTGCTGGGCGAGCTCACGGGACGCACGCCGGCGGAGACCGGCACGACGCGCTACCGCTTCCCGTACGTGCCGGTCGCGATCGGCGCGCTCGCCGGGCGTCGCCGCGGCGGGCTGTACCGGCCGGTGCGGCAGCTGCCGCTGCACGCGTGGCACGTGGCGCGCGGCGGCGTGCTGCGCGAGTTCGGCGGCTGGCTGCGGCCGGCCTGCTATCCGCACGCTGGCGAGGGCGAGCACGCGGCCGAGCGGCGCGAGGCGCTCGTCGTGCGCCGCCAGGTCGGCCTGTTCGACGGCTCGCCGCTCGGCAAGCTCGAGGTCTCGGGACCGGATGCGGGCGAGTTCCTCGACCGCCTGTACGCCAACACGATGTCGACGCTGCGCGTCGGCGGCGTGCGCTACGGGCTGATGCTCAACGAGTCCGGGATCATCATCGACGACGGCGTCGCGGCGCGGCTCGCGCCCGACCGCTTCCTGGTCGGCACCACCAGCGGCGGGGCGACGCGCATCACCGCGATGATGGAGGAGTGGCTGCAGGGCGAGTGGCCGGAGCTGCGCGTGCTGGTGTCGCCGGTGACGACGAGCTGGGCGGTGCTGGCGCTCTCGGGACCACGCGCGCGGCAGGTGCTGGCCGCGGCCGGCGCGCGCTTCGCGACCGGCGCGCCGGAGTTCGCGCACATGAGCTGGCGCGAGGCCGAGCTCGGCGGCGTGCCGGTGCGCATCTTCCGCGTGAGCTATACGGGCGAGGCGACCTTCGAGATCAACGTGCGGCCGGCCGAGGCCCCGGCATTGTGGGAGCGGCTGCTGCAGGCCGGCGCCGCGCATGGCATCGCGCCGGTCGGCGTCGAAGCCTGGCTGCTGCTGCGCCTGGAGAAGGGCTACGTGCACATCGGCGGCGACACCGACGGAACCACGGTGCCGGACGACATCGGCTGGGGCCACGTGCTCCGGCGAACGAGCGACTTCGTCGGCCGCCGCTCGCTCCTGCGTCCCGAGAACCGGCGTGCCGACCGCCACCAGTTCGTCGGGTTCGAACCGCTCGACGGCGGCGAGCTGCCCGCCGGTGCGCACCTGCGCGCCGTCGCCGCGACCGCCGGGAGCGAAGGCTACATCACCTCATCCGCATGGAGTCCGACGCTGGCACGCTGGACGGGACTCGGCATGCTGCGCAGCGGCCGCTCGCGCCACGGCGAGATCGTCACGGTCCTCGCCGGCCGGCGCTCGTTCCGCGCGCGCGTGACGCCGCCGGGCGCCTACGATCCGCGCGGGGAGCGACTGCATGACTGAGCGCGCGATCGCTCCCGCCTGGCCGATCAGCCTGCCGGGCCTCGAAGTGCGCGAGCGCCGCGAGCCGTTCAGCGTGCTGCGCACCTGGCGGCCCGACGCGGCCGTGCACTCCGCGCTCGGCGGCGCCTTCGGGCTCGAGTGGCCGGTGCGGCCGAACACCCAGGCTGCCGCGGGGAGCTCGACCGTGCTGTGGCTCACGCCGATGGAGTGGGCCATCGTCGGGCTGGAGCATGCGGAAGCCGGGGCGCGCGCCGGGCGCGCCCTGGGAGGCGCATTGCACGACGTGGTCGACGTGGGTGACGGGCGGGTGTGCTTCGCGATCAGCGGCGATCACGCCGGCGAGCTGCTCGCCAAGGGCTGCAGCCTCGACCTGCACCCGCGTGCATTTGCCGCCGATGCCTGCGCGCAGACGCTGCTGGCGCAGGTGCCGGTGCTGCTCGCGCGGGCCGAGCAGGCCGGCACGGGGGATCCCGTGCCGGCGCTGCGCGTCTGGGCGGATGCGTCGCTGGCGCCCTGGCTGCGCGCCTGGCTCAGCGACGCCGCGCTCGAGTACGCCTAGAACAGGCCGCTGATGCGGCCGTCGTCCGTGACGTCGATGGCGTTGGCCGAGGGCACCTTCGGCAGGCCGGGCATCGTCATGATGTCGCCGCAGACCACGACGATGAACTCCGCGCCGGCGGCGAGCCGCACTTCGCGGATGTTGATCGAGTGGCCCGAGGGCGCGCCGCGCAGCTTCGGGTCGGTCGAGAACGAGTACTGCGTCTTGGCGATGCACACCGGGTAGTGCCCGTAGCCGTCGTCCTGCAGCTTCTTCAGCTGCGCGCGCACCTTGGAGTCCGCGGTCACCTCGCCGGCGCCGTAGATCTTGCTCGCGACCGCGACCACCTTGTCCCACAGCGTCGCGCCGTCCTCGTAGACGAAGCGGAAGTTGGCCGGCGTCTTCTCGATCAGGTCGACCACGGTGCGGGCGACGTCCTCGGCGCCGCGGCCGCCCTCGGCCCAGTGGCGCGCCAGGATCACCGGCGCGGTCTGGTGCGCCATCTTCTCCTTGAGCAGCGCGACCTCGGCCGGCGTGTCGAAGGTGAACTGGTTGATCGAGACGACGCAGGGCAGGCCGTAGTGCGTGCGCACGTTGTTGACGTGCCGCTCGAGGTTGGTGATGCCCTTCTCGAGCGCCGCGAGGTTCTCGACGTTGAGGTCCTTGAGTTCGACGCCGCCGTGGTACTTGAGCGCGCGGATCGTCGCGACGATGACCACCGCCGAGGGGCGCAGGCCCGACTTGCGGCACTTGATGTCGACGAACTTCTCGGCGCCGAGGTCGGCGCCGAAGCCCGCCTCGGTGACCACGTAGTCACCGAGCTTGAGCGCGGTGCGCGTCGCGATCACCGAGTTGCAGCCGTGCGCGATGTTGGCGAACGGGCCGCCGTGCAGGATCGCCGGGTTGTTCTCCAGCGTCTGCACCAGGTTCGGCTTCATCGCGTCCTTGAGCAGCGCGGTCATCGCGCCCTCGGCCTTCAGGTCGCGGGCGTGCACCGGTTTCTGGTCGGTGGTGTAGCCGATGACGATGCTGCCGATGCGCTGCTTGAGTTCCTTGAGGCTGGTCGACAGGCACAGGATCGCCATGATCTCCGAGGCGACCACGATGTCGAAGCCGTCCTCGCGCGGGTAGCCGTTGGCCGGCCCGCCGAGCGAGATGGTGATGTCGCGCAGCGCGCGGTCGTTCATGTCGACCACGCGCTTCCAGGTGATGCGCCGCACGTCGATGTTGAGCGCGTTGCCGTGGTGGATGTGGTTGTCGATCAGCGCCGAGAGCAGGTTGTGCGCCAGCGCGATCGCGCCGAAGTCGCCGGTGAAGTGCAGGTTGATGTCCTCCATCGGGACGACCTGCGCGTAGCCGCCGCCGGCGGCGCCGCCCTTGATGCCGAACACCGGCCCGAGCGAGGGCTCGCGCAGGCAGACGATGGTCTTCTTGCCGATGCGGTTGAGCGCATCGCCGAGGCCCACGGTCGTGGTGGTCTTGCCTTCGCCGGCCGGCGTCGGGCTGATCGCCGTGACCAGGATCAGCTTGCCGTCCTTGCGGCCCTCGAGGCTGTTGATGAATTCGGTGGTGAACTTGGCCTTGTAGTGGCCATAGGGCTCGAGGTGATCGGCGGAGATGCCGAGCCGGTCCTGCGCCAGGTCCACGATCTTGCGGAGCTTGGCTTTCTGGGCAATTTCGATGTCGCTGGGCATGATCTGGCTACCTTTTTCGCTGTATACAACCCGGGGCGCAGCGCGCATGATCCACAGGTCGCCGCGGGACTGCAACTGTGGAATTACGTGGCGCCGCAGTATGGGGCGCCGCCGGGCCCGCAGGGCCGGCCTCCGGGAGGACCTTATGCTCATGGACCGGTTCCGGGCCGGCTGGGATGCGACCCGTTCCTGTTTCGCCGTCTTAGGCGTCGTCCGGTTCAGCCTGCTGACCCCCTCGATCCTGCTGCTCGCGGTCGCCGCGACCGACCAGATGGCCGACATCCTCCGGGCCCTGGGCGAGGACGGGCGCCTCGGGCAGGGCGCGCTGCTGCTGGCGATGGCGGCGTTCGCGGGCCTGGTGGTCTGGTACTCGGCGCGCACCATGCTGCGCTTCCGCTTCGCGGGCGATGCGGTCTCGGATCCGCGGGCCTGGCCGCGGCTCAAGCGCCAGCTGCCGCGGCTGCTCGGCATCGCCGTGCCCGGGATCCTCGCCCTGCGCGTCGCGCTGCTCGCGCCGGGGAGCCCGGCGCCCGGCCGCCTGCTGATCTTCGCCGCCGCGCTCGGCTGCGTCGCGGCCGCCGTCGCTCTGTACGTCTTCCAGCGGCGCGAGCTCGCGCGCCTGCCGCACCTCGCGATCCTCGCCGAGCCGGAGGCGCGCGAGCGGCGCGGGCTCACGCACTTCGGCGAACTGCCCGCCACGACGCGGCGCGTCTTCCACGCGCTGCTCGCGGGCAATGCGCTCTGCCTGGTCCTGTTCATCGCGACGCCGGCGTGGCGCATGGGCGCGCCGGCGATCCTGCTGCTGGGCCTGGGGCTCACGGCGGCCGTCGGCAGCGCGCTCGTCTACATGGCCAACCACTACCGCGTGCCGATCCTCACGCTGATGCTGCTGTGGCTGGCGCTGTGCAGCTTCAACAACGACAACCACGCGGTGCGGCGCACGGCGGGCGACCACTCGCACGGCTGGCTGGGCCGCGCGGGCGCGCCGTCGATGCCGGCCGGTCCGGGCACGCCGCTTCCCGCGGCCGACCTCGAGGGCTACTTCGCGCTGTGGTGGCGCGACCTGCTGCTGCGCGAGCCCGGCGCGAGCGCTCCGGTGCCGGTATTCGTGGTCGCGGCCGAGGGCGGCGGCATCCGCGCCGCGTACTGGAGCGCGAGCGTGCTCACGGCGCTCGAGCAGGCGAGCGGCGGCGGCGACACGGGCTTCGCGCGCCACCTGTTCGCGATCAGCGGCGTCTCCGGCGGGAGCCTGGGCGCGGCGACCTTCGCGGCGCTCGCCGCCGATGCCGCGCACGGGGACCCGGGTCCGCGGCTGCCGGACGTCGAGGCCATGCTGGGCGCGGATTTCCTCTCGCCGACGCTCGGCGTTGCGATCTTCCCCGACCTGCTGCAGCGCTACCTGCCGGTGCCGCTGTTCGACGATCGCGCCGTGGCGCTCGAGCAGTCGTGGGAGCGCGCCTGGCGCGCGGCGCGGCCGGCGAGCCCGGAGCGCTTCGCCGCGCCGTTCACGCGCCTGTGGGCCGCGGATGCCTTCCGCGTCCCGCTGCTGTTCCTCAACGCCACCGTCGTCGAGACCGGGCAGCGCGCGATCGTCGCGCCCTTGCGCATCGGGCCCGACGCCAGTGGCCGCGCGAGCTTCGCCGACGTGCTCGACGCCGGCGACCTGCTCGGCGGGGCGCTGCCGCTCAGCACCGCCGTGCACCTGAGCGCGCGCTTCACCTACCTGAGTCCGGCGGGGCTCGTGGACACCGCCCGCGCGGGCGGCGCGCGCTGGCTGCGCCTGGTCGACGGCGGCTACTTCGACAATTCCGGCGCGGTCACCGCCGCCGAGATCGTCAATGCGGTGCTGCACGCGCACGCCGCGCTCGCGCCGACGCGGCCGCTGCGCCTGATCGTGCTGCACCTGCCGAACGAACCGGTCGCGGCCGGTGGCGCTGCGGGTGGCTGGAGCGGCGGGCGCGCCTTCCTCGGCGAGACCTTCGATCCGGTGCGCGCGCTGCTGGCGACGCGCGTCGCGCGCGGCACGCAGGCGGTCGAGGCGCTGCGGCGCCAGCACGAGCGCATCCCGGAAGTGCGCCTGCTCAGCATCGCGCCCTGCCGGCTGCAGGCCGCGCTGCCGCTCGGCTGGGTGCTGTCGGCGCAGGTGCGCCGCGACCTCGCCGCGCAGGTGCAGGGCTGCCGCGGCGTCGGGACGGGCTGCGCGGCGGAGCGCATCGCGGCGGTCGAGGCGCTGCTCGCACGCGGCGACGCCGCGCCGCTCGAGCCGCTCTACGACACCGCGCCGCGCTGCGGGCGGTGAGCGTCGGCGGAGCGCTCAGCGTCCGCCCCAGACCTCGTTGGCGACCTCGACGATCAGCGCGAGCTTGCGCCACTGCTCGTCCTCGCTGAGCGCATTGCCGTGGTGGGTGCTCGCGAAGCCGCACTGCGGCGAGAGGCACAGGTTCTCGAGCGGCACGAACTTCGTCGCGGCCTCGATCCGCCGCAGGATCTCGTCGCGGCTCTCGAGCTGGCCGAGCTTGGTGGTCACGAGTCCGAGCACGACCTTCTTGTCCCTGGGCAGGTAGCGGAGCGGTTCGAAGGTGCCGGCGCGCGCGGAATCGAACTCCATGAAGAAGCCGTCGATGTCGGCGCTGAACATCGCCTCGGCGACCTCCTCGTAGCCGCCGGAGGTGACCCAGGAGCTCTTGAAGTTGCCGCGGCAGGTATGCATCGTGATCGCCATGCCGGGCGGGCGGTTGCGCACGGCGTCGTTGATCGCCCGGGCGTAGTCGCGCGGCAGCGTGGCCGGATCGTCGCCGTTGGCGCGGCAGTTGGCGCGGAAGTTCGCGTCGCCGAGGTACGCGAAGCCGACGTCGTCGAGCTGCAGGTAGGTGCAGCCGGCGGCGGCGAAGGCGGCGATCGCCTTGGCGTAGGCCGCGGAGGCATCGCGCCAGAACGCGGCGATGTCCGGATACACCGCGCGCGAGATCGCGTTGCGCCCACCGCGCAGGTGCAGCATGCCGGGCGAGGGCATGGTGAACTTGGCCGTGCGCTGCGTGATGCCCTTCAGGAACCTGAAGTCCTCGAGCTGGATCGGCTGCGTGAAGTCGACCTTGCCGGTGATCGTGGCGATCTTCGGCTGCTCCTCGAGGTTGGTGAACTTCGGGCCGGCGAGCGTCTCGAGCGTCACGCCGTCGAGCTGCTTGAGGAAGTCGAGGTGCCAGAAATCGCGCCGCAGCTCGCCGTCGGTGATCGCCTGCAGCCCGATCGATTCCTGCCGCGCGACCACCGCGCGGATCGCCGCGTCCTCGGCGGCGCGCAGCGCGGCGGCGTCGATCTCGCCGCGGCGGAACTGCTCGCGGGCGCGGCCCAGGGCGGCGGGGCGCAGCAGGCTCCCCACGTGGTCGGCACGGAACGGCGGCTTCATGGACGGCAACCTCCACTGATGCGGCTGAGAACCATTACCAAGGGTGATGCAGGTCACGACGAATCACAAGCCCCTTGCGACACGGGATGGTATCTCCTGTATAGTGCGCGCCGTCTGGCATCCGGGTAGCGCGGTCAGCGCCCCGCCAGGCCTGCAAGTTGAAGGCCCCGTGTACGGGGCCGCTTCGCAAACCAAGACTTCCGCTCGCTACTGACCGCGGCCGGGCCTTCGGGCACCGACCCTGCGAGCTCATCCAGATCCCCAAGGTATTCAATGTCTTTTGATCAACTCGGGCTCCGTGCGGAGCTCCTCAAGGCCGTGGCCGACAAGGGCTACACGGCGCCGACCCCCATCCAGCTGCGCGCCATCCCGGCGGTCCTCGCCGGGCGCGACGTGCTCGCCGGCGCGCAGACCGGCACCGGCAAGACCGCCGGCTTCGTGCTCCCGATCCTCCAGCGCCTCGAGCGCCGGCAGGGCGTGCACCCGCGCGCACTGGTGCTGACGCCGACGCGCGAACTGGCCGCCCAGGTGGCGGACAGCGCCCGTGACTACGGCGCGCACCTCGACCTGCGCACCGAGGTCATCTTCGGCGGCGTCAGCGAGCGGCCGCAGATCGAGCGGCTGCGCGCCGGCTGCGACATCCTGGTCGCGACGCCCGGGCGCCTGCTCGACCTGGCCGACCAGAGAATGCTCTCGCTCGGCGAGGTGCAGGTGTGCGTGCTGGACGAGGCCGACCGCATGCTCGACATGGGCTTCATCCACGCGATCAAACGCGTGCTCAAGCTCCTGCCGGCGCAGCGCCAGAACCTGATGTTCTCCGCGACCTATTCGGACGACATCCGCGAGCTCGCGAGCCGCTTCCTGAAGAACCCCGAGAGCATCGAGGTCACGCCGCGCAACAGCACGGTGGAGAAGGTGGAGCAGACCGCCTACCGCGTGCCCAAGGACCACAAGCGCCACCTGCTCGCGCACCTCATCAAGGACGGCAACTGGCACCAGGTGCTGGTGTTCACGCGCACCAAGCATGGGGCCAACCGCCTGGCCGAGCAGCTCGAGCGCGCCGGCATTCCCACCAACGCGATCCACGGCAACAAGAGCCAGAACGCGCGCGTGCGGGCGCTCGAGGACTTCAAGGCGAACCGCATCGTCGCGCTGGTCGCGACCGAGGTCGCGGCGCGCGGCCTCGACATCAAGGAGCTGCCGCACGTCGTCAACTACGAGCTGCCGAACGTGCCCGAGGACTACGTGCATCGCATCGGCCGCACCGCGCGCGCCGGCGCCACCGGCAGCGCGGTCTCGCTGGTCGCGCCCGACGAGGCGCCGCTCCTGCGCGACATCGAGAAGCTGCTGAAGCGGCCAGTGGCCTTCGCGCCGCTCCCCGCGTTCGAGATCCGCGAGCCGGCCGCCGCGCCGGCGCAGCGCGACGGCCACGCATCCCAGCGCAGCGGCCACGCGCCGCCGCGCCATGCGCACGCGCCGCAGCGCGGCGGGCATGCGCCGCAGCGTTCGGGCGGTGGCGGACACGCGCCGGGCCATGGGGGCCACGCAGGGCACCGCGGCCACGGTGGACACGGCGGCCAGGGCTCCGGCCACGGCGGTCGCGGCTCCGGCCATGGCGGGCAGGGTGGCCATGGCGGTGGTGGCCACGGCGGTGGCGGCCAGGGCGGGCGCCCGGCGCGCGCGCAGAGCTGGGGCCCGGGTGGCGGCGGGCGCAACGCGCCGATGCGCCGCGGGCGCGTCGGCAGCTGATCGGGTCCTAGCCGGGCAGCATGAACCCGAGGTCGCGCCGCGCGAAGCGGCCGACATCGGGGATGACCGCGTCGATCGCCGCGGCGTCGAGGCCGAACCACTTCAGCAGCGTCGCGGCGTAGGGCTGCACGCCCAGCGTCGGCACGATGCGCCCGGCGTCGAGGTCGTCCGGACCGTCGATCTCGAGCCGCGGCATCGTGCCGTAGAGGTCGCGGCCACGCACCGCGCCGCCGATCACGAGCTGGTGGGCACCCCAGCCGTGATCGGTCCCATCGCCGTTGCTGGTCAGCGTGCGGCCGAAGTCGCTCATCGTGAACGTCGTGACGCTGGCGTCGACGCCGAGCTCGACCGTCGCCGCGTCGAAGGCGGCGAGCGCGTCGGCCAGGGCGCCGAGCAGGCCCGGCTGCAGCGCGAGCTGGTCGTCGTGCGTGTCGAAGCCGCCCGCGCCGACGATGAAGACCTGCCGCTGCATCGCCAGCGGTCCGCGCGCGGCGATCAGCCGCGCGACCATCGCCAGCTGCCGCCCGAGCGGCGTGGCCGGGAATGTGGTGGCCAGCGGCGCTTCCTGCGCGAGCGCGGCCTGGGTGATGTCGGCGAGCTCGAAGGCGCGTTGCCGCAGCCGCTGCAGCGCGCGGCCGTAGGGCGTGGGCGCGGCGTCCGCGAGCAGCGCGCCCATCGCCTGGCGGCGCGCCGCCGCGCCGGGGGCCGCGGCATCGATCGCGGCGTAGCCGACGACGCCCTGGTCGCCGACGACGTAGGCGCTCGTCCGGTCCCCAGACGACAGCGGCACGGTACCGGTGATCGAGACGTTGATGGGCAGGCGTTGTGCCGGCAGCAGCGGCGCGAGCTGGTCGGCGACGCGTCCGGCCCAGCCGGTGACTAGCGTGCCGGTGCCACGCAGCGTCTGCCACTGCTCCTGCTGGTCGATGTGCGAGAACAACTGTGGCGGCAGCGGCACGGCGCGCGCGCGGGCCTCGTCGCGCGTGGTCGGCTGGACCAGCGGCCCGACGTTGGCGATGACCGCGGCGCGGCCCGCCTCGAACAGGGCCTGCAGCCGTCCCATGGAGGGATGCAGGCCGTAGCGGGCGCCGTCCGCCGTCAGCGGATTGATCGGCAGCAGCACGTCCGGCGCGAGCGCGAGGTTCTGGCGCGAGGCGGCGTAGGCCGCGTACTCGGCCGCGCTGGCCGGCACGATCATGTTGAAGGCGTCGTTGCCGCCATACAGGAAGACGCACACCAGCGCGCGGTAGCCGGCGGTGTCGGCGCGCAGCGGCCGCGGCCAGCCGAGCAGCCCCGCGGCGGCGCCCGCGGCGCCCAGCTTGAGGAAATCACGTCGGTCCATGGCCGGCTCCTAGCGCTGCACCGCGAACTCGGGCGAGGTCGCGACCAGGTGGACGATCTCGAGCAGGCGCAGCGCCGGCTGGTCGTCCGGGTACTGCGCGGCGAGCGTCTCGGCGGCGGCACGCAGCGACGGCGACGGCTCGGTGCCCAGCAGGCGCTGCGCGACGCGCGTGACCTGCATCGCCGGCGTGTCGCCGGACACGAGATCGCGGCCGTAGTCGGCCACGACGGCGCCCGGGTCCTGGCCGGCATTGAAGCGGTTCCACTGGAATACCGCCGCGGCGAACAGGTCCGCCGTCAGGGCGTCGGTGAGCTCGGTGGCGATCTGCAGCTCGGGCGCGACGCGGCCGCTGGCCGCGAATTCCCCGGCGGGGGCGTAGTCGGGCCGGAAGAAATTGAATACCGAGGGCGACTGGAGCGGCGCCTGGCCGAGCAGGGTCCCGAGGGCCGCGACGTCGTAGCGGCCGTTGGCGGCCGCGGCATCGTAGGCGCGCCACAGCGCGGTCAGCCGCAGCAGCGGCTCCTTCACCTTGCCCTGGCTGTCGGCGGCCGGCGGGTCGCGCGCCTCGCGATCGAGCAGCACGGCGCGCAGGACGGCGCCGAGGTTGCCGCGCGCGCCGTGGCCGTCGTCATCGAACGCGGCGGCGACGCGGCGCACGTACGCCGCGGACGGGTTGCTCGAGACGAAGCGCTGGATGAGCTGGCGCGCGATGAACGGGCCGACGTTGGGGTGGTGGAACACGTTGTCGAGCGCCTGCGCGAGGTCCGCGCGCGCGCTGCCGCCGGCGGCGACCACCGCGCCGTCGAGCAGCATCTTCGCGCCGGTATCGTGGTAGGCCTCGAAGGGCTGCATCGGCTGCAGCCAGTCGAAGGAAGGCTGCTCGAAGGCAACCGAGCCGCCGAAGCTCCAGCCGGTGTAGACCTGCGCGAAGCCCTCGACCACCGGCTGGTCGTAGGTCGGGATCGGCTGCCCACCACCGTCGGTCTTCACACTGCCGTCGGGGTTGAGCTGCACCAGCCCGATGGTGAACAGCTGCATGAGCTCGCGCGCGTAGTTCTCGTCGGGGCGGATGTGGTGCGCGGCGTCGCTCCTGCGGTTGCCGAGCATGCTCAGGTAGTAGCCCATCTCGGGACTCAGCGTCACGTCCTCCATCAGCCTGCGGAAGTTGCCGAAGGCGTCGTCGGCCAGCAGGTCGTGGTAGTAGGCCAGCGCCTGCGGGTACTGGTTCAGGCCGCTGGCCTCGGAGACGACGAAGATCTCGCCGAGCGCCAGCGCCATGCGCTGGCGCAGCTGGTCGCGGCCGTCGAGCACCGTCGCGAACCAGGCGCTCTGGCGCTCGGCCTGCGTGTTCGGCTGGGGCAGGGCGCGCAGCAGGGCGAGCTGGCGCGTCGCCGGCACCGCGAGCTGCGCGTCGATCCAGCCGCCGTAGCCGAGGCGCACCACTTCGTCGACGTCGGTGGTCGTCGCGCCGAAGCCCGCCTGCGTCAGGAAGCGGAAGGCCTCGGCGCGCGACGGCGCCGGCGGCGGCGGCGCGCCGCCGCCACTGCCCGCACCTCCGCCGCCGCCGCAGGCGGCGAGCCACGCGGACGCCAGCGCAGGCAGCAGGATCGCAAACCGTCGGCGCGGGGCGGCGGGCATGCGGGTTCCTCAGGGCTGCTTCAGCGACAACTGGCGCGCCGCGTCGATCTGCGCCGGCGTGAGCATGTTGCGCAGGTTGACCAGCATCTCCAGGTACAGCAGCTTCTTGCGGTTCTCGGTCGCCAGCATCTTCTCGACCTCGGCCAGCACGGCCCTGGCGTCGATCGGGCGCCGGTCCATGAGCGACTGCACGGCCGCGGCGCGGTCGAGCAGCTCGTAGTCGATCTCCGGCACCCGGGACTGCACGCCGACGATCTCGCGCCGCCGCGCGCGCTGCGCGTCGCTGAGGTTGAGCTCGGCGCGATGCGCCAGCAGCAGCTCGGGGGCGAACAGTCGCCCCTTCATCCAGTCGTCGTCCTTCTTGTCCTCGGCGTGCGCGGCGGGTGCGATCGCGGCGAACAGCAGCAGCAGGACGGCGATGCTCGTGGGCGATTTGCGTTTCACAGCACGGACTCCTCGAAGGGATTGTGGATCTCGGGCAGGTCGATGATCGGCGGCGTGCGGTAGCCGGAGGCCGCGAGCAGCGCGTCGCTCGGCACGTGCCACTGGCGCTCGGGCGACAGCGCGCGCGCCAGCTGCAGGTCGCGCTCGAGCGCCGCGTCGGCGCCAGGGCGCGGGGCGCCGCCGCGCAGCAGCGCGAGCAGCACGACCACGCCAAGCGCCGCGGCGGCGGCCAGCGGCGCGAGCCAGCGCAGCGGCGCGCGTGCCGCGCCGCCGGGCGCCGCCGCGCCACCAGGCGGTGCCGCGCGCGCGCGACGGCCGTGCGCCCGCAGCAGGTCGAACCCGGGCGGCCGCGGCGCGCACCCGCGGCGGCACGCAGTCGCGCCGCCAGTTCGCGGTCGTGCGTGTCGCCGCTCATGCGCCCTCCGCGCCGGCGCGAGCGAGCCCGAGCGCGGCGCGCAGGCGCGCCTTGGCGCGCTCGTAGTGGGTGCGCGCACTGCCGATGGCGATGCCGAGGATGCCGGCGGCCTCCTCGATGCTGCAGTCGCGCAGGAACACGAGCTCGACGACCTCGCGCTGCCGCGTCGGGAGCGCGGCCAGCGCGGCACGCAGCGCGGCGCGCGTCGCCAGGCTCTCGGGCGCGTCGGGGGCCTCGCCCGGCGGATCGACCGGCGGGCCGTCCTGGATGTAGCGGGCGCGCCGCAGCCGCCAGCGCCAGTCGCTGCGCGCCACGTTGCGGATGACACCGAACAGGAAGGTGCGCGCGGTCGAGCGCCCGTCGAAGCGCGCGCGCCCCTCGAGGATCCGCACGTAGGTCGACTGCAGCACCTCGGCCGCTTCCTCGCGGCGCCCGCGACAGCAGCTCAGTGACCAGCCGAAAGCCTCCGCATGCAGGGCGCGCAGCATCTGCGGCGTCAGCAGCGGGTTGGCGGGAAGGGGCGCGTCCTCGCGCATGCGGTCTCCATGTCCGCTGAGTCGCGCGGCGTGCCCGTTCATATGACAGACCGCGGGCCGCTGGCGTGGACAGAATATGTCAGCGGCGCCCGGCGTCAACGCGGGCACGCAGGGCGCCGGGCGCCCCGGATCTCAGGGGTGCGTGGCGCCGGCGCCCGGAGCGGCGCCGGCGAGCGTGCCGGGCCGGCGTCGCGACAGCAGCAGCGCGGCGCCGAGGATGCCGGCCACGACGGCGAGCGAGGCCGCGATCGGGATCGCGACGACGTCGATGAGGATCATCTTGAGGCCGATGAAAGCCAGCACCAGGGCGAGGCCGTACTTCAGCAGCGGGAAGCGGTCGACCGCGCCGGCGAACAGGAAGTACATGGAGCGCAGCCCGAGGATGGCGAACACGTTCGAAGTCAGCATGATGAAGGGGTCGGTGGAGATCGCGAGGATCGCCGGGATCGAGTCGACGGCGAAGATGAGGTCGGTGGCTTCGACGAGCACCAGCGCGAGGAACAGCGGCGTCGCACAGCGCACCAGCTGGCCGGCGCGCTCGATCCGCACGAACAGCCGTTCGCCGTGCAGCTGCGGAGTGAGGTTCAGGTGCCGGCGCAGCCAGCGCAGCAGCGGGTTGCGGTCGAGGTCCGGCTGCTGGCCGGCGAGCCACCACATCTTGACGCCGGTGACCAGCAGGAAGGCGCCGAAGACGTACAGCAGCCAGTGGAAGGTGGCGACGAGCCAGACGCCTCCGAAGATCATCGCCGCGCGCATCACGATCGCGCCGAGGACGCCGTAGACCAGGACGCGCTTCTGCAGGGCCGGCGGTATCGCGAAGTAGCCGAACAGCGTCAGCCAGACGAAGACGTTGTCAACGGCCAGGGACTTCTCCACGAGATAGGCCGTCAGGAAGGCCAGGGTCGTCTCGTTGGCGACGCCGCGCCCGGCCGACCCGTCGAGGAACCACCACAGCGCGCCGGCGAACAGCAGCGCCAGCGCGGCCCAGGCCGCCGACCAGGCGGCCGCCGTGCGCACCGACATGGCTCGATGCGCGTCGCGGCCGATCGCGAACACATCGACGAGCAGCATCAGCAGGATCACCGCGGCGAACGCGGACCAGAGTCCGGGGCTGCCAATGCTGGCCATGGCGCCCCTGCTCAGGCCCGCCGTGCGGCCGTGGCCGGGCCGTCGATGGCATCGCGGCGCGGGTGGTGATCCTGCAGCCGCGCCAGCTGCCGCAGGACGGTGCGGCCGAGGCGGGCGGCGGCGTGGTCGATGGCCACGTACAGGTCGTAGTCCTCCTGGCGGATGAGGATCGGGGGCGCCGGTCCGAGGGTCGCCCGGATCATGCAGCGCTTGTCGATGCCGCCCCTGGGCCCGTTCTGGTCGGTCAGCCGGACCAGCACGCCGCGGATGCGGGCGCCGGCCGGCCCGAGGGCGAATCGCAGCCGTCGCTCGATGCGGTTGCGCAGGGCAGCCGTCAACTGGAAGCCGCGGGACTGGATGTCGATTCGCATGGGCGTGCTCCGCCGACCGTTCACCACAGGTCGATGCAGGCAAGCCTAAGGCGGCTCAATAGATCCAACAATTCGATTAATCTTGAAATAAAATAAAGAAAAACTTTAGGATACGGCCGATGCGGCCGCTGAATTTCAAGCACCTCCGGTACTTCTGGGTCGTGGCCCGGACCGGCAGCATCGCGCGCGCCAGCCGGCAGCTGCACATCACGCCGCAGGCGATCAGCGGTCAGCTCGCCGAGCTGGAGGGCGAGCTCGGCGCCAAGCTGCTGCGGCGCCAGGGTCGTGGCCTCGAGATCACCGATTTCGGCCGGCGCATCGAGCGCTATGCCGAGGAGATCTTCGGGCTGGAGACCGAGCTGCTGGATGTGGCGCGCTCGCCCGATGCGGGCCATGCACTGCTGTTCCGCGTCGGGATCGCCGATTCGGTGCCGAAGCTGCTGAGCCATCGGGTACTCGATCCGGCGCTGCGGCTCGACTCCGCGGTGCGGCTGGTGTGCCGCGAGGGCAGCCTGTCCGCCCTGCTGGCCGACCTGGCGGTGCAGCGCCTGGACATGGTGATCGCCGACCGGCCGATGCCGCCGACGCTCAACGTGCGCGCCTTCAATCACCGGCTCGGTGGAAGCGAGCTGAGCGTGTTCGGCGCGGCGCGCCTGGTCCGGCGGCTGCGCGGCGCATTCCCCGCGAGCCTGGATGGGGCGCCGTGGCTGCTGCCCGGCGCCGAAGTGGCCATCCGCGCAGGCCTCGATCGCTGGCTGGAAGTCCATGAGCTGCGTCCCCGGATCGTCGGCGAGTTCGACGACAGCGCGCTGATGAAGACCTTCGGCCAGGGTGGCGCAGGGCTGTTCGTGGCGCCGGGCGCCATCGCGGAGTACGTGTGCCGGCAGTTTCAGGTGCGCGTCGTCGGCCGCGTCGCCGGCGTCGTCGACGAACTCTACGCGATCACCACCGAGCGCCGCATGCAGCACCCCGCGGCGCTGGCGGTCCGCGACGCCGCCAACCGCGAACTGTCCGGATGAGGCGCGCCGGCGCCCCTAGAATCGTCCCTGGCGCAGATCCTCGAAGGCCTGCAGCAGTTCGGCACGGGTGTTCATGACGAAGGGCCCGTGCCGGGCGATCGGTTCGCCGAGCGGACGCGCCGCCACCACGATGGCGCGACTGAGCGTGGCGCGGCCGCGCAGCGCGACGCTGGCGCCCGGCCCGAGCAGGGCGAGTTCCGGGGCGGTGACCTCGACGGCGGCGCCTTCGGGCCCGATGCGCAGCGCGCCCTCGTAGGCGTACACGAAGGCGGCGTGCGCCACGGGCACGGGCAGGTTGCAGGCCGCGTCGGCGCTGATTTCGACGTCGAGGTACAGCGGATCGGTCGCGGGCTGCTGCACCGGCCCGGCCGCGGCGCCGTGGCGACCGGCGATCACCTTGAGCCGCACGCCGGCGGCGGCATCCACCACGGGCAGGCGCTCCGCACCGAACTCCTGGTAGCGCGGCGCGGTCATCTTCTCGCGTGCCGGCAGGTTGATCCACAGCTGGAAGCCGCGCAGGCGGCCCTGCTGCTGCTCGGGCATCTCCGAGTGGATGATGCCGCGGCCGGCCGTCATCCACTGCACGCCGCCGGGACCGAGCACGCCCTCGTGGCCATGGTTGTCGCGGTGGCGCATGCGGCCTTCGAGCATGTACGTCACCGTCTCGAAGCCGCGGTGCGGGTGGTCGGGAAAGCCGGCGATGTAGTCCTCGGGCCGGTCGGTGCCGAACTCGTCGAGCAGCAGGAACGGGTCGACCTCGCCCAGGGCGGGCTGGCCGATGACGCGAACGAGACGTACGCCGGCGCCGTCCGAGGTGGGCAGGCCGCGCAGGCGCCGCTGCACGGTGCGGATACCGTTGGCGCCGTCCGGGAGCGGTGCGTGGTCGGCATGACGGTCCCAGCATACCGCCGGTCTGCAATCCCTGTCCGCTGGCCGCCATATACAATAGAGCGAGACCGAGACCCACACTGGCCGCACCGTGAAGGAGCCGCCGTGGTCGAGGATCGACCTGCCTCCGCCGGCGCCGCGGGTCCGCGCGGCCAGTGGTGGTCCGTCCCCGAGGCGGAGTTGTTCGGCGCGCTGCGTTCGGCTCCGGCCGGGCTCAGCCGCGCCGAGGCGCGCGAGCGGCTCGCGGCCGGCGGCCCCAACGAACTCGTGACCGCGCGCGAGTTGTCGCGCATCGGCGTGCTCTGGGGCCAGGTGCGCAACCCGCTCATGCTGCTGCTGCTGTTCGCGGCGGCGGCATCGATGACCACCGGCCAGTGGGTCGATGCCTTCATCGTGCTGGCGATCGTCGTGATCAGCGTCGGCATCGGCTATTCGCGCGAGTACCGGGCGGGCCGCGCGGTGGCGCGGCTGCGTGCGCGCGTGCAGGCGCGGGCGCGGGTGCTGCGCGACGGCGCGGTGGTGCAGCTGCCCGCGCGCGAGATCGTCCCGGGCGACGTCGTGCTGCTCGCCGCCGGGAGCCGGTGCCGGCGGATGCGCGCGTGCTCGAGGCCACCGACCTGTTCGTCAACCAGGCCGTGCTCACCGGCGAGAGCGTGCCGGTGGAGAAGGGCGCGGCGCCTGCGCCGGCCGGCGCGGCGCTCATCGAGCGCGACAACTGCGTCTGGCTCGGCACCAACGTGCGCAGCGGCACCGCGCGCTGCCTGGTGGTCGCGACCGGGCGCGACAGCGAGTACGGCGGGATCGCCCAGCGCCTGGCGCTGCGGCCGCCGGAGACCGAGTTCGAGCGCGGCACGCGCCGCTTCGGCTACCTGCTCACCAGCGCGATGCTGGTGATCGTGCTGTGCGTGTTCGTCGTCAACATGCTGTTCGGCCGCCCGCCGGCCGAGACCTTCCTGTTCTCGGTGGCGCTGGCGGTGGGCCTGAGCCCGGAGCTCCTGCCGGCGATCCTCACCGTCAACCTGGCGCGCGGCGCGCAGATGATGGCGGCGCGCGGCGTGCTGGTGCGCCGGCTCAATGCGATCGAGAACCTCGGCAGCGTCGACATCCTCTGCACCGACAAGACCGGCACGCTCACCGAGGGCGTGGTGCGGCTCGACGGCGCCTACGACCCGCTCGGCAACGCGTCGGCGGAGGTGCAGCGGCTCGCGCAATGCAACGCGGCGCTGCAGACCGGCCTCGGCAGCGCGCTCGATGAGGCGATCCTGCAGTCCGGCCCGGCGCCGCCGCTGCCGGCGAAGCTCGCCGAGATCCCCTATGACTTCGTGCGCAAGCGCCTGAGCGTCGTCGTCGCGGACGGCGCCGATGCGCTGCTGGTCACCAAGGGGGCGTTCCGCCAGGTGCTCGAGGCCTGCACCTGCGGGGCCGATGGCACGCCGCTCGACGCCGCGGCGCGCGCCGCCATCGAGGCGCGCTTCGAGGCCTGGAGCCGCGATGGCGTGCGGGTGCTGGCGCTCGCGACGCGCAGCTGCCGCGGCGCGGGCAATACGCCGCCGCCGACGAGAGCGGGCTGGCGTTCCGCGGCTTCCTCGCCTTCCTCGACCGGCCGAAGGAGGGCGTGGCGCGCGCCGTGCGCGAGCTGCGCACGCTCGGCGTCGGCATCAAGCTGATCACCGGCGATGCGCGGCTGGTGGCGCTGACGTCGCGCGTGCCGTGGGCCTCGGCAGCGACCGCGTGCTCAGCGGCGAGGACCTCGACCGGCTGCACGACGACGCGCTGTGGCGCGCGGCCGAGCAGACCGACCTGTTCGTCGAGGTCGACCCGAACCAGAAGGAACGCATCATCCTGGCGCTCAAGCGCACCGGGCACGTGGTCGGCTTCCTCGGCGACGGCGTCAACGACGCGCCGGCGATGCACGCGGCCGATGCCAGCCTGTCGGTGGACTCGGCCGTCGACGTGGCGCGCGAGGCGGCCGACTTCGTGCTGCTGCAGCGCGACCTGGACGTGATCCGCGCCGGCATCCAGGAGGGGCGCCACACCTTCGCCAACACGCTCAAGTACGTGCTGACGACCACCAGCGCCAACCTCGGCAACATGATCAGCATGGCGGTGGCCTCGCTGGTGCTGCCGTTCCTGCCGCTGCTCGCCGGCCAGATCCTGCTCAACAACTTCCTCTCGGACATCCCGGCGCTCGGCCTCGCCTCCGACCGGGTCGACGCCGAGCTGGTGCAGGCGCCGCGGCGCTGGAGCATGCGCTTCCTCGGCCGCTTCATGGTGGAGTTCGGCCTGCTGAGCTCGCTGTTCGATTTCCTCACCTTCGGCCTGCTGTGGTGGCTGACGACGCGCAGTGCCGAGCTGTTCCGCACCGGCTGGTTCATCGAGTCCGTGCTGAGCGAGCTGGTGGTGGCGCTGATCGTGCGCACGCGGCGCCCGTGCTACCGCAGCCGGCCGGGCAGCGGCCTGCTGTGGTCGACGCTCGGCGTGGCGGTCCTGACGCTCGCGCTGCCGTACCTGCCAGGCGCGGCGTGGCTGGGGCTGGTGCCGCTGCCGGCGACGCTGCTGCTGGCGATCTGCACGATCGCGCTGCTGTATGCCGTGGCGGCCGAGCTGACCAAGAGCCACTTCTACCGTTCGGCGGATCGCTGAGATGGGCACGAGCGATGCACTCGGCGGACTGAGCGGCGCGGAAGCCGCGCGGCGGCTGCGCGCCGACGGCCCCAACGAGATCCCGAAGCCGGCGCGCCGTTCGCTGGCGCGCATCGCGCTCGAAGTCCTGACCGAGCCGATGTTCGCGCTGCTGCTGCTCGCGAGCCTGCTGTACCTGCTGCTCGGCGAACTGCTCGATGCGCTGGTGCTCACCGCCTTCGCGACGCTGTCGGTGGCCATTGCGCTGGTGCAGCAGGGGCGCAGCGAGCGCGTGCTGGCGGCGCTGCGCGATCTAGCCAGCCCGCGCGCGCTGGTGCTGCGCGACGGCGTGCAGCTGCGCGTGCCGGGCCGCGAGGTCGTGGTGGGCGATACGCTGCTGCTGGTCGAGGGCGATCGCGTGCCGGCTGACGCCGTGCTGCTGCGCGCGCACGACATGCTGCTCGACGAGTCGCTGGTGACCGGCGAGTCGCTGCCGGTGTCGAAGCACGCCGCGGCCGCGGCGGCCGCGGCGGGCGCGACGCAGGCCATCGAGGCGACGGGCGCGGGCGGCGCCACGGACGCCACCGCGGTGCCGGCCGAGGCGCGCGTGCTGAGCGGCACGCTGCTGGTGCGCGGCAACGGGGCCGGGCGCGTCGTCGCCACCGGTGCGCGCAGCGAGATCGGCCGCATCGGCGCGGCGCTGGGCGAGCGCGGCCTCGAGCGCCCGCAGCTGCAGTCCGACACGCGGCGGCTGGTGCTGGTCGCCGGCATCGTCGGCTTCCTGGTCAGCGCCGCGGCGACGCTGCTCTACGGCCTGCTGCGCGGCCAGTGGCTGCAGGCGCTGCTCGGCGGCATCGCGCTCGGGATGTCGATGCTGCCCGAGGAGTTCCCGCTGATCGTCAGCGTGTTCACCGTGATGGGCGCCTGGCGCCTGTCGCGTTCCCACGTGCTGACGCGGCGGCCGGCGGCGATCGAGGTGCTGGGCACGGCGACCGTGCTGTGCACCGACAAGACCGGCACGCTGACGCAGAACCGCATGGCGGTGGCCGATCTGCGCAGCCCGCTGGCCGGCTGGACTCCCGCTGCGCCGCCCGCGGCGGTGGCACGGGAGCCGGCGCTGGCCGAGTTGCTGCTCGCGGCGGCGCTGGCCAGCCGGGCCGAGGGCGGCGATCCGATGGAACGCGCCATCGGCGAGCTGCTGGACGACGCGGGGCTCGAACTGCCTGCGGGCGCCGCGAGCCTGCGCGAGTATCCGCTGCGCGACGAACTGCGCGTGGTGGGCCGCGCCTGGCGGCTCGCCGACGGCCGGCGCAGCGCGGCCAAGGGCGCGCCGGAGGCGATCGCGGCGCTGTGCGGCGGGTCGTTCGAGACGCTGGCGCCGGCGCTGCATGCGGCGGCCGAGCGCCTGGCGGCGAACGGACTGCGCGTGCTCGGCGTGGCGCGCGCTCGACGCGGAGGGCGATCCGCCCGAGCTGCTGGGCGCGGCGCGCTGGACACCGCTCGGGCTGGTGGCCTTCGCCGATCCGCTGCGTCCCACCGCGGCGCGCGCGGCTGGGCGAGTGCCGCGCCGCCGGCGTGCGCGTCGTGATGATCACCGGCGACTACGCGCCGACCGCGCGGGCGATCGCCACGGCGGCCGGCATCGAGCCCGGCACCGTGCTGTCCGGTGCCGAGCTCGACCGCCTCAACGACGTCGAGCTCGCCGAGCGCGCGCGACACACGACGGTGTTCGCGCGCATCGACCCGCTGCAGAAGCTGCGCATCATCCAGGCCTTCAAGGCCAACGGCGAGGTGGTGGCGATGACCGGCGACGGCGTCAACGACGCGCCGTCGCTCCAGGCGGCGCACATCGGCATCGCGATGGGCGGACGCGGCACCGACGTGGCGCGCGAGGCCGCCGCCATCGTGCTGCTGGATGACGACTTCGCCTCGATCGCGCGCGCGCTGCGGCTCGGGCGGCGCATCTACGACAACCTGCGCAAGGCGATGGCCTACGTGCTGGCGATGCACATCCCCATCGCGGGCTCGCGCTGCTGCCACTGCTGCTCGGCTGGCCGCTGCTGCTGACGCCGATGCTGATCGCGCTGCTGGAGCTGGTCATCGATCCGACCTGCTCGGTCGTGCTCGAGGCCGAGCGCGGCGAGCAGGACCTGATGCGCCGGCCGCCGCGGCGCGGCGGCGTGCGATCCTGCCGCTCTCGCTCGTCGGCTGGAGCCTGCTGCAGGGCCTGCTGGCCTTCGCTGCGATCGCGGTGGTCGTCGTCTGGGCGATGCGCGCCGGCCACGCGGTGGCGCTGGTGCGCACGCTCGCCTGGGTGACGCTGATCGGGGTGGACGTCGTGCTGGTGCTCGCCAACCGGCGCTTCGGCCTCGCCGGCCGGCGCCTTCGGCCGCACCGGCGGCTCGCTGTGGTGGGGTCTGGGCCTGACGCTGCTGCTGCTGCTGGCGACGGTGTTCTTCCCGCCGGTGCGCGGTTTCCTGTCGATGGCGGCGGTGCAGGCGCACGACCTGCTGGCGCCGCTGCTCGCGACGCTCGCGCTGTTCGCGCTGCTGCTGGCGATCAAGCCGCTGTGGGGGCGGCACCTGCGTACATGAGGACCGCGGCTTGAGCCTGCCGGAGGAGCTGCGGGAGCTGCTGGCGCCGGCGGCCTATCCACATCCTGCGGCGGCGCCGCGTTGGTCGAGACGCCGATCTCCTGGGTGCTGCTCACGGGCGCATACGCCTACAAGATCAAGCGGCCGGTCCGGCTCGAGTACCTCGACCAGCGGACGCTGGCGCGGCGCGCCGGGCTGTGCGCCGAGGAGCTGCGCCCTCAACCGCCGCTTCGCGCCGGAACTCTACCTGGGCGTGCGCGCCATCCGGCGCGCCGCCGGCCACCTGCGCGTCGACGGGGACGCGGGCATCGACGGCGACGCGGGCATCGACGGCGACGCGGGCGTCGATGCCGATGCGTCCGCTGGCGGCGCCGCACCGGCGGCCGCGCGGTGGTCGACTACGCCGTGTGCATGCGGCAGTTCGACCGCGGCCAGGAACTCGACCGGCTGGTGGCGGCCGCGGCCGTCGGCAGCGAGGAGCTCGCCGCCTTCGGCCGCGAACTCGCGGCGGTGCACGCCGGCCTCGCGCCGGCGTCGCCCGGGCACCGTGGGCCAGCGCTGCGCGCGTGCGCGAGCTGGTGCTCGCCAACCTGGAGCAGTGCCGGCACGCGGCCGCGGCATTCGGCACGGCGGCGGAGGTCGAGGCGCTCCGCGCCCCGCTCGAGCGCGTGCTCGGGCGCGCTGCGGAACTGCTCGCGGCGCGCCGCGCGGCGGGCCGGATCCGCGAATGCCACGGCGACCTGCACATGCGCAACATCGTGCGCGTGGACGGCCGGTTGCGCGCCTTCGACTGCGTCGAGTTCGAGCCGGCGTTCCGCTGGATCGACGTCGCCGACGACGTCGCGTTCCTGGTGGCCGACCTCGAGGCGCACGGTGCGGCGCCGCTCGCGCTCGCGTTCCTGCAGGGCTGGCTCGAAGCCAGCGGCGACTGGCAGGCCGGCCGCCTGCTGCCGCTGTACCAGGCGCATCGCGCCCTGGTGCGCGCCAAGGTGGCGGCGCTCTCGCAGGGTGCCGATGCGGCCGCGCGCGCGGCGCTGCGGCGCAGCCACGACGCCTATCTCGCGCACGCCACCGCCGTGCTCGGCCCGCGACGGCCGTTCCTGCTGCTGATGAGCGGCCTGTCCGGCTCCGGCAAGACCTGGCTCGCCACGCGGCTCGCGCCGGAGCTCGGCGCGCTGCACCTGCGCTCCGACATCGAACGCAAGCGCGCCGCCGGCCTCGCACCGCTCCAGTCCTCGGGCTCGGGGCCCGGCCGTGCGCTGTACGCGCCTGCCGCGACGGCGGAGGTGTATCGGAGGCTCGCGGCCCAGGCCACCGACGTCCTCGACGGCGGGCGCGGCGTGATCGTCGACGCCACCTTCCTGCAGGCTGCGGAGCGCAGCGCATTTCGCGCGCTGGCCGCGGCGCATGCGGTGCCGTTCCACGTGATCCGGTGTGTTGCGCCGCCGGAGCTGCTGCGCGGCCGCATCGGCGCGCGGCGCGCGGCGGGCGCCGACGCGTCGGAAGCCGACCTCGCGGTGCTCGACTGGCAGATCGAGCGTGTCGAGCCCCCGGGGCCCGATGAGTGCGCGACGCTCATCGAGACCGATACTTCGCGCCCCGACGTGCTGGATGCGGCGCTGGCGGACCTGCGGGCCGCAGGCCTCGCCGGGCCGGCGCGCTAGCTGCTAGCGCGACAGGCCGGCGCGCAGCACCTGGGCGTCGCTGGCGCGCAGCAGGTCGCGTGCCAGCTCGCGCTGCACCAGCGCGCGCGTCGGCGCGGACAACCGCGCCCGTAGCCGGCCGAGGAAACGCGGCGCGGCGATGACGACCAGCGCCTCCATGCGCTTCGCGCGCCGTTCCAGGTCCAGCCGGCGTCCGATGCTGGCCGCGAAGCGGTCGATCTGCACCGTGCGCGGATCGGAATCGTTATCAGCTCCCGCACGCAGGCGCGATGCAGGTCCCGGCGTGCCGGCGCCAGCGCGCGCGAACACGCGCCCGGTGCGATCGCTGACCAGTTCCTGCGGCAGGCGCCGCGCCGGCGGGCATTCGAACCGCGCCATTTCGACGAGCACGCGCTTGCGCGCCGCACCATCCACACGCAGCAGACGGGCGGTTCCACTGTCGGCAACGAGGATGCAGGTTTTCATGCATGAACTATATCCACGACCTTGCACCGCGCGCATCGGTAATGGGTGCAGGATTGCATTCCGCGGCGGCGCCCCCATGTTGAGTGACGGTGGCGGGCGGGCGCCGTCCGCCTTCTGTGTCGTTGGTTTTGAGCAAAAGGGGGAACACGCCATGGCAATGGTTCGCTGGACGCCCTTCGAGGGCATCGACGATATCTTCAACCGCATGATGCCGGCGCTGGCGCGTCCGGGTCAGCGCCTCGGGCTGGGCGATGGCGGCCGCATGGTCGTCGAGTGGTCGCCGTCGGCCGACATCAGCGAGACGGAGAAGGAATACCTGATCCGCGCCGAGCTTCCCGGCGTCAGGAAGGAGGACGTCAAGGTCACGATGGAATCGGGAATGATCACCGTCAGTGGCGAGCGCCGGCAGCAGAAGGAGGACAAGAGCGAGAAGTTCCATCGCGTCGAGACCTTCCAGGGCAGCTTCGCGCGCAGCTTCGCGCTGCCCGACGACGTCGACGCCGACGCGGTCCGCTGCGAGAGCCGCGAGGGCGTGCTGACAGTGCACCTGCCGAAGCAGGCGCAGCGGAAGGTGGCGCCGGTCGAGGTGAAGGTGAACTGAACCCATGCGGGCCCGGGGGGTCCGGAGGAGTCCGAAATGAAGGCGCATGCGATGCAGGCGACGGCCCGGCGAACGCGGCGGGCCGAGGTTGCGGTGCCGGAGGAGACCCGTGCGGTACAGGCGCACGAGCGCGAGGCGATGATCGCCGAGGCGGCCTACTATCGCGCCGAGGCGCGCGGCTTCGAGGCCGGCCACGAACTCGAGGACTGGCTGGCCGCGGAGTGCGAGATCGACCTGCTGCTCGAGGCGGAGCGTTTCGCGGATCACTGAAGACGGCAAGGGAAGGTCGACGATGAGCGTCAAGCAGGTCCTGTTCCGCGCGGCGGCGCGCGAGAAGGTGCTGCGGGGCACGGCGCAACTGGCCGATGCCGTGCGGCTGACCCTGGGGCCGAAGTCCAAGTCGGTCCTGATCCAGAAGAAGTGGGGCGCGCCGATCGTCTGCAACGACGGCGTCACCATCGCCAAGGAGATGGAACTCGAGGATCCGGAGGAGAACCTGGGCGCGCAGATGCTGCGCCAGGCGGCGGAGCGGACCGGCGATGCCGTCGGCGACGGCACCAGCACCGCCACCATTCTGGCGCAGGCGATCTTCGCCGATGGCGTGCGCAATGTCGCCGCGGGAGCCAGCGCCATCGACCTCAAGCGCGGGCTGGACCGGGGCCTGGAGGCCGCGGTCGGCGCGCTGCGCAAGCTCGCGAAGCCGGTGGACAGCCGGCTGGAGAAGGCGCAGGTCGCGACCATCTCGGCGCACAACGATCCGGCGATCGGCGAGCTGGTCGCCGACGCGATGGAGAAGGTCGGCGGCGACGGCGTCATCACCGTCGAGGAGTCGAAGACCACCGAGACGGCGCTCGAGGTGGTCGAGGGCCTGCAGTACGACCGCGGCTACATGTCGCCGTACTTCGTGACCGACCCGGCGGCGATGGAGGCGGTGCTCGAGGAGCCGTACGTGCTGATCGCCGACCGCAAGCTGAACCTGATGAAGGACCTGCTGCCGCTGCTCGAGGCGGTGGCGAAGTCGGGCCGGCCGATCCTGTTCATCGCCGAGGACGTGGAGGGCGAAGCGCTCGCCACGCTGATCGTCAACCAGATCCGCGGCGTGCTGAAGAGCGTGGCGACCAAGGCGCCCGGCTTCGGCGACCGGCGCAAGGCGCTGCTCGGCGACATCGCCGCGCTGACCGGCGGGCAGGTGATCTCCGAGGAACTCGGCATGAAGCTCGAGGACGTGCAGCTCGCGCAGCTCGGCCGCGCGCGGCGCGTCGTCGTCGACAAGGACAGCACCACGATCATCGGCGGCCAGGGCGAGCGCGCGGCGATCGACGGCCGCGTGCAGATGATCCGCCACGAACTCGAGAAGAGCACCAGTGACTACGACAAGGAGAAGCTGGAGGAGCGGCTCGCCAAGCTCGCCGGCGGCGTCGCCGTGATCCGCGTCGGCGCGCCCTCCGAGCCGGAGATGAAGGCCAGGAAGGACGCGCTCGACGACGCGATCAGCTCGACCAAGGCGGCGGTCGCCGAGGGCATCGTGCCGGGCGGCGGGTTGGCGCTGCTGCGCGCGACGCAGGCGGTGCAGGCGCTCGAGGCCGCCTGCGAGGGCGACGAGCGCACCGGCGTGCAGATCCTCAGGCGCGCGCTCGAGGCGCCGGCGCGGCAGATCGCCGAGAACTCGGCCGCCGACGGCGGCGTGGTGGTCGATCGCATGCAGCAGGGCTCGGGCGCGACCGGGTTCGATGCCGCGCGCAAGATCTACATCGACCTGATGGAGGCGGGCATCATCGATCCGGTCAAGGTGGTGCGCATCGCGCTGCAGAACGCGGTGTCGGTGGCGAGCGTGCTGCTGCTGACCGAGGCGACCATGACCGAACGGCCCGAGAAGCCCAAGGCGCACGAGGAGGGCGTCGGGGCCGAAGGCATGTAGGGGCTCGAGCGGGCATGCGGGGGCTCGACGCCGCGGCGCCGCCTACGCAACAATGGCGCCGCCGCGCTGCGGGCTCCATCGGGGTCGCCGGCGACAGGAGTGCGCCGATGATCCACCCGTGGGTGTTCGAGTTCCTGAACAGCTTCGTTCCGGTGGAGCCAGAGGGCTTCGACCCCCAGGCCTGCGCCGCCGACTTCGCCTGGTACCTCGACCTGTGGACGGGCTTCGAGGATGCCGGTTTCGAGGGCGTGTTCTTCAGCGAGCACCACTTCGCCTACCGCAGCCTCTCGCCCTCGCCGAACCTGCTGGTCGCCGCCACGGCGGCGCGCACGCGGCGGCTGCGGCTCGGCACGATGGGCAACGTCGTGCCGTTCTACGAGCCGTGGCGCCTGGCCGAGGAATACTCGATGCTCGACCACCTGAGCGGCGGGCGGCTCGAGATCGGGCTGTCGAGCGGCGTCGGGCCGCGCGAGTTCCGCGCCGTCGGCTTGCCGGAGGACGAGATGCGGCCGCGCTTCGCCGAGGCGCTCGACATCATCGACGCGGCGCTGACCCAGCCGCGCATCACGCACCACGGCCGCTTCTGGAATTTCGACGACCTGGCGGTGGCCCCGCGGCCGCTGCAGCAGCCGACGCCGCGCCGCTGGATGACCGGTCTCGGCCTGCCGACGGCGCAGCTCGCGGCGCAGCGCGGCTGCTGCTTCTGCACCGGGTTCCTCGCGAACGAGCGCGTGCGCGCGGTGTTCGAGGGCCTATCGCGCGGCGGTGGCGGCGGCCGGCCGGCGTGCCGGCCCGCAGCACCTCGGGCTGCGGCGCCAGGTATTCATCGGCGACGACGCGGCGACGGCGCAGGCGCTGTCGCGGCAGAAGCTGCAGGGCCTGCAGGCCGCGATGGCCCACGTGCCGGTGACCGCCGGCGCGTCGGTGCCGGATGCCGGCGGAGCGGAGCCTGGTCGGCGATGAGGAGGAGATCAGCGGCACGCCGTCGCAGGTCGCCGAGCAGATCGTCGCGCAGTGCCGCCGCGTCGGGCGCCGGCCATTTCCTCGGCTACCTGTTCGGCGGTTACACGCGCGAGCAGGTGCGCCGCTCCTATGAACTGTGGCGCCAGGTGATCCCGGTCCTGCGCCGCGCCAACCTCGAGGGTTGAAACGATGCCGCTGCACGATCCGTCGCTCGACGCACTGGTGGAAGAACAAAGGCGCGTGGTCGCGGCGCTGCCGCCCGGGCCGCCGCCGCCCGTGCCACGGGAGACGCTGCTGCCGGCCAGCGAGGCGCCGTTGCCCGGCCGCGCCGACGTGACGCTGCGGGTGCTCGATCCGGGGCACGTGCGCGGCGTGCTGCTGCACTTCCACGCCGGCGGGCTGACGATGGGCGTACCGGCGATGGCGGACGCGAGCAACAGCCTGCTGGCGCGCGCCTGCGGCATCGCGGTGGTGAGCGTCGCGCTACCGCCTGGCGCCGCAGCATCCGCATCCGGCGGCGGTGGAGGACTGCGAGGCGGCGGCGCTGTGGCTGCTCGAGCAGGCGCCGGCGCGCTTCGGCACCGAGCGGCTGCTCATCGGCGGCGACTCGGCCGGTGCCTGGCTCGCGGCCCACACGCTGCTGCGGCTGCGCGACCGCCACGCTGCCGCGCGCCGTTTCCGCGCCGCCTATTTCGCGGTCGGCTGCTTCGACCTGTCGATGACGCCGAGCCAGCGCGCCTCGACGCCGGCCATGTTCCTCTCGCCCGAGCGCCTCAAGGTCACGCGCAGCGCGGCCTTCCCGGGCCTCGACGGCGAGCCGTTGCGCGATGCCTCGATCTCGCCGCTGTACGCCGACCTCGCGGGCCTCCCGCCGGCGATCTTCTCCGTCGGCACCGACGATGCGATGCTCGATGACTCGCTGTTCATGGCGGCGCGCTGGCAGGCGGCCGGCAATGCCGGCGAACTGCAGGTCTATCCGGAGGGCACGCACCTCTTCATGAGCCTGCCGACGCAGATGGCGGCCGAAGCCTGGCGGCGCGTCGCGGCGTTCTTCGACCGCCACCTGGGGTAGCGGCGCCGCGGGGTACCGGCGGGCGCCGCGCCGGGCGCGGGCGCGGGGCGCGCAATGCCGCCGCGGGGCGCGGCTCAGGCCAGCGTGTGGAACACGCGCTGCACGTCCTCGTCCTGCTCGAGCTTGTCGATGAGCTCGAGCGCCTCGCGCGCCTGCTCCTCGGGCAGCTCGGTCGGGGTGGTGCAGATGTACTCGTGCTCGGCCGAGACCGGTTCGATGCCGCGCTGCTCCAGCGCCTCCTGCACCTGGCCGAAGTCCGCGAAGGCGCAGCGCACCACGATCTGCGGCTCGCCCTTCTCGCCGCTGCTCTCGCCCATCTCCTCGAGGCCGTGGTCGATCAGGTAGAGCTCGAGGTCGTCCTGGTCGATGCCCTCGGGCTTGAGGCGGAACACGCCCATCTTGCGGAACTGGAAGGCGACGCTGCCGGTGGTGCCGAGGTTGCCGCCGTTCTTGGTGATGATGTTGCGCACCGCGGCGACGGTGCGCGTCGGATTGTCGGTGGCGGTCTCGACCAGCATCGCGACGCCGTGCGGCGCGTAGCCCTCGTAGATCACCTCGGCGTAGTTGGTGGCATCGCGGCCGGCCGCGCGCTTGATGGCCGCCTCGACCTTGTCCTTCGGCATGTTGACCGCGCGGGCGTTCTGGATGACGCGGCGCAGTGCCGGGTTGGCCTGCGGGTCGGTGCCGCCCGCCCGGACCGCGATGGTGATGTCCTTGGCGATGCGCGCGAACTGCTTCGCCATGCGGTTCCAGCGCGCGAACATCGTGTGCTTGCGGACTTCGAAAATGCGGCCCATGGGCTCCTCCGTCAGGGCGCGTATGCTAAACGAAAGGAGTAAAATTGGCTCTCGAGGCGCGAACAGGAGGCACTGCCATGCGAGCGGATGCTGAACGACTCGAAGCCCTGGACCTTGAGTACCAGCGCGCCCTCGGCGAAGCGCTACGCGCGCAGACCGAGTATTCCGAGACGCGCGCGAACCATGCCGAAGGCGATCCGGAGACCCAGGCGGCGCTCTTCCGCCTGTGGCACGCGCAGCAGCGCCAGACCGAGCTGCGCGTGGAGCTGGACGCACTGCATCACTGAGCGGGCGGGGCCGGTCGCGGCGGTTCGCCTGCCTGTGGACCGCCCGCCGGCCGTGCGGCCATGGCCGCGGCGGCTTCGGCCGCGCGTTCGCGGCGGACGACGGCTACGATGCTGCCCACGGCGACGCCGATGAGGGCGAGCATGGCGACCATCAGGAAGACCAGGCCGCCCGTGAGGCGATAGCCCTCGTAGAGGCCACCGGCCACGCCGAGGGGCGTGGCGACGATCAGCACCGGCTTGGCGATGCGCATGGTTCAGGTACCGAGGTGGTGGAGGCTGCGGGCGGGCCGGTTCCAGCGTTGCCCCGGGCCGCCGGTCGGTGTTACACGTATAAACCCTGATGGCGGGTCGGGCGGCGCGTTGGCTACCGTTCTGCCGTTCAAAGGTTTACGATAATATAACAAGCCGTCTGACATTATCATACTTCTTCCCAGCTGCAGCCGAGGTGTGCCGTGCCCGAATACCGCGTCCAGGACCGTGTCTACGAAGTCGATGACGAAGGCTTCCTGCAGGAACCGGAGATCTGGACCGAGGACGTCGCGAAGGACTTCGCGCTGACCGAAGGCATCCCGGAAATGACCGAGGAGCACTGGAAGCTCATCAAGTACATCCGCGAGTACTTCTACAACTACGGCGTGGCGCCGATGGTGCGCAAGGTCTGCCGCGACAACGCCATGGACCTGGACCAGATCTACAAGCTGTTCCGCTCCGGCCCCGCCAAGGGCGCCTGCAAGGTCGCGGGACTGCCCAAGCCCACCGGCTGCGTCTGAGCCGAAGATGAGCGCCCGGCCAGCCATCGTCGATCGCTGGTTGGTCGCGGCGCTGGCCGTGTACGGCGAGGCGCTGGCCGCGGCGGCCGCGCGCGAGCCCGACTCGTTCCGCAACCCGGTCGGGAGCCGGCTGCGCACGCAGCTGGCGCAACTGGCCGACGAGCTGCTCGGCGGCATGGACGTGCCGGTGATCGAACGCTGCCTGGCGGAGATCATGGCGGTGCGTGCCGTGCAGGACCTGGCGCCGGAGCGGGCGCTGGAGTTCGTGTTCGCGGCGCGGCGCATCGTGCCCGAGGTGGCGCGCGGCGAGGCGCCCGCCGACCTCGAGGCACGCGTCGACCGCCTGGCGCTCATCGCCTTCGCACAGTACCTGCGCCAGCGCACGCGGATGGCCGAGCTGCGCTACGAGGAGCAGCGCCGCGCGCTCGGTCCCTTGCCCTACCGCCTCCGCGCGCACCGGCCGGGCGCGGCGGAGGGCTGAGCCGATGTTCGCGCTGTACGCCACCGGCATCGTCCTGCTGCTCGCGGCGCTCGGCGCGCTGGCCGCCGGCTGGGTCGCGACCACGGCGCTCGTCACGCTGGTGCTGCCGTACCTCGCCTGGCTGACGCTGGTCGCCGGCCTGTGCTACCGCGTCTGGCTCTGGGCCCGCACGCCGGTGCCGTTCCGCATCCCGACCACCAGCGGCCAGCAGCGCTCGCTCCCGTGGCTGCCGCGCGCCCCGGTCGACAATCCCGACAGCGGCGCTGCCGCCGCCCTGCGCGTCGCCCTCGAGATGCTGGTGTTCCGCTCGCTCCTGCTCAACAACCGCGCGCGCTTCGGCAGCGGGCGGCTCGGCTTCGTGCCGGCCCTGGGGCTGTGGCTCGGGGGCCTGGCGATGCACTGGTCGCTGTTCATCATCGTGCTGCGCCACCTGCGCTTCGCCTACGAGCCCACGCCCGGCTGGGTCAACGCGCTCGCCACGCTCGACGGCATCCTGCCGCTCGGCGCGCCGCCGCTGCTGCTCACCGACGTCGTTGCGCTGCTGGCGCTCGCCTACCTGCTGGGTCGCCGGTTCACCGACCCGGTGATGCGCTACCTGTCGCTGTTCACCGATTACTTCGCGCTGCTGCTGCTGCTCGCCATCGCGTTCTCGGGCGTGGGGCTGCGCTACCTGGCGCGCGTCGACATCGTCGCGGTCAAGCAGATGATGCTCGGCATCGTGCGCTTCCATCCGCAGCTGCCGGTGGCGCCGAGCCCGCTGCTGCTCGCGCACCTGCTGCTGGTGTGCGTGCTGGCGATGTACCTGCCGTTCTCGAAGCTGATGCACATCGGCGGCGTGCTGCTCAGCCCGACGCGCAACCTCGCCAACAACAGCCGCCGCCGGCGCCACGTCAACCCCTGGAACCCGCAGCTGCCGACGCACACCTACGCCGAGTGGGAGGCGGAATACGCCGAGAAGCTGAAACTCGCTGGACTGCCGCTGGAGAACGCGCCGCATGGCCGACCCGAAGATCAGCATTGAGGCGCCGCGGCCCAGCGGCAACGTGCTCGAGGCGCGCGTCGAGTTCCGCAAGGGCACCTACAGCCACCCGGCCAAGCCGAAGGACCTGACCGCGCTCGGCCTGCCCAATCCGCGCCGCTGGCAGGTCGAGGACGCCGACTGGCAGCTGCCGCCGAACTGGAAGCAGATCCTGCTCGACGGCATGCGCGAGCGGCTCGACAAGTACCGCTCGTTCCGCCTATTCATGGACGTGTGCGTGCGCTGCGGCGCCTGCGCCGACAAGTGCCACTTCTACCTGGGCTCGGGCGACCCGCGCAACATGCCGGTGGCGCGCGCCGAGCTGGTGCGCTCGGTGTACCGGCGCTACTTCACGCTCAGCGGCCGGTTGTTCGGCTCGCTGGCCGGCGCGCGCGACCTGACCGAGGAGCTGGTCAAGGAGTGGTACTACTACTTCTACCAGTGCACCGAGTGCCGGCGCTGCTCGGTCTACTGCCCGTTCGGCATCGACACCGCCGAAATCACCATGATGGTGCGCGAGCTGCTCGACCTGATCGGCTGCAACATCCACTGGGTGATGGAGCCGGCCTCCAAGAGCTACCAGGTCGGCAACCACCTCGGCATCCAGCCGCACGCCTTCAAGGACAGCCTCGAGTTCGCCCAGGACGAGCTCAAGGACATCACGGGACTGGACATCAAGATCCCGATCAACCGCAAGGGCGCCGAGATCCTGTTCATCATGCCGTCGGCGGACTTCTTCGCCACGCCGCACTACTACACGCTGCTCGGCTACATGATGCTGTTCCACGAGATCGGGCTGGACTTCACCTGCAGCGCCTACGCCTCGGAGGGCGGCAACTTCGGCCTGTTCAGCTCCAGCGACACCGCCAAGCGGCTCAACGCCAAGATCTACTCCGAGGCCAAACGGCTCGGCGTGAAATGGATCCTCGGCGGCGAGTGCGGCCACATGTGGCGCGTGCTGCACCAGTACATGGACACGATGAACGGCCCGGCCGACTTCCTCGGCCAGCCGGTCTCGCCGATCACCGGCACGCGCTTCGAGAACGCCGCCTCGACCCGCATGGTGCATATCTGCGAGTTCACCGCCGACCTGCTGCACCACAACCGCATCCAGCTCGACCCGTCGCGCAACGACGGCTACCGCGTCACCTTCCACGATTCCTGCAATCCGGCGCGCGGCATGGGCCTGCTCGAGGAGCCGCGCTACATCCTCAACCGCGCCTGCAACCACTTCCACGAGATGCCGGCGGAGACCATCCGCGAGCACACCTTCTGCTGCGGCAGCGGGGCGGGGCTCGGCAACGAGGAGAACCTGGAGATGCGCCTGCGCGGCGGGTTCCCGCGCGCCAACGCGGTGCGCCACGTGCGCGAGCAGCACGACGTGAACCTGCTGGCCTGCATCTGCGCGATCGACAAGGCCTCGATGCCGACGCTGATGGACTACTGGGTCCCCGGCGTGCAGGTGGCCGGCGTGCACGAGCTGCTCGGCAATGCGCTCGTCATGAAGGGCGCCAAGCCGCGGGTGGCCAACCTGCGCGGCGAGCCCTTCGCCCCCGGGGCGAGCCATGCGTGAGCGGCTGCTGATCCTCGCCGGGCTCGCGCTGCTGGTCGGCCTGCTGACCTGGCCGAGCTGGCAGGGGCTGGCGGCCCGCGAGGCGGCGCGCGCGCCGGTGCCGGCGGTGCGCGCCGGGCTCAGCCACTGCATCCGCGACACGGCGTGGATGCGGAGCAACCACATGAAGCTGCTGATGCATTCGCGCGACGCGGTCATGCGCCAGGGCATCCGCAACCCGGAGGAAACGCTGCCGGGCTGCATGAACTGCCACCTGGTCCGCCTCGCCGACGGCAGCTACCCGGGCGTGTCGAGCCCGCAGTTCTTCTGCAACGGCTGCCACCGCTACGCGGGCGTGGAGACCGACTGCTTCAGCTGCCACTCCAACCGCCCGGACCCGGCGCTGGCAAGCGCGCTGCCGCGGCCGGTGGGCGCGATCGCCGCCGCAACCGGGGGCACGCCATGACCGAGCGAGGCATGACCGACCAGGACGATGGGCGCCCGGTCGATGCCGGACGGCGCCGCTTCCTCTCCGGCGCGGCGATGTCGACGCTGCTGCTCGCGCCCGGCGTGAGCCTGATCACCTTCGGCGCCGGTCGCGGTGACCCGGCCGGCGCGAACCCGAAGGTGCGCTGGGGGCTGCTGATCGAAACCGGCAAGTGCACCGATTCCTGCAACGCCTGCGTCACGGCCTGCTCGGACTACAACGGCTGGAAGAACCTGGGCCGGCCCACCGATCCGCAGTGGATCCGCAAGGTCACGCTCACCGACCCGGCCGGCGGGGCCGCGCGTTCGCTCCCGGTGATGTGCCAGCACTGCGACGATGCGCCCTGCGTGGACGTCTGCCCGACCGGCGCTTCGTTCAAGCGTGCCGACGGCATCGTGCTGGTCGACCGCCACACCTGCATCGGCTGCCGCTACTGCATGCTCGCCTGCCCGTACAAGGCGCGCTCCTTCGTGCACGAGGACGTCACCGACCAGCAGCCCTGGGCGCCGCGCGGCAAGGGCACGGTGGAGGCCTGCACGCTGTGCGCGCCGCGCATCGACGCCGGGCAGAAGCCGGCCTGCGTCGAGGCCTGCACGCGCGACGGCCAGGGCGCGATGACCTTCGGCGACCTGAACGACCCGGACAGCGAGATCCGCCGCAAGCTGGCCGCGTACCCGGCCGTGCAGCTGCGCGCCGACCTGCGGCTCGATCCCGGCGTCCGCTACCAGGGCCTGTAGACCATGAGCGAGATACGCTTCCGGCAAGTCCTTGGGCAGGGGCGCGCCTATTGGGGCGGCGCCGCGCTGCTGGCGCTGCTGGCGTTCGCGGGGTTCCTGGCCTCGCGGCGCATGGAGGAGTTCGGCCACGTCATCACCGGGATGGACAACCAGATCGTGTGGGGCATGCCGCACGTGTTCGCGGTGTTCCTGATCGTGGCCGCCTCGGGCGCGCTCAACGTCGCCTCGGTCGCCTCGGTGTTCGGCCGCGCCGAGTACAAGCCGCTCGCCCGGCTCTCGGGGCTGCTGGCGATCGCGCTGCTCGCCGGCGGGCTCGCGATCCTGGTGCTCGACCTGGGCCGCCCGGATCGCATCGGCGTCGCCATGACGTACTACAACTTCCGCTCGATCTTCGCGTGGAACATCCTCTTGTACACGGGCTTCATGACGCTCACCGCGCTGTACCTGTGGGTGCAGATGGAGCCGCGCCTCGCGCGGCACACGCGCAGCGTCGGCACGGCCGCCTTCATCTGGCGCTTCGTCCTCACCACCGGCACTGGCTCGATCTTCGGCTTCCTGGTGGCGCGCGACACCTGGGACTCGGCGGTCATGCCGCCGCTGTTCATCGCGATGTCGCTGTCCATCGGGCTGGCGATCTTCCTGCTGGTGCTCATGGCCGCCTGCCGCTGGAGCGGCCGGCCGCTCGGCGATGCGCTGCTGCTGCGGCTGAAGAACCTGCTCGGTATCCTCGCGGCCGCGGTGCTCTACTTCCTGCTGGTGTTCCACCTCACCAAGCTCTACAAGGCGAAGTACCACGCCGTGGAGCACTTCCTGCTCGCCGGCGGCCAGCCGTACGCGCCGCTGTTCTGGGTCGGCGTGGTGTGCATCGGCGGCCTGCTGCCGCTGGCGCTGTTCTACCTGCCGGCCCTGCGGGCCTCGCGCCGGGCGATCGTCGCCGGCGCGCTCGCCATCATCGTCGGCGGCGTGGCGCTCGTGTACGTGATCATCATCGGCGGGCAGGCGTACCCGCAGACGATCTTCCCGGGCTGGCGGGTGAGCAGTTCCTTCGCCGACGGTGCGATCAACGCCTACGCGCCCAGCCTGCCCGAATGCCTGCTGGCGGCCGGCGGCGTCGCGCTGGCGCTGCTGATCGTGCTGCTCGCCGTCCGGCAGTTCGGCTTCCTGCCGGAGAGCCTGGCGGACGAGGCGGCCGATCCGGGCGCGCGGCGCTGAGGCGGCCGGGGTCCCATGCACCACGACCGGCCGCTCATCTACCTCGACAACGCCGCGACTTCCTGGCCGAAGCCGCCGGGCGTCTACGACTACATGATCGACTTCTACCGCTCGACCGGCGTGAGCCCGGGCCGCAGCGGCTTCGAGCTCGCGATCGAGGCGGGCTCGCTCCTCGAACGGCTGCGGCTGCGCCTGACGCGCTTCTTCGGCGGCGACGAGGACACGCCCGAGCGGCTGTGCTTCGGCTACAACGCCACCGATGCGCTCAACCTGCTGATCCCCGGGCTGGTGCAGGCGGGCGACCACGTCATCACCACCGAGCTCGAGCACAACTCGGTGATCCGGCCGGTCAACCACCTGGTGCGCGACGGCGGCGTCACGGCGACGTTCGTGCCCTTCGACGGCGCCGGCTTCGTCGACCCGGAGGACATCGCGCGCGCCATCCGGCCGAACACGCGCCTGGTGGTGGTCAACCACGGTTCCAACGTCATCGGCACGGTGCAGCCGCTCGCGGCGATCGGCCGCGTGTGCCGCGAACGCGGCGTGCCGCTGGTGGTGGATGCCTCGCAGACCGCCGGCGTCGTGCCGATCGACATGCGCGCGATGCACATCGATGCGCTGGCCTTCACCGGGCACAAGTCGCTGATGGGCTCGACCGGCATCGGCGGCCTGTGCGTGCGCAAGCACCTGGACGTGCGGCAGGTGCGGGCCGGCGGCACCGGCGTGCACTCCGAGTATCCGTACCACCTGGAGGAGTACCCGTGGCGGCTCGAGTACGGCACGGTGAACATGCTGGGCGTCGCGGCGCTGTGGGCCGGGCAGGAGTGGCTCGAGGAGCAGGGGATCGGCGCCATCCACGCGCGCGAGATGAGGCTGACGCAGCGCCTGGTCGAGGGCCTGCGCGGCATCGAGGGCCTGCGCCTGTACTGCTGTGACAGCCTCCGCGACCACATCTCGACGGTGTCCGTGAACGTCGTCGGCCTGGATCCGGGCGACGCGGGCCTCAGGCTCGACGTCAAGCACAGCATCGCCACGCGCACCGGCCTGCAGTGCGCGCCGCTGGTGCACCAGCGCATCGGCACGCTGCGCGAGCGGGGCACCGTGCGCTTCTCGATCGGCGCCTTCAATACCGAGGCGGACGTGGACGCGGCGATCCACGCCATGGCGGAGGTGGCGGCATGGGCCGGGGCGCGCTAGGTATAAACCGATGGCGCGCCGGCGTGGCGGGCGGGTATGCTGGCGCCAGCGTTTATGGCCCTATTGCATGCTATCTGACATGATCATACGGCATGAACATCCAATCAGTGCAACGGGCCACCGACATCATCTCGCTCTTCAGCAAGGTGCCCGGGCGCCTCGGCATCACCGAGATCGCGGCGGCGCTGAAGCTCAACAAGGGCACGGTGTGGGGGCTGGTGACGACGCTCGAGCGCCAGCAGTTCCTGCAGCAGGATGCGGCGACGCGCAAGTACGGCGTCGGGCCGAAGCTGTTCGAGCTCGGCATGGTCTACGTCGGCGGGCTGGAGATCAACACGCGTGCGGCGCGTCATGCGCAGGGCCTGGCGGATCGCACCAAGCTGGACGCGCGCATCGGCATATGGGACAACGGCACGGTGCTGATCACGTTCCTCGCGGTGCCGCGCTCGGAGGACCACATCTCGCACCAGATCGGTCCGCGGGTGCCGGCCTACTGCTCGGCGATCGGCAAGGCGTTGCTGGCGAACCTCGATCCGCCGCGGCTGCGCGACTACCTGAAGGACGTGGAGCTGCAGCGGCACACGCGCGCCACGCTCATGAGCCGCGAGGCGCTGCGCGCCGACCTCGAGGCGACGCGCGAGCGCGGCTACTCGATCAGCCGCGAGGAGATGATCCCCGGGCTGGCGGCGCTCGGCGCGCCGGTGTTCGGGCGCGGCCGCGAGCTGGTCGGCGCGATCAGCATCTCCGAGACGCCGCGCATCGTGCTCGGCAAGCGCCTCGAGCGCCTCGGCTACGAGCTCGGCTGCGCGGCGGCCGACATTTCACGCGAGATGGGTTACAACCCGGCCTGAGCCGGTGAGTCGGGTCAGGCAATCACTGCAGGAGTGAGGATCTATGGGCGGGACCAGAGGTGACAAGACGGTGCTGCGCGCCCTCGGGCTGGGCGGGCTCTACGGTGGCGGCGCCGAAGGCATGGTCGACGTGAAGGACGGCAAGATCCTCCGGGTCCGGCCGTTCCGCTTCGACTGGAAGTACGACCGCAGCAAGGTGCGCGGCTGGAAGTTCGAGAAGGACGGCAAGAAGCTCGAAGCCGCCTGGAAGTCGATGCCCTCGCCGTACTCGCTGTCCTACAAGAAGCGCGTGTACTCGCCGAACCGCATCAAGTACCCGCTGATCCGCGTCGACTGGGATCCGAACGGCGAGCGCAATCCGCAGAACCGCGGCAAGAGCAAGTTCCGGCGCGCCAGCTGGGATGAGGTCACGACGATCATCGCCAACGAGATCCGGCGCATCCACGCCAAGTACGGCGTCAACGCGATCCTGATGCAGGGCGACGGCCACGGCGAGTGCAAGACCATCAACACGCCGCACGGCCAGCCGGGCCTGCTGCTCGACCACATGGGCGGCTTCACGCTGCAGGTGCGCAACCCGGACAGCTGGGAAGGCTGGTACTGGGGCGCCAAGCACGTGTGGGGCCAGGGCGTGCAGGGCATGTACTGGCCGGCCGCCAACATCGTCAAGGACTCGACCGACCACACGCAGATGTGCCTGTTCTGGGGCTGCGATCCGGAGACCACGCCCTGGGGCTTCACCGGCCAGTTCGCCAGCAAGCTGATGTACTTCTGGAAGGACATCGGCATCAAGCAGGTATACGTCTGCCCGGACCTGAACTACGGCGCGGCGGTGCACGCCGACAAGTGGATCCCGGTGCTGCCGAACACCGACGCGGCGATGCAGCTGGCGATCGCCTACATGTGGATCAAGGAAGGCACCTACGACAAGGCCTACGTCGAGACCCACGTGGTCGGCTTCGACAAGTTCTCCGACTACGTCATGGGCAAGACGGACGGCGTGCCGAAGACGCCCGCCTGGGCCTCGCCCAAGTGCGGCGTGCCCGAATGGACCATCAAGGCGCTGGCGCGCGAGTGGTCCAAGCTCCGCACCTCGATCGCGCACTACTTCGGCGGCGGCTACGTCCGCGGCCCGTACTCGCACGAGCCGGCGCGCATGGAGGTCTGCCTGCTCGGCATGCAGGGCCTCGGCAAGCCGGGCGTGCACCAGCACCAGATGTCCTACTGGGGCATGCCGCGCGCCGAGGGCCTGGCCGGCACCTCGTTCTGGAACCCCGACATCGCCGAGCGTCTGGCGATCCCGCCGCTCTCCTCGATCGCCAACTGGCAGGAGTCCGGCCTGCCGAAGACGCTGGTGCACACGCACCTGATGAGCGAGGAGCCGCTGAAGTTCACCGGCATGGGCGCGATCGAGGGCGCGGTCGCCAACCAGTTCGTCAAGCACCAGTTCCCGATCGCCAGCAAGGACGGCTCGCGCATCCACATGATGTGGACCGACTGCCCGTGCCGCGTGACCTGCTGGAACGGCGGCAACGACACCGAGATGGCGCTGCGTTCGCCGCAGGTCGAGTGCATCGTCACGCAGCACCCGTGGCTGGAGAACGACACGCTCTGGTCCGACATCATCCTGCCGGCCAACACGCACATGGAGGTCGACGACATCGTCACCAACGTGCGCCAGGGCGGCCAGTGGGCCGACGTGATGCTGTGCGACAAGGCGATCGAGCCGATCGGCGAGTCGAAGAGCGACTACGAGATCGTGCTGGAGATCGCCAAGAAGCTCGGCTACGAGAAGCAGGTGTCCGAGGGCATGACGACGCTCGACCTGCAGAAGAAGATCTTCGGCTACATGAACCTGGAGCGCTTCATCACCTGGGAGGAATTCCGCGAGAAGGGCTACTACCTCTACCAGACCGCGGCCGACTGGGAGAAGGACACTCCGGGCTGGCGCAAGTTCGCCGACGATCCGGCCAAGCAGCCGCTCGGCACGCCGTCGAAGAAGCTCGAGTTCTACTCCGAGCGCCTGGCGAAGCACTTCCCGGACGACAAGGAGCGCCCGCCGAGCCCGCAGTGGATCGAGAAGAGCGAGATGCACGATGAGCGCCTCAGCAGCCCGCGGGCCAAGGACTACACGCTGCTGCTGATGTCCAACCATGGGCGCTGGCGCGTGCACGCGCAGTGCGACGACATCAGCTGGACGCGCGAGGCGCCGACGATGAAGATCCTCGGCCAGGACGGCTACAAGTACGAGCCGATCTGGATCCACACCTCGGAGGCCGCCAAGCGCGGCATCAAGCACGGCGACATCATCAAGATCTTCAATGAGCGCGGCATCGTGCTCGGCGGCGCCTACGTGACCGAGCGGCTGCGGCCCGGCGTGGCGTACATCGACCACGGGGCGCGTGCCGATCCCATCATCGTCGGCCGGGTCGACCGCGGCGGCGCGATCAACACGATCGCCCCGACCGGCACGACCTCGAAGAACGCCGTCGGGCAGGCGACCAGCGGCTACCTGGTCGAGGTCGCGAAGGTGACGGGTGCGGACTGGGATGAATGGCGCGCGGCGAACCCGGAGGCGTTCGCGCGGCCGTACGATCCTGCCGCGGGATTGCGCTTCGAAGCCTGGGTGGTGCAGGAAGGCGGTGTGAAATGAAAGTCTTTTCCTTCGATCTCTCGATCTGCAACGGCTGCTACTGCTGCCAGGTGGCCTGCAAGGACGAGCACGTCGCCAACGACTGGATGCCGTATGCGAAGCCGCAACCGGACACCGGCCAGTTCTGGGTCAAGGTGCAGGAGAACGTGCGCGGCACGGTGCCGAAGGTGCGGGTGTCGTACATCCCCAAGATGTGCATGCACTGCGACGACGCGCCCTGCCTGCCGGTGTGCAAGGCCGACGCCATCTACAAGCGTGACGACGGCCTGGTCATCATCGACCCGAAGAAGTGCACCGGCTGCAAGCTGTGCTCGGACGCGTGCCCGTACGACGCGATCTACTTCAACGAAGGCCTGAACATCGCCCAGAAGTGCACCGGCTGCGCGCACCTGCTGGACGATGGCTGGGACGTGCCGCGCTGCGTGGACAACTGCGCGGTCGGCGCGCTGAAGTTCGGCGAGGAGTCGGAGTTCAAGGAGCAGCGCGCCAAGTGCGCCGGCGACCAGCCGCCGGGGCCGAAGGGCCGCGTGTTCTACATGAACTGGCCGAAGAAGTTCGTCGCCGGCACGCTGTACGAGCCGACCGAGAAGGAGGTCCTCATCGGCGCCAAGTGCACGCTGACCGACAAGGCCAGCAAGCAGACCTGGCAGGTGGAGACCAACGGCTTCGGTGACTTCTGGTTCGAGGGCCTGCCGGACGGCGGCAGCTACACGCTGAAGCTCGAGATGTCGGGCAAGACCAAGGTCATCGACGACATCGACGGCAGCAAGGACGTGAACCTCGGGGATATCCCGATGGGCATGGCCTGAGCGGCGCGCGCTTCGCGTCCTGAAGAGCGGGGCCGGTCCACGTTGAGTGGGCCGGCCCCGTGTGCTTTTATTGGCGGGCGATGCCGTTCTCACTGCTCCTCTGGGCCTTCGCGATCCTGCTGCGGCTGCACGCCCGCGGCTCGCCTGCCTTGCGCGCGCTGTTCGCGCGCCGCGACTTCAGCGCGCAGATCTGCGTCAAGGACGGCACGCGCGGCCGCTGGTTCCGCTTCAGCGGCGGGCGCCTCAGCAGCGGCGCGGGCCTGCTGGCGGAGGCCGACGTCAGCCTGCGCTTCAAGTCGGCGGCGCTCGGGACGCGGCTGCTGCTGCAGCTCGGCGCCGGCATGTTCCACTGGGGCTGGCCGCTGCTGCGCCGCTTCATCGAGCCGATGGCGGTGGTCAGCGCGGCCAAGAACTTCGCCTTCGAGGTCGTGGGGCCCGATGAGCTGACGCTGCACTTCACCACGATCCTCAATACGCTCTTGACCGCGCATTGGCGCACGGGCACGCCGGTGGCCGGTGGCGAGATGCGCTACGTCAACCAGACCAACGGCGGGCCGGTGTTCGTCTACGTGAAGGACGGGCGCATCGTGCGCATCACGCCGATCGAGTTCGACGCGGACGACCCCGAGCCGTGGACGATCGCGGCGCGTGGCCGCGTCTTCAGCCCGCCGCGGCGCACCACGCTCGCGCCGCACGGTCTCGCCTCGAAGTCGGCGGTGTACTCGGACCAGCGGCTGCTCCACCCGATGAAGCGGATCGACTGGGACCCCGACGGCGAGCGCAACCCGCAGAACCGCGGCAAGTCCGGCTACGTGCGCATCTCCTGGGACGAGGCGCTGGACATCGCCGCACGCGAGATCCAGCGCGTGCGCCGCGAGCACGGCCACGGCGCGATCATGAACAGCCACGGCTCGCACCACACCTGGGGCAACATCGGCTACTACCTCTCGGCCTACACGCGCTTCATGAACGCCATCGGCCACACGAAGATGGTGGCCAATCCCGACAGCTGGGAGGGCTGGTTCTGGGGCGCCGCGCACCACTGGGGCAACACCATGCGCATGGGCGGCGCCGAGCCCTACGGGCAGCTCGAGGACTGCCTGCGCGAGGCGGAGATGATCGTGTTCTGGTCCTCGGACCCGGAGTCGAACTGCGGCTCCTACGCCGCCTTCGAGGCCACCGTGCGCCGCCAGTGGGCGCGCGAGCTCGGCATCCGCATGGTCCACATCGACCCCTACCTGAACCCGACGGCCAACTGGCTCGGCGGCAAGTGGATCGCGCCGCGGCCCGGCACCAGCCCGGCGCTGGCGCACGCGATCGCCTGGGTCTGGGTCACCGAGGGGCTGTACGACGCACGTTACGTCGCGGAGCGCACCACCGGCTTCGAGCGCTACCGCGCCTGGCTGCTGGGCGAGGAGGATGGCGTCGCGAAGTCGCCCGAGTGGCAGGCGGCCGAGACCGGCGTCGCGCCGCGCGTGGTGCGGGCGCTGGCGCGCGAGTGGGGCACGAGGAAGACCTACCTGTCCTGCGGCGCCAAGGGGCTGACCTTCGGCGGCGCGAACCGCTCGGCCACCGGCGCGCAGTGGGCGCGCGCGATGGTGTGCCTGATGAGCATGCAGGGACTCGGCAAGCCCGGCGTCAACTTCGGCAACCTCGGCACCGGTGCGCCGCTCGACCTGGAGTTCTGGTTCCCCGGCTACGCCGAGGGCGGCATCTCCGGCGACGTCGAGACCACGGCGGATGCGGTGCAGAACTACCAGCGCGTGCCGCACCTGATCAGCATGAACACGGTCACGCAGCGGATCCCGCGGCTGCGCATCCCCGAGGCGATCCTCGAGGGCCGCGCCGAGGGCTACCCGACCGACGGGCGCTCGATCGAGGGGCAGTTCCAGCGCTACGGTTATCCCTCGCCCGGGCACTCGCCGGTGCGCATGATGTACAAGTACGGCGGTTCGCACCTGGGCACCACGATGCAGAGCGGGCGCCTCATCGAGGCGCTGCGCTCGCCGCAGCTCGAATGCGTGCTCAACCAGTCCATCTGGAACGAGGGCGAGGCGCTGTACGCCGACCTCATCCTGCCGGCCTGCACGAACTTCGAGCGCAGCGACATCAGCGAGTGGGCGGCGAGCGGCGGCTACGGCCACCACAACCACGACCAGCTCAACCACCGCGTCATCGTGCTGCAGCACCGCTGCATCGAGCCGCTCGGCGAATCGAAGTCCGACTACCAGATCTTCCTCGAGCTGGCGCAGCGGCTCGGCCTGAGCGCCTATTTCGGCGAGGCGAAGAACGAGCTGCAGTGGTGCCGCGAGGTCTACCTGGGCTCCGACCTGCCGCGCGCGATCTCCTGGAAGAAGCTGCTGCGCAAGGGCTACTACGTCGTGCCGCCGGAGCGGCAGGCCGCCAACCGCACGCGCGTGAGCTGGCGCTGGTTCGCCGAGGGGCGCAAGAAGGACGTGCCCGAACCGGCGCCGCTCCCCTCCGAGTACGGCGGCCAGTACCTCGAGGGCCTGCAGACGCGGTCCGGCAAGTTCGAGTTCGCGCCGGCGAGCCTGGAGCGCTTCGGCCAGGATCCCGAGCGCCCGGCGGTCAACCGCTACCAGCCCTCCTGGGAAGGGCCGCACAGCCCGCAGTACGCGCGCTACCCGCTGCAGCTGGTCTCGCCGCACCCGCGCTACAGCTTCCACACGATGAACGACGCCAAGGGCGGCGCCATCGACCAGATCAGCGAGCACCGCGTGGCCATTGGCGGGCATCGCTACTGGGTGGCCCGCATGAATCCGCGCGATGCGGCGCGGCGCGGCATCGGCCGGCACGAGCTGGTGCGGCTGCACAACGAGCGCGGCGCGGTGATCTGCGCCGCCGAGCCGAGCGAGCGCGTGCTGGAGGGCGTCGTGCACGCCTGGACCTCGGCGGCCCGCTACGACCCGGTCGACGACGGGCTCGGCGGGATCGCCGATCGCGGCGGCTGCGTCAACCTGCTGACGCCGAAGCGTTCGATGACGCCGGCGACCTCGGCCTCGGCGCCCAATTCCTGCCTCATCGAGGTGGAGCGGTGGACGCCGCCGGAGCGCCGCCGATGAAGAAGTGGAACCTCATCGTCGACGTCGCCGAGTGCCACGACTGCCACAACTGCGTCATCGCCTGCCAGGACGAGCACGTCGGCAACGATTTCCCGGGCTATGCGGCGCCGCAGCCGGCGAGCGGCCATCGCTGGATCGAGATACGCACGCGCGAGCGCGGGCGCGCGCCGCTGGTGGACGCGGCGCACCTGCCGACGATGTGCAACCAGTGCGATGCGGCGCCATGCGTCGCGGCGGGCGGCGGCGCGGTGCGGCAGCGCCCCGACGGCATCGTCATCATCGACCCGGTGGCGGCGCGCGGACGGCGCGACCTGGTCGACGCCTGCCCGTACGGCGCGATCTGGTGGAACGAGGAGCTGCAGCTGCCGCAGAAGTGGATCTTCGACGCGCACCTGCTGGATCGGGGCTGGAGCGCGCCGCGCTGCGTGCAGTCCTGCCCGACCGGCGCGCTGCGCGCCCTGCAGGTCGAGGACGAGGCGATGCAGGCGCTGGCGGCGGCCGAGCGGCTCGAGGTGCTGCGGCCGGAGCTCGGGGCGCGTCCGCGCGTGTACTACCGCAACCTGCACCGCTACACGATGAACTTCATCGGCGGCTGCGTCAGCGGCCGGCGCGGCGACGTCGAGGAGTGCCTCGGCGGCGCGAACGTGGAGCTGTGGCAGGCCGGCGCGCTGCGGGCCCAGGCCGTGACCGACGCCTTCGGCGAGTTCCGGCTCGACGGCCTGCCGCCGCGCAGCGGCGCCTGGACGCTGCGCGTGCGCTGCGCCGGGTACCTCGAGCGCGAGTTCGCGGTCGAAATGGCCGATGACAGCGTGGTCCTCGACGAGCTCGCGCTGCAGAGGGCACCGGAACCGCATCCCGCGACGCCCGCGTGAGACGGTCCGGCCGGCCCCGCGCCGGCGCCGCATAACTGCGACTTATTGCCCGCCGCCCCGAATTCATCGCCGGGCCGTGCCCCGGACGCCCCCGGGGTTCCCCCGGCGCGTCGCGGCCGGACTACAATGAGCGCCGGAGGTGCCAGGCCGCTGCGCCGTGCGCGTGGTGGTCCCCAGGCTGTGCCGGCAACGGCCCCGGATCCGACTTCTTCAAAGAGTGGTCACGACATGAAGGTTTACACCAACTGCACGAATGCCGGCCCGATCAGCGTCTACGTGCAGGACGGCAAGGTCGTCCGCATCCGCCCGCTGGTCGCCGACGACAAGGACTTCAAGCCCTGGACGATCGAGGCGGGCGGCCGGCGCTACACGCCGGAGAAGAAGTTCAACCTGGCGCCGTTCGTGCTCAGCGAGCGCAACCGCCTGTACTCGAAGGATCGCATCCTCACGCCGCTCAAGCGCGTCGACTTCGACCCCAAGGGCAACCGCAACCAGCAGAACCGCGGCAAGTCTGGCTACGTGCCGATCAGCTGGGACGAGGCCCTCGACCTGGTGTCCGGCGAGATCAAGCGCGTGCAGGGCACCTACGGCCCCTCGGCGCTGACGGCGATGACCTCCTCGCACCACAACTGGGGCCTGGTGGGCTACAAGATCAGCGCCTTCCAGCGCTTCTTCGACCTGATCGGCTACACCACGGTGATGGACAACCCCGACAGCTGGGAAGGCTGGCACTGGGGCGCGACGCACACCTACGGCTTCTACTGGCGCCTCGGCATGCCCGAGCCCTACGACATGCTGGAGGACGCGCTCCAGAACGCCGAGATGGTGGTCTACTGGTCGAACGACCCGGACACCACGCGCGGCGTGTACACCGGCCAGGACTCGGCGATCTGGCGCCGCTGGCTGAAGGAAAAGGGCGTGCCGATGGTGTTCATCGACCCGTACCACAACGCCACCGCGGCCGCGATGGGCGGCAAGTGGATCGCGCCGCGGCCGGGCACCGATGCCGCGCTGGCGATGGCGATCGCGCACGTGTGGATCAGCGAGGGCACCTACGACAAGCAGTACGTCGCTGACCGCACCATCGGCTTCGAGGAATTCCGCAAGCAGGTGATGGGCGACGCCGATGGCGTGCCGAAGACCCCGGCCTGGGCGGCCGAGGAGTGCGGCGTGCCGGCGCGCACCATCGTGGCGCTGGCGCGCGACTGGGCGCGCAAGCGCACCATGCTGGGCGCGGGCGCGCGCGGCGGCGAGGGCGGAGCCTGCCGCCAGGCCTATGCGACCGAGTGGGCGCGCCTGATGGTGCTGCTGCAGGCGATGCAGGGCCTCGGCAAGCCGGGCCGCGGCATCTGGGGCACCGCGATGGGCGGGCCGCGCAACAACGACGTCTGGTTCCCGAACTACGGCGATCCGGACGGCCGCATCTCGCACACGCGCGCTGCGAAGCACAACCCGAAGAACCCGGTGCAGCAGAAGCTCTACCGGCTGCTGCTGCCGGACGCGGTGATGTCGCCGCCGGTCTCCTGGACCGGCGAGACCTTCGCCAATCGCTCGCTCGAGCAGCAGTTCAAGCCCTTCACCTACCCGATGGCGGGCAACTCCGAGGTGAAGATGTTCTACCGCTACGGCGGTTCCTTCCCCGGCACGATGACCGACACCAGCAAGTGGGCGCGCATGTACCAGAGCCCCAACCTGGAATGCGTCGTGAACCAGGACGTGTGGTGGTCGGCCGAGACCTCCTACGCCGACATCATCCTGCCGGCCTGCACCCAGCTCGAGCGCGACGACGTCGGCGAGTGGGGCGAGCCGGGCGGCCAGTCCAAGGGCGGCAGCAGCGGCTGCAACTTCCGCATCATCGTGCGCATGAAGAAGTGCATCGAGCCGCTGGGCGAATCGCGGCCCGACTACGAGATCTTCACCGCGCTGGCGAAGCGCCTTGGCGTCGAGCAGGAGTACACCGAGGGCTGCACTTCGGTCGACTGGGTGCGGCGCTTCTTCGACATCTCCGACCTGCCGAAGTACATCAGCTGGGAGGAGTTCGACCGCAAGGGCTACTACATCGTGCCACTGCAGGAGAACTACAAGTCCACCCCGGCGCTGCGCTGGTACGCCGAGGGGCGCACCTGCGACACGCCCGACCCGAGCAACCCGAAGCGCGGCACGCCCAAGGGCCACGAGCTCGGCACCTACAGCGGCAAGATCGAGTTCGAGGCGCAGAGCCTCAAGCAGTTCGATGCCAACGACGCCGAGCGGCCGCCGGTGCCGCGCTACATCGTCAGCTGGGAAGGGCACCGCTCGAAGGAGACCGCCGAGTTCCCGCTGCAGCTGATGTCGCCGCACCCGCGCTTCAGCTTCCACACGCACTACGACAAGCACGCCTCCTGGCTCGACGAGATCCCGGGCCACCGCATCATCAAGGACGGCTACGCCTGGTGGCCGGCGCGCCTCAACCCGGTGGATGCGCAGGCGCGCGGCATCAAGGACGGCGACATCATCAAGCTGTTCAACAAGCGCGGCACGGTGCTGTGCTGCGCCGTCGTGACCAACCGCGTGCGCCCGGGCGTGGTGCACTCGTACGCCTCGGCGGCGAAGTACGACCTGCTCGAGCCGGGCAACCCGGATTCGCCGGACCGCGGCGGCTGCGTCGCGGTGCTGTCGCCGGGCCGCATGCTCTCGAAGCAGGTGCCCGGCATGGCCGCGGGCTCGTGTCTGATCCAGGTCGGAAAGTGGGCGGGGAAATAACCATGGCCAAGTACGGAATGGTGATCGACGTCAGCCGCTGCGTCGGCTGCTACAACTGCTTCCTCGCCTGCCGCGACGAGCACACCGGCATGGCGCGGCCGCCGGTGGCCGCCGCGCAGCCGGAGACCGGGCATCGCTGGATGGACATCCGCGTCAAGGAGCAGGGCGTCTTCCCGAAGCTGAAGGTGAGCCACACGCCGGTGCCCTGCCTGCAGTGCGAGGACGCGCCCTGCATGAAGGCGGACACCAACGGCGCGATTTCGCGCCGCGCCGACGGCATCGTGCTGATCGACCCGAAAAAGGCCGCCGGGCAGAAGGCGCTGGCGAGTTCCTGTCCCTACGGCGCGATCTACTGGAACGAGGCGGCCAACACGGCGCAGAAGTGCACCTTCTGCGCGCACCTGCTGGACGATGGCTGGAAGCTGCCGCGCTGCGTCGAGGCCTGCCCGACGCAGGCGCTGGTTTTCGGCGACCTGCACGACTCCTCGAGCGCCGTTGCGGCGCGCATGGCGGAGCCGGCGATCGAGGAACTGCGCCCGGACCTGAACAACCGCACGCTGGCGCGCTACATCGGCCTGCCGAAGCGTTTCGTCTGCGGCGAGATCGTGCTGGGCGACAAGCCGCTCGAGCCGGCGGCCGGCGTCACCGTGAGCCTGCGGCGCGGCGGCGAGGTGCAGAGCGCGGTGACCGACAGCTACGGCGATTTCGAGTTCCGGACGGTGCAGCCGAACGAGCAGTACGTGCTGCAGGTGAGCCACCCGGGCTACCGCTCGCGCGAGGTCCAGGTATCGACCCGTGCCGACGCCGACCTCGGCGCGGTGCAGCTCGAGAAGGCCTAGTCCGCGGGGAGTCGAGTCGCGAGGCCCTGGCCCGGGCGGGCCTAGGGCCAGCGGTTCGCCTGCGCCTCGAAGCCGGGCGAGCTGGCGCGCACCACGCAGAAGCGCTGCCCCGTGGGGGCCTCCATGACCCACCAGGTGTGCCGTTGCGCGACGCGGCGCGCGCCGAGCGCCTCGAGGCGGCGCACCTCCGCCTCGATGTCATCGGTCTCGATGTCCAGGTGCACGCGGCTCGGGTGCTCGACCTTCTGCACCTCGACGTGCAGGCCGTGCTGCGCGTCCATCAACCGCACGTAGTTCTCGCCCTCGGTGCCCGGCAGCGCCCGCAGCGGCATGCCGAGCGCGCCGCCCCAGAAGGCCGCCGAACCCTGCAGGTCCGGGCCCTGGCAGTCGATGATGAAGCCGCAGAGCTTGCTCCGGTGCATGGCGCCTTCCCCCTTCGGTCGCTGCCGCGTGGCAGCGCATCGTGGCACGGGGCGTTCGGGGCGCTCAAGCATCGAAACTAAAGGGCGGCGCCGCAGTCGAATCCCCCGAGGGAAGCCCTCCCGGCAGGAACCCATGCGTACTCCCATCTGGTGTCGGCACTCGGCGCTGCTGCTCGCGGTGGCGGCCGGTGGCTGCGCCGCGACGCCCGGGCGCGAGCCGGCCGGGCCGCCGCCCCGCATCGACACGCGCGTGATCGCCTATCCGCAGCGCGGCCAGGACGAGGCGCAGCTGGACCGCGACCGCTACGAATGCCACCTCTGGGCGGTGCGCCAGAGCCGCTTCGATCCGAGCGCGCCGGGAATCCCCGAACCCTACCGCGTCCGCGTGGAGCCGGGTCCGCCGCCGGGCGCGGCAACCGTCGCGGGCGCGATCGCCGGAGCCGTGGTCGGCGCCGCGGTGTCCGGCCGGCATGACGAGGGCGCCGGCGCCGTGGTCGGTGCCGTCGCCGGCGGCGCGATTGGCGCCGCGTCCGAGCAGGACCGCGCCGAGCGGTCGCGCCAGGCCGAGGCGCGCGGCACGCGGCGCCTGCAGTCCTATGCCGATGCCGCCGCGGCCTATCGTCGCGCCATCAGCGCCTGCCTCGAGGGGCGGGGCTATACGATCCGATGACTCCAGGGAGTGACAGCATGCATCCGAGACGCTTGAGAGTCGTGGCCGCCGCGAGCCTGGCCCTGGGCCTGGCCGTGGCCGTGGCCGTCCCTGCGGCGGAAGGCGAGCGCGGCCGCGAGTCGCGCCCGGCGCCGAGTGCACCGCAGCGCGGGGCGGCGCAGCGCGGCGCCGAGCAGCGGGCGCAGCCGCGCATGAACCGGCCATCGGCGCCGGCGCAGCGGGCCTGGCGCGACGCCCAGGGCCGCCGGTTCGACGACCGCCACGGGCACGACCGCTTCTATCCGCCGCGCGGCTCGGTGGTGCCGGTGCTGCCGGACGGCTACCGGCACTATCGCCACGACGGGCGCAACTACTTCTTCTACGGCGGCATCTGGTACGAGCCGCGGGGCCCGCGCTTCATCGTGGTGCGACCGCCGATCGGGCTGTACGTGAACGTGCTGCCGCCGTTCTACACCACGCTGTGGTTCGGCGGCGTACCGTACTACTACGCCGACGACGCCTACTACCTGTGGCGCCCGCAGCTGCACGGCTACGAAGTCGTCGATCCGCCCGGCGAGGAGGACCGCGCGCCCCCAGCCACCGGCGGCGACGACCTGTTCGTCTATCCGAAGAACGGCCAGTCGGGTGACCAGCAGGCGGCGGACCGCTACGAGTGCCATGCCTGGGCGCGCAACCAGACGGGCTTCGATCCGACCGCCGACCGGGGCGGCGTGCCGGCCGGCGAGACCGGCGCGCGCCGCGCCGACTACCTGCGCGCGATGACCGCCTGCCTGGAGGCCCGCGGCTACAGCGTGCGCTAGGGGGCGGTGCGGCGGGGCGGCCGCGCGTCTACTTGCGCCGCAGGTTGTGCTTCTTGCGGTAGATGTGCCGGCTCTGGCGGTTCTCGACCGACTGGATGCGTGCCTGCTCCAGCGGGCCGACGCGGCCGTCCGCGGCCGAGTTGGCCTCGATGCGGTTGGTGCGGGCCTGGCCGTGCTCGAGCCGCGCGGCCTCGCGATCGGTCAGGGCGCCGCTGTCCAGGCCCTGCTGGATGCGTTCCTGCTGCGCCACGTTGCGGCCGACGTCAGCCTGCAGGCGCTCGCTGGAGCGCGAGTCCGGATCGCCCAGCTGGGCGTCGTGCTTCTGCCGGTAGATGTCGCGGCTGGCCAGGTCCTGGGCGGTGTCGATGCGCGCGGCCTCGGCCCCGCTCAGCGAGCCGTCGCGCAGCGCGCGGGTCTCGAGGCGGTCGACGTGCGCCTGCTCGCGCTCGAGGCGCGCTGCCTCGCCGGTGCTTAGCGCGCCGCTGTCGAGGCCCTGGAGGATGCGCTGCTGCTGGTTGACGTTGCGCTGCTGCGTGTCGGCGGCGTCGGCCGCGAGTGCCAGGCTCCCCAGGCTGCAGCTGGCGATGACGGCGATGACGGCTCGGTGCGTGCGGTTCACGTTTCGACTCCTGGTCAGTGGGGCGGGGCCCGCTGCCGCCATGGCAGACGCTAGCCCGTCCTGCAGGACCAGAACGGTGAACCCGGCGGCAGGTTGACACGCCGGGACCCGCGACATGACATAAGCGGCAGTGCCGGCGGCCGCCGGGATTCAACCCGGCCGGCCGGCGGCCGATAGGTCGGGCATGCGTCCCCAGGACCGGATCAGCCTGCTCATGACCGAGGAGGTCCTCTCCGTCGCGATCGACGAACCGGCGGGCGAGGTCCTGCGCCTGTTCGCGGGCTACCCGGTGCATCACCTGCCGGTACTGCGCGGGCGCGAGGTGGTCGGCATGCTCAGCTCGGCCGACGTGATGAAGCTCGAGCATTTCGTACCGCGTGGCAGCGTCGGCGCCGGCGCCCAGGAATACCTCAACCAGCGCATGACCGTCGCGGCGCTGGTGCGGCGCGCGCCCGTCACCGTGCGTGCCGAGCAGACCGTGCAGGATGCGGCCGAGCTGATGGCCGGCCACGGGATCCACGCGCTGCCGGTGGTGGACTCGCAGCAGCACCTGGTCGGCATCGTCACGACCAGCGATCTCATCGCCGCGGCCCTGCAGGTCGCGCCGGCGCCGGGCGCCGCGGCCCCGCCGGCAGCGGCCGCTGCGGCGACGACGGACAGCGCCGCGCCATCGGCCACCGACCCGCACGTTCCGTGCGACCCGCAGCGCATCGCCGCGCTCGAGAAGGTGCTCGAGGCCGCGGAGCGCTATGTGTCCGCGGGCCAGAGCGCGCAGCTGCACACCGAGCTGCTGCGCGCGATCGAGCGCGCCCGGCGCGCCACCACGGCGCCTGGCTAGGTCCGGCCGGCGCTAGAAGACGCGGTCGGCGCTCTCCGGCCGCACTTCCTGGATCACGTCCCAGTGCTCGACGATGCGGCCGCCGGCGACGCGGAAGAAGTCGGCCGCAGCCAGGCCCGGATCCCCGGGCCAGCGGATCACGTGCGTGTGCACCGCCACCATGTCGCCGTCGACCAGCGCGCGCTTGATGTGCTGGCGCGCGTCGGGGGACTCCTTGCGCACGCGATCGAGGAAGGCCTTGAGGTGCTCGACGCCCGGAGGCGCGAGCGAGCTGTGCTGGATGTAGCCGGGCGAGATGTAGCGGTCGACCTGGCTCGAGTCCATGGCGATGAGCACCTTGTGGTACATCTCGAGGACGAAATCGAGCGTCTGCTGCTCCTGGTTCGTGCGGGACACGGTTCGGCTCCTTGGGCGCGGATCGGGATTCAGTGGGCGCGCGGCTTGCGCAGGAAATCCTCGCGGCTCGCCGAGCGTACGTCGATCTGCAGCGCCTCGCGCTGGCGTACGACCTGCAGCGGCACCGTCGCGCCGGCGGGACCGGTGCGCCAGACGGCGCGGAAGAAATCGGCCAGCGAATGCACGCGCTCGCCGCGCACCGCCACGACGACGTCGCCCGGCTGCAGCCCGGCGCGGTGCGCGGGCGCATCGCGCGACAGTGCGGCGACGATGATGTGGTCGTCCTGCTCGGCCGCGTACAGGCCGAGCCAGGGCCGCGGCGGCCCCGCCACCCGCCCGTGCCGCAGCATGTCCGCCAGCACCGGCTCGGCGAGGTCGATCGGCACGAACATGTTGGCGTCGAACTGCTCGGCGGCGTCGCCGGCCTCCTGCGTGAGGAGCGAGCCGATGCCGACCAGGCGCCCGTGGGCGTCGAGCAGCGCGCTGCCGCCCCACAACGGGTGCGGCGGTGCGGTGAACAGCGCGTCCTCGAGCAGGTATTCCCAGTAGCCGGCGAACTCGCGCCGCGCGATCAGGCGCGCGGCCAGCGAGTGTTCCGGCCCGCCGTGGCCGATGACGTAGACGGGATCGCCGACCGCGAGGTTGGCCGCCGAGCCGCGCGCCAGCGGCGGGCAGCCGAGCGGCGCGAGCGGCAGCACCAGGCCGAAGCCGGTGACGGCGTCGTAGGCGAGGGGATGGCCCTCGATGGCGCGGCCGTCGTGCGTGGTCAGCCAGACGGACGCGGCTTCGGTGACCAGGTAGCCGATGGTGAGCACCCATTCGCGCTCCTCGGCCCGGATGACGACGCCGTGGCCGATGCGCTCGGTGCCGAGCGCGGCGGCGGTGAAGGCGTCCTCGGGGATTTCTGCGCGCAGCAGCACCACCGCGTGCCGTGCCGCCGCGAGGTCGAAGTGCACGTCCTCCGGGCGGGGCCGGAGTTTTTCGGGCAGTGCCCAGTCCTTCGGATCGATCATGGCGGCAAGGCGCGGCAGGTACGCGCCGCGCCGCGTGCATATTACTATACGCGGCGGCGCGTTCCCCCACGGAGACCCTCGAGTTGGGCAATTCGGCCGCTTCCACCGACCCCTTGCACCGGCACGACTACGGCGCGGCCAATCCGCTGGCCGAGCAGCGCACGCGGCTGGTCGCGCTGATCACCGTCGTGATGATGGTGATCGAGCTGGTGGTCGGCTGGTGGTCGCACTCGATGGCGCTGTGGGCCGACGGCTGGCACATGGGCACGCACGCCGTCGCGCTCGGCCTGAGCGCCGGGGCCTACGCGCTCGCGCGCCGTCTGCAGCGCGACGACCGCTTTGCCTTCGGCACCTGGAAGATCGAGATCCTCGGCGGCTACACCAGTGCGATCATCCTGCTGGGCGTCGCCGGGACGATGGTCTACGAGTCGGTGCTGCGGCTGCTGCACCCGCTCCCCGTGGCCTTCAACGAGGCGATCATCGTGGCGGCCACGGGGCTCGTCGTCAACCTGCTGTGCGCCCTGCTGCTGGCGGGCGCGGGCGGACACGCCCACCATCATGGACACGACCACGACCACGACCACGACCACAGCCACGACCACGGCGACGGGGCGCACCACGACCTGAACCTGCGCTCGGCGACCGTGCATGTGGCGGCCGATGCCGCCACTTCCGTGCTGGCGCTGGTCGCCCTCGGCGGCGGCAAGTACTTCGGCGCCGGCTGGCTCGACCCGGTGGTGGGCCTGGTGGGCGCCGTCGTGGTGGCCGCCTGGGCCGTCGGCCTGCTGCGCGACACCGGTCGCGTGCTGCTCGACGCCGAGATGGACGCACCGGTGGTGGCCGAGATCCGCGCGGCGCTCGACAGCCTGGGCGAGCGCATCGAGCTGCAGGACCTGCACGTCTGGCGCGTGGGGCGCGCCCACTACGCCTGCATGATCAGCCTCGCCACGCAGGCGGCCATCGTCCCCGGGCAGGTCCGGGCGCTGCTGGCCGAACATCCGGAGCTGGTGCACGTCACGGTGGAGGTGAACCGCCCGGGCGCTCCGCCACAGCGCATGACGGAGGACGCATGATCAAGTTCCTGCTGTGGCTGCTGCTGTTCGTGCTGTGCTGGCCGTTGGCGCTGCTCGCGCTGCTCATCTGGCCGCTGGTGTGGCTGCTCTCGCTGCCGTTCCGGCTGCTCGGCATCGCGGTCGAGGGCGTGTTCGCGCTGCTGCGCGCGATCATCCTGCTGCCCGCGCGGCTGCTGGGCGAGCGCCCGGCCGCGTCGCGCTGAGCATGGGCGCCGCGCGTGCGCCGTCGGCACGCAGGGCCGCGGTCGCCGCGCCCGCGAGCCGGCCGCTGCGGACCCAGACCGATGCCGCGCTCGCGCAGCGCTTCGAGCAGGCCCTGGCCGCGGGCGACGGTTGCGCCGGCGCCCACTGCATCCACGAGCGCTGGATGCGCGGCGAGCTGGCGGTGAACGTCGAGCGCTCGCTCGAGCGCCTGTGGGCGCGGGCCTCGGACTCGATCCCTGACTGGCTGCCGATGCGCCACATCGAATGGCTGCCGCTCGCCTACGAAGTGGCGGGGCGCTTCCGCCGCGACCGCGGCGGCCGCAGCCACATCTACCTGGTGCTGCTCGACTACAGCGATAGCCGCGACGAGCCCTACGGCCTGTACGTCGGCATGAGCCACTACCTCCCGGCGGAGCGCTTCGACCAGCACAAGGCGGGCATCCGCGCGGCGGGCAGCGTGCTGCGCCGCGGCCTCGAGGTGCTCACCGGGCCGGTGCTGCACCTGCGCTACCTGGCGCGCGCCGAGGCGGCCGAAATCGAGGAGAATCTGGCCGCGGCGCTGCGTGCCGCGGGCCTGTTCGTGCAGGGTGGACACTGATGCTGCTGATCGGCATGTTCGATTCCCCGTTCGTGCGCCGCGTGGCGATCAGCCTGCGGCTGCTCGGCATCCCCTACGAGCACGCCAACTGGTCGGTGGGGCGCGACTTCGAGCGCATCCGCGCCTACAACCCGCTCGGTCGCGTGCCGACGCTGGTGCTCGACGATGGCGAGGCGCTGCTCGAGTCGGCGGCGATCCTCGACCATCTCGACGAACGCGCCGGTCCCGGCCGCGCGCTGCTGCCGCCCTCCGGGCCGGAGCGGCGCGCCGCGCTGCGCCTGATGGCGATCGCGACCGGCGGCATGGAGAAGGCCGTCGCGCAGGTGTACGAGGTGGCGTTCCGGCCGCCGGAGAAGCGCCACGCGGCCTGGGTGGAGCGCTGCCGCGGCCAGATGCTGGCCGCGGCGGGCGAACTCGAGCGGGCCTGCGCGGCGCGCGGCACGGCGCCCTGGCTCCTCGGCGCGCGCTGCACGCAGGCCGACATCACCGCCGCCTGCGCCTTCACGTTCATGGCCGATGCCGGGCTGCTGCCGGCCGGGCCGACGCCGTTCCCCGCCTGGGCCGCGCACGCGGCGCGTTGCGAGGCCATGGAGGAGTTCCGCGCGGTGCGGGCGCCCTGGTCGGCACCGAAGTCGGGCTGAGCCATGTGCCTGGTGCTGCTGGCGTGGCGCGTGCACCCGGAGTATCCGCTGGTGCTGGCCGCGAACCGCGACGAATTCCACGCGCGCGCCGCGGCGCCGGCCGCCTGGTGGGACGAGCCGGCCGGGCTGCTCGCGGGCCGTGACCTCGACGCCGGCGGCACCTGGCTCGGCGTGACGCGCGATGCGCGCTTCGCCGTGCTCACCAACTACCGCGATCCGGGCCGGCACGCTGCCGCCGCGCCGAGCCGTGGCGCGCTGGTGACGCACGCGCTGTCACGGCCCGAGCCGCTGGAGGCGACGCTCGGGTGGCTCGCGCGCGCGGCGCCGGCCTACAACGGCTTCAACCTGCTGTTCAGCGACGGCGAGCGCCTCGGTGTCTACGAGAGCGTGCCCGGGACGGGGCGCGAGCTGCCACCGGGCGTGTACGGGTTGTCGAACCACCTGCTCGACACGCCCTGGCCCAAGGTCACGGCCGCCAAGTCGCAGCTCGCGGCCGCGCTCACGCAGCTGCCCGAGGAAGCGCCGCTCCGGGAACTGCTGCGCGACGGCCGGCCGGCCGAGGATGCCGAGCTGCCGCGCACCGGCCTGTCGCTCGAATGGGAGCGGCTGCTCTCGAGCGCCTTCATCCGCGCGCCCGGCTACGGCACCCGCTGTTCGACCATCGTGCTGGTGGATCGCCGCGGCACGGTGCGGTTCGAGGAGTCGAGCTGGGACGAGGCGGGCGCGCCGCGCGGCAGCGTGCGCCAGGAATTCAGCCGGGCGGCGCCAGCGTCCGCGCCATCGTCGCATGGGCGATCCCCGCCTCCATGAAGACGCCGCCGGTGCGCTCGAAGCCGTAGCGCGCGTAGAAGCCCTCGGCCGAGACCTGCGCGTGCAGCACGGCGCGGCGGTGGCCGCGGCGCAGCGCCTCCTCGAGCAGCGCCTGCAGCAGCCGCGCGCCGACGTGGTGCCCACGGCAAGCGGCGGCCACGGCAAAGCGTCCCACGTGCCCATCGGGCAGCAGGCGCGCGGTGCCGATCACCGCGCCGCCGGCATCCTCGGCCACGGCGTGCACGGACAGCGGATCGTGCTCGTCGATCTCGATGTCGCGCGGCACGCCCTGCTCCTCGCAGAACACGCGCAGGCGCAGCGGCCCGGCCAGCGGCTCGGCCTCGTGCCAGTCGAGCAGGCGCAGCCGCGCGATGGCTCCGGGCGCCGCGCCGCTCATCGCGCGCCGGTGCCGCCCGGCTTCGCGCCCGCGGCGGCGAGCTTCGAGTGGCGATGGCCGTAGGCGGCGTACAGCGCGATGCCGATCAGCAGCCAGTAGAACAGCCGCTTCCAGGTGTAGATCGGCAGGCTGTACATCAGGTAGGTGCAGCACAGGATGCCGAGCACCGGCACCACCGGCACCCACGGCGTGCGGAACGGGCGTTCATGGTGCGGGTCGGTCCGGCGCAGCACCAGGATGCCGGCGCAGACCATCGCGAAGGCGAGCAGCGTGCCGATGGAGATCAGCTCGGTCAGCACGTCGAGCGGCGTGAAGCCCGCGGTCAGCGCCGCGATCGCGCCGGTCCACAGCGTGCCGACGTGCGGCGTGCCGAAGCGCGGGCTGGTGCGCGTCAGCGAAGCGGGCAGCAGGCCGTCGCGCCCCATCGCGTAGAGGATGCGCACCTGGCCGAGCAGGCTCAGCAGAATGACCGATATCAGGCCGAAGACCGCGACCACCGCGACCAGGAACTTGAGCCAGCCGAGGTCCGCCTGGACGCTCGAGAGCGCGTGGTAGATCGGGTCGGGGACGTCGAGGCCGGTGTACTTCGTCAGGCCCGTGACCACCAGGCTCACGCCGACGTACAGCGTGGTGCAGATCGCGAGCGCGAGGAACAGGCTCATCGGGATCGTGCGCTGCGGGTGGTGGCAGTCCTCGGCGAGGGTCGAGATGCCGTCGAACCCGATGTACGAGAAGAACACCACGCCCGCCGCGGTCGCCACGCCGGTCCAGCCGAAATTGCCGTAGCCGCCGGTGTTGGGCGGGATGAAGGGCTGCCAGTTCGCCGGATCGACGTAGTGCACGCCGACCGCGATGATGATGATGATCGCCGCGACCTTGGCGCTGACGATGATGGTGTTGACGATGGCCGACTGGCGCGTGCTCACGACCAGCAGCGCCGTGCAGGCGAGCGTCACCAGCACCGCCGGCAGGTCGACCCAGGTGCCGGTGATGACCACGTGGTTGGTCTCCCAGCGGAACGGCGCCGCCGTCAGCTCCCGTGGCAGGTGCAGCCCGAGGTCGGCGGCGGCGGACCGCGCGTAGCCGGACCAGCCGATCGCCACCAGCGCCGCCGAGAACACGTACTCGAGCGAGATGCACCAGCCGATGATCCAGGCGACCAGCTCGCCCATGGTCGCGTAGGCGTAGGAGTAGGCGCTGCCGGCGACCGGGACCATCGCCGCGAACTCGGCGTAGCACAGGCCGGCGAAGAAGCAGGCGAGGCTCGCGAGCATGAAGGAGAAGGTCACCGCCGGGCCGGCATGGTGCGCGGCCTCGGCACCGGTCAGCACGAAGATGCCGGCGCCGATGGTGCTGCCGACGCCGAAGGCGGTGAGGCTGACGACGCCGAGCGAGCGGCGCAGGTGGCTGCCCTCCGCGCCGGCCTCCTGGCGCATCAGCGCCACCGGTTTACGCGCCCAGATCCCCATGTGCCGGCTGCCTCGCTTCCCCAGGGAGGATGCGGCAGTGTGCCGTGGATCGCGCCAAAAGGCGAACCGCCGCGTCCGCCGGGGAGGGCGGACGCGGCGGCTCAAGGAGCCGCGCAGGGAGTTGGGCGCGGCGTCAGGGGCCCGGCGTCAGGGGATGGACTTGGTCGCGGTGTTCGACAGCGTGCTCTCGGTGCCGTTGCTGGCGTAGGCCGAGACGGCGAAGTACCAGGTGCCCGAGGTGAGGTTGCCGAGCGTGTAGGTCGTCACGCCCGCCGTGCTCACCTGCGCGGTCTGCGTCATCGCCGTCGTGGTGCCGTAGTGGATGCGGTACCCGGCGAGGTTGCTGAGCGCGGTGCCGTCGCTGTTGGTGGTCGGGGCCGTCCACGACAGGCTGGCGGAGCCGGTCGCCGCCTGCACCACCGCAATCGAGAAGGACGCCAGCGCGGTGGTCGCGACGCCGTCGCTGACCGAGATGACGATGTTGGTCGTCGTGCCGACGTTGGCGGCGGTCGGCGTGCCGGTGAGCGCGCCGGTGACGGTGTTGAAGCTCGCCCAGGCCGGCTTGTTCTGGATGGTGAAGCTCAGCGGGTCGCCATCCGCGTCGGCGGCCGTCGGCGTGAAGCTGTAGGCGTTGCCGACCGCGACCGAGCCCGCCGGTGCGCCGCCGATCGTCGGCGAGTGGTTGGTCGGCGTGCCGCCGCCGGCGGCCGGCGCGGCCACCGTGATGGCGAAGGCGGGCAGGGCGACCGTGGCCTTGCCATCCGTGACGCTGATCACGATTCCGGAGGTGGTGCCGGCATCGGCCGCCCTGGGCGTGCCGCTCAGGTGGCCGTCGGCGGCGCTGAAGCTCGCCCACGTCGGCTTGTTCGCGATCCTGAAGGTGAGCGCATCGGAATCGGCGTCGCTCGCCACCGGCGTGAAGTCATAGGCACTGTCGGCATTCACCGACGTCGCCGGCACGCCGGAGAGGGTCGGCGGCGTGTTGGTCGTCGTCGTCGGCTTGCAGTGGCGCCACTTGCGCAGGCAGCGGAAGCCGCTCCAGCCGCCCGTGCCCGTGCGCGAGGCCGCGGTGGCGCTGGTCGCCGCGGTGTTGCTGCCCGTGGAATCGCCGCCGCAACCGGCGATGATCAGCGTGAATACCAGCAGCGGCAGGAGTGCCGCCGTGCTGCTGCGAAGAACTCGTGTTTGCATCGTACTGCCCTTCCCGGCTTGATCGCGGGGCCAGTAGACGCTGCCAATGCAAGCACGACAATCTGTCGCAAGTGCCGCACGTCGCCGCTCGGCGACGATCGGCCGCGGCGCGCTCGCGCGAGGTGCGCAGCGTGAGCTGCGACACTGAATCCGCCCCGCGCGCGCGCCGTTTCAGCCGCGCGTGGCGGCCTTGTGGATCTCGACGATGCCGCGGTCGCCGTCGACGCGCACCCAGTCGCCGCTCGCGACGAGCTCGAGCGGGTCGCGGTCGAAGTCGGTGACCGCGGGTATGCGCATCACGACGGCGCCGAGGGCGATCTTGGTGGTCATCTCGTTGAACAGCAGTGCGAGCGGCGCCGTGCCCGCGAGCCGCGCCATGTGGAACACCGCCGACCAGCCCGAGGAGCCCTTCGCTCCCGGGCACACCAGCACCTTGCCCTGGAAGCTCTGGCCGCGCAGCTCGTGGCGCGTCTCGATGATCGTGCCCTGCATCGGGTTGACGCCGCCCCATCCGGAGATCGTCTGGCGCGTGACCAGCGCCTCGCCGGCGGCCACGCCGCCGACGACCTTGCGGCCGCGCAGGATGATGGGTGCGGCGCTCATGGGCAGCGCCCCTGCCAGCGGCCGTGCACCGCGGCGTCGATGCACTCGGCGGTCGAGCCGAACCAGGCCTCGATGCCCATGAACGCCGGCAGGTAGTGCACCTGCTTGGCGGAGTCGAGCGCGGCCACCTTCGTCCCGGGCGGGATGGCCTGCGAGATCGACGAGCAGGTGTCGGTGAGCAGCAGGCCGCCGGCGGCGCGGACCTGCGCGGCGATGCCGAGCTTCTCCGCCTCGTGCTTCACCGCCCGCGAGGTGAAGATCCAAAGGCGGCAGTTGCCGCTGACGCGCCGGCCGGCGAGCAGCGCCGCGACCTCGCGCAGCTGGTCGAGCGAATAGTGCGGGCAGCCGAGCATGACGAAGTCGACGTCGGCGCTGCGCGCCTTGCTGTTGAGGTCGGCATGCACGCGGCGCATCTCCTCGACGCCATAGCGCAGCGTGGCCTGCGGCTGGCGCGGGCCGAAGGCCGCGGCGCGCGTCGGCGCCTCGGGCGTCACGCCGACGACGTGGTACATCTCGACGCCGCCGGAGGAGGCGGCCGCGGCGCCGAAGTGCTTGTGGCGCACGAGATCCGGCCGGCCGAGCCGGCCGTCGAGCACCGGGATGCGCTCGCCGACCACCTGGCCGGCGTAGTAGCCGAGCATGCCCCAGTCCATCACGCTCTCGACCGGCACCTCGACCTCGATGAGGTGGGTGCCTTGGCGGTTCTCCGGGCGATGGAAACCCCAGTCGGGGATCTTGCCGGTGAGCATCGCGGCGCTGGTGCTCTCGCGGCCCTCGGTGTTGGTGCAGGCGCCGATCACCGAGTTGCAGTACACCACCGCCGAGGATTCCATCCACGCGCAGTGATCGCCGCGCTGCGGCACGTTGCCGGCGAGGTAGGGCGTGCAGGTCTTGAGGATGCGCACGCCGCGCTCCTCGATGAAGGCCTCGCTCCCGCTGGCGAGGCGGAAGGCCTCGGGGCTCGCGCCGAGCAGCTGCCAGTGCTCGGGATCGTAGCCGCCCTGCAGGTGGCAGGTCGGCGTCGCCGCGGGCGGCACGTCCAGCACCTCGTCGCTGTCGAGGTCGAACAGCGAGAAGATGGCCTGGTAGCTGCCGCCCTGCTCGCGGTAGTGGTTCTGCAGGAAGGGGTTGGCGGAGCCGGGGACGCCCGCGACGTTGCGGGTGTCGACGAAGCGCTCGGCGCCGAGCGCCTCGGCGTAGCGCACCAGCAGTTCCATGGCCTTCTGCCGCGCCTTGCCGGACCCGCCGTCCAGCATGGCACGTTCATCATCGGTCAGTTGCATCGCGTGCTCCCCGTCGATCGAATCCGCCTGCGCGTCCCGGCAGGCCGCGCCGCGCCGGCTTCAGGCCGGCGCGGCATGCATCACATCCTGCAGCCGGGCCTTCAGGAAGGCCACCAGCTCGCGGATCACCGGCTTGTTCATCTTCATGCGCGGCACCAGCGCCTTGAGCCAGTGCGTCGCGACCGGAAAGTCGGCCAGCAGCGGCACCAGCGTGCCGGCCGCCAGGCACTCGTCGGCCAGGAAGCGCGGCAGCAGCGCGATCCCCAGGCCGCGCAGCGCCGATTCGCGCAGCATGCGGCTGTCGCTCGCGTGCATGCGCGAATGGACCTCGACGCTCACCGCTCCGCGCGAGCTCTCGAACACCCAGGTGGTGCGGAACAGCGTGGTCGTGAGGCACTCGTGGTCGACCAGGTCTGTGGGGTGGAGCGGCCGCGTCCGGCCCTTGAGGTAGCCCGGCGCGCAGCAGGCGACGAGTTCGTACTGGCACAGCGGCACGTCGGCCACGTTCGGGTACGACACCGGCAGGGCGCCGAGCGAGAGGTCGAAGCCCTCCTCGAGCGGGTTGACCGTGCGGTCGAGCAGGGTGATGTCGACGCTGACCCCGGGATGCTCGGCCTGGAATTCGGCCAGCAGCGCGCCGACGAATTCGGTGGCGAGCGTCGTCGGGCTCTTGATGCGCAGGTGTCCCTCGAGGCGCGGCCGCCGGCCGGAGCGCTCGCCGAACAGGTCGTCGAACTCCGCCAGCAGGCGCACGAAGCGCGGCAGGTAGCGGTCGCCGGCCGCCGTCAGCGCGAGGCCGCGCGTCGAGCGCACCACCAGCTGGGCGTCCAGGCTCTTCTCCAGCTGCGTAATGCGCTTCGTTATCACCGAGGGCGCCACGCCGAGCTCGCGGGCCGCGGCCGAGAAGCTGCCCAGCCTGGCGACGCGCACGAAGGCGGTGATGTTCTGCAGCGGGTTGATGGCGTTCTCTTACCGCGAAAGCTGTTCGCGCATTTTGCCGCGTACTGCCGGTCCTTCGGGCCGGTGCCCCGGGTCGCGGTTGCGGGGCGCTGCGTGGGCAGTGCCCGCGGCATTGTAACCATGCGCCGCGCGGGAAGGCACGCGACCCCATGCCTCCCCTTGGACGCGCCTTCTTTTTTGGCGCGGCTGGCGGCATAGTGGCCGGCGGGCTGCCGCGCGGGCGAACCCGCGCCGGGGGAGGGGAGGTGTCGATGCGTCGTTCGCCGTTCTGGACCTACGAGAACCGGCTGCTGGTGCTGCTGACCATCAGCTTCGGTTTCACCATCTGGGACCGCGTGGCGCTCACGACGCTGGCGCCGGCCATCCTCAAGGACCTCGGCCTCAACAACACCGCGCTCGGGGTCATGTCGGGCGCGCTGTCGGTCACGCTGGCGATTTCCGGCTACTTCTTCGGCCAGGCCGCGGACCGCACGCACGCGCGCAAGCGCCTGCTGCTCGCGGGCATCGTGCTGTTCTCGCTGTGCTCGTCGATCTCGGGCCTGGCGACGTCGCTCGTGACGATGGTCGCGGCGCGCCTGTTCATGGGCCTGACCGAGGGCCCGATCCTGCCGCTGTCGTACTCGATCATCGCGCTCGAGTCCTCGCCGCACCGGCGCAGCTTCAACCACGGCGTGCTCGCCAACTTCGCCACCTGCCTGATCGGCGGCGTGCTCGGCCCGGTGATCCTCACCCACCTGGCCGTGGCCTACAGCTGGCGCGTGGCCTTCTTCGTCACCGGCGTGCCCGGCCTGCTGATGTCGCTGCTGATCTGGCGCATGGTGCGCGAGCCGGCGGTGCCGGCGGCGGCCGGACCGGCCGCGGCGCCGGCGGCCGACGTGGCCGGTGCGCGCGCCGAGCTGCCGCCCGAGCGCCGCCGCAACATCCCGCTGTGCCTGCTGCTGCTGTGCGGCCTGTACACCTGGCTGCTGGTGACGCTGACCTACGAGTCGCAGTACCTGGTGCACGTCGTCGGCCTGACGCTGGTGCAGGCCGGCTCGGTCGCGGCGGTGGTCGGCTTCGCGGGCCTGAGCCTCGCGATCGCGATCTCCTGGCTCGCCGATCGCGTCGGCCGCAAGCCGACGGTGATCGTCGGCGGCCTGCTCGGGCTGATCGTGCCACTGGCCTTCATGTACGCGCACGACTCGGTGCCGCTGATGACGGCGCTGGTGTTCCTCGGCTGGTCGTTCATCGGCTGCTCGCCGCTGTTCGCCGGCACGATTCCCTCCGAGTCGGTGCCGCCCGAGCGTGTCGCGCGCACGCTGGCGCTGATCATCGGCGCCGCGGAGATCGTCGGCGGCGTCATCATGCCGATCGTCAGCGGCCGCCTGGCCGACCGCTACGGCCTCGATGCGCCGATGTGGGTGGTGTTCGGCGCCACCGCGCTCACCGTCGTCGGTTCCTGCTTCCTCGTCGAAACCCGGCCGCGCACGGCGGCGGTCGCGGCCGCGCCCGCGGCCGCCGCCGGCTGAGGCGGCCTTGCGGAGTTGCTGACCATGGGCATTGCCAAGTCCTACGATTTCATCATCCTCGGCGCCGGCTCGGCCGGCTGCGTGCTCGCCAACCGCCTGTCGGCCGACCCGGCCCGCCGCGTGCTGCTGGTCGAGGCCGGCCCGCGCGACTGGAACCCGCTGATCCGAACTCCGGTCATGGCCGGCCGCTGGTTCATGGGCAAGCCCTACAACTGGGGCTTCAAGACCGAGCCGCAGGCCGCGCTCGCCGGCCGCGCCATCTCCTGGCCGCGCGGCAAGGTGATGGGCGGCTCCTCGAGCATCAACGGCATGATCTACGCGCGCGGCAATCCCTACGACTACCAGCGCTGGGCGGCGACCGGGCTCGTCGGCTGGTCGCTCGAGGAGGTGTTGCCCTACTACCGGCGCGCCGAGTGCTTCGCCGACGGCGGCGATGACTGGCGCGGCGGCTCGGGACCGCTGCCGGTCATGCAGCCCAGCGCGCTCGCCGGCGGCGAGCTGTACGAGGCCTTCATCGCCGCGGGCGTGCAGTCCGGCTTCCGCCGCGCGCGCAGCTTCAACGACCGCGACCCCGAGGGCATCGGCTACTACGAGTACAACATGAGGGGCGGCGAGCGCTGGAGCGCGTCGCGCGCCTACGTCGATCCGGTGCGCAACCGCGCCAACCTCGACATCCTGACCGGCACCCACGTGGCGCGCGTGCTGCTCGAGCAGGGCGCGGCGCGCGGCGTCGAGCTGCTGAAGCACGGCCGGCGCTTCAGCGTGCGCGCCGACGGCGAGGTCATCGTCGCCTGCGGCGCCATCGGCTCGCCGGCCGTGCTGCTGCACTCGGGGATCGGCGATCCACGCCAGCTCGAGGCGGTCGGCATCCCGGTGAACGTCGCGCTGCCCACGGTGGGCGCCAACCTGCACGATCACTGCCAGGTGACGATCAGCTGCTCGGCCAGCGTGGCCGATGGCGTCTTCGAGCTGCGGCGCCTGGATCGCGCCGTGCTCGGCGTGCTGCAGTCGCTGGTCTCCGGGCATGGGCCGGCCTCGGTGTTCCCGACGCTCGGCGGCGCCTTCCTGCGCACCGACGCGGCGCAGCCCGACCCCGACATCCAGATCCACTTCATCTGCGGCGCCGGCGATCGCGCGCTGCGCCATCCGTTCCGCCGGGCCGCCGCCGGCTACGTCGGCCACGGCTTCACCGGATCGGTGTGCCAGCTGCATCCCGAGAGCCGCGGGCGCGTGTTCCTCAAGAGCGCCGACCCGCTGGCCTACCCGGGGATCGATCCGAACTACCTCGGCGCGGACGGCGACAAGCGCACCATGCGCGCCGGCTTCAAGCTGATGCGCAACCTGTTCCGCCACGCGGCCTTCAAGGGGCTGGTGCGCGCCGAGATCATGCCCGGCGACGCCGTGCAGGGCGATGCCGACATCGACCGCTACATCGCCGCCAACGCCATCTCGATCTACCACCCGGTGGGCTCGTGCCGCATGGGGAGCGATGGTGCCTCGGTGGTCGACGCGAGCCTGCGCGTCCGTGGCGTCGGCCGGCTGCGCGTGATCGACGCCTCGGTGATACCGGCGATCGTCGGCGCCAACACGCACGCGGCGGCGGTGATGATCGCCGAGCGCGGCGCCGACCTGCTGCTCGGGCGCACGGCGATCGATGAGCGACGCTGAGCGCGCCGTCGACGTCGCCGCGATCGTCGACGACGCGCCGCTGGGCGCCTTCCACCTGCGCGTCATCGGCCTGTGCGCGCTGCTGCTGTTCTTCGAGGGCTTCGACCTGCAGGCGATCGCCTTCGCCGCGCCGGCGATCGTGCGCGCCTTCGGCTGGCCCCGCGAGGTGCTCGGCTGGGTGTTCTCGGCCGGCGGCGCCGGCATGGTGGCCGGCGCGCTGCTCGGCGGGCTGGCCGGCGACCGCTGGGGCCGGCGGCCGGTGTTCATCGCCTGCGGCATCGAGTTCGGCATCGCGAGCCTGGCGATGGCGCGCGCCACCAGCTACCACGAGCTGCTGGCGCTGCGCTTCATCGCCGCGCTCGGCCTGGGCGCCGCGGGTCCGCTGGCGCTGACCATCGCCGCCGACTACTGCCCGCTGCGCCTGCGCGCCGGCCTGACGATGCTCATGTACTGCGCCTTCACCATCGGTGGCGTCGGCGCGAGCTTCGTGGTGGCCTGGCTCGCGCGGCTCGGCTGGCAGGCGGTGTTCGTGATCGGCGGCGTGCTGCCGCTGCTGCTGGTGCCGGTGCTGCTCGCCGCGCTGCCCGAATCGCTCAATCACCTCATCGCGCGCGGCGACCAGGGCCGGCGCATCGCGCGCATCCTCGCGCGGCTGCGGCCCGGCACGACGTTCGCGGCCGACGCCGACTACCGCATGCGCGAGGCGCACGAGCCGCGCCTGCAGGTCATCGAGCTGTTCCGCCGTGGCTACGCGCGCCGCACCACGCTGCTGTGGTCCTGCCTGTTCGTCAGCCTGATCACGATGTACGGGGTCAGCAACTGGCTGGCGACGCTGTTCGACCACATCGGCGTCACCGCCGGCGGGATCGCGCTCATCAATACGATCGCGCAGACCGGCGGGCTGGTGGGCTCGATCGTCGGCGCGCGGCTGATCATGGGCCGCCCGCCGCTGCGCACTGCCGCGCTGTTCTACCTGCCAGCCGCGCTGATGCTGGCCGCCTACACGCTGGCCGGGCACCAGGTGCCGGCGCTCGCGCTGGTGGCCTTCTTCGGGCAGTTCTTCCTCATCGGCGCGCAGAACATCCTCAACGCCACCACCGGCCCGATCTACCCGCCGCGCATGCGCGCCACCGGCGTCGGCTGGGCCCTGGGCGTGGGTCGCATCGGCGGCATCGTCGGGCCGCTCATCGCCGGCGCCCTGGTGGCCGCGGGCTGGTCGACGCAGGCGATCCTGGTGGCCGCGGGGCTCCCGATCCTGGTGACGGCCGGCATCGTCTATGCGCTGCACCGGGCGATTTCCGCCCCGCCCGCGGACGCCGGTTGCGGTGGCGCCTGACTGGGGCTATCGTCGTTGGTTCCCAAGCACTGTATACAGCCGGAGCAGCCAGTCATGCAGACCTTCAAGTTCCTCATCGGCGGCAAGCTGGTCGATGGCGCCACGAAGTCGGCGGTCATCAACCCGGCCACCGAGCAGAGCGTCGCGGACGCCCCGCGCGCCGACGCGCACCAGATCAACGAGGCCATAGCGGCCGCCAAGGCCGCCTATCCGGCCTGGTCGGCGAAGACCGTCGAGGAGCGCCGCAAGGTGCTGATGAAAGTCGCGGACGTGATCGAGGCCAACGCCGAGGAACTCGCGCGCCTGCTGACGCAGGAGCAGGGCAAGCCGCTGATGTTCGCCAAGGGCGAGGTCGGCGGCATGGCGGCCTTCTTCCGCTACTTCGCCGCGCTGGAGCTGCCGGTCAAGGTGGTCGACGACACCGCGACGCGCCGCGCCGAGATGCACCGCCGGCCGCTGGGCGTGGTCGCCGCGATCATCCCGTGGAACTTCCCGCTGGCGCTGCTCGGCAGCAAGCTGCCGACCGCGCTGATCGTCGGCAACACCATCGTGGTGAAGCCCGCCGGCACCACGCCGCTCGCGACGCTGCGCTTCGGCGAACTGATCAAGGACGTCGTGCCGCCGGGCGTGATCAACGTGGTCGCCGACAACAACGACCTCGGAGACGTGCTGACCCGCCACGCCGACGTGCGCAAGGTCTCCTTCACCGGCTCGACCCCGACCGGCAAGCGCGTGATGGCCTGCGCCGCCGAGACGCTCAAGCGCGTGACGCTCGAGCTCGGCGGGAACGACGCGGCGATCGTGCTCGATGACGTGAACCCGAAGGAGGTCGCCCAGGGCCTGTTCATGGGCGCGTTCTTCAATTCCGGCCAGGTGTGCATCGCGCTCAAGCGCATGTACGTGCACGAGAAGGTCTACGACGCCGTGGTGGCGGAGCTGGCGAAGATCGCCGAGGGCGCGACCGTCGGCGACGGCCTGAAGGAAGGCGTGATGTTCGGCCCGCTGCAGAACAAGATGCAGTACGAGAAGGTCAAGGCGATCATCGAGGACGCGAAGCAGCACGGCAAGATCGTCGCCGGCGGCGTCGTCGAGGGCACCAAGGGTTACTTCATCCGCCCGACCATCGTGCGCGACATCGCCGAGGGCGCGCGCCTGGTCGACGAGGAGCAGTTCGGGCCGGTCGTGCCGGTCATCAAGTTCAGCGACGTCGAGGACGCGGTGCGCCGCGCCAACGCCTCGCCCTATGGGCTCGGCGGTTCGGTCTGGTCGGGCAACACCGAGCGCGCGATCGCGGTGGCCGCGCGGCTGGAGTGCGGCACGGCCTGGGTCAACAAGCACTGCGAGCTCGCGCCGAACATCCCGTTCGGCGGCGCCAAGTCCTCCGGCATGGGCGTCGAGCTCTCGGACGAGGGCCTGGCCGAGTTCACGCAGGTGCAGATCATCAACGTGCAGAAGCCGGCGGCCAGCAACGCCAAGGCCGCCTGAACCGCCGCGACGCTGGGTCCCGGCTGCCGGGACTCAGCGCCGCGTCCAGGCGACGCTCAGGTTGTTGGCCGGCATGCGCACCAGCGCCGCGCGCATGAAGCCGCGTGCCGCGGCCAGCGCCTCCACGTCCTCCAGGTTCCGCACGCCCCAGGCCGGATTGCGCGCCTGGAGCGAGGCGTCGAATTCGGCGTTCGACGGCGCCGTGTGCGCGCCGCCCTCGCGGAACGGGCCGTAGAGGAACAGCAGGCCGCCGGGCGCCAGCACGCGCGCCGCACCGTCGAGCAGTGCCGAAGTGGCGGAAGCCGGCGCGATGTGGATCATGTTGATGCAGATGACGGCTGCGAACGCTCCCGCCACCGGCCAGGGATCGGCGTGCACGTCGAGCTGCAGCGCCGCGGCGACGTTGGCGAGGGCGGCGCAGCGCGCGCCGATCACCGGCAGCATCGCGGCATCGAAGTCGGTGGGCTGCCAGGCGAGCGCGGGCAGGGCGGCGGCGAAGTGCGCCACGTGCTGGCCGGTGCCGGAGGCGATCTCGAGCACCCGGCCGCCCGCGGGCAGGAGCGTGCGCAGCACCTCGAGGATCGGCCCCTTGTTGCGTTCCGGGGCCGGTGCGGTCGGCAGGGCTGCCGGCGGCGCGCTCAATAGTCGCCCTTGCGCACGGCGTCCCAGGCGAGGTCGAGGCAGCGGCGCGCGCGCCGCGCGAGCTCGTCGATCTCCTCCGCCGTGATCACCAGCGGCGGCGAGACGATCATCGTGTCGCGCACCGCGCGCATCACCAGGCCGTTCTCGAAGCAGATGTCGCGGCACAGCGTGCCGACCTTGCCGGGGTCGCGGAAGAAGCGCCGCGTCGCCTTGTCGCGCACCAGCTCGATCGCGCCGAGGAGCCCGAGCGTGCGCGTCTCGCCGACCAGCGGGTGGTCGGCCAGCTCGGCCCAGCGCTGCGCGAGGCGCGGCGCCGCGACGTCGCGCACGTGCTCGACGATGCGCTCGTTGCGCAGGATGTTGATCGCGGTGCAGGCGACGGCGCAGGCCGCCGGGTGCCCCGAATACGTGAAGCCGTGGTGGAACTCGTGGTCCTCGGCGAGCAGCGCGGCGGCCACGCGCTCGCCGACCATGACGCCGCCGATCGGCAGGTAGCCGGAGGACATGCCCTTGGCGATCGGCATCAGGTCGGGCCGCAGGCCGTAGTGGTCGGAGCCGAACCAGGCGCCGGTGCGGCCGAAGCCGCAGATCACCTCGTCGACGATGAGCAGGATGCCGTACTGCTCGACGATGCGCCGGATCTCGGGCCAGTAGGTGCGCGGCGGGATGACGACGCCGCCGGCGCCCTGCACCGGCTCGGCGATGAAGGCCGCGACCTTCTCCGGCCCGATCTCGAGGATCTTCGCCTCGAGCGCGCGCGCCGCGACCAGGCCGAATTCATCCGGGGTGAGTTCGCCGCCTTCGCCATACCAGTACGGCTGGCGGATGTGGACGATGCCCGGGATCGGCAGCCCGCCCTGGCCATGCATCGGCAGCATGCCGCCGAGGCTGGCGCCGGCCATGGTGCTGCCGTGGTAGGCGTTGAGGCGGCTGATGACGATGTTGCGTCCGGGGCTCCCCTGGGCCTGCCAGTAGAAGCGCGCCAGGCGCAGCACCGTGTCGTTGGCCTCCGAGCCCGAGCCGGTGAGGAACACGCGCCGCAGGTGCGGCGCCGTCACGCTGTCGAGCAGCCGCGCGAGCTCGAGCGCCGGCGGGTGCGCGGTCTGGAAGAAGCTGTTGTAGTAGGGCAGCTGCAGGAGCTGTGCGTAGGCGGCCTCGGCCAGCTCGCGCCGGCCGTAGCCGAGGTTGACGCACCACAGGCCGGCCATGCCGTCGAGCAGCTGGCGGCCCTCGGAATCGTACAGGTACACGCCCTCGGCGCGCGTGATGATGCGCGTGCCCTTGCGGTGCAGGGCGGCATGGTCGGTGAAGGGGTGCAGGTAGTGCGCGCGGTCGATGTCCTGCCACTCGCCGGTGCTGCGCGCGCTCGCGGGGCTGTTCGTGTTCATGGGGCACGCTCCTTCGGGTATCTTAGCCGAATGTCCGCCGCCGCCTCGAACCGGGAAGCCTTCGCCAGCGAGGCCGCGGCCTTCCGCGCCGCGCATCCGGACGTCGAGGCCGTCGATGCCTTCGTCATCGACGTCAACGGCCACGCGCTCGGCAAGCGCGTGCCGGTCGCGGACCTCGCCGGCCTGGCCCGTGGGGGCGTGCAGTTCTCGGCGAGCGCGCTGCTGCACGACGTGCGCGGCATGGGGCAGGGGCCCTTCGGCATCGGCGCCGACGACGGCGACCCGGACGGCAACGGCTGGCCGATCCCCGGGACGCTGGTGCGCGTGCCGTGGGCGCGGCGCCCGACCGCGCAGGTGCAGCTCGACCTGCGCGCCGCCGCCGACGACGCGCCGCTGTGGTGGGATCCGCGCGTGCTGCTCGCGGACGTGGTGGCGCGCTGCCGCGCCGCCAACCTGCACCCGGTGGTGGCCTGCGAGCTGGAGTTCTACCTGGTGGCCCACGGCCGCGCGCGCGGCGCGCCGCTGGAGCTCGCGCCGCTCCCGCGCACCGGCCTGCCGCCGCGCGTGGCGGCCAATCTCTCGGTGGCGGCGCTCGAGGAACACGCCGGCTTCATCGATGCGATCCGCGTGGCCGCCGAGGCGCAGGGGCTGCCGGTCACCAGCGCCGTGACCGAGTACGGCATCGGCCAGTTCGAGATCAACCTGCTGCACATCGCCGACCCGCTCGAGGCGGCGGACCAGGCGGTGCTGCTGCGCCGGCTGGTGCGGGGCGTGGCGCGCGCCGCCGGGCTCGATGCGACCTTCATCCCCAAGCCGTTCCGCGAGCAGCCGGGCAGCGGCTTCCACCTGCACGTGAGCCTCACCGACGCCGCCGGCGCCAACCGCTACGGCGCGCCGGGCGGCGAGGCGCTGCTGCGCCACTCGATCGCCGGCATGCAGGCGCTGGCGGCCGATTCGCTCGCGCTGTTCGCGCCGCACTTCAATGCCCATCGGCGCTTCCAGGCCCTGTTCGTGCCGCGCGCGGCCTCCTGGGGCTTCAACAACCGCAGCGTCGCCTTCCGCCTGCCGATCGCCGGGCCCGAGGCGCGGCGCATCGAGCATCGCATCGCGGGCGCCGACGCGAGCCCGCACCTGGTCATGGCGGCGGTGCTGGCCGCGATCCTGCACGGCGTGGAGGCGCGGCTCGAGCCGACCGCCGAGGCGGTGGGCGAGGTGAGCGAGGTGCAGCCCGAATTCGCCGCCGGCCTGCTGGCCGCGCTCGCGCGCCTGGAGCGCTCGGAGGCGCTGGCGCGCTACCTGCCGCGCCGCTACCTCGAGGCCTATGCGCAGCTGAAGCGCGGCGAGCACCAGGATCTATTCGAGGAGATCCTGCCGGTGGAACTCGACTTCTACCTCTAGGCTGCGGCCCTAGGCTTCGGCCGGTGCGGCGGGGCGCTCGCGCTCCGCCAGCGCCTTGACGTGGCGGCGCATCGCCACGCCCGCGCGGTCGGCGTTGAAGGACACCTCGAGGAATTCCTCCGGCGGCGTCGTGGCGATGTTGCGCTCGATGGCCTCGAGGCCGGCGACGTCCTCGCGGAACGCCTCGAGCAGGCCCTCGTGCATGAAGCGCGTCACGCCGGGCGTGTGCTGGGCGAAATTGCGCGCGTGGTAGATGAAGTAGTGCGTGGTGCCGACGGTCTCGGGCGTCACGATGTGCGCGGTCTTGACCTGCATGTCGGGGCGTCCGGCTTCCGGCTGCCCCCAGGCCCAGAAGCGCACGTTGACGATGTGCAGTGCCGGGGAGAGGAACTCGGAGCGCACGTTGCGCACGGCGTCGACGCCCTCGAGCCCGGTGGTCTTCGCCCACAGCGGCGGCAGGCGCGTCGGCGCCACCTCGCGCAGCAGCGCGAAGCGGCCGCGCGCCTCGTCGATCTCGGCGCTGAAGGGCGCGCGCACGTAGTCCGGCGTGCCGAAGCTCTCGGCGTGCAGGTAGCTCAGGTGCGAGAGGTCCAGCAGGTTCTCGTGCAGCGCCAGGTAGTTGGCCTTGAGCTCGAAGTAGTGGTGCGAGGCGGGCCAGTCCGGATCGCCGACCCAGCCACCGATCTCGGGCAGCGCCGCCGGATCGGCGGGACCCGCACCCATCCAGATCCACACCAGCGCGCCGGCCTCGATGAGCGGAAAGGCGCGCACGCCCATGCCCGTCCCGGCGGTGCGCTGCGAAGGGACCTCCAGGCAGCGGCCGGCGCAGTCGTAGCGCATGCCGTGGTAGCCGCAGACGATGTGGTCGCCGTCGAGCTTCGAGAGCGACAGCGGGAAGGAGCGGTGCACGCAGCGGTCCTCGAGCGCGACCGGCACGCCGGCCTGCGTGCGGTACAGCACCAGCGGCCGGCCGAGGATCGTGCGCCGCAGGAGCGTGCGGCCGATCTCGTCGGCGAAGGCCGCCACGTACCAGGCGTTGGTGACGAACGGCGTCTCGCGGTCGGCGAGCTGGCGCATGGCCGCGCGCGTGCCGTGGAGCAAGGTCTTCGACAGTCCCGACATGGTGCCCCCCTCGCCGGCGGACCCCGCGGGCCCGCCTGTCATGGCTGTTGCACAGACTAACCGCGCCGCGCCCCGGCGTCTGTCATGTGGCGTGATGACAGCGGCTCAGGCCGTGGCCGCCGCCTGCGCGAGGCACAGGCCGAAGAGCTCGTTGAGGCCGGAGATCGCCAGCGTCGCGTAGGCGCGCTGCCGCAGGGTCGCCACGGTCGGGGCCCGCACGCCCAGGTCCAGGCCGATGGCGGCATTGGTCATGCCGAGCAGGGCGCGCGCGCACACCTGCACCTGGCGGCGGGTGAGGCGCGCATCCAGGCGGCCGAGCAGGTCCTCGAGCCGCGCGACTGGCGGCGCGCTCGAGCGGCGCCAGGCGGCCGGCGGCCGCAGGGCGTAGTGCCGCGCCACCAGGGCGAACAGCAGCGCGGCGCCCTCCTGCAGCGCGCGCACCCCGGCGTCGGCGAAAGCGCCCTCGGCGGTGCCGCGGTACACGTTGAGCGCCAGCCAGTGGCCGCCGGCGAGGCCGAGCAGGCTCAGGCGCTCCGCCAGCCGGTAGCGCTCGTAGACCTGCCGGCGCCAGGCCGGATCGGCGACGTCGCGGGCCGCGAGGCGCAGCAGCAGCGGCGCATCGCCGCCGCCGCTCTGGCCGGCGAGCGCGTGCGTGGGATCGTGGCGGTAGAACAGCCCGCCGAAGTAGGCGCGGCCGGCGTCGCGCGCCAGCGCCGTGCCGCCGCGGCTCTCGGCCGCGATGAGCCGCGGCGCCAGGCGCTGGTCGAAGGCGATGATCGCCAGGTGCGCCGCGCCGCAGCCTTCATGCAGCGCCTCGAGCAGCGCCCGCTCGAACCCGACGGCGCCGACCAGGCGCACCGCGGCGGGCAGGCTCGACAGCAGGGTGTTCATGCGGCGACCATGGCTGCGCTATCTTAAGGCGGACGGATCGACGGCCAAAGGCGCGGGGGGCTTCATCATGGAGAAGATGGGCGGGTGGCTCGGGGCGCGGCAGGGGCGCGCAGGCATGCTGGTGGCGTGCGTTCTGGCGGCGTGGTGCGCGCCGGCCCGGGCGCAGCTCGAGGAGATCGTCGTGACGGCGCAGCGCGCCGAGCACGCCGCCGCGCCGCCGGGTGCGGTCCTGCGGCGCACCGGCGACTTCCTGCTGCTGCAGGTCGAGGTCACCAACGACACGCGCGAGCGCGAGGCGCGCCGCAACGAGATTTACGACACGCTGCGCGCGGCGCTGGCCGCGGCCCGCAAGGACGGCAGCATCGAGCTCAGCGTGGTCGACGAGCAGGGGCTCGTCATCCCGCTGCGCGTCGATTCTGCCACCGTGGTGCTGCGCCCGGGTGACCGGCCGGACACCGCGCGCACCACCATCAGCGTCAAGACGCGCATCCCCTCGGGCGAGGTCAACGGCCAGGCGCTGATCAGCCGGCTGCGCGACTTCGTCGCCGCGCTCAAGCCGGTCGGCCGCACGCAGCTCAGCCCCGACGGCGACATCGACATCAGCATCGTCAACCCGGCGCAGTACCGCGACGCGGTGATCCGGCTGTTCGCCGGCGACGTGCATGCGGTGACGGCCGCGCTCGGCGAGGGCTACCGGGTGATCGTGCGCGGCATCGACGGCCCGATCCAGTGGCAGCGCTCCGGCCTGCTCGAGCTGACGCTGTTCGTGCCGTACCGCTACGACGTGATCCCGGCGAGCGTGACCTCCTACACGACCCTGGAAACCGGAGACTGACATGGCGATCAATCGCGACATGGTGACCACCGCCTTCGAGCTGCCCGGGCGGCGCGTGGTGCAGAACATCGGCGTCGTGCGCGGCATCATCGTGCGCTCGCGCAGCATCGTCGGCTCGATCGGCGCCGGCCTGCAGACGCTGTTCGGCGGCAACATCACGCTCTACACGCAGCTGTGCGAGCGCGCGCGCATCGATGCCTACGACCTGATGGTCGAGCACGCCGCGCAGAGCGGCGCGAACGCGATCGTCGGCATGCGCTACGACGCCAACGAGATCGCGCCGGGCGTCACCGAGGTGCTGGCCTACGGCACCGCGGTGCGCGTCGAACCGGCCTGAGGCGCGGCGCGCACGGGCGTGCGCCGGGCCGGGAGAGATCCATGAGCATGGACCCGCCGATCGTGAACCTGGATGCCGTCGAGCTGGAGGACACTTCGGCCGGCGAGCGCTTCGCGGCGCGCGTGGCCGCGCTCGGGCCGCTCGCCGGCATGCGCAAGCTCGGGGCCCAGCTCACGGTCGTGCCGCCGGGCAAGCGCGCCTGGCCGTTCCACGCCCACCTGGTGAACGAGGAACTGGTGGTGGTGCTGGCCGGCTCGGGCACGCTGCGCCTCGCCGACCGCGAGTTGCCGCTGCGCGCAGGCGACGTGGTTGCGCTGGTGCCGGGGCGCGAGCACCCGCACCAGATCGTCAACACCTCCACCAGCGAGCTGCGCTACCTGTGCGTCAGCACGATGGAGCACCCCGACGTCGTCCTCTACCCCGATTCGGGCAAGTACGGCGTGCGGGCCGGCGTCGCGCCGGGCGGCGATCCGGCGCGCAGCACCTTCCGCGTGATCGCGCGCCTGGATGCCGGCGTCGACTACTGGGACGGCGAGGTCTAGCCAGGGACCGGGCACCGCCGCCGGCGCGCCGCCGCCGCTTCAGCCGCGTCCGCCGTCGTGGGCGTGCAGCGCGGCCAGGCGCGGGCTGCTGACCTGCAGGACGGCGGCGTCGACGGCCTGCGCCTGGCAGGCGCGGCGCGCAGCGCGCGTTCGGTCGCGGTCGTGGCCGCCGGGGCAGACGCGCACGGCCGCCTGTTGCAGGCGCGCGTACAGCCGGCGCGCGCCGCCGTCGCTGGCGAGGTTCAGGTCGTCGTAGCGGACGGCGACCGACGGGCGTTCCGCCGCCAGGTCGGCGGCCTGCGCGCTCGCGAGGCCGGCGAGCGTGCCGACGATGGCCAGGGCCGCGAGCTGGACGGAACGGGAAAGCAGTGGCTTGGTCATGGCGCTTGCTCCTTGGGGCATGGGGTTGCGACGCGGTACATGAGACCGCAACGTGCGGGTCGGCGGCAGTCTGCGGCGCGGCACGCATTCGTCCCGCCGGCGACGCGTTCGAACCACCCCGGCATTCGTCCCCGTGGACGACGCATTCGTCCCGCGCGGGCGTGCGCCTCGCGGCCGGCGCGGCGCTTCTGCGCTAGTCTTGGGTCCATGAGCGCCACGCATGAGATGCACGGGCCGGGCCCGGCGGCGTCGCCGACGCTGCGGCTGCGCACGCTGCTGCTGATCGTCGTCCCGTTCTGGACCTACGTCGCCGCCTCGAACCTGCTGTACGCGCACAGCTTCGGCGGGAGCCTCGCCTCGATGACCGGTGACCACGACGTGTTCGCCGCGCCGCTGCCGCGCCTGCTGCAGCACCTGCTGCTGTTCGGGCCGCTGGTCGGCTGCTACTGGGCCTCGCTGCGGCTTGGCTGGGCGCCGTGGTGGCGCCGCGCGCCGCTGCAGCTCGCGCTGGCAATGGTGTTCGCGGCGCTGCCGTACCCGTGCCTGGCGCTGGCCGAACACCTGCAGGTCGGCGTGCAATGGGCGGCGGCCGGCAAGGCGGGCGACACGTGGTTCGAGAAGGGTGACCTGCTGCTGTGGGTGTCGAGCGCAACGATCTTCCTGCTCACCTACGGCTTCGGGCTGGCGCTGGTGAGCGGCTTCGCCTGGTACCGGCATTCGCGCGACACCGAGCTGCAGGTGGAGGCGCTGGAGCGCGCCGTCAACGAGACGCGCCTCGCCGCGCTGCGCATGCAGCTCTCGCCGCACACGCTGTTCAACCTGCTGCACACGATCCGCGGCCAGATCGCCTTCGACCCGCGCGCCGCGCAGGCCATGGTGGTGCAGCTCGCCGACCTGCTGCGCCGGCTGCTGGCGGCGGGCGAGCGCGAGCTGGTGCCGCTCGCCGAGGAGCTGCGGCTGGTGCGCGGCTACCTGGAGCTGCAGCAGCAGCGCTTCGCCGACCGCCTGAGCGTCGTCCTGCCGCCCGATGACGGCCTGCCCGATGTGTGGGTGCCGAGCCTGGTGCTGTATCCTCTGGCCGAGAACGCCGTGGTCCACGGCCTCGCCGGTCACGAGGGAGGTGTGCAGGTGCGCATCGACATCGAAGCCGATCCGGAGGAACTGCGCGTGCGCGTGGCCAACACGCTGGGCCGCGCGACGGCGCCGGCCGGCGCCGGCATCGGGCTCGCCAACCTGCGCGAGCGGCTGGCCGTGCAGTTCGGCGGCCGCGCCGCGCTGGGCGCCGTGGCCGAGGCCGGCGAGTGGCGCGCCGAGCTGCGCCTGCCGCGCGTCAGCGCATCGCCGTGACGCTGCGGGTCGTGATCGTCGACGACGAGCCGGTGGCGCGGCGCGTGCTGCGCGAGCTGTGCGTCGCCGAACCGGACGTCGAGATCGCCGGCGAATGCGCCGATGGCCGCGCGGCGCTCGAGGCGCTGCGCGCGCAGCCGGTCGACGTCGTGTTCCTCGACATCCAGATGGACGTCATGAACGGCCTCGCGGTGGCGCGCGCGCTCGGCGGTGCCGCGTCGCCGCACATCGTCTTCGTGACCGCGTACGACCAGCACGCGCTCGAGGCCTTCGAGCTGAGCGCCGTGGACTACCTGCTCAAGCCCTTCGACGAGGAGCGCTTCCGCCACAGCCTTGCGCGGCTGCGGCGGCTGCAGGGCGGCGCCGGCGATGCCGCCGCGGCCCCGGCCGCCGAGTCCGCCGCATTGCAGTCGCTGCTGCGGCGGCTCGAGGCTGGCGCCACGGCGGCGCGCCCGCGGCTGCTGGCCGAGTCGGGCGGCCGCCTGCACGTGCTCGACGTCGCGCGCATCGAGCTGGTGGAGGCCGACCGCAACTACGTGCGCGTCAGCGCCGGCGGCGACGTCTACCAGGCGCGCAGCACGCTGCAGAACGCCGAGCAGGCCCTGGCCTCGCAGCCGCTGCTGCGCATCAGCCGCTCCTGCCTGGTGAACCTCGACCACGTGAAGGAGATCAGCCGCACGCCGCGCGGCGACTTCATCCTGGTGCTGGCGGGTGGCAGCACCGTCACCAGCAGCGAGGGCTACCGCGAGCGCGTGCGCGAGCAGCTGAACGCGCTGCGGCTGGCGCCCGGGTAGCGTCGCCGGCGCGGCGACGCACCGGGTCCGCCGGCCGCGGCCTCAGTGCCGCGCGCCGGGGCCGTAGCTGCCGGCGCTGGCGAGCAGGCGCTCCACGTCGGGGATGCGCAGGTCGCGCGCCTCGGCTTCGATCAGCCCGGCGTCGGTGAGCTGGCGGATCACGCGCGACAGCGTCTCGGGCTGCATGCCGAGCTGCGAGGCGATGACCGCGCGCGGTTCGGGCAGCCGGGCCAGGTGGCCGTCGCCCTCCGGCGTCGCGGCGCGCTGCGCCAGGAAGAAGGCCAGCCGCTGCGAGGCGTTCTGCAGCGTCAGCGCCTCGATCTCGCGCAGCTGGGCGTGCAGGCGCGCCGACAGCTCCGCCAGCATGCGGAAGCAGGCGGCGTCGTTGGCATGCAGCAGGCGGCGGAACGAGGTGGAGGGCACGCGCAGCGCCACCGACTCCTCGAGCGCCTCGGCGGTGACCGGATAGCGCGGCGCATCGTTGAACATCAGCGCCTCGGCGCAGCTGCGGCCCGGCCCGAGGACGTCGACCACCTTCTCGGCGCCGTCGGCGGCGTACAGCGAGAGCTTGACGCGTCCGGCGACCACCACGAAGAAGGCATCGGCTTCCTCGCCGCGCCGGAACAGCGGCTGGCCGACCGCGAGCTGCACGCCGCCCACCTCGCGCGCGATCTGCACGTACTGCGTGTCCTCGAGGGCGGTGAACAGGTGGTGCGCACGCAGCAGGCGCAGCCAGTCGTTGCGCATCAGCATGAACGCGGTCTCCGCCGGATCGGCTGGCGCCGATGCCGGCCATCAGAAGTGATAGCTGATCCGTCCATCGGTGTCGGTGAGCTTGCCGGCCGCGGCGAGCTGGTCCACCAGCGCCTCGACCTCGGCCTCGGTGAGCTTCTTGGCCAGGTGCGAGTGCAGCTCGGCCACCAGGCCGCGGCGGCGGTGCGGCCGCTTGTTGGCCGCGAGCCCGGCGAGGCGCTTGAGCGCCCGCGCCAGCGGCGCGTCGGCGGCCGGTGCGCGCGGGACCGCGGCGCGCGGGCGCGCCGCGCGCCGCGCCGCCGGCCGTTCGGCCGCCTTCGCCGGCGGGAAGCACTCGGCCACCGTGCCGACGTGGCGCACGCTGAACCCGCGCCCCGCCAGGTGGCGCACCAGCACGTCGAAGCCCTTGTCGCGCGACAGGATCGCGCAGTCGAGCTCCGGGCTGCGCGTCAGGTATTCGCCGAGGTAGTAGGCGACGTGGAAGTCCAGCGCGTTCTTGCCCTGGCCCTCGATGTCGACCGGGACGAAGCGCTCGCCGAGCTTCAGCGCGGCCTTGAGGAACTCCTTCGGCACCGACTTCTGCGACGCGCCGAAGAAGAACAGCACGCGCACGCCCGTGGGGATCGCACCCAGGTCGATCTTGCCGATGTTCTCGTAATCGACCAGCAGCAGCTTCTCGCTCAAGACCCGCTCCCTCGAGGATCGCGCACCGGCCCCGGGGCGCGTACCGGCATGATACGCCACGATGCCGGCCTGCCAATGCCCGCGGCGAACCGCGTACACTGCCGGGCCGGGGAGGGGGCGGTCGCATGCAGCAGCAGCTGGACGGACGGGAGCCGGGCGGCGGCGCCTATCGGCGCTACGTGCTCGGCGTGCTGATGCTCGCCTACGTGGCGAACATCATGGATCGCTCGGTGCTGGCGATCCTGCTCGAGCCGCTGCGGCAGGAATTCCACGCCAGCGACGCCCAGCTCGGCGTGCTCGGCGGCATCGCCTTCGCGTTCTTCTACTCCTTCTTCGGCATCCCGATCGCCGCCTGGGCCGACCGCAGCAGCCGGCGCGACGTGCTGGCGCTGGCGGTGGCGATGTGGAGCGTGATGACCGCGCTGTGCGGCGCCGCGACCAGCTTCGTGCAGCTGCTGCTGGCGCGCGTCGGCACCGGCGTGGGCGAGGCCGGCGGCAGCCCGCCCTCGCACTCGCTGATCGCCGACTACTTCGCGCCCGGGCGCCGCGCCACCGCGCTGTCGCTGTACGCGATGGCGGTGCCGGTCGGCGGCATGCTGGGCGCGTTCCTGGGCGGCTGGGGCAACGAGCTGTACGGCTGGCGGCTCACGTTCATGATCGTCGGCCTGCCGGGCCTGCTGATCGCGCTGCTGGTGCGGCTGACCGTCGCCGAGCCGGCGCGCGGGGCCAGCGAGGGCGCGCGCCCGCCGGACGCGGCGCCGGGTTTCGCCGCCGCCGCCCGCTACCTGTGGCACTGCCGCTCGTTCCGCCACCTCGCGCTCGCCGCCGGCATGCACTCGATCGTCGTGTACGGCGCCAGCCAGTGGACCGCGTCGTACCTGCTGCGGGCGCATCACCTGGGCTCCGGCGCCGCCGGGACCTGGCTCGCGCTGCTGCAGGGCGTGGGGCTGGTCGGCACGCTGCTCGGCGGCCTGCTGGCCGATGTGTTCACCCGGCGGCGCGGCGATCCGCGCTGGTACCTGTGGGTGCCGGCGGTCGCGACGCTCGCCTGCCTGCCGTTCCAGCTGGTCGGCTACCGCGCCGCGGCGCTCGCGCCGGCGCTGGCCTGCCTCGCGGTCGCGACGATGCTGGGCGCGACCTTCTTCGGCCCGTCCTACTCGGTGACGCAGTCGCTGGCGCCGCCGCGCATGCGCGCCGTCGCCGCCTCGGTGCTGCTGTTCGTGCAGACCATGGTGGGGCTCGGCATCGGGCCGTGGGCCGTCGGGCTCATCAGCGACCACCTCAAGCCGACGCTCGGCGATGCGCAGGCGCTGGGCTGGGGCCTGGTGGTGGTCGCGTTCGTGAATGTCTGGGCCACCGCGCACTACCTGTGGAGCGCGCGCAGCTACCGAGCCGACCTGGCCGCCGTGCGCGCCGCCGCCGGCTGAACCGCCCTAGGTGCGCGGCAGCGCGTCCGGCGCCGAAAGGCCACCCAGGCCGCGCAGGTCGAGTTCGCCCTGCGACCTGAAGCGCGCCGCGCGCAGGCCGGTGCCGCTGAGCTTGCCGCGCATCGCGTAGGTGACCTTGTCGACGGGCTTGCCGTCGAGCAGGCCGATCGCCTGGCCCACCATGCGCAGCACCGACACCGTCACCGGCACGGCGATCACGCTCTCGCCGAAGCGCGGCACGCTGCCGTGCGCGTCGCCGACGCCGTCTCGCGAACGGCCGGTCGAGCACGTCGAGTTGCAAAGCTGCGCGCCGTCACCAAGGAACGGCGCGTCGTTGGGGTTCTGCACGCGCAGCTTGACCAGCATGCGCAGCTCCAGGCCCTCGCCGGGGAGCGATTCGATGCCCGCGACGCTCACCTGCAGCGGCTCGCCGGGCTGCAGCGCGGCGCAGGCGCCGAGCGCGAGGACGGCCAGGGACAGCACGGCAAGGCGCGGAAGACTGGCAGCGGTCACGGCTCGGGCCTCGTTGCGACTGGTTGTCGATTGGTGGCGACGTTAGCAGTTTTTGCGGCCCAATGCGGCATACTAGGCTCAAAGGGGGGTGGCATGGATTGCCAGGAAAGCAGGCCGGCAGCGCGTGTCCGGCGCGCATCCGCGGGAGCCATCCGCTTCGCGATCCTCGGGTCCTTGCTGGCAGGCGTGCCGGCAGTGGCGGCCGACTGGCAGCCGATCAACCCCGAGGAACTGCAGATGACGCGCGAGCCCGCCGCGCCGCAGGCGCCCGCGATCATCCTCTACCGGCAGGTCGATCGCGACGACGCCAATGCCACCGAAGCGGACTACCTGCGCATCAAGGTGCTGACCGAGGAAGGCCGGCACTTCGCCAATGTCGAAATCCCCTACTTTGGCGGCAGTGACGCCATCCGCGGCCTGGAAGCGCGGGTGGTCCAGCCCGATGGCAGCATCGTGCCATTCGACGGCAGGGTATTCGAGACCACCCTGGTGAAGGCGCGCGGCGTGCGCTATCTCGCCAAGACCTTCACGCTGCCCGACGTGCGCGTCGGCAGCATCCTCGAGTATCGCTTCACGCACCGCATGGACAGCGGTTACGTGTACAACTCGCGGTGGATACTCAACGACGTGCTGTTCACGCGGCGTGCGCACTTTTCGCTGCGACCGAACGAGTACCTGGGACTGCACTGGAGCTGGCCGCGTGGACTGCCGCCCGGGGCGGTGCCGCCGGTCAAGCCGGTCAAAGGCCTCATCCAGCTGGACGTGAACAACGTGCCGGCGTTTGTCCGCGAGGAGTACATGCCTCCCGAGGACGAGATGAAATACCGGGTCGAGTTCACCTACTACCCGTTTGGCGAGCACGCCGCGGATGTCGCGGAGTTCTGGCGCAACTACGGCAAGGCCCGCTTCCAGGCCATCGACGACTTCGTCGATTCGAAGCGCGCCATGGAGCGCGCATTGCGCGGGATCGTGGACCCCGGGGATTCGCCGGAATCCAAGTTGCGCAAGATCTACGCACGCGTCCAGCAGCTTCGCAACCTGACCTACGAACGCGAGCGCACCGAGCAGGAGGAGAAACGCGAGCACATCAAGCTGAATCGCAACGTCGGCGATGTGTGGGAGCGCGGCTACGGCGGCAGCGAGCAGCTCACCTGGCTGTTCCTGGCGCTGGCCCGGGCCGCGGGAATCCAGGCCGATCCGGTCGTGGTATCGACGCGCAACTGGTACTTCTTCAGCAAGGAAGCCATGAATCCGCGACAGCTCAATGACGTCGTCGCCATGGTCAGGCTGGACGGTACCGAGCAGGCTTTTGATCCGGGCGCCTACCTCACGCCCTACGGCATGCTGCCGTGGTCCGAAACCGGGGTGCAGGGGCTCAGGCTGGACAAGAATGGTGGCGAATGGACCTCGATCGTCGCGACGCCGGCCGCGGCTTCCTGCATTGCCCGCCGCGGGGCGCTGACGCTGGCCCCCGACGGCACCCTGAGCGGGCATCTGACCGTGACCTACTCGGGACAGGAGGCCCTGGTCCGGCGCCTGGAAGAGCGCGAGGAGGACGCCACCGCGCGCCGCCGCTACCTGGAGGAAGAGATAAAGGCGAGCGTGCCGGTCGGCATGGAGGCCAAGCTGGCCAACGAGCCGGACTGGAGCAGCGCCGGGCCCACGCTGGTTGCGGAATTCGACGTGGATATCCCCGGTTGGGGGGTCGCTGCGGGCGCTCGCATGCTCGTGCCGGCCACCGTGTTCGGCGGCGCGGAGCGCCACACCTTCGAGCACGCGACGCGCGTGCAGCCCATGTACTTCAGTTACCCGTTCATGCGCGACGACGACGTCGATATCACCCTGCCGCCGGGCGTGGCGATCACCAGCCTGCCGGCCGCCATCGCCGACGAGGGCAAGTCGACCGGCTACTCGAGCCGGGCCGAGGCACGGGACGGCAAGCTGCACCTGCAGCGGCAACTGACGATCCGCACGATCTACATGGACGTGCGCTTCTACGATCAGTTGCGGGTCTTCTTCCAGCGGCTGCGCGCCGGCGACGAGCAGCAGATCGTCCTCTCGCGGGACACCCGGCATGCGGCTCACTGAGGGCCACCGGTGTGCGCGCCTGGCGCGTACGGTCGCGGCGGTGCTGCTGCTGACCTGCGGCGCAGCGCCTGCGTCCGCCGGGTCGGCCGCGCCTGAATGGCTGCGCGCGGCCGCCGCCGTGCCATTGCCGGCGCATGACGAGAAGACGCCAGCCGTCGTCCTGTATTCGGAGATCGTGCTGAGCGTGCAGGCGGACGGAAGGGTGCGGCGCCTGCAGCGCATCGCGGTGCGCATCCTGCGGCCGGAGGGTGCCAGCCGCGGCGTGGTGTCGGTCGTGTACGACGCGCAGAGCCGCGTGCGGACGCTGCGCGGCTGGAGCCTGCCGGCGCAAGGCAAGGAATTCGAGACCAGGGACAAGGACATCGCCGATACGGCGCTCAACGGTGTCGATGGCGGCGTGCTGGTGTCGGACTTGCGTGCCAGGTGGCTGCGTATCCCGGCCGCGGTGGCCGGCAGCGTGGTGGGTTATGAAGTCGAGCAGGAGGAGCGCCCGTACTTCATCTCCGACCTGTGGGACTTCCAGGATGCGGTGCCGACCGTCGAGGCGCGCTACTCGCTCGAGCTGCCGCCGGGCTGGGCATACCAGGCGACGTGGCTGAATCATTCCAGCAGCGATCCGCAGTCGATGGGGCCCGGGCTGTGGCAATGGACGCTCCGGGACGTGGGTCCCGTGCGCATCGAGCAATCGATGCCGCCCTGGCGGCGCGTGGGCGGGCACATGATGCTGTCGCTGGTTCCGCCAGTGGGCCGCGGACAGGCGCTGCTCAGCTGGCGCGACGTGGGCGATTGGTACCTGGGGCTGGCGCGCGGCCGCAGTGACCCGAATGCCGACATCCACCAGAAGGTGCTGGCGCTCACGTCGGGCGAGGCCACCGCGCTGGGCAAGGCCCGGTCGCTGGCGAAGTTCGTGCAATCGGAGATCCGCTACGTCGGCATCGAGCTCGGCATTGGCAGCTTTCAGCCGCACGCCGCCTCCGAGGTGTACGCGCACCGCTACGGCGACTGCAAGGACAAGGCGACGCTGCTCTCGGCGATGCTGAGTGACATCGGCATCGAATCCTACTTCGTCATCATCAACACCGTGCGCGGCGCCATGGCGGCGGACACGCCGCCCAATCTCGGCTTCAACCACGTCATCGTTGCCATACGCCTCCCGGATGGCGCGGCCGATCCCTCGCTGCAGGCCGTGATGCAGCATCCGCGACTGGGCCGGATCCTGTTCTTCGATCCCACCGATGACCTCACGCCGCTTGGCGGTCTGCGGGGTGAGCTGCAGGCCAGTTACGCGCTGCTGGCGGCGCCCGGGGCCGGTGAACTGTTGGCCACTCCCCAGCTGCCCGTGGCGAGCAGCGGGCTGCGTCGTACCGGGCGGTTCACGCTCGACGGCACGGGAACCCTGCGTGGCGACGTGACCGAAGAGCGTCTCGGCGACGATGCCATGGGCATGCGCGAGTCGTTGCGCTCGGTCACGGTCGATACCGATCGGATACGGCGCATCGAATTCCTGGTGGCGAACTCGCTGGCGAACTTTCGCATCGTGCAGGCGGCAGTCGGCGGCGTCGCCGAACTCGCGAAGCCGCTGGTCTGGCGCTACGCACTCGAGGCCGAGGGCTACGCAAAGGTCAACGGCGATCTGCTGCTGGTGCGCCCGCGAGTGCTCGGCGTGCGCGCGCTCAGCCTGCTGGAAGTCCCGGAACCGCGCGAGAACGCCATCGAGTTCGAGGGTCCGGCGCGCGATACCGACAGCTTCGAGATCGAGCTGCCGGCCGGATACGCAGTCGAGGAACTGCCGC